>JBKCJG010000025.1:0-23820 GCA_046301895.1 Flavobacteriia bacterium
TCTTTTGGTGAAATTGCTGAAGAGAAATCAGTCTTAAAAACAAAAGAATCGAATACCACAACTAGCGCAAGTGTTGAAGCCGATAATTCTTTGAGTGAAGAAAATATTGAGGATGTTTTAGCTGAGCTTGAGTCCTTTACGGGTATGGATGGAATTAAAAAAGATGTTCGTTCACTAATAAATCTTTTAAAAATTCAAAAACAACGCGAAAATCAAGGACTATCTGTTGTTAAACCATCTTTACATATGGTTTTCACTGGACCTCCAGGCACTGGAAAAACAACAGTTGCCAGAATTATGGGACGGGTATTCAAAGCGCTTGGAGTTTTAGAAAATGGCCATATAATTGAAACGGACCGTTCTGGTTTAGTTGCAGGTTATGTTGGTCAAACGGCGATCAAGGTTGATGAAATAGTTCAAAAGTCTTTAAACGGTATATTATTCATAGATGAAGCCTATACCTTATCACCGTCAGATGGCCAAGATAGTTTTGGTCAAGAAGCAATTGATACCCTATTAAAACGAATGGAGGATAATAGGGATTCTCTTGTCGTGATTGTAGCGGGGTATGAGGAGGAAATGCAACGTTTTATTGAATCGAACCCGGGGTTTAAATCAAGATTCAATAAGTACATCAGTTTTGATGACTACAAACCCGAAGAATTAAAAGAAATTTTTCTTTCTATTGTCAAAAAAAACAAATATAAAGCTTCTGACGAGTTAGTGCAACTAATTCACTCAAGGTTTAGTGAACTATATAATTCACGAACTAAATCTTTCGGAAATGGTCGGGTAGTAAGAAATCTTTTTGAAAAAATTGTAGAGAATCAATCAAATAGATTGGCCTCAGTTGAAACCGCTTTAACCGAAGATGATTTACAAACGCTATTAGCTGAGGATTTCCCAGGTTAAAAACCCCAAACTTATCAACAGCCCAACCCCTACAATTTCCCTACCAATATCTACCCTCGTGTGTTACGACACAATAGTGGCACACGAACAAAATAGAAATGCTGAAACCCAATGAAATTAAGGGGTTCAGATGTAGTAAATTATATTGTATCGGGAAATAATTACATTTCCCTTCCATTCTTTTATTTTGCCATATTTCATTGGCTTTTAGGAAAAAATAATTTCCTTTTTCTGTTGTCAATTTGTTTCCCAAAATGGTTTGTCTTTTGAAGATGTAACACATCCAACGATTCAGGAATTCAAAGGGTATTTAGATAAGACGAGGATACCAGGACGTGATATTGCGCTATCTCAAAACTCGAAACGGATATTTACATCGTTTCCAAAATGCTCGGACACCTTGAATTACGCATAACCCAGATTGAAGTTAAAGGAATCGTTGAGAAGAAAAGGGAGTCAGCCAATAAAATGGATCTGGGATGATTAACCATGATTTCAAAATTGTGAAGATGATATTTTATTTATTTTTGATAGGCGTAATTAAAGCGATAAACCCACTCAAATGAAAAACAACCTTCTACTACTCATTACTTTGTGTTTTATAGGTCTTGTACAATCACAACCCCTTGAATACAGGTGGCACAGAGGTGACAATTTGTGTGGTTTCGGCACTGTCAAAGGAATCGAAATGACAGCGACAAATGATTTAATAACATTGGTAAGCCTATCGGGTCAAATTGACGCTGATCCTTCCGTCGAGGATACGTTAATTAGTGGAACCCACGCTATAATTAAGTATGATGATCAACGCCGATTCTTATGGGTGGTTTCATGGTCGAATAACGCCTTTTCTCTGAAAATGAAAACTGATCATGCCGGGAATATTTACTGCTACAGTGATTTTAATGGCTCTTTGGATGCAGATCCTGGACCAGGTGTCTCTACAATAACGGCATCTAATACATCCTCCTTTGTTGTGAAACTTTCACCGGAAGGTGTATTTCAATGGGTGAAGGTGTTTTCATCAACCAATTCCATCTACATTACTTCTCTTGTTTTTGACGATCAGGATAATCTTTATTTGGGAGGTTATTACAATGGCACCGTGGACGCTGATCCTGCTGCTCCGGTTCAAAACCTAAGTTTGACTAGTGGCTCGAATGCCTATATGATAAAATTAAAATTAAATGGGGACTATGTTAGGAGTATGGCTTTTGGGAATGGAATTGCACCCCCAGGATGCTTTTTGGAGCTTCGCAATGATAATTTATTTTTTTCAAGCCGAACGTATGGCTTGATGGATATTGATCCTTCAACAAATGTTGTACAAATCGGATCCGCAAATTTAAATACGGCTTTTGTCGCAAAATATGATACAACATTTAATTATCAGAGTGTTGCAACATTTTTAATGAATGATCCCGCCAAAATAGCTATTAATGACGATGGAGACCTGATTCTTTCCGGAATTTTCAACTGTTCATTTGATTCAAATCCAACGGCCGCAACCAATACATTAACAACCAATTTAGGAGCAATTTCCGGTTTCGTTATTGAACTGGATCATCAGTTCAATTTTTATCATTCTTTTACTATTCCTTTTGGAGGCTCTGGTTTTGCTGTTGAAGAGGTGGATGTGCATGAAAATGGCTATTATACATTGTTAGGTACATTTAAAGGAACGTATGATTTCGATCCTATTGGAACCTATACATTAACTTCGGTTAGTGGTTCTGAAAATGATATATTCGTTGCCCAATATAATCCTGGCGGGATACTTATCAGTGCCCATAAGATCTCTAATTCTTATCTCAAATCTGCAGATGACCTGCTTGTTACGGCAGGAAAAAAGGTATTTGTTGGAGGCGGCATCCGAGGGACAACAGACATAGATCCTTCGTCTTCTTTTGTTGACCCAGAATTGAGCGGCACAAGTCGAAAACCAATATTGATTGAATATACGGCGGGGTCAAACATATATGTAAATCTTTTTGATACTATTTGTAAGGGCGAAACGTATTCTCTAGGTGATCTTACCCTTGTGGAATCGGGAATTTACACCTATTCTTTTCCCCTTTTAAGTGGACTTGATAGTATCGTAGAATTACATTTGACTGTCAATCAACCGAATCTTTCTGTTGAAATGGTGAATGGGACATTGGTCTGTTCGGACACAAATGCGAATTCGTATCAATGGTATAATTGCGGGACCCAATCCATTGAAGTTGGCACCAACGGCTTTTCTTTTACACCAATAGATAATTCTCCCTATGCTGTTGTTGTTGAACGCAATAATTGTTTTGACACCTCCCTTTGTCAACAGTTTACACAGTTTTCCAATCTTGGTGTGCCTGATTTGGATTGGGCTGACAAAATCTCAAATTCATTATGGCTGAGTCAAAGTGTAATAACAGACCAATACGACAATTTTTATGTGGCCGGAACATACACTGGAGTCTCAGATGTAGAATTGTTTGGTGGAAATACTGAAATCTACCAGTCGCCAAATTCCGGGGATCTAATGCTCATGAAATATAACAATGATGGCATCTTGCAATGGGTATACACTGCAGGAATGCAAGGCACCTCGGCTATTTCAGAAAGAGTTGATGCTATGGCGGTCGATAAGGAGGGAAATGTGTATTTCACAGGACGTTACGAAAACAGTTTGGATTTTGACCCAAATGAATACAATACCGCGATTTTGAATGATATGTCACCATCTTCTTGCTGCTCATATTCAATTTTCTTTGCAAAATTAAATCCCAATGGTCAATTATTATGGGTCAAATCGGTTGGGGCTCCAGGCAATGACATGAGACCCTACGACATGGCAATAGACAGTCGAGGAAATATTGCAATCGGTGGAGAGATGGAATCAATTCTGACGGATTTTGATCCTGGGGTTGGTGTTGTCAATGTTTCAGGAGGCGGTTTTGTAGCGCGATATGACAGGGATGGTAATTTTTTAAGTGTCTTACCAATTCCAAACTCCGGGAGTTCATTTTCACCAGTAAAAGCAATTGATTTTGGGCCTTCCGATGAATTGGTTATTGCGGGCAGACTGACCGGAAGCGGTGATTTTGACCCGGGTCCAGGAACGCTGAATCTTTCCGGTACAACTTCGACGAGTTATACATTTTTTGCCAGTTACGATTCGTTGTTCAATCTGAATTGGGCAAAGAAATTCTCACCGGGTTCTTCCACATTTAGTTATTATTTCGGCATGGATATAGACCATCAAGGCCAAATTTATTTATGCACCAACACAGTTGGTTTTACAGATTTTTCTGGAGGTCTGAACACTCCTGGGCAATCAATCTCAACCAATGGATTGTACCTTGTACGGTTCAATTCCGGGGGTTCGATGGTATACCGTTACGGTTTTTCCGCTCCAGCAGATCCGGTTTCACTTGATTTGGATGTTTCGGGGAATATATACGTAATAGGAAGGAAATATAGCACGAGTTCAATTACTTTAACATCTACCAATTCAATCCCTTTTACAGCTTCTAGCACCTATGTTGCAAAATACCTGAACAGTGGTTTACAAGCATATGGTTTTGTCATTTTGGATGAAGAATTGTTAACACATTTTCCTGATATTGCAGCTGATTCTAAAGGGAATTTCTTCATCGTAAGCGATGGTCACGCGAACAACTCGTTTGATGTCGACCCATCTGGCAATAACTATTTACTCACGACTTCATCAGGGTATGTTGCAAAGTATGGGCATTCATGTTCACCGATCAATACGGCGCATACTGTTTCCGGTATAACCGCGACAGCAGCAGCGTCCGGAGCGCATTATACGTTCAAGCGTTGTGCGGATCACTCGATCGTTGCTAGCGGTTTCAACCCGACTTTCACAGCTTGTGAAGAGAATGATTTTTATTGTGTAATTGAAATGGGAATATGCATCGACTCGACATCTTGTTTCTATTTGAATCCAAATCCGACCGTTTCGATTTCTGCTCCGTCATTGCAGATTTGTCCGAATGAGAGTATTACGTTCTCTTCAACAATTAATCAGCTTTGTGCACCGGCATATCAATGGATGGTTAATGGACTACCGGTAACCGGAGAAACAAATACAACATTTACTGGTTTTGGTCTTCAAGACAATGATCAGGTATACTGTGAAATAATAGGGAACAATTTTACAGACACCATGCAAACGAATATCCTTACGGTTGATCTATTGACCTTGCCAAATACCAATGTGGTTTTGTCGGGCGATTCACTGGCAACAGTTCAGCCGGGTGGAACTTATAGCTGGAACAACTGTGGCAATAATAATGTGGTCCAAAGTAGTGGAGATAATACATTTATGGCGTGTGAAGAGGGAGACTATTATGTTGTTATCGATATGGGGTCTTGTTTAGATTCTTCTGATTGTTTCCATCTCATTCCTGATCCATCTGCAGCGGTTATCTCATCAGATCTTCAGGTATGTCAGAATGAATCAGTGTACTTTGAAACTTACATACAACAGATTTGTGACCCAGAATATCAATGGTACGTTAACGGAGTTGCGCTCACAGGTGAAAATGCATCTTCATTGACAATAAATACGCTTGTTGATAATGATCAGGTATATTGCGTGCTTTCATTCAACAACGGGACACAGAATCTTCAAACCAATACAGTGAGTGTTGACATTTTTTCAATACCCATTGCAACTATTACCCTTTCCGGAATGGTGTTAAGCGCTAATCCGTCCAGTAGCACATACACCTGGATAAACTGTGCTACGCTGTTACCTGTGAGCGGTGAAATTTCTCAATCCTTTACTCCTGCAGTAAATGGAACTTATGCATCTATTGTTACCAATGCAGACGGATGCAGCGATACTTCTGGTTGTTTTGTTTACGAGCTAATTGGTCTGGATGCGCTGAATATAAGTGATATTGAGATTCATCCGAATCCAACAGATGGGATGTTGAACGTGCATGCAAATTTTGATCTTTCTACCTCAAAAATCTCGTTGTGCAACACTTTTGGAAAGAAGATTGAAATTTCACCGAATATTTCTGGGCCTACTGTTACAGTAGCAATAAGTCATTTATCTTCTGGAATCTATTTCCTTGAAGTTGATACCGCGTCGGAGAAGTATATATTTAGAATTGTAAAAACGTAATTTAGTCGTATTTAAGTGTTGGAATGAATAGTAGATGATTAGGCATTAACTTTTATCGTATTGTTAGGTTAAATCTTGCTTTTACTTTCCAAAATATAAATAGTATACGCTTTAGGGTTTGAATTATACCGATTCAAATCGTTATAATGCATTTAGTTGTATCATGTTTGTTACAGATATTATGAGGGCTATAATGATTTTATTTTTCCTTAGAATGGAATATTTGTTGCCAGAACGTTGCCCGATCTCAGTTGATCTTATCAAACACAAAAATGCACATTCTGTATCGGAAAGGAACCTCCTTCTGAGACGTCTGTCCTGCTATTTTTTAGTATCATCGAAGTAAAATTCACAAAATGCTCATCACCCAGGGTTCTCGAATACCGGCCGTAACGATGTTGCGCGGCTTGGCGGCATTGGGTGTTTGCATCATGCATTTTGCGGGAACACTCGAGCCGGGGACGATTCAAGATCTTGCTCGAATAGGGGGATATGGTGTTCCGGTTTTTTTCGTTATCTCCGGCTTTATACTGCCGTATTCAATGGAACAGGATCAGTATGCCCTCAATAATTACGGTTCTTTCCTGCTGAAGCGGATTATCAGGCTGGATCCCCCGTACTTACTAACGATCATCGGAATTGCTGGATTGTCAGTTATCGCTCAATGGTCCCCCTATCACACTGCCTCTGCGGTTGAGGTGATGAACGGGAACGGCGCGCTGCATCTCTTTTATGGCGTAGACATCTTTGGAGGAACCTGGTTGAACCCCGTGTTCTGGACACTGGCAATCGAATTCCAGTTCTACCTCTTGATCGGATTGTTGTTTCCCCTGTTGCTTAGCAAGAATGACTTGTTCCGACTGATCCTCTTTATTGGCCTGTGTAGTTTGCCGTTTTTAGTGAAAGACGATCGTTTCGTTTCGGATCACGTATTGCTTTTTCTTCCCGGGATCTTGCTGTTTTGCTTTGTGACAGAGAAAATAGACCGCAAATGGTTCTTCGGCTTGTGCAGCATTGTCCTTGTCGCCGGATATGCAAAAAGCGGAATTTCTGCGGTTATCTGTCCGGTATGCACACTCTGTTTTTTGCTGCTGGTCAAAACTTCCTTTCGTCCGCTGATGTTCCTTGGAACAATTTCGTATTCACTCTATTTGATCCACACACCTCTTGGCACGGATGGTCTGATCAATTTCTTCCAGAATATCTTCACTACACAACCGCAAAGGATCGTGCTTGCGCTGATAGCCCTCCCTGTTACAGTGTGCGGGGCATGGTTGTTTTACCGGATTGTCGAAAAACCGTCGATCAGGACGTCAAGATTCGTTGCGTATAAACGCAGAAAGATCTAATTGGGCTGGTTGTATCCCAGCGGATGGGATAGCGCCTTATAACTTCAATTTTAGTCCGGAATTAAAAAAGAATCCATCCAACGGAGCCCAGACATCTGTGAACTGCGGGGTTTGTGCTGTACCGCTCAACAGGCTTGCATACCTGGTTTGCCGCGTGTCAGTGAAGTTTTCTGCATTGAGAAAGATCACGAAATTTCCAAAAGTGCGTTCAACAATAACACCGGTTGTAAACAAAGATGGAGAACGCAAACCACTCGATAACAATTGCCCCGATTTGTATTCATAATCCCAACCAATGCGCCATTTTCCATCTTCAACAAACAGAAGATCTCCTTTGATACTGTGTTTCGGATTCAGGAGCAAGCCCTGCAAAGAACTGCCGGATTCAATGAAGGCATCTGTATAGGTATAGCCGAAAAACCAGGTGAATTTCCATAGTGTAAGCTTGATCTGCGATTCAAAGCCCCGACTGTGCATCAATTCTCCTGAATTCGTGTAAAAAAGGGAACCGCCCGTATCTGCATTCAATAAAATGGGATCTGTGATGAGGTTGTAAAAGAATTGCTGGTTTAAAGACAACAGCATGTCCTCCGTTCCGAAATTACTACTGAATTTCACGTCGAAATTACCACCATAAGAGCGTTCTGCAAGAACAGTGCTCAGATCGATCGCTTTGATGTTCGCGTAGGCATACGGCTCAGATTCTTCATTGAATATGGTAGGCATTCGATAACCCATACCTCCGCCCAATCTGAAACTCACCGATTTGCTCGCTTTGAACAAAGCACTTATCCGCGGAAGCACAAAAAACTCCCCGCTATTTTTACCAACCAATGTTGAGCCCGCTGCGCGATCGGTGCGCAAACCACTCTCAAGTGCGATGTTGTCACTGATATCCCACAAATGATTGAGGTAGACTCCAAGTGTGAAATATTCCTGGTTACGAAGTTGATTGGTGTCGAGTGATTTTTCGGTAAATCGGTCAGAGTAGATGTTGGCGCCGATATTCAGGACATACTTGTCTTTTGTTGTACTGAAATTAGCTTCGCTGAAGGTGTTGAATTGTTTCCCGGCAAACCGCGCAAGATTCCCGGACACATTTTGCCGGATGCGCATAGACCGGTTAAATGCGCTTACGCTGTTCTTTAAAGTAAAGAAAGCGGTTTTCGAAAAGGTGTGTTTGTATTGAAACTGTGACGTATAGCGAGTACTGTTTTGATTGTCATAATAAAAATGATGAATATCGGTGTCGTAACCATCGATGAGCCGTGTGTCGCCGCCCATACGCTCTTCACGCGTGATCATGCCACCCAGGTATAATTCATTCGTTTTATTTGGGTACCAAAAAAGTTTTGGATTGAAATTGAATTTTGAAACTTCTGGCAGATCCGAATACCCATCGTCATCCGCGTCATACCGTTTGTGCAAGTGCATGGAAGCCAGTGTTGTCATTCCAAACTTTCCAAATAGTTTCGAGCTGAATAGATTAAAATCCTTCGCGCCGATATGCGAGACATTGACATGCAACAAGGTTTCTTCTTTTTGGGGCTTCTTACTGATCAGATTGATCAAACCACCAATAGCACCGCCTCCATACAGTGTAGAAGCCGAACCCTTGATGTATTCCACTTGTCGCAAGTCTAATGGTGGAATCTGCATGACATCCAGACTTCCTGAAAAACCGCCATAAAGGGGGAATCCATCCTTCAAAAGCTGGGTATACCGACCATTTAATCCTTGTATGCGGACAACAGAGCCATTGGATCCTGCGCTTGTCGTTTGTACTTGTATGCCTGTGCTGTGCGTGATGAGGTGAGAGATCTTACTGGGCTCCATGGATGCTGCTTCATCGATCTCTTCTGTTAAAACTTCCGTCCGTGTGGGTAAATTAGCCACAGTGCGGTTTGCGCGGGTTGCTTCAATGTAGATCTCTTCCAGATCAAGTGCTGCTGCATTCAGTAAAATAGTGAAAACTCCTGGAACTCCCTCCCGAATCTCCACCCTTGTTTCCTTGGAAATGTAGCCTGATAGCTTGCATTGAACAGTGTGAACAGGCGATTTTAAACCGCTTAGTATGGCGTTGCCCTGAAAGTCTGTTAATGCGCCAATCCCCACTTCATTCAGAAAAACGGTTGCACCGTAGAGCGGTTCTTTTGTAAGGCTGTCTTGAACGGTAACCGTGAAAGAAAATTGTGCACAGGCATAATTGCTGACTGCAACGAAAATAAAAAGGATCAGGGTTCTCATGAAATGATATGCTGTTGCAAACAAAAGTAGGGATTCCTGAGCATCATAGGCTTAAAAAAAAAGAAAGCCCGGATATTGCTCCTGCTTTTAAGGGTTAGTATAGAATAACTGTACATTTGGGTGATTGAAACAGAATAATTTTATGAGATTCAACGTATTTGCCATTACACTCTTTACCGCCCTTAACGTGTTCGCTCAGTATCCGGATTCAATCCGGCTGAACGACGTGCGGTTTTTAGCATCCCACAACAGTTACAAAAAGAAGCCGGATCCGAAAGTCCTCAAGTTCCTGAAGCATTTTAAAAAACAGTTGAGTGGTGAAATGGATCCGATCCAATTGGATTATGGTCATGAATTGCTTTCTGTTCAGATGGATCAATATGGGATCAGGGGTTTTGAACTCGATGTCAATTATGATCCAAAAGGAGGGCAATTTAAAAAAAGGAGGGTCAATGCATTCATTCCGGGATTGAAGCAGCGCTCAAAGGATTCTTTGCTTGCAAAACCGGGATATAAACTGCTGCATATCGCGGATGTGGACTACGAGTCGAACTACACGACCTTCGTTCAGGCATTGACAGAGATCCGCGAATGGAGTTTGAGCAATCGGGCGCATACGCCGCTTTTTATCAATATTGAGATCAAAAAGGCGAATCCCGGAGATTATTCTAAAGCACTGAGATTCCTTGGATTTAAAAAAGCGATCAAAGTCGATTCTCTGGCCCTGGTCATTTTGGATACAGAGATCAGGGATGTATTCAATGGCACAGATTGTTTGTATACACCAACGAATTTCCGGCAAGGATCCGAAACCATCAAACAGCAACTGGAGGCGAATGGTTGGCCTGCTCTAAATGCATCTCTGGGAAAGATCTTTTTCATTCTTGACGGCGACGTGAACGGAATTTACCTGCGATCTCTTGACCGCGGAGATGACCGACCGATGTTTTTGTACGGTGACCCGGAAGCGCCTTCTACGGCTTTTGTGATTCAAAATGATCCCATTGGAAGAGAACGGGAAATAGCACAGCTTTCAGTACGATACATGGTGAGAACCAGGTCTGATGCGGGAACACTGGAGATTCGTTCCAACGATAAGTCCCGATGGGAATCGGCATTGAGAAGCAACGCTCAGATCATCTCGACGGATTATTACCGTCCGGATTACTCCCTCGGAAACCTCTTTGTTCAGTTCAATGCAGAGATGTTCGACAAGATCACGGGATTGGTTTTGCGGTCCAATAGATAGAACCCGCTTCCCCGTAACGATGTGCTGAATCCTAAAAAAAAAGGGCGACCATTAGGCCGCCCTGTACTATTCTTGATACAATTAGTTCTTTACAACGCGATGGATAGTTGTGTTTGTTTCAGTCGTAATTCTGAATACGTAAACACCCATACCAAGGCCTGAAAGATCCACTTCCTTGCCATTTTCGATGACGGTTGATCGGATCAGTTTACCATTCCCGTCAAGGATCTCAACCAACGCAGAAGCTTCCTTCATTGAGATGGTTACGTTGTCACTTGTAGGGTTAGGGTAGATAGAAACAACGTTTGAAGCGATCTCATTGATTCCGATGTAATCGATAACCACACAATCAGATGTGTCCGAACAGTTACCTGCGCTGAATACAACAACCTGGTAACTTCCGTTAGCGGTAGCAGTAAAAGTCTGCGCCGTTGCACCAGTGATGGTTAAATTTGTCGCACAGTCGATCCACTCGTAAGAACTGCCTGCAGATGCCGTGATGCTTGCATCACCGTTATCGGTTGCGGTTGCAACTGGTATCGCATTGATAGTAAGCACCAACGTTGCTGTAGAGTCGCATCCCGCAGCATTCTGAAGAACCTGTGTGTAAGAACCGCTTGAAGTGTATGTGTTTCCATCCGTCCATGTATACGAGCCGCACTCTTCTACAGTCGTAGTCGAAGTGCTGCCGTTGATGATCGTAAGGTTCAATGTTGCAACTGAATCGCAACCAAGGGCATTCACAAGAGTTTGTGTGTAGGTTCCTGAAGCAGTATACGTTGTGCCATTGGTCCATGTATAGGTATCACATTCTGTAGCAGCAGTAGTGGATGATGACGTAGCGTTGATCGTCACTGTTACCGGCGTTCTGGTCGCTGACACACAGTTTCCATCTGTTCCTTCTGCATAGAAAGTATACGTTCCCGGCGTGTTGGTGTTTGGCAACAAAGGAGTTCCTACAAAATCAAAAGGAGTTCCGCTACCCTGAAGAGTTCCGCCTGTTGCTGCATCATACCAGTTCGCATCTGTTGCGTTCAGGTAGGTATAAGTGATCGTCAATGTACCAACTGCAGTTCCGGTTGGGAATGTACATTCATCGCCGATATTATCATCGTAACGGTCATAGTAGTGCAGTTCAACGGTCCCCCCGGCAGGGTTGTAGGTACCGGTAAACGGACGGGTATAATTGAATGCCGTAACAGAGTTTGGCGCAGCGGTACCGTTCAAATAATCGGAACTGTATGCACCGTTGAAACCAAAGTATACATCGCTCGCCCAGCTTCCTCCAAATGGAGTCAAGCCATTCATTGTGAATGTAGCACCTGTAACAACAGCACCTGCCGGTAAAGCTGGAAGGGTAGCCGTTGCAATAAGATTTGGAGTAGCTGCGATAGTAGCCGGTATGGCCGTTGTACCGATCACCGCTGGTTGTGCAGCAAGATCAAACGTTGCAGTCAATGAAAGGGATGTTGTCGTTGGTAATGTTAACGTTCCGCTCGCATCTCCCTGACAAATAGAGGTATTGTTCAAACCAAGTGCCACAGGAATTGCTGCAGGTTCTGTTAAGTTGATCACAATGGCAGCAGTCTCAAATCCGTCTGCGTTTTTAACGATAACAGTGTGGTTGCCCGGTGTCAAATTGGTTGGTATTGGTCCGAATACTCCTCCATCAACAGAGTAAGAACCAGCTGTTCCGCAAGCTTCTGATACAAGGGAGAATGATCCGTCATTCGCTCCGTTACATGAGATATTAACTGCCGAAAGAACAGCACTGTATGGATCAACTGTTACAACAACGGATGATAGCGCATTACAGCTTCCATCCACACCTGAAACCTCATACGTGTATGTTCCAGGAATAGAAGGAGTAACCGTCACAGTTGCTCCGTTCTGAGTAACCAGACCGCTTCCGGCATCCGCGTTTGTCCAGGTGTAAGCATAGTTCTGTACTGGTGTAGCGCTTGAGTTGGCTACACTTAGATCGATCGAAGCACCGATACAGATCGTGTTGTTATTGACCGCTGCCAGAATGTTGTCTGCAGCAGAAACACTAACTGTTACTGGAGTTGTTGAAGATACACAGCCTGTTAAAGCATCCTGCTCAGCAACGTAGAATGTTGTTGTAGCCGAGACAGGAGAAGTGTAGGTCGAAGAGGCGCTCGTTTGAAGTGCAGTACCGCCTGTGGCGGCATCGTACCAAACAAATACAGGAGATGTTAATCCGCTTGTTGAAGCAACGGATGCTGTCGGCACCTGCGCGCCACACTGGTTTGAGTTCGCAGTGGTTGGAGCTGATGGCAAAGGATTTACGGTTAAAGATACCGTACTGGAAACTGAACAACCATTTGTTGCACTTACAGTAACGCCGTACGTTTCTGGCGCAACAACATTGCTCGCGGTTGGGTTAGCAACCGTTGTGGAGCTAAGGTTTGTTGCCGGACTCCACACATAAGAAAGCACAGGTGCTACAGGAGGTGTGAAGGTATAAATCGTCCCTGATGGGAAGTTCGTTTCAGAAGAAATGGTGTTGTTTTCTGCTGTGGAACTTGCTGTGGAGGTGTTCGCCGGAGAAAGCGGTGTAACGCTAAGATAATTCCCGGCAGCTCCCGAAATACCGATCGACGCAGAAGTACTCAATAAAGCAGCACTCGTGTTCCCGTAAATGAACTCTATTACTCCAGTAGCTTCGTAAAGAACCACTTGCATGTCGATCGTTGGGTTAGTAGAAGAACCACTTCCACCGATGTGCAGACCGGCCCACTGAATCGTTAATACTTGATTCGGTGATGTGCCTGTTGTTGCATATTGTATAGTGGCACCTGTAGCATTGTTGTCATCCCACAACGGCATGATCGTGTTAGCATTGGTAGTAAGGTTGTTTGTGAAAGTTGTAAATGTCGCTGAGCCAAGTTGAATACCACCGTTTGTGTTGATTGCAAATGTTGAGAAAGACGCACCGTTGTAGTTGAAGTTAAATCCGATCGGAATGCTACCTTGTGTACCGTCATCACCTGCCGCCGTTGAGGCCGTTCCTGTAATTGGAGTGTACGTTCCCGTAGAACCTGCGAAGCTGTATGCTGCAACTGTTTGGTTGTAAGAAATTGTTGCGGTTGCTGCCAACTGAGAATCGCTTCCAGAACATACTGCTGAAGGCGTTGCTGTTACGCTCGAAATAATCGGAGAGGAAGTTACTGTAACTGGCACTGTTGTGGTGAATGTACAACCATTCCCGTCAATTCCGGTTACAGAATAAGTCGTATTACTGTTTGGAGATGCAGCAACTGTAGCCCCAATATTAGTGGAAAGCCCTGTAGCCGGAGTCCATGCATAGTTCAATGCACCACTGGCTGTAAGTGAGACAGCAGGTCCCGGATTACAGTAGGTAGTACTTGAAGGTGTTACCGCAACCACTGGATTCGGGTTGACAGTTAATGTGAATTCATTTGTGGAAGCCGAAAGACCGCTATTCGCGCAAGTTACCGTTACAACATAGTAGGTAGTTGCTGTCAAAGCACCGGTATTCTGAGTTAAAGCTGATCCAAGTGCATTCGAATAAGGCCCGCCCGACACAGCTGAACTGCTCCACTGGAACGACAAACCGGATTCTACAGGAAGTCCGTTTAATGTCAACACGGAAGAACCGCCTTCACAAATGGAAGCATTCCCTGAAATTGAACCCGGAGTAGGTGTCCCTGAACATGCCGCCGGTGCAGAAACTTCGTCAGCACCCATATCTGGGATCGTAGTTGCACCATCAGGACGCGTGTTTCCGTCAATATCGGTAGCTGCGCCCAATAGTCCTGTAATACCTTTTTGTTCAACATTCCCCAGTTCCGGAGATACCAACTCCAAATGAAGATCATCATTACTGATGAATGGAGGTGTATTCTGAGATGAATAGGATGCATTATCGTTTGTTCCGGCCGCACTTAATGTGGTTGTATAGGCAAGAAATGTAGGAAGTGTAGCATAGCTGTTGAACGTTCCTGATGTGATACCAACATAATTATTCGCATTAGATCCTGTATAATAGGCATTGTTGTTGATAGACAGGTTCATCGCTGACGTTAGTCCTGAAGGGATCTGGATACACCCGTGAACGGTTGCTGCAGCACCGGACATTTTATTCGAGAAGATATTGTTGTATACCTGAACACCGGTTATTGAGGTCGCAGACAGGGTCAAACAAGTGGTGTTGTCGGAGCTTGTTCCTGAGCCGAACATAGCTCCAAACAAATTTACTGAATTATGATAGATCCTATGACCTGTCCCGGCTGTAATCACGATCCCCTTAACACCAAAGGTTGTGGTTGTGTTAGGGTTATTATTTGCAGCGTTTAGGTCCGTGATCATGTTGTTTTGGATCGTAACATTGCTACCCCCAAGCACATAAATGCCTCTTGCCGCATAACCCCCTAAACTGTTCGCAAAGATCTTACGAATATTATTTGAACCGATAAATCCAGATGGCGCAGCGGTGGTAACATTAAATCCACTGGCGCTGCCCGCGCCCACAGTTTGAATGTTGGATACCTGATTGTTTATAGCCGTGTATGCCACTGATGAGTTATTGATAAAAATTCCGTTAGCATTTGAGCTACCATTATTGGAAACGCTTTCTACAACGTTATTGCTAACGGTAACGGTTCCACCGGCAGTTCCGATGGCACTGTTCAATTCAATTCCCGCCATTGTTGTTCCAACATAACTAAGGATGTTCTTTACAGTGTTGCCGGTAATGGTAACTGATCCTGTACCCGAAATATAGATTCCTTTGGTATAAACCGTATTCACCGGAGATGCAAATGGAGCAAAACCAGTCAAAGCAGTGGATTGCTCGCCAACGGAATTGTTGGTGACGGTTACCGAAGTGGAGTTTGCAGCAGCAGCCCCGATAAAAACGATACCCCTTGCAGCAGACAGAATAGAACAGTTTGTGACCACAAAGTTGTTGATTGTAGTACCCGCAGGAGCGCTGTTTGTTGTAACAGATGTCAGTGCTGCTGGTGAATCGGTAGCTGATGCACCACCACCACCACCGGCATAAATGACAAAGGTGTTGTTTTCTGATGAGGTTGTAGAAGTGGCCGTAGACAGGTTACGACCCGTAGCACTTCCGACCAGATTACAGTTTGAGATGGAAATGTTGTCAGCGGAAGTTACATTCGTTGCCGCCGTTGCAACACGGATAACGGAGGTTAGAGTTGTCGTGCTGGAAGCTGTATTAATAATAGAAAGGTTACGGTTAGTGCCCACTGTACCGGGATTATCACCATTGATCGTAATGTTATCTGCCCCTTTCAACTCGATGAGTCCTCTACCGGTTGTGGTAGATCCCGAAATAGACACTCCGTCTGCAGATGGGGAGATAGCGATATTGGTGTACGATGCAGCCCCTGCTCCCGAACTATTCAGGACGGCCGGCGCAGTTTCAGTAGTGTTCGCTGAAATTCCGATAGCAATGCTTCCGGTATGTGTACCGGCGTTGATCGCATCAAAGGCTTCTTTCAACGTTGCATAGGTTGCAGCAGGAGTTCCGCCCGTTGCGGCAAGATCAACTTGCGAAAATGAAATGTACGATGAACCAAGCACAAGCAAAGCGAGCAGCATGTTCTTTCGCACAATTAGTTGTAAAGCTGTTTTCATATTAAAAAGGTGTTAATGAGCTGTAAATTTACTGTTAACGGATTAAAATAAAAAATAGTCAGGTTAAGTTTTCGGCCATTATGCCTTTTTAGACGTCCAGCGGGTGATTTATTCCACTAAAGTTTATCTGTTGATTTTTGCTTCAATAGCAGGATTTTCGTTAATATTGAATTCTACTAGCTCAAAATGAAAAAGATTTACTGCTATATATTGCTGTTTTTTATTCCCCTTTTCACCTTCTCTCAGGGTTTTCAGGTAAATTTTCAGGGTCAAAAACAACAGGCTATGGGTTGCGCAGGCACTGCTTTGTTTTTGGATGGTTCAAGCCTTTTTTATAATCCCGGTTCAATAGGATTCTCTAATGAGAATTCAGTCAACCTGGCTTTTACGCCGGTCTTTGCAAATATTCTTTATGTTGATTCTGCCACCCTTGAAGGGTATCGTTCAAATTCACCGATGGGAACCCCATTCTCTGCTTATGGTCTTTTCCAACTGAAGGAAAACGCCCCGCTAAAATTTGGGATTGCGGCATACACACCATTCGGAAGTACGGTTCAATGGGAAGATAATTGGATCGGTCGTTTTGCACTAACGAGATTGAAGTTGATGGCCATTTTTATTCAACCAACTTTTGCTTACAAAATGAATGATATATTAAGTGTAGGGGGTGGCTTTGTAATCAGTACGGGCAGTGTGAACCTTCAAAAGGATATACCTGTGCAGGATGCCGACGGAAATTTCGCACATGCTGAACTAAGCGGCAAGGCTCTTGGATATGGATTTAACCTCGGTATTCACGCCAAGTTAACGAAAATGCTTTCGATGGGTGTTACCTATCGTTCTCAGGTCAATATGGCAGTGGATGCCGGACAGGCAACGTTCACTGTTCCGGAGTCACTGAATGAAAATTTTCCGGATGGGAGCTTTTCAGCCTCTCTTCCTCTTCCGAAGGTTGCAACGGTTGGTTTAGCTTTCACGCCGAACGATAAATGGAGCTTTGTTCTCGATATCAACCGAGTGGGTTGGTCTGCTTACGACACGTTGGCGTTTGATTATGCGGTGAATACAGGGTCCTTGGTCGACACCAGATCTGCACGGAACTACAAGGACATCACGGCATTCAGAGGGGGTGTGTCATACTCGATGAATGAATCGCTGGACCTGCGGGTTGGCGGCGGTTATGGTTTTTCTCCCGTACAGAGTGGATTCGTAACTCCAGAAACCCCCGACAAGAATCGCGCATACGGAACATTCGGTATTGGATATCAATTGGGTGATCATCTGGCGATAGACGCGTCAGTATACTATACGCAGGTATCCAGAGGTGATCGGAATCTGGAAACCAATTTGAACGGAACCTTTACCACGAAAGCAATTGCTCCAGGCATATCAATTTTGTACAAATGGTAAGTAGAAAAATCATCATAGGTGCGACCTGCACAACACTATTTCTGCTCAATGCATGCAAGCCAAAATTGGAAGATCAGGCATTTTCCGCAGGTGATATCGATGCGACTCGCTTTGTCATGATCGGCGGCGGGCATGTAGCCGGTTATATGGATGATGCGCTGTATGCTTATGGTCAGGAAAACTCGCTTGCCAATCTGATCGCAATGCAATTACAGGAAGTAGCTTTGGGTAATTTTTATCAACCCTTGGTGTCATCTGGTTCGATAGGGATAAGTTCAACGGGCTTGGCTCGAATGGAATTGGGCTATAAAACGGACTGTAAGGGAGTCACTTCACTTTCTCCGGTTCGCGTTGCTGCTTCAGGCGATGCATCCATCTGGAATGACATGCTTTACACTTCGACATCACCGTTCGGTAATTTCGGAATTCTGGGAATGAAGCTTTCAGAAGTCAATACGCCATCATATGGAGATGTGAATGGTTTCTTCAAAAGAATGGCATCGAACGCCACTACTTCTGTTATGGACGATGCAATGGCGGTAGACCCTACATTTTTCAGTCTTTTCCTTGGAATGGAAGATGTGCTGGCCTATGCCAAATCAGGAGGGAAGGGAACAGTCCTACCCACTCCTGCCGAGTTTGAAAATGCATACAGACCGATCGTGGAACAATTGGTTGGAAATGGTGCAAAAGGAGTTCTTGCCACCCTTCCCGACGTGACGAAAATGCCGTATTTTACCACCATTCCTTACAATGGATTAACCCTTGATGCTTCAAATAACTCAACGCTGAACAGTATATACAATCCTATAGGTTACTACTTTGAACTGGGAAGCAATCCATTCATGGTGGTTGACTCATCCGCAAATGATTTTGCAGTCAGACAAATGTATTCAGGAGAATTGTTGCTGTTAAGTCTACCTTTGGATTCCGTGAAGTGCAATCAGATGGGAGTCTTGTTTCCAATACGGGATGAGTTCTACCTTGACCTGAACGAGATCAGTTACATACGAGTGATGATCAATGCATACAATGAGATCATAAGAACAATTGCAGATGACTATTCGCTGGCGATCACTGATGTCCACGAATACGCACAAACACTGGCGGATGGTTTTACCTACAACGGTGTTTCTATGAGTGCAAAATTTGTTTCAGGGGGCGCTTACTCACTCGATGGAATTCATATGAATCCTAGAGGGAATGCTCTTTTGGCCAACCAGTTCATTCAATCAATAAATGCTAAATACAATGCTCGAATCCCGCAGCTAAATGCGATGGATTTCAATGCAACACTGTTTCCTTAAATTAATAAATATGCTTATGAGAAAGTTATGTACCTTTTTGATCGCGCTACTTACGTTTTCAGCTGCTAGTGCGCAGACACCGTGTTCGACTGGAAGATATGCCAGCGATGTCTACACGGCTATAACAACAACCAGTAACATAACCTATGGGTCTAACACATCCTGGAATGGGGCGAATACAACCTTGAAGATGGACTTTTATGAGCCAACAGCTGATACCGCAACGAAACGACCACTGCTTATCTGGGTTCATGGTGGAAGCTTTATTGGCGGATCAAAAACCGATATTGACATGGTTGATTTCGCAGAAGGATTTGCTCGAAAAGGGTATGCGTGCGCAAGTATCGATTATCGGTTGGGATTCTTTCCGTTCGATTCAGCAAATGCTGTAAAAGCTGTCGTTCGCGCGACACAGGATCTCAAGGCTGCTATCCGCTTCTTCTACAAAGACCGACAGCTGTCTAACACATACAAGATCGATACGAACAACATCTTTATTGGTGGTAGCTCGGCAGGCGCGATCACGGCTTTGCATGTTGCCTACCTTGACAATGAGTGTGAAATTGCTGATTATCTTACGGCCGCTCAGATCACCTCTTTGGGTGGTTTGGAAGGGAACAGTGGAAACCCGGGCTATTCAACAACTGTTCAGGGAGTTATTAATGGATGTGGAGCTTTAGCACGCTACAGTTGGTTGGAAGCTGGTGATGTCCCACTATGTTCGATCCACGGGACTAACGATGGAACAGTGAAATACAACAGGGGTATTGTTAATCCGGGAACACCGTTGATGTACCTTGATGGAAGCAGAATGTTACATGAGCGAGCCTGTGCGGTAAATCTGGAAAATCAGTTTTATACTTTTAACAATGCCCCACACGTGCCTTATGCAGGAACAAGTGCTGCCCAGGTTGCATACATGGATACGACAATGAACTTCATACGTGATTTTCTTGTAAAAGAATTGGGTTGCACGGACGGGATGCTTCAGCCGGAGAATCCAATGGCCCAGGCCGCGAACTTGTATCCCATAGATTACTGTGATGGTTCCCCTGTTTCAGATGTTTGTTTGTCCGCAACCAATCCTGAGCAGTTTCATAACAAGATGAAGGTATACCCAAACCCGGCATCAGATAAATTAACGGTTGTTTGGGAATATGAAGGAGAAATGACGATCGAACTATTTGATTATTCCGGGCGAAATATTGGTTATTACAGCGTGAACGGAGACCACTTTGAACTCAAAAGAAATGGCTTGAAGAGTGGTTCTTATTTGTTGATTATTTCAACAGAGAATGGTCAGAGAAGCACGGAGAGGATTATTTTCAATTAATCAAAATGAGACTGATCCTTATACTAATACTGAATTTTGGAGCCCTCGTTTTGGGGGCTCTTTTGATGAACGGGAGCCCGGCCTCTAATGAATGGTATAGTGAACTGAACAAGGCGCCATGGACGCCTCCGGGTTGGATGTTTGGCATTGCATGGACAGTGATCATGATAACATATGCCTTTTACATGGACCGGGTCATTGCAATGGTGGACCGTGATTTTCTACCGAAAATATATATTTTATATGCTCTTCAATGGGTGTTGAACGTCATCTGGAACCCAGTCTTTTTTGCATGGCATTTGCCAATATTGGGCGCCATTGTTATTTTCTTGTTGATAGTTGTCTTGGTTAGTGTGAATATTTATTACTCGACAAGAAATACGGTTAATCTCATCTTGTTAACACCTTATGTTTTATGGCTTTCCGTGGCATTTTCGATGAATTTATACATCGTTATAATGAATTGATGCGTTAAGTCGATATTATTTTTGTTGAAAACAGGCAACCGGATGTTGAAAATTTCGTCTAAAACGTATATTTTTACCTGTTTATCAACGAAGTAATATAGCTGTCATGCGCCCTCTACGAAAGTTACTACTTTATATTCTACCAGTTTTATTGACATTTGCGAGTTTTTCGCAATCATTGGAGCCTATAAATGGAACAGGCCCTGGAGGAACAGCGCCCTTTACAAACCTCCTAAACTGTAACGGAACACCTACTTTCATTGTTGACCTTACGGGAAATCCCGGGGGTACCTGGACCAGTAATCCCGAAAGACGCGCAGGGAACTGTTGTGACAATCCCCTGACCGGAACTGTAGAGGGGGATAATAACTGTGTGCAATTTTCAGTTACGCTTGATCCCGGGGCCGAAGGGATTATTTTTTCGGTTCCTGACGGGTGTGGTGCAGCTCCTTCAGGATCACTTTTTTATCAGGTAGGCTGTGGCCCGTTAACATCCGTAGGAACGCCTCTTTGTTTGAACGGAACGGGTCCGTTTACAATTACCTTTTGTAAGCCGGGTAACAATGATAACTGTTACTCTATTACGTCAATTCCTGCCCCATCCTCAAGTGGAGACGTAGTTACTGCGGATGGTTGTCGGGATACATTATCAGTTTTTGGTGTAACACCCGCATCGACATCCTGGACCTCTATCTCTCCGGGAACAGTCGGACAGTATAACGGATATTTGAACAGCCTTGCCGGAACCCAACCCGGAGTTGCGGGAACAACCTACACTGGGCAAACCACCGTCGTGGTTACCCCCCAGCCTGGTTTTCCGCCATCCATTCAATACAGAGTCTGTGGAACCGTTATTGGTGCGTGTAGCACAGCTAGTTTTTGTGATACCGTAACAGTTAGTATTTATCCGACTCTTTTTGCGAGCCCCGGCCCGGATGTTGCCATTTGTAACGGATCAGTGGTGGGCGCACCGGTTTCTGCAACAGCAATAGGCGGAACCGCCCCTTACACCTACACTTGGACAGGACCGGGAGGGTTTTCGGATATTAATACTCATGGAAGTACTACGGACAATATTCAAGCGATGTTGCCGGGGGTGTATAATGTTACCATTTCGGATGCTACGGGTTGTCCTTCAGCTTCAACTTTTGTTACGGTAACTTCTTTCAACGTTGACATTATTGCGAATGCAGGGTTGGACATAGTGGTTTGTCGGACACCGGTTCCAATTGTAAGTATTAACGCAAGTGTGAGCGCAACGAACGCCGGAATTTGGTCAGGAGGATCAGGAACATACAATGCCAACACTACCGATCTCACATTGTCTTATACACCATCTGCGGCAGAGTTGGCGGCAGGAACAGCAACACTTACACTAACACCGACTAATACGGGAGGGTGCCCCTTTACTACTGATCAAGTTACAATTAGTCTACCACAATTTACGTCAGCGCTATCTGCCGTGCCAAGCAATATTACCTGTAACGGTTTGATAAATGGATCGGTGAATTTGACAATTACTCCGGGTACACCTGCGTATACAACTTCTTCCGTTTCATGGTCCAATGGCCCAACCACAGAAGATATTTCAGGTTTAGGAGTGGGTTCATATACAGCAACAGTAACGGACCAGAATGGCTGCGTTAATACCGCAACCGCAAATATTACCCAACCACCGGTTCTTACTGCGTCATTAGTATCGCAAATCAACGTTACATGTAACGGATTGTCCAATGGATCTGCTGTGATCTCAGCAACGGGAGGAACGGCCGGCTACCAGGTTAGCTGGAGTGGTGCAGCAAGTGGAAACCCCGCTGGTACAGAAATAGCAGCATCAGGAGGGAATTACAACATTACTGGTCTGATCGCAGGAGTTTATACACTGACGATTACAGATGCAAATGGTTGTACAAGTACAGTTCCTTTAACAATTACTCAACCAGCGGTATTGACATCAGCACTTGTTTCACAGATCAATGTGACATGTAATGGACTATCCAATGGATCAGCAGTTGTTTCAGCAACAGGTGGAACTGCAGGTTATCAGGTTAGTTGGAGCGGGGCAGCGAGTGGAAACCCGGCAGGCACAGAAATAGCAGCATCGGCAGGTACATACAACATAACAGGCTTGATAGCAGGTGTATACACCGTAACGATCACAGATGCAAATGGTTGTACAAGCACAGTTCCTTTAACAATTACTCAACCAGCGGTATTGACCTCAGCACTTGTTTCACAGATCAATGTGACATGTAATGGACTATCCAATGGATCAGCAGTTGTTTCAGCAACAGGTGGAACCGCAGGTTATCAGGTTAGTTGGAGCGGGGCAGCAAGTGGAAACCCGGCAGGTACAGAAATAGCAGCATCGGCAGGTACATACAACATAACAGGCTTGATAGCTGGTGTATATACCGTAACGATCACAGATGATCAAGGATGTACTACGACCGTTCCATTGACTATTACACAACCTGCCGTATTGGATGTTCAGGTAACAGCATCCAGCAATGAGACCTGTAGTTATTCAGACAACGGATCAGTAACAGTAGCAGCAACAGGCGGAACAGGAGCTTACACGTATGCGATCACAGCACCTGCAGCAGTTGGTCCGCAGGGATCAGGCACGTTCAGCGGCCTTACAGGCACAGTAGCCGGTACAACCTACACGATCCAGGTAACAGATGCAGCAGGCTGTACAGATAATATTCCTCAGATAATTACAGAGCCTGTAGTACTTGATGTTCAGGTAACAGCATC
>JBKCJG010000026.1:0-25537 GCA_046301895.1 Flavobacteriia bacterium
AGGATCCCGTGGTTTTTTCGATGCTTCGACAGGTTTAGTGGTCTTTAATAAGTATTTTTTCGCCGGTGCGGCTTGGCATCACATGAATCAACCGAATGAATCCATGATCATCGGTGAATCGAATTTACCATGGAGAATTACCGGTCATATGGGAGCAGATATTGTTTTAGGACGAAAATCGAAATATTCCAATACAACTTCGATTATGCCGAACGTGATCTATCAGTATCAGAACGGATTTCAGGAATTGAACCTCGGAACATATATCAAGTATGGCGCATTCAACGTTGGAGCCTGGTATCGAAACCGAGATGCGTTCATTATTACAATTGGAGTGAATACGGGTAAGTTCAGGCTGGGGTACAGCTATGATGTTACCGTATCAAAATTGAACAACGGGGTATCCGGAGGTTCACACGAGATTTCTCTTGGTTTGAATCTGAATTGCAAGACCAAACGGGTTCCTTTCAAAACGATCTCCTGTCCTTCATTCTAAAGGATTTGCCGCTCATTTTAAGGGTTTTGTGAGCGGTCTTTTTTGTTTGTGTAAAGTGGTCTATTCGGTTGAATAGACCATTTTTCCTTTGATGAATGTATAGCTTGCAAAGTTTGGTTTAAATTCTTCACTTGCTTTTACAGGACTTTCGAAAATAGCAAAGGTCGCATCTTTGCCTTTCTCCAGAGAGCCAAGTCTTTCCTCCTGAAAAGATGCAAATGCTGCCCAGATCGTCATTCCTTTGATGCATTCCTCCAGCGTGATCGATTCATTCCTGTAGAAACCTCCACCCGGGAAGTTTTCTCCATTTTGACGATTTACAGCTGCATGGATCGTTAAGAATGGATCCGTCAATTCTACCGGGAAATCAGTGCCGATGGCCAGCATTCCATACTGTTTCAAAAGTGTTTTGTATGCGTATGCACCAACCATCCTTTTTCTGCCCAATCGCTGTTCTGCCCAACGCTGATCACTAACTGCATGCGTTGGTTGCACAGATGGAAACACTCCATATGCACTGAAAAGTTTGAAATCTTTTGGGTCGATCACTTGAGCATGCTCGATCCTCCAGCGATGATCTTTGTTGACTTCAAAAACTCGCTGATAGAGTTCCAGCAGTATCTTATTGGTCGAATCTCCGATGGCATGCGTATTCATTTGATAACCGGTTTCTTCGGCAATGGAGGCGATTCGTTTCATTTCTGAGACAGGTGTTGTGAGGACTCCGTGATGACCATGCTGATCACTGTAAGGCTGTTTCAGGAGTGCTCCACGAGAACCCAATGCACCATCTCCCATTACTTTAAAGCTCCGAATAATGAGGTTTTTATAGGAGTATGGACCATTCTTTTTTGCAAAAGAAATATTTTCTTCAGAAGGCATTAGCATGGCATAAAGGTCTAGAGAGAATTCATCTTTATCGATCATTTTTTTGAAGAAGTCGATATCCTTGTTTTCAATTCCTGCCTCATGAACTCCGGTAATACCATATTGATAAAGTTCATCCTGAATTTCAAGAATGGCTGACCGCATCTCCCGTTCAGGGAATTCAGGAATGAGCTCGTAAACAGGATTCATTGCATTATCGACAAGTAAACCGGTGCATTGGCCATTCTTAAGATGGATGATTCCCCCTTCAATTTTAGTTTCGGGATCAATACCGGCTAACTTTAAAAGCGCATCATTGGCGAGAAGTGCATGACCATCGATCCTGAACAAACATACCGGTATATTCGGGTACATTTTATTCAGTGCGCTGTTTTCAGGTAATTCATTCGAAGGCCATAGTGATTGATCCCAACCCCTGCCGACGATGAATTTCCGTTTGAATTTTGACTGATATTTTTCTGTACGCACCAATAACTCTTCAAAAGATAAGGTTCCAACAAGATCTATACTCAGTTTCTGCTTGGCATAAGACAGGAGGTGTCCATGTGCATCCGTCAACCCGGGGTACACGTCCTTACCTTGTGCATCGATCTGCTTATCTGCTGCATATTTGTTCAGGATCTGCCGTTCCGGTCCAACCTCGAGTATCTTTCCATCCTTTATTGCCATTGCTTCGGCAACAACATAGCCTTCATTCATTGTATGGATGGAAGCATTGTGGATGATCATATCTACAGATTGCCCTTTGTAACAGGAGTTCAGCAGAAAGAAGGCAGAACTTAACAGAAGAAGATACCTCATTTTGTTTTTTCAATAAAGTTAACAATTCAAAACAAAAGGAGTATGCCGTTCTCTTCACTTCGGAACCATCGCGATTAGATCCAATTCAGGCTCAATGGTAACTGATGGTAGCTCCCAATCCCGGCAAAACATGACTGTAGGTATCCTTTTCATATGGTGGTAAATCATTGCACTTGATCCCTGATAAAGAAACATATGCGCCCAAACCGAATCGCTTTTTCTTTCCGATCAGGAATTCCTTGCCTGCAGAAATACTCCATGAAAATCCTCTGTCTGTATTTCCTTGCAATTCAGCATGGGAATCATAGAATTTAAAATTGGAGATGCCGAGGTCTGCACAGGCATAGATGTTAAGTGGCATGAAGTATTTTTTTACATATAATCCGATGAGTCCGTCATCCATTGATACGTCTTCTGTTAAGCTATAAGCTGTATCGCTAACCTCAATGGATGATACGAATAGGGAATTCATACCGAAGCTGAGGCCGACTGCCCAATCACTATATGAATAGCCGAGTTGCATCTTCATGTTCATGCGGGAGCCGCGGTAATACATTGTTCCGAAATCGCCGGTGGAACCTCTTGTTTTTCCGAATGAACTACCAACGGTCAGGGAAGCATTAAACCCGTTGTGAGGAGAAACAGCGTCTGATTGTGCTGAAAGTTGGTTAAAGAATAAGACAGTCATTAGTGTAAAAGCAAAAAGGGATTTTTTCATCTTTTTTAGTATTTGGTTACACTGCGAAATTGGAAAGATTCGGATTTCAAGAAAATGATCAGTCCAAGAAAAAAACATGATTAAGATCATTGATGTTTTCTCTCTAGATCGGTGCTCAAATGACTGAAATACCGGAACAATGAGAAGTTTATAAATTGAACTTTCCTATCTTTGCACCTCAAATTTTAGCAAAATGGAAACCCCAAAAACGTATGAGCCACAAAAGGCCGAGGAAAAATGGTATACACATTGGATGAACAAGGGTTATTTTCACTCTGTTCCGGATAGCCGTGAGCCGTATACCGTCGTCATTCCTCCGCCGAATGTGACAGGCGTTTTACACATGGGACACATGTTGAACAATACGATCCAGGACGTGTTGGTTCGGAGGGCAAGAATGCTGGGCAAGAATGCTTGTTGGGTTCCCGGAACGGATCACGCTTCGATCGCAACTGAAGCAAAGGTTGTTCAGAAATTGCGTCAGGAAGGTATCAAGAAATCTGATCTTACCCGAGAAGAATTTTTAAAGCACGCGTTCGAATGGAAAGACAAACATGGAGGAATCATCCTCGAACAGTTAAAGAAACTGGGTGCTTCCTGTGATTGGGACCGCACTAATTTCACCATGGACCCCGACTATTCGGAGTCCGTATTGGATGTCTTCATCGACCTATACAAAAAAGGCAAGATCTATCGCGGAGTTCGGATGGTTAACTGGGATCCTGAGGCATTGACAGCACTATCAGATGAGGAAGTGATCCACAAGGAAGTGAATTCAAAATTGTTCTATGTTCGTTACAAGGTCGCAGGTAGTGATGATCAGTGGTTAACGATCGCGACTACGCGTCCTGAAACGATCTTGGGAGATTCTGCTATCTGTATCAATCCAAATGACGAGCGGTTTAAGCATCTGCATGGAAAGCAAGCTGTTGTTCCAATCGCTAACAGAACGGTTCCGATCATCTTGGATGAATACGTGGACATGGAATTTGGTACAGGTTGTCTGAAGGTAACTCCGGCGCATGATACGAACGACTACGATCTTGGCAAAAAACACAACCTGGAAACGATCGATATTTTCCATGCGAATGGAACATTGAATGAGCACGGAATGCATTATTCCGGAATGGACCGTTTTGAAGTGCGCAAGGCAATCGAAAAAGAGCTCTACGATAAGGGTTATTTGGTAAAAACAGAGGATCACATCAATAAGATCGGGTTTTCTGAGCGTACGAATGCAGTGATCGAACCGAGACTTTCTTTGCAATGGTTCGTTTCCATGAAAGAGATCTCTCAACCGGCTTTGGACAATGTGATGAATGGGAACATCAAGTTCCATCCGGATAAATTCAAGAATACCTACAAGCATTGGATGGAGAACGTAAAGGATTGGTGTATCTCCCGTCAGTTGTGGTGGGGACATCGTATTCCGGCATGGTTCTACGGTGAAGGAGCAGAAGATTATGTGGTGAGTAAAACCGTCGAAGAAGCGATTGAACTGGCTACTCAAAAGACAGGAAGAACAATCAGTGCGGCAGAATTGCGCCAGGATGAGGATGTTTTGGATACCTGGTTCTCAAGTTGGTTGTGGCCGATCTCGGTTTTCAATGGGTTGACGCGCCCGGGTAATGAGGAGATAAAGTACTATTACCCGACAAATGATCTAGTCACAGCTCCGGAGATCATGTTCTTTTGGGTTGCAAGGATGATCATTGCAGGATACGAATACATGGGGGACCTTCCTTTCAAGAATGTATACTACACCGGTATTGTGCGTGATAAGTTGGGAAGAAAGATGTCTAAATCACTTGGTAACTCACCTGACCCGATCGAATTGATCGAGAAATACGGAGCGGATGGTGTTCGAATGGGCATCCTGATATCTTCTCCTGCCGGAAACGACCTTCCTTTTGACAGTTCTCAATGCGAGCAGGGAAGAAATTTCACGAATAAGATCTGGAATGCTTACAGACTTGTGAGCGCTTGGGAAGTAAGAGAAATGGAACAGCCGAAGTCTTCAGCTAAAGCAGTCGAATGGTTCGAAGCGAAGTTCAATCACCAATTGGCCGAGATCAATGACCTCTTTGAAAAGTTCAGAATTTCAGAAGCCTTGATGACGATCTACAAACTTGTTTGGGATGACTTCTGTTCCTGGTACCTTGAGATGGTGAAGCCCGGTTATGAGCAGCCGATCGATTCAAAAACACTGGAATCAACAAAAGATTTCTTTGAACGAATACTTAAAGTGCTTCAGCCATTCACACCGTTCGTTGCGGAAGAATTGTGGCATTTGATCCGGGAACGCAAGGAAGGGGAAGATATCATCATTGCCGAATGGCCGAGGGTAGTAGCTTTTGATCAGGGAGTTCTGAATTCATTCGAAAAGGCCGAAGAGGTGATCACAAATATCCGGAATATCCGCAAGCAGAATAACATTGCGAACAAAGTGAAAGTGGATCTTTTTGTTAAGAAGAATTCGGATCTGGATAGTAGTTTTGATCCGGTGATCGTCAAAATGGGGAATCTCACCCAACTTGAATATGTTAGCGATAAAGTGGCGAACTCCAATTCGTTCCTGGTTGCTTCCAATGAATACTATGTTCCATTTGGCGAGACAATTGATCTCGAAGCCGAAAAGCAAAAGTTGACCACTGAACTCGATTACACAAAAGGCTTCCTTCAGTCTGTTCAGAAAAAATTGCAGAACGAAAAGTTCATGGCCGGTGCCCCGGATCAGGTGGTCCTTTCGGAACGCAAGAAAGAAGCAGATGCACTGAGCAAGATTGCGATCCTGGAAGAAAAACTTTCTTCATTGAATTAAGTTGGTAAAATAGAACATCATTTGAAATAAAAAATCCGGAGAAGTCCGGATTTTTTATTTCAATATCTTTTCGATGGAGTTTTTCGAAACGTAATGGTAATTCGGTTTTGCTTTTTCGTAAACCTTTTCAGCCCACGCCTTGTTTTCAGGCGTCTTTGCGAGCTCGGTATAAACAGGAGCAAGGTACTTCCTTCTGCCGATCTTGATCAGGAATTTTTCCATCGGCTGACGAATATCTTCGTATCCGCTTCGTATCCCCAATAAATACCATTCATACATGATCTCTGTATTGCCCCAATTCTTAAAGTTCAGGTTTTTATCCAGCTTGCGCATTAAAATCGGATCGATCTTTTGGGGAAGACGTCGAATGAAGGCTTGCCACTCTTGTGCGATGTATTTGTCTCTTGTAAGTTGAATGATCTGTTTTTTTCTCTTTTTTCGTCCTTTTACCTTGATCCACTTCACTTGTTTCTTGAAGATGTCTTCTCCCTTTGCAAATCTGTCAGCGAGTCGCTCTACCTCTTTGAAACGGGGTGATTCGATCGCATAGCAATTAGTTGGGATACCTTCCTTGTAGATCCATTCTTCGGTATTGAAATTCAGTTTGTTGGGTTCGAGTAATTGAGAGTTCAGGTAGTCGATAAACGTCTCCGTATTCACCGTCTTAAAGGCATATTTCTTGAAATACCGGTTTAAGAATTGATCGAAGCGCTCTCGTCCGCAGTCCCTTTCAAGCGTTTTCAGGAAAAACGCTCCTTTCACGTATGCGACATCGGTTAGTCCATCGTCCGGATTGCGTCCAACGAGTTTCAATTTTAGTCGGGTATCCTCCGGATGATCACTACTCGCTATTAATTTTAATTCTTCCTGCAATTCCTGGAACTCAATCAGGGCGAGAATATCGGAGATCTCTTTTCCGTAAAGGCTCTCCATGATACGATTCTCAAAATACACGGTAAATCCTTCGTTCAGCCAGAAATCGTCCCAGGAACGGTTGGTTACCAGATTGCCCGACCATGAATGTGCTAACTCATGCGCGACAACTGATACGAGGCTTCTGTCACCGGCAATGATCGTTGGGTTGACAAATGTCAATCGCGGGTTTTCCATCCCTCCGAAAGGAAAGGAGTAGGGAAGGACGATCAGATCATATTGTTCCCATCGGTACTTACCATATAGCTTTTCTGCGGTTGTTATCATTTGAGGCAGATCGGCAAATTCATAAGCACTGGACCGTATGAGTTCGGGTTCAGAATATACTCCACATGTTGGTCCCAGTTTGTGATAGGTCAAATTGCCAACAGCCAATGCGATGAGGTAACAGGGGATAGGTTGCTCCATCTTAAATTCATAGATTCCGTCATCGGTTCTTTTTGTTGAGTTCTCAGCACTCATTACTGCCATCAGGTCCTGTGGTACTTTCACCGTTGCAGAGTATGTCAGTCGGTTTGCGGGAGAATCCTGTAATGGGATCCAGGATCGTGTCAGGATCGCCTGGCCCTGCGTATACATGTAAGGATGCTCTTTTCCTGCAGTAAGTTCGGGATCCAGCCAATCGATCGCTTCCGTCTTTTCAGTTGTTTTGTAGTAAATATTGATATGCTTCGTTTCGGGAGTAATACTCACCAGGAGCGGTTGGCCAAGTATCGAATCTTTATCCCATTGTCCGATCATGAAGTTGGTCTCCTTTTCGGTGCCTTTTCCAATTGTAATTTTTTGAATATCAAGACCTTTTATGTCGAAAATAGCCGTGTCGGCACCGAAATTCTCCATCTCGTGTCGGGCAACTCCGTAGACGGTCTTATTTTCAAAATTCACATCCAGATCAAGGTGGAGATGTTTCGTGCGTATTTGATTGATGTTTGCATAACTGTGGTTGTCAAAAACGGAATCCGCAATGAGTTCTGTCGGGCTAACGTTCTTTTTTTCCGGTACTTCACACGAAAAAATGAATAGCGTTCCAACAAAAGAAAGGGCAGAAAACAGGAGATACCTCATTCAAAATTGTACAACAGTTCCACAAATTTAATATTTAATCGACGATTGCCAAATAGTTACGAATTCGATGTTGTGCCCTGATTGTCCTTTTCCATAAGGTAACGGAGCACATCCGACGCCCCCATTAAACCGAAAAGCGCAGGCATGTAACTCACCGTCCCGTAGAAGGATCGTTTATAGTTCGATCCGTTCGTCATTTTAAGGGAATCCTTTTGCTGAAGTTCGGAAGAGAATACGGCACGAATTGTTTTGAATGTCACTTCTTTCTTTTTGAGTCTCTTCTTGAGATGGCTTGCCAACTTGCAGTTGTAGGTCTGATGGAGGTTAACGACCTGCACTCTTGAAGGATCCGTTTTTCCGCCGGCTCCCAGATGAGAAATGATTTTGATCCTGAGTCGTTTACAAGCAATGATCCATTCAAGTTTTGGCGTAACGGAATCGATGCAATCCATGACATAATCCGGCTGAAATTCCTTCAAGAGTTCCCAAACCCGCTCCGGAAGCACAAATTCCTGCACTACGTTCAAGTTCAGTTCCGGATTAATGTCCAGAAGACGTTCTCCCAAAACAACCGCTTTGTTTCTTCCAATTGTAGAATCAAGTGCGGTGAGTTGCCTGTTCTTGTTGGTTGGGTCGAACACATCACCGTCGATGATCGTCATTGTTCCAACTCCTGCTCTGGCAATAAATTCAGCTGCGAATGAACCGATACCGCCTAAACCAACGATAAGTACGTGTGCATTCTTCAGTTTGTCGATCTTGTCTTTGTCGATCAATAATTCCGTTCGCTCTAACCAGTTGTCCATCTTTTGAATGTGCTTTTAACAGTTGTTTCTATCTCTTTTTCCAAGTCGTGCAAAGGTATGTTTTTTAGCTCTGACACCTTTTCATAGATCCGGCAAACAGGAGTTGATGAGTCATCTGTTTCCAGGAACAATCGGTTTGTTGGAATATTTATGACGGCTTGTTGAAGTTTGTGGTTGCTTAATACAGCCGCTCCAATGCTGATGATCATTCCTTCGTCCAATACCTCTTTGGCGATCAGAGCTTTCGCGAATCCATGATAGATCCAGATCTGTTTCGGTTTCAGTTCTCGTTTAACCGATCGCAGCTCGTTCCATGCTCTGGCGCAGTGGATGATCAACGGGAGTTCCAATCTTTCAGAAAGTTCGATCTGACGGCGAAAAATTGCGAGTTGGATATCCATTGCAGGGCCTTTGAGTTTATCGAGGCCCACTTCTCCGATGGCAAGGCATTTTTGACTTTTGGTAACCTTGTTCAACCATTCGCTCTGTTCATTTGAATGTTCTGCAAACCGGGGATGGATCCCTGCCGAGAACCAGCCTTCGAACCCTTCTTCTTTTTGAAGGTTGTAAATGCAGTTGGAACTTTTATCTGCGGCATGCGTATGTATGTCGAAAAACATCCGGTTCGAAGATATTCCAAAAACCGAATATTTAAATAAAATTTATATTTTCACCGCTTAAACTAAAAACTACGCATGGAAAATTCTGTTCAAAAAGGACATCCTAAAGGATTGTATCTTTTGTTCTTCACTGAGATGTGGGAAAGATTCAGTTATTACGGTATGAGAGCGATCTTTACACTGTTCATGGTGAATGCTCTGATGTTTGATAAATCGTTGTCTTCGACAATTTATGGAAACTATACCGGACTTGTATACCTGACACCACTGATCGGTGGTTATGTTGCTGACCGTTATTGGGGTAACAGAAGATCGATCTTCGTAGGTGGGGTGATGATGGCGATCGGACAGTTCTTCATGTTCCTAGCCGGTAGCTTCTATACAGAAGTAGGCTTTGCAACGACAATGATGTTTACGGGGCTTGGTTTTCTGATCTTCGGAAATGGTTTCTTTAAGCCGAACATTTCTACCATGGTGGGGCAGTTGTATCCGGAAGGCGATAAGCGTGTGGATGCTGCATTTACCATCTTTTACATGGGGATCAACCTGGGAGCATTTATTGCACCTTTGGCATGCGGTACGTTAGGAGAAGTTTATGATGCTGAAGGTCTGATCGTTCCCGCTGCATTTAAATGGGGATTCCTGGCAGCATGTATCGGTATGATCATTTCCATCATTTCTTTCGAGATGCTGAAGAACAAGTATATCGTATCGCCTACAGGTGAGCCGGTAGGAGCGAAGCCAGAAAAAGCTGTTAAGACGGAAGATACGCCGAAGAAAAAATTGAGCTTGGCTGACATCCTTAAGTGGAGTGGTATTTCACTTGGGATCTTTGTAGCGTTCAAAGGACTTCTTGGATTTGACCTTATCGGAGCATTCATCTACACGGCATGTATCGTTGCTCCTGCTTCGATCATTACTGATAAGAGCCTTACATCTGTTGAGAAGCAGAAGATCTGGGTGATCTTTATCATCGCCTTCTTCGTGATCTTCTTCTGGTCGGCGTTCGAGCAGGCAGGTGCATCATTGACGTATTTCGCTCAGGAGCAGACAGATAGAAGTTTGTTCGGAATGGAAGTTCCGGCATCATATTTCCAGTCGATCAACGCTGTTGCGATCGTGATCTTTGCACCGATCTTCGCTTTGATCTGGACGAAACTTGGTAAAGCGAACAGAGAACCATCTTCTCCTGTGAAGCAAGCATTGGGACTTTTCCTTCTTGCTGTTGGTTACTTGATCATTGCCATGGGTGTTAAAGATCTAGATCCTGCGCTTAAAGTGAGCATGTTCTGGTTGGTAACACTTTACACCGTTCACACATTTGGAGAACTTTGTCTTTCACCGATCGGACTTTCAATGGTTGTAAAGCTTGCTCCGGTTCGCTTTGCGTCCTTATTGATGGGGGTTTGGTTCCTTTCTACAGCAACTGCAAATAAGTTTGCTGGAGACCTTAGTTCATTGTATCCGGAAGAGGTTCACATGGAGACGAGTGTTGTTGCGAACAAATTTACGTTCAACACTACCGATACAACGATGAACAAGAACGTAGCCTTGGACAGTAATTTCGTAGTAAAGCTTGGATCAATGCATCCAAATTCAATAGCAAAGATCGAATTGGTTTCAGACAGTTTCGAAGAAGAGAAAGAGCCTTCGTTCGGAGAGAAGTTCATGACAAATCTTTTTGGTTCGGATAAAAAGGAAAAGGCGGATTCTTTGGTAGCGATCACACCTGTTAAGGCTTCTGATAAGGAGGTTTCTGAGTTCCACATGAAGCAGATCGTTGGATCAAAACCAAAGTTTGCGTATGCTTCGTTCCAGAGTGAGGACGGCAACATGCTTTACGTTGTGAAGAATGTAAAGGGTAAGAAAGGGAAGCCGGATTCAAATACCATAGAGGTGTGGAATTTGAAGCCTGAAAAACCGGTATTCATGGGAATGAAGATCGAGAACCTTTATAACTTCTTCATGATCTTCGTATTTATGGCGGGTGGAGCTTCTATCATTCTGTTCCTTCTTTCCAAGCGACTATTAAAAATGATGCACGGAGTGCGTTAATGGAAATAATGCTATTTTTGAAACAGTCCTTTTTTAAAGGGCTGTTTTTTTTTCTAAAATAATTCAAAGCACATGAAACAGCGCAAGCATCCAAGAGCACTTCCTTACCTGTTCTTCTCTGAGATGTGGGAACGATTCGGATATTACCTGATGATCGGGATATTTACGCTTTACCTGAAAGATGCCGTAGACGGATTTGGTATGACCGAAGCAGAGGCATCTGATCTCTACGGTACATTCATCGCTTTCGTATTTCTTACACCTTTTATCGGTGGATTGCTGGCTGACCGTGTTTTGGGGTATAGGCGTTCCATTACCATCGGAGGGATTCTCATGGGAGTAGGTTATTGCCTAATGTCGGTCCATGATCTTACAATGTTGTACATCGCGATGGTTCTGGTGATCCTGGGGAACGGTTTCTTTAAACCCAACATATCGACTTTATTGGGGAATTTGTACAATGATGCCGAATACAAGGCCCTTAAGGACGAGGGATATAACATCTTCTACATGGGGATCAACATTGGTGCATTTGTGTGTAATTTCTTTGGCGCTGCACTCTACAATATGATCGGTTGGGGTGCTGCCTTCATTGCTGCCGGTATCGGAATGTTCATCGGGATCATCATCTTCTGGATGGGTACCAAGCACTTTAAACATGTTGATGTTATCAAGCCTGTTTCAGAAAAGGATATGCCGTTGATGCAGATCCTTGGTGTGATACTTTTGCCGGCTATTGGTTTCGGACTGATTGGATTTTTCCTGCCTGAGCCACTTGTGGGTAGTCGTTCCACCGATGCTTTCCTTTTCGGATGTATTCCTGTGATATTCTTTTATGGACGTCTCTTGGTGAAATCGCCTGAAGAGGAGAAGAAACCGATCGCCGCGATGCTGGCGATCTTTGCCGTTGTCATCGCATTCTGGGCCGTTTTCAAGCAGAACGGATCCACACTCAATACCTGGGCTGACCGCTACACAGATCGCGAGATCCCGACAGCCATGCAGCCAACGATGAAAACACTCCGCTTGGTGGATACGATCCCTTATAAAAAGGATTCGGTGGTTGTGATGGATGCACAGTTCCGAGTAAAAGATAAGAAGCTGAAAGAAATCAATTATCCCTACTATTACAAGAACATGAAAGAGGAGGATAAGCCTGTGGATGGTGGAGCAGTATATGCCTTCAATACCAATCTTTTTCAGTCCGTCAATCCTTTCTGGGTAGTTGCGCTGACTCCTTTGATCGTTGCTTTCTTTGCTTTTCTCAAAAGAAGGGGGAAAGAGCCTTCAACGCCTGCTAAGATTGCGTTTGGACTTGTAATTTCAGCTCTGTCGTGTCTTGTGATGGTGGGTGCCGTTTATGCGAGTGAAAACGGAGGGATCAAATCGTCTGCATGGTGGTTTATTTCTTCTTATGCGGTGATCACGATAGGAGAGTTGTTCTTAAGTCCGATGGGGCTTTCTCTGGTGAGTAAACTGAGCCCTCCGCGGCTAACAGCATTGATGATGGGAGGATGGTTCCTGGCAACATCGATTGGAAATAAACTTTCAGGTGTTTTGAGTAGTTTGTGGGACGGTTATGTGAACAAGGCGAACTTCTTCTATGTGAACTTTATTCTATTGGGAGCTGCGGCATTGCTCATGTTTGCGATGCTGAAATGGCTGAACAAGATCTTCAAGGAGCATGCTTAAAATAGACTAGTCTTTTTTTCTGGATCGGTCCATCGCCTCAACGATGGGCCGATTTTTTTCATCGCTGTTCAGGTCTTCAATAATGTTTCCTAAGTCCGTCTCGTTGCGGTTCTGTGATAATTTAAAGGCTGCTTCGATTCGATAAGCCGTGATCTTGAAACCAAGGATTTCCTTCTGGTTAGCAGCGATCATGTCTTCAGAAAGTTTTGAGTAATCGAGCCGGTGTTCTCTGCCCGACTCGTGGTGGTGCACCATTTCCTCCAGATGTTTCGATAACTCACCGTCACTCATTTTTGAAGTGGTACCATATACATGGACAGCCTGATAATTCCATGTAGGCACATTTTCATGGCTATAAACAGATGAACTTATGTATGCATGAGGTCCCTGAAAGACAACCAGTGTCGATCTTGCGTCACGGATGAGTTCTGAGTGTTTGTTAGCACGCGCAATATGTCCTTCCAATATGAGCTCATCCTGCTTGGATTTGATCAGAAAGGGCAAGTGTGTTGCAACCGATTCCTGATTATCTGAATTATTGATCAAAATTCCGAAAGGATTCGCTTTCAGAAACTCATGAACCTCCGAGGCATCGTTTGGTTTAAATTCGTTCGGGACATACATGTACCAAAGAAAGTCATTTTTTTTGAAGTTGGAAATCGATTTTTTGTAAACGGCCATTTTGGATACCCTGAACGGTCGCAATAAGTGAATCTTTGCCTTTAAACCGATAAATGATCTCAGTAGGAAAATCGTGTTGTTCATTTCGAAAGATCCATAGATCTGGCAAGCGTTTGGCAAGTGCGAAACGAACTGCTTTTCCTGCATTTTGATCTGGAACTGTTGGTGTGTAATAAACAGCCCCATTACTGAAATTAAGCTTCAGATCTTCTTTGAATACGGTGTCACTTTTGATGGTCATGAAACTGGTACCCAGCATCAGCGTGTCATTTTTGATTTCCCACTTTTCACAAAAGTATTCCTCTCCTTTTTGATAGATCCATTCACCTTCCAGACGATGATAGGGAACTAATTTCGATTTTTCTGTACATCCACAAAGAAGTAACACTGGCAGGATTAAAAGATGTCTCATAGCGCAAAACTGACTCAAATTTGGTAGATAAATGGGAACTTTTCAAAACGAATGTTGCTCGTTCGTCCGTTGAAAAACAGAAAAACATTCATTTGACCAAACTATTGAAAAGCTTGAATCCATCCTGATCTGTTCAGCTAAAATTGGGTTGTAAACGGCCTGATCTCCTGGATCTGTTGATACTAAGATGTATCTAACGTTATTGCGCTGTAAATCAGATGAAGCTGGGATATTCGGAGAATCCGGTTTTATCGGAAAAGTAGTCTTCCCCGTATAATAGTGCAAGGCCCATGGTTTTAGAAATGCGATAACTTCACCCTCCTTAATGTGCTCTTTAATGTAGTCAAAGCAGTCTGTAGCATCCGTAGTTTGAGGTCCTGCTTTTGGTAATTCTCTTGAAGATACAAGATTGAATACATTGATCGTGTTGCTCAAAAGTATACCAATGAAAAAAATCATTACCAGAGGTTTGATCCGTAATTTCATCCTTTCAAAAATCGTTATTGAACCTTGTGCAATGTATAGTAGTATTAATGGAAAAATGGGTAATATGAAGCGTATTCCGGCATTCTGATATGGATAAAGGAGTAGGATGAACAGATAGATGAACAAAAACAGGTCTTCCGGTTTCCATCCCTTCCACCAGCGCACTACAAGCCCAATTGGGAATAAGATAAGAACAGCAATTCGAATAAGAATGTTGGCCCAGCCCCAGATCTCCTGTTCGAAAAAATAAAGAAAGGCATTAGAGTATACTTCCAGATTAGCCGTTATCGTTTGGGTAATGCTATTGAAGGAAAACACATTTTCATACCAGCTCAGGTTTTCATAAGACCAAGATCCGAGAACAAGCCTTTTTATCAATTGATCTGTAATGATGGGTATGAAGATCATGTAGACCAATTTTCTTACTCCAATGTTTCCATCTTTTTTAAGCCATTGGTAAAAATAATAGACAACGATGCTGATGTACAAAGCATACCCCATGTTAGCTATTGAAATGGCTAATCCGGCAATGAAAGCAATGTAAAGTGTCATAGTGCGATCCGTTCTTCCGATCAAATAATGAGTGGTATAAACTGCCGCCATAAAAGGGTAAATTGGCAAGATTTCCATCTTAAGCCGCAGCACCTGATAATTGTAAATGATTACTAAAGTTAGAAGTATAGGGAGAGATGATCCTTTCAGGAGATCTGCTTTGTCGGCAAAATATCGGTACAATACCCCTCCTAACAAAATGAGTGAAAATGAAATAAATACAAGATAAGAGGAGTGGGTGTTTTCAAAAAAATAGGGTAGTGCTAAGAGAAGTGAGAATCCCTCTCCGCGATGCGCAGGGGCATATGTGTCTGCATGGATAACATCGGGTTTCTCCTGATTGGATCGCATCAGATCTTCGGTCTGATCGAGGTACTGACAATAATCATCTCCCCAATCATTGTTGTTTGAGGTTGGTGTCAATAATATTGGCAGAAGAAAGAGCCAAATTATGAGACTCCGAACTGCTGCAGATAATTTTCGGGGCATTTCCATGGCTCTTTATCCCATTTTTCAGTTGTCATCGAACAAAGAAGCAACTCGTTGTTGGTTGTGATTTTTGCTGCTCACCGTTCAGCCAATTCTTTTTCACTGCGAAATTTTTGAGAGTAGTAAGAGTAAGCTGGATTGACTTGCTTATCATTTGTTTAACACCCATTCTACAGAAATAAAATTCAATGCTATCCCCTGCGCTGACAATACTTGTGGTATCAGTCAAGCTCAATACCTTGCAGTTCAACGAGGTTGCTGTAAATTCCTTTAGCTCGGATGAGGTCATCGTGATTTCCTTCTTCAATAATGTTCCCATGCTGAATTACCAGGATCTTTTCCGCATTTTTAATGGTAGAAAGGCGGTGAGCTATCACGAATGAGGTTCTTCCGACCATCAGCTTATCCAGTGCGTCCTGTACCAGTCTTTCAGATTCAGAATCGAGCGCAGACGTCGCTTCATCCAGGATCAGGATGGTGGGATTCTTGATGATTGCCCGAGCTATGGCAATGCGTTGTTTCTGACCGCCTGATAACTGAATGCCCCGGTCACCAACCTGGGTGTCAAGCCCATCAGGAAACGAGGAAATGAATTCCCATGCATTTGCCTTTTTGGCTGCCTCGATAATCTCATCTTCATTGGCGTCTGTCTTTCCAAAAGCAACATTATCTCGTATGGTACCTGCGAAAAGGATAACCTCTTGCGGGACTATTGCCATGTGGCTTCTGAGGTATTCAAGATCGATCTCATTGATATCAATACCATCGAAAAGGATACTTCCTGAATTGATCGTGTAATAATGAAGAAGCAAGGATGAGATCGTCGATTTTCCTGATCCCGAAGAACCTACCAGAGCGATGGTTTCGTTCGCCTTCGCCGAGAACGAAATACCGTTCAAAACGGAGATGTCTTTCCGTTGAGGATAACTGAATCCAACATTTCGGAATTCAACAACGCCTGAGATGACGGGCTTTTTCGTTCCGGTAATTATCTCATTCTCTGATGGTTTATTGATGAGGTCCATCAAATTTTCAGTTGCGCCAATCGATTTCTGAATGCTTGCGTAGAGATCGGGAAGTGACCCGATTGATGCACCCATCATGATCGTGTACATGATGAATGAAAAGAAGTCTTTTGGAGATAATTCCGGATTCGGTCCCTGCGTCATCAATAATCCTTGCCAGATAATGAAAACGATCGCTCCGAAAAGACAGAAGATAATGAAGGATACAAATAACCCCCTCCAGATTCCGCTTTTTACATTCAGATTGCGGATCTCATCAACAGCGACCTGATATTTTCCCAACATGAAGAACTCATTTGTAAATGATTTAACGTTGGAAATGCCCGTTAAAGATTCCTCAATGATGCTATTGGACTCAGCGGCCTGATCCTGAGCTTTTTTAGAAAGGCGGCGTATGAAACGACCAAAGATGACAGCAATGATCGCCATCACAGGTACGGTGGATAACATGATCAGTGCCAACTTCCAGGAGAAGAGCAGAATGAAAATTATTCCCCCGACAACGATAACAATTTGTCGGAAGAACTCAGCGATCGTTGTTTTTAGAGTCTCCTGAACCTGTGTAATATCGGATGACATCCGACTCGTCAATTCGCCCACTTTATTCTGGTTGAAGAAATCCATCGGCATGTAGATCAATTTGCCAAATGCAGCTTTGCGGATGTCTCTCAGGGCATTCTCCGTTACATTCGTGAAGATCACTACTCTGAAATAGGAAAAGAGCGACTGAAGGCCAAAGAGGATGAACAATAGAATGGCCACATTATTGATGTTGTCCAGATTGATGAGTTTAACAGAATCAGCCATTCCGGTGGGAGTATTCCCGGAGCCGCTTCCCAGTAGTTGTCCCATCATGAATGGGAAGATAAGCCCAACAGATGTGGATAGGATCAAAAAGATCCACCCAATGAAAAACGTTCCTTTGTAAGGTTTGAGGTAAGTGAAGATACCCTTCGCCTTTTGAATTGTTTCCTTGGTGAGTTTGACTTTTTGTTTTTTATCTTTGTTCGGCCGAAGCATCCTGTTGACTTATTTGAGATACAAAAATAGTGGTAGTCAGTGTCATTTTGTGATTTTTTATTTTTTTTATTTGATCACAGTTTGTTTTATTGAAAAATCGTCTATCTTTGCAATCCGAATTTTTGAGAAAAAGCATAAAGATTATACATCATGAAAAGAACGTTTCAACCATCAGTAAGAAAGAGAAGAAACAAGCACGGTTTCAGAAGTCGTATGGCTACGAAGAACGGTCGTCGTGTACTTGCTTCGCGTCGTCGCAAAGGAAGAAAGAAGCTTACTGTATCTGATGAGCCAATGCACAAGCGTTAATCAGAAACGTTTGAAAGAAATATAGGGAACCGTTACTCGTTGAGTAGCGGTTTTTTTTTGTTTTGAGGTTTTAGGAACTGATCTTTTTCACTATCTTAAGGTAAAATAACCTAAAAACCTACCACATGTTAGTGAAAACCTACAGTAGTACCGTATTCGGTATTGAAGCAACAACCATTACCATTGAAGTCAATCTTGGTATTGGAATTAATTTTTATTTGGTCGGATTACCCGATAGCGCCGTGAAGGAAAGTCACCAGAGGATCAAGGCAGCCTTCAAGAACAATGATCTCAATTTTCCGGGAAAAGAAGTGACCATTAATATGGCTCCGGCAGATATTCGCAAGGAGGGGTCCGTGTTCGACCTGCCGATAGCAGTGGGCATTCTGGCGGTTAGTGATCAGGTATTGCCTGTTAAGCTTAGCGACTATCAAATGATCGGTGAATTGTCACTGGATGGGGCCTTGAATCCAATGAAAGGAGTATTGCCGGTAGCTATTCAGGCGAAGAAGGAAGGCTTCAAAGGATTAATTCTTCCTTTGCAGAATGCGGCCGAAGCAGCCGTCGTTGAAGGCCTGGATGTGATTGGTGTGAGCGACCTTCGTGAAGTGGTTGATTTTCTGAATAATGATAAGGACATTCAGCCTTTCAAGGTCGATATACTGGAGCAGTTTGGACGAATGACCGATGCTTTTGATGTGGATTTCAGAGATGTGAAAGGACAGATGAACATCAAACGTGCATTCGAGATTGCTGCAGCCGGAGGGCATAATGTGATATTGATAGGTCCTCCGGGAGCGGGGAAGTCTATGCTTGCCAAGCGCTTGCCAACGATCTTGCCCCCGATGACATTGGAAGAAGCACTGGAAACAACGAAGATACACAGTGTCGCCGGCAGGATCAAGGGTGATGCGGGTCTGATCACGCAACGGCCGTTCAGAAAACCCCATCATACGATATCTCATGTTGCCCTGGTCGGCGGCGGGGGATTCCCACAACCCGGAGAGATCTCACTGGCACACAATGGCGTTCTCTTTCTGGATGAGTTGCCTGAATACCAGCGACCTGTTCTGGAGGTTATGCGTCAACCTTTGGAAGATCGAACGGTTTCGATCTCAAGAGCACGTTTTTCTGTCGAATATCCTGCCGGATTTATGCTGGTGGCTGCCATGAACCCTTGTCCATGTGGGTATTACAACCATCCAGACAAAGAATGTGTTTGTGGTCCCGGAGTGGTGCAGCGCTATCTCAATAAGATTTCCGGGCCTTTACTTGACAGGATCGACCTGCATGTAGAGGTTACTCCGGTTTCATTCAATGAGCTTCAGAAAGATGTTCCTTCGGAGGGAAGTCTGGAGATTCGAAAAAGGGTTCAAACTACACGTGTGATGCAAAAGAACCGCTACAAGGAGAGGTCGGGAATCCATTGTAATGCTCAAATGTCCAGACAAGAGATGGAAGAGTATTGCAGGTTGGATGAAGGCGGTATATCGATCCTGAAAAATGCCATGGATCGTTTGGGCTTGTCAGCACGGGCATATGACAGGATCTTGAAGGTTGCGAGAACTATTGCTGATCTTGACGGTGACCAATCAATAAGTGCAGCGCATCTCGCTGAGGCGATTCAATTCAGAAGTCTGGACAAGGCTAGTTGGGCAGGATAACTATAAATCGTTCATTCTTAATGTTCGATGGGAGGGCTGTTTTGAAAATCTTTTGAGCCAGAAGGTCTATAAACGAGAAATAATTCCTAAATTGAGAAAAAAATATCAAAATGGGAAATGCTAAGATATTTGTTGTAGAGGATGATCCGTTGTATGCAAAAATGCTGAATCACAAATTATCCATGGATCCTGAATTTGAAGTGTCAGTGTTCAATGATGGGGCGTCGTTCCTCAAGAATTTAAAGGAGAATCCGAGTGTTGTGACATTGGATCATTCCTTGCCGGATATCTCCGGATTAGACCTCCTGAAACGATTAAAGAAGGAGTATCCCAACATCAATGTTGTCGTTTTGTCGGCTCAGGAAGATGTTTCAACTGCCGTAGAGATGTTGCGCGAAGGGGCTTATGATTACATCATTAAGGATTCCGGAGCCATGGATAAAGTATGGCATGTTGTCCATCAGGCAAATGAAAAGCGAAATCTGCAGGCAGAAGTGGAGTATCTGACCAGTGAAATTACGGCTAAATACAACTTTCAGCAGTATCTCAAGGGGTCCAGTGCTCCGATGCAGCGTGTTTTTTCCCTTCTCGAGAAATCGGCAAAAGCAAACATCACTGTCTCTATAACAGGTGACACAGGAACAGGAAAAGAACTGGCGGCAAAGTCGATCCACTTCAATTCTGAAAGGATGAAAAAACCGTTCATTGCGATCAATGTCGCTGCCATTCCAAAAGAGCTGATCGAAAGTGAGCTTTTCGGATATGAGAAAGGAGCTTTCACCGGTGCAGATCAAACCAAGATGGGGAAGTTTGAAGAGGCCAACAAGGGAACTATCTTCCTGGATGAGATTGGTGAAATGGATCTCAACATGCAGGCTAAACTCCTGAGGGTATTGCAGGAAAGGGAGGTTTGCAGACTTGGTTCCAACAAAATGATCCCCTTGGATGTCCGGGTGATCGTGGCGACTCACCGCGATCTGCTCAAGGAAGTAAAGGAAGGAAGGTTCAGAGAGGATCTTTACTACAGATTACTTGGTATCAGTGTCGAAATGCCGCCGCTGAATGAGCGCGGATCTGACATTATTGTTCTTGCCAAGGCGTTTATAGCTGATTTCTGCAAGGAGAACGGCATGCCTAAAAAGGACCTTTCACAGGAAGCTATTGATAAGTTGATGAAATATAAATTCCCCGGAAATGTCCGTGAGCTAAAAGCAATTGCAGAGATCGCTGCGGTGATGAGTGAGGGCAATACGATTGAGGAGAATGATGTCCAGTTTAATCGAAAGAACGAGGTAGATGACTTCATTCAGGAGGAATTGACCCTCGAAGAATACAACTCCCGGATCATTAAATGGTACCTGAACAAATACAACAACAATGTTCTTCACGTTGCGGATAAACTGGACGTTGGAAAATCGACGATTTACAGAATGTTGAAGGAGGGAAAAATTTAATCGATAAAAAATGTACGGAATCGTAAACCAGTCGATACAGGGACTTGTGACGGACAACCACGGGAGAGATAAATGGGAAAAAATAAAGGTTCGCAGCGGGTTATTACAGGACTATTTTATCAGTAATGAACCGTACGAGGATAATATCACCTATGAGTTGATTGGTGCGGCATCTGAAGTTCTCGAATTATCTGAAGATGAAGTGCTCCGAAGTTTCGGTGAATATTGGATCCTGAAGACAGGTTATGAAAGATATGGTGACCTGATGAAAGCAGGTGGTAAAAATTTGTACGAGTTCCTGTGCAATTTGCCAAATTTTCACGGAAGGATCATGTTGATCTACCCGGACTTGCGTCCCCCGGAGTTTGTTGTTGAAAGGATTAGCGAGAAGGAAGTAACACTTCACTACTATTCAGCGCGAAAAGGATTGACTCATTTTGTGATCGGTTTGATTCAGGGACTTGCAAAAATGTTTCAGGAAACGGTCGAAATAAGCGTCAAAGATCAAGAATATACGGACGTGTGGCACGATGTATTCCAACTAAAAATTACTTAATCCAATCGAAATGATTACGCTGAATGATGAAATGTTCGAAAAGATCTTCCCTTTCTTTGTCAGAATCGGCAAAAATATGGAGATCACTTCATCCGGTGTCTCGATTCAAAAAGTCATCGGAAACGTCAATGGCAGGGCATTTGAGGAGGTCTTTAAATTCATCAGCCCATCTTTGTCGATTCGTTATGCATTCAATTCCTTGAAGGAACACCAGGACATTGTTGTGATACTTGAATCCATTGAATTCCCTTTAAAAACAAGGTTCCGCGGACAGTTTATTCACTTGCCTGAAACGGATGAGCTCATCTATCTCAACTCCCCGTGGGTCATTGATATTCAGGACCTTGACTTTCATAATTTATTGATCTCTGATTTTGCGATTCACGATACGATCACGGATAATTTGCAGCTTCTTAAGTCGAAAGAGATCGTTAACGAGGACATGAAAAAGATCGCCGACGAATTGATCGTTCAGCGGGATGAATTGATCGATAAGAACGAAACGATCATTGAATTGGCCCGGTTTCCTGACCAGAATCCACAGCCGATCATGCGGATGGATTTTGAAGGGAACGTGCTTTATGCAAATGATGCCGCATCCGAATTAATCGTTGAAAATGCCCTCCTTGAACTTCCTTTCTGGGGAACGATCTATCTCCGGTTTGAAGCAAACGGCTACATCAATTATGAAAAGGAGTTTTCAATGAGTGACAGGATCTTTCATTGCACGTTTGTACCGATCAAAGAAAAACAGTACTTCAACGTTTACATGAGAGATATTACCAAGACGGTGAGGTTCCAGCACGAGTTGGAGGTTACGACTTCGAGATTGCAAACGCTCATCAGCAGCATGCATTCTGCTGTCTTGGCAGAGAATACGGACCGTGAGATCATCCTCGTAAATCAGGTTTTTTGTGACCTTTTCATGATCCCGGTTGATCCCGAAAAATTAAAGGGTATGGACTGCACCCAAGCGATGAATGAATCTAAAAGTCTCTTTTTGAAGGGGGATGAGTTCATTGAGCGAATAGAGTTGATCCTGAAGAATAAAAAAAGAGTGGATGGAGACATTCTTCGAATGAAGAATGGAAAAATACTTGAACGGGATTACTTGCCAATTTTTGAAGAGGGTGAATATGTTGGGCATATCTGGAAATATCAGGATATTACCGAATTGATCAGTACGAAGGAAAGTCTATCGAAAGTTGAAGATAAGTACCGTAAGATCATTGAAAATCTCGAAGTGGGGCTGCTGGAAGTGGATATGGATGAGAACATCACCAAAGTTTATCCGGCGTTCAGTCGAATGATGGGTTATTCTGAAGCGGAATTGATTGGTAAAAGTGCCAGGATGCTATTGGCAAAGGATGATGACAGCGAACTGCTGAATAAACACAATCGATTGAGGCACCAGGGTATTTCCAGTGTTTATGAAACGAAGATCAAAACAAAGGATGGTCAGGTAAAGTGGCTGATCATCTCAGGCGCTCCCATCATGGATGTAAACGACCAGGTGATCGGTTCGCTTGGTGTCCATGTGGATATTACAGACCGAAAGAGAATGGAAGAGGACCTTATCGTCGCGAATGAAAAGGCACTCTCTTCCGTGAAGGCGAAGGAGCTCTTTGTAGCAAATATGAGTCATGAGATTCGCACGCCGATGAATGTCATCAGCGGTATGATCGATCTGATCGATGAATCAGTCCTGAGTGACGAGCAAAAGCGCTATTTACTGACGATCCGCAAATCAGCCGATGCGCTGTTGGAACTGATCAATGATCTTCTGGATTATTCCAAAATTGAGGCAGGACAATTAACGCTGGAACAAACGAACCTGAACCTGTATGATGTCGTTGAGCATTTGGAGTATAGTTTCTCGGAAAAATCCCGGAACAAAGGAGTACAGTTCCTTACCAAAATAGATAGCCGAATTCTTTCAGGTTTGATCTCGGATAGTTCCAAATTGAATCAGGTACTCGTCAATCTCATCAGTAACGCGATCAAATTTACCGACAAAGGATTTGTTAAGTTATCCCTGGAAATGATCGCGGATGAAAAAAATACCCAGACCATCCGTTTCACTGTGCAGGATACCGGTATTGGCATTGATTCGGAGAACATCGAGTCAATTTTTCAGACATTCATGCAGGAAGATTCCTCGATATCCCGCAAATACGGAGGTACCGGCCTCGGCCTTTCCATCTCCCGCGAAATAGTAACCAGATTGGGAGGGGAAATTGTGGTAAAAAGCCAGAAAAGCACCGGTTCAGAATTCTCCTTTGAAATCACGATTCAAAAAGGTTCGGTAAAGACCGAGGTCCGGTCAAAAGAACCGATTGATATCAGTGATCTTGCAGACATTGAGATACTTGTTGCAGAAGACAATCCGCTCAATCAGACCTTGATCCAGTCTATCTTTAAGCAATACGGTTTTAGCTTTGACATTGCTGAAAATGGAGAATTGGCACTGGAGATGTTGACCAGAAAAAAGTACGACATCATTTTAATGGACATTCAGATGCCTGTTATGGATGGAGTAACGGCTACTGAGCACATCAGAAAAGTACTCAAGTCTGATATCCCGATCATTGCGCTCTCGGCCAATTCTTCGAAAGAAGATGTGAAGCTTTATCGATCTGTCGGGATGAATGACCATCTGGCAAAACCTTACAGAAAGGAAGATCTCGTCCATTTGATCAAAGGTATCCTCCTGAAAACGGCACATGAAGAGGCAGAGCCAACTCCTGAGCCGGTAACGGTTCCGGAAGAGGTACTCTACACACTTGATGATATTCGTGAGATCAGCGGTGGGGATGAATCATTTGTTGTCTCGATCGTTGAAACTTTCCGAACGAATACACCCGACTACATCCGGCAAATGAATCTGGGACTTGCAAAGGGTGATTTTGAGGTCCTAAAGAAATATGCGCATCAAATGAAACCGTCATTAGACATACTGGGTATGAAAGAGGGTTCGAGGTTAATTCGGCTGCTGGAAGAAGAATGCGCCAAATCAACCAAGGACAAGGAATTGATAGGCCGCTATTTTGATCAGATCAAGCAAATTCTGGATGTGGTCCTTAAAGATCTTTATTCCAAATTTTAGACTTTGTTTCCCGTTCTGGCATCTTTTCCCATTTTTAGTATTTTCATAGAGTATTGATATACAGCGTATTGATTCTTTTTGTGCGCTTTGGTCAACTTTGTGATTACAATTAGACATGAATCTTTTCAAGACGGAGATATGTGTAGTAGATGATGATCCTTTGTACAGCGAAGTTTTGTGTAAGTTTCTTTCAAAAGAAAAGTTCCCCATCCGTCGATTTTCGTCCGGATTAGAATTACTCGACAAACTCGATGACGAACCGGATGTTATCTTCATGGATATCCACATGGACACGATCAATGGATTGCAAGCTTCCAAGATCCTGAAAAAGAGATGGCCGCATGTGAACATTGTACTCATTAGTTCCAGCCAGAATGCTGATGTTTTTCTAAGGGAAAATTCCGGTGATTACGATTCTTTCGAGCCGAAAACAAATGAGCTTTCAGGGATGCTTCGCCAGATACGTTATTATCAGAAAAAGAAGCAGCAGAAATACATCCTCATCTCAGTAATTGTTGCTCTTTCGGTAGCCCTGATCATCATTTTGCTGTTGAATAAATTCCTTTAAACGAAGAAGGAATTTCTCCTGGGAAAACCAATGCAGAAAACAGCTGTTTTGTGGGATAATCTCATGAAAGAAGCTGTTCCCAAATTGCCTTTTCTTATCCCATTCTTGGAATACATGTCCTAAGTCATTTTCTTAACTTATTGACAAACAGGCATCATTAATTTATGGCTGGATTCTTGCGCGTACGCGTGCGTGGTATATATTGTGCCTTAATTGGAAACTTTAACAAGCGTATTTCCGTAAAGCAAAAGCATTTGAAACTACTGCTGCAACATACAACTCAGTCCTTTCTTTTTTCGAAAAGCATGAGCGCATTTGCC
>JBKCJG010000027.1:0-23058 GCA_046301895.1 Flavobacteriia bacterium
GCCGAATACCTTCACTCCGGATTACGACAATTTCAATCAGACATTTCAGCCGATCTTCACCTCCGGTTTTGATCCTTACGATTACACTCTGTTGATCTTCAACCGCTGGGGTGAGATCATCTTTGAATCGCGCGATGCAACCGTTGGATGGAATGGCTCATACGGTTCGAACAAGGAGATCGAGATGGTACAGGATGGAACTTACACCTGGAAGATCGAGTTCAAGGTCACCAAGAATGATGAACGAAAGGTGGTGCATGGGCATGTTAATGTTTTGAGGTAAGCAGCAGTTAAAAGCTCCAATCGCCTCATACATTGTGATAGACCCGGGCAAAGACAGGGGGGTGTTGTTTTACCTGCGTTCACGCTATTTCATTCCATTCGGCGATCCCTTTTAAGCGATTCTTTTTTGTATTTTGGCAGGAATGGAAACATCGAAGCAACTCCGATCTTTTGATCTTACTATCATTGTGATCAGTTTGGTTATTGGCATGGGGATCTTTCGAACTCCCTCTGAAGTTGCCATGAATGCCGGTTCGATCGAGATCTACTTTCTTGCGTGGTTATCCGGTGCGATCATCAGTTTGTTTGGAGCGCTGACCTTTGCAGAGATCGGGTCCCGATATCCCACAACCGGTGGATTTTACACTATCTTTTCCTTTTGTTACAGTCCGGCGTTCGCGTTCATGGTGAACTGGATCACGGTGATATCCAATGCTGCATCGACAGCTGCGGTTGCTCTCATGGGTTCGACCTACATTGCATCGGTCTTCTTTCCGCATTCTCCTGAATTCGGTTCACAGCTCACGGCTATCTTCATGGTTGTCGTCCTGATGGTCGTTAACTTGTTCGGGATCAAGATCAGTTCCTTCGTCTTGAACTTTCTGATGCTCCTCAAGATCGGGTTCATTCTGATCCTGATCGCAGCTGCTTTTATGATCACCAAGGAGTTCATACCAGAGGAACCCGTGAAGCAAGTCGTTAAACACTATCCTCCTCTGAAGGCCTTTCTTCTGTGTTTTGTTCCGGTATTCTTTACGTTCGGCGGATATCAGCAAACCATCAATTTCGGCGGAGATGTGAACTCTCCTTCCAAAACGATTCCAAGAGCCATCACCATCGGAATGCTTGTCATCATGCTACTCTATCTTGCCGTTAATTACAGTTATGTTTCGCTATTTGGAATTGAAGGTCTCGCAGCAACAAAAACTCTCGCTTCAGACATTATGGGGCTTGCATTCGGAGAAACGTCCTCCAAGGTAACCTCCATTTTGATGTTCATGGCCGTTACCACATACGTAAATGTCTCTATCCTCAGTAATCCGCGGGTTTACGTTGCCATGGCAGAAGACAAGGTTTTGCCTTCTGCACTCGGTAAGATCCATCCCTCCAATCAGGTTCCTGTCAACGGTGTTTTGGTGTTTTGCTTCTTTATCCTGTTCACGTTGTTCTTCATGCACTCCTTTTCGAAGATACTGGAATTTGTGATGTTCTTTGACAGTATCAGTCTCATCGCTGCGGCCGGGTCCATCTTTATACTCAGGAAAAAGAATACGGATCTATCCGGCCAGCAGAGCATCTACAAATTGGCCGGTTATCCATGGATTCCTTTGATCTATCTCTTTATCTATGGGGCTGTTAATGTCAGCGTTCTGATCTCTAACCCTTCCGCATTTGCGTGGGGCGTCTGTCTTTTTCTTTTCGGATACCCGCTTTATCGGATCTTGAAATGGGGGATCACCGGTAAAAAGTAACCCGTTGCCCTGGACACTTTTCCTGTCAACACGTTCTGACCATTGAGGTACTATTTTTCTTCCAGTTCGCAAAAAACATGTTTCAGTAATTGCCTAAAAAAGAGCAAAATAACGCAAAAGAGCACAAAAAAAACAGGGAACTTGATTAAGTCATGAAGAAGTCAGATGTTTGCTTAAATCATAAAAAAATCAAGCATATGGCACGACAAATCGGACCTCCTTATATCGTTGGGACACTGGGCGGATTAAATTATTACAAGAGCAACGGAAGTTATTACGTTCGACTAGCACGAGGCACTTCCAAGGGCTCAAAAAAGAAAAAGCAAAGTGAACGGAGCAAGGAGAATTGCGCTGAATTTACAGAGATAATGACCGTTGGAAAGGCAATCCGGCACGCATTGGGTTGGTACTGGAGCAAGCTTAAGAATCCACAACGCAGCGGAAAACTTGTGAAGTATCTGAAGTTTGTAAAGAATTCAGACCGCGAATCAGCACGTGGCGAGCGAAAAGTATGGAAAGGGATCCTTACCGAAGAAGGTAAGAACCATTTGCGCGGAATAGATCTCAATCATGTTGCCCCATTGCACGCCACTCTTCTCCCTTTCTCTGCCCTTGAGGCAGGAATTTCGGGAATTGGACTGAGCGGATTAGATCCCTCGAAGGACATTCGCTTTCCGTTGGGTAAGACGGGGGTTCGCATCACCGGCATCCTACTGGCAGCTGATATACAAGCCAACCAATACCAGGTTTACGAATCCAATTCGACAGATCTGCACAGGGATGGTTCCGTGAGCGATCTTTCCCTAACGTTTCCGCATACAGAGACAGCTGCACCGATCCGATTCATATTACTATCGATGATCTTCTCAGAGGAGGGTACAAGCGGACAACCAACATTGGCATCTGCTCCGGAAAACGTGCTCAGTATTCTATCTGTCCTTTAAACCTTCAGCAAAGAAGCAAGGACAAGGACTTTAAAGAAAACAGCCCACCTTGATGCACATACACGCATTTGAACAGTTTCTAATCAACCTGTGCACCCGTATTAAAACAAGAAACGCACTGTGCATCGTTTTCAGCACAGTGCGTTTCTCCCATTCTTGTGAAAAGACTACATGAGTCAGTTCACTGTTCCGTTTATCCGATGCATGGGTTATTTCAAGTCGAACCTGTCAGCGTTCATTACCTTCGTCCAAGCAGCCACGAAATCGTCCACAAATTTCTTTTTTGCATCATTTGAGGCGTACACCTCTGCCAACGCTCTTAATTCAGAATTCGATCCAATGATCAAGTCTGCTCTCGTTGCGGTATATTTAACCTTTCCCGTTGACCGGTCCTTTCCTTCGAATACTTCCTTTGTATCATCCTTCGCTGTCCAAACCGTGCTCATATCCAATAAATTCACAAAGAAATCATTTGAAAGGACGTCATTCTGCATTGTGAACACACCGTTGGTTGAGTTATCATAATTTGTATTCAGAACGCGCATACCACCCAGCAGCACTGTCATTTCAGGCGCTGTCAGACTTAACAATTGTGCTTTATCCACCAGCAACTCTTCGGTCGTGAGTGTATACTGCGTTTTCAGGTAATTTCTAAATCCATCCGCCATCGGCTCGAGGACAGCCATACTTTTCACATCTGTTTGTTCCTGGGTTGCATCCATTCTACCCGGAGCAAATGCTACCTTGACCGGATATCCTGCATTTTTAGCTGCCTGTTCAACACCGGTATTTCCAGCCAGCACGATCAGATCAGCGATCGAGATCTTCTTGTCCCCTGACTTGCCGTTAAAATCTTTCTGGATCTTTTCCAGCGCAGTCAGTACTTTGTTCAATTGAACAGGATTATTCACTTCCCAGCTTCTTTGCGGTTCCAAGCGAATTCGAGCGCCATTAGCCCCACCTCTCCTATCTGATTCGCGGAAAGTAGAAGCAGAAGCCCATGCCGTTTCCACCATTTCACTGACTGTCAGGCCTGACTTCAGGATCGCTCCTTTCAACTCCTCGATATCCTTTTCGTTCACCAACGGGTGGTTCACTGCAGGGATCGGGTCTTGCCACAACAAATCTTCTTTCGGAACTTCAGGTCCAAGGTAAAGTGACTTCGGTCCCATGTCTCTGTGGGTCAATTTGAACCATGCTCTTGCGAAAGCATCTTCGAATGCCGCAGGGTTTTCCAGGAATTTGCGCGAAATCTTTTCGTATTCCGGATCGAAGCGAAGCGAAAGATCGGTTGTGAGCATTGTAGGTTTATGCCTTTTTTCCGAATCAAAAGCATCCGGGATCATTTCAGGAGCATTTTTCGCTACCCACTGGTGTGCACCGGCAGGGCTCTTCGTCAGTTCCCATTCGTACTTGAAGAGGATATTGAAGAAGTCGTGGCTCCACTGCGCCGGGGTAGACGTCCATGTTACCTCCAATCCTGACGTGATCGCGTCCTTCCCTTTCCCTGTACCATAGGAACTTTTCCATCCCAATCCCTGTTCTTCGATCGGTGCGGCTTCCGGTTCAGGTCCGACATGAGATGCAGGACCAGCCCCGTGTGTTTTACCGAAACTATGTCCTCCTGCAATCAGTGCAACAGTTTCTTCGTCGTTCATTCCCATTCTACCGAATGTTTCGCGGATGTCGATCGCAGCGAGTTTCGGGTCCGGATTTCCGTTTGGTCCTTCCGGATTAACATAGATCAATCCCATTTGCACAGCTGCAAGGGGGTTCTCAAGTTTTCTGCCTTCCGTGTAGCGTTTATCCTCCAGCCACTTCGACTCCATTCCCCAATAAACATCTGTTTCCGGTTCCCATACGTCTTCACGTCCACCCGCAAATCCGAACGTTTTGAAGCCCATTGATTCCAGAGCGACGTTTCCGGTTAGTACCATCAAGTCAGCCCAGGAAATCTTGTTCCCGTATTTCTGTTTGATCGGCCACAGCAATCTGCGTGCTTTGTCCAAGTTTGCATTATCCGGCCATGAGTTCAAGGGTGCAAAGCGCTGTTGACCAGCTGTAGCACCACCTCTTCCATCGCCAGTTCGATAGGTGCCGGCGCTGTGCCACGCCATTCTGACGAACAGTGGTCCATAGTTACCGAAATCAGCAGGCCACCAGTCCTGGGATGTTGTCAACAAGGTCTGAATGTCTTTTTTAAGTGCCTCGTACTCCAATGATTTGAACGCCTCAGCGTAGTTGAAATTTGGATCCATTGGATCAGACAAATTCGAGTTCTGGCGCAGGATGCTCAAATCCAACTGGTTTGGCCACCAATCCTTGTTCTGTTTGGCTTCGGTTCCAACAGCGGTTTCTTCCTTGACCACCGCAGCGGCAGGATTCCCGTGGTTCACAGGACATTTAGCCCCTGTATCCGATTTCTTTTTTTGTCCAACAGCTGTCATAGCTGTCAAGACGGATGCTAGAAGAACAATTTTTTTCATCTTTCTGTGTATTTATACTCTGTCTTTGCGCAAAATTACGCGTGAGAACCCATTGATCCTATCAATATTTCCTATACTCTAATCGATATTCTCTATACTGCCATAGCATAGCGATGAGAAAAATTCAGTTCATCTCTCGTTGAATGAAGAGTGAAGCATCCTTCCATCACAACCACAATTTCTTAACCCGGTTTCTTCGCGAGGGAAATCTTGTAATTTTCAAGATCGCCGGTCATCCGGACATACAAGAATTTCGAATTCTTTTTACGGTATACGATCTCGTTCTCGTTTTCCTGTTCTTCTTTTTTTCTTCCGAAGAGTTTTTGGCCACCTACTTGAGTGATCATTTTCCACGGCACACCAATCAGGTAATCCATTGCCATGTTACCATCCAGGTGCTGCTCCCCTTGCAGTTCCATAAAGCCCAAACTTGAATTGATGGTCATATTTGGAATTTTCAACCTGCTTTTTTTCACTGTGAGCGTATTCTTCAGCGTATCGAACAGGACCATATTGACGTTCTTGTCTTCGAAATACTCGCCAAGTGCCTGTATCGGTGCATAATTTTCAAGTTTACCATTCAGAACGGTCATATCGATCATCAATTCAGAATCGTCCAGTTTGGGTACCAAGTCGGCATGTAAATGGATCTTACCGGTTATATGCCCTGTAAATTTGCCGTGAAGGTTTTCAGAAACCAGGTGGTCCTGTCCAAAATTTTCAAATTTTACCATGAATTTGTCCAGATCGACGTTGTTGATACGGATATCCGGTTTAAAATAAATGTGTTTTTTATCCTTACCGCTCAAATAACCTTTCACATCAAAATGACCACCTGCAGCATCAAAGGTTAGTTTGTCGATATGTGCCATGTGATCCGCGGAGGTTCTGAGATCGGCCTTGACATGATCCAGCTTGTGATGATGGTAATTCAAATGTCCTACATCCAAGTGAAACGTCATGTCTGTAAATTCGAGATCGTACAAACTAAAACCGGCATCGTGGTTCACTTTTTTATTCTCTTTTGAAGCGGCCGAGGCAGGCCCTGTATTGTAGTTCATCAATTCGTCGATATCGAGGTGGCTTCCCTTTATGCTCAGTGTGTTCGGTTTTTTAGAAGCATCCGGATCGATCGTATATTCGAGGTTTACCTTAACGTTTGAGTGGCCTAATTTTCCGTCGAAATCCTTGATACTCAAATGTCCTTTTTCATAGTGAAGGTCCCCATTGAAATCTTCAAAGCGCAGGGGGTGCACTTTCATTGACCCTTCAAAATGCGTCAACCGCAGGTCTGTAGACCGCAAGCCGTGATCAAAATGCAAAGCTGTGCTTCCGTGCAGCTTCATCCCGGTGATCTCTTCGTGTCTGTAGTCTTCCGGCACAAAGCGTTCCCCTTTGTATGTAAAGAGGTTATCCAAGTGCAGATGGCTTGAACTGAGGTCGAATTCAATCTTTGTGTCACCGTGCAGTTTTTCTTCGAACCAGAGGTTGTAGTTCGCCAGTTTTCCCGAGAAGTGAAAATCGGATTTATCGATCAGCCCAGAAAAGTCGATGACTCGAAAATCGTGGTGATCGATGAATACGTCTGCATGAAAGTCGTGCAATGTGTGGGGATAGTGTTTCATTTTAGCATACAGATCCTCCACAAAGAATTCACCAATTGGTAAATTTGGGGATTCCGTGATCGCTCTTGCAGAACTGTTGAATTTCAGTTTTAATCGGAGTCCTTCTATTTCCTCATCGATTCCTTCTTTATCATCAGTAGCAGTCAATTCATTGATGTTGAGGAATTTCGAGCGGACATTCAGGTCAGCTAAAACCGGAAGGCTAGTATGGTGAATAATCGCCGGAAGATCGCTTATTGTTCCGGAAATATGGAGGTCGGAAGTACCCATTTTCAGATCCATGTATCGGATCACCGCTTTGTGACCGCTCACTGTGGCTTTGAGGTCCAGGTCTTCCAATGGAGCAGGAAGGTCAGCGCTGTTGAATTTAAGGTTTTGTACCAGCAGTTCTGTGTAGTATGATTCATTCAAGCGTTCAATACTTTTTTCCGGATTCTCGAGATCGATGATATCATGAAAATTCATGTCGAGCACGACTCTACCTGAAAGTCCTGACAATTCCTTGGATCCTACAAATTTTGCCAGAAAATCCAGGTCGAAATCCGAGTTCAGGTTCATATCGATATCCGGGGATATAAAATTCTCCACGATCAATTTTCCATTGAACACGCCAGCTTCCGGTTTGGCAGAGAATTTTTCAAGTTCGAAGCGCATTGTCTCCACGTTTCGGTTTTTACCATTCGTAAACGTCCCTTTAAAGCCAATCCTTTCCAGTTTTTTTCCTGACTCCCTGTTGTTGAAGAACCCCTCCTCACAGCCAAATCTGGCATTTATCGCAGGTTGTTTTCCATTCAAGGAAGGTCCAACGACAGCGGCTTCAAAGAAGATCTTTCCTTTGTTCTCGAATTTTTCGAGCGTTGGGGTCAGTTCCTCCGGTGCCATGGCCAGAAAAAGATTGAAATCCGGTTTGTTTCCATGGAAATGAAGGTCCAGGTCCAGGTCATTTTTGAAGTCAATGCTTCCATCGAATCCGAAGGTTGCCTTTTCCAGTTCGATCTCAGTCGGCGAAACCGTCATGATCTGATTCTTTTTATTCAGATCGATCTCTGTATCTACAGTAAAATGCTTGTGTTTGATGAAGGTAGTATCCCCATCTTTGATGAGGCTTAACTCAAAACGCGTATCGAGTGCCATGAACAGATGATCTTCCCGGGATCGAAACCGGGATGTTGCCGCATTGATATAGGCATCCACCATCAGATCATTTTCCTCGTTCAGTTTGGAAATATCAACGTCCTGCAGCTTGATGGATTTCAGGTCCATGTGCATTTCCTCTTTCACCTCCTCTATTGGTTTGGTGCTGGAAAGCGCGTTCATTAAATTGAAGGAGCCATCCTTGTGTTGCACAATTCTGAGGTTTCCTTTTGCGAGTTTAATGGTTTTGATCTCAATTTTTCCGCCCAGCATATCAAACAGATCAAAGCCCACGTATGCATCATTGATATGGGCGATCCTGTATTTTTTTTTCGGGTTTTTGCCTTCGAAGACCTCCAGATCTTCAAGATCTACGGAGATATATGGGAAATTCGCAAAAGGAGCGATGTGGCTATCGCGAATTTTGAGTGTCCCCACAAAGTCATCGTTCAGGGTTCTGATCATTTCCTGGACGATCGCATCCTGTTTCGCATAAACAATCCCTATGGCCACTGAAAACAGTATGACGGGCAGTAAAACGGCCATCATTACGAACCGTTTCCAAAATCGTTTCTTTTTCAAGAATCTGAACTTCAACATAGCTGATCGCATTCGTTAAAATTAAGCATTTAAAGAATTTAAAATCTCTTTTCGCAGGAATTTGAACAGGATGAAATTGACTGTCCACAGCCCCAGAATACCGTTCACTGTTACCACGCAAAAGAGGCCGCAAATTTTGTTTCAATTTTTTGCTTTAAAAAACAGATCTTCATGCGTTTTTACTACCGCTGTTCTGTAGAATTCAATAAAAGACACTACGTAGTTACACTGATTTCAGCGTTAAACCCCACTTTAATTTTCCTTCACGGCATCAAGTCACATTAGTTTTGAACCAGAAACAACAACGAACGATAAAATCAAATAACAACAACATGAAACAGTCCTACTTTAACACCAGCAAACAGTCATTTTACCACTCTGTACGTCAGCTGATCCTTGGGATCACAGGAACCGTTCTCTTTTCGGGGTTCAGTCATGCGGCTACCATTTACATCAACAGTTCGACAGGAAACGATGCTGCGGGTGATGGTTCCATCACCACACCCTACCTCACTTTTCACAAGGCGTATTCTGTGGCAATTTCAGGAGACATTATAGATGCTACAGGAACCTTTACCTGGACGGATGCAACAGAGCTCGGTGATGTAACTCAAACCGGATATGTTCTCGATAAAAACCTAACCATTCGTGGGAAAGGACGTGATCTGACATACTTTCAAGCTGCATCAAGCCGCGGCATTGCAGACAGAAGTGTATTTTTTGTCAGTGCAAACAGAACCGTCACTTTTGAGAATATCACAATCCGTTATGGAAAGGTCACCGCAGAAAAGTTAGGCGGAGGGTTGACACTAGCCGGTTCCTATTGCGGCAACTATCCATGTTCATCGATTACCGGAACAGCGATCCTAAATTACGTTAATGTCATTGAAAATGACGCAAACGGTGTCACATCCAACCAGTTTTATATGGCCGGTGGGATCTATTTGAGGGAAGCATCAACCCTTACGATCAACCATTCAAATGTCAATTCCAACACGTGTACTTGCACGCTTTATTCAGCAGGCGGAATTGCGGGCGGTGAGCAGTCACAATCCGTTACCATTACAAACTCAACGGTCGCATCGAATACAGCAACATCCTCCTTTGGAAGCAGTTATCCATACAGTTATGCCTCTGTTGGCGGGGGTATGGCCTTGCAGCGTTCAGGGCGATGTGTTGTCACCAACAGTACCTTTTCCCACAACAGCACGAACAATTATGGCGGTGGCATCAATATCTGGTACCAGCAATGGGCTACTTTCACGAATACAACCATTGCAAACAACACGGCAACATTGGGAGCAGGCGGCGTATTATGGGGTACCCCAAACCAAACAGTTTACGATTTCTTCAAACTATACATGAAAAATACGCTTATTGCTAACAACACAGGAAATTCAGGTGCCTCCGATCTTTATTCATATGATGCTTTTTCAGGAACAATGATCAATGCATCTTACAGTCTGATCGAACAAAGTTCCAACACCACCTTATCCGGTACAGGAATGATCACCGGCGAGCAGTCAGGACTCGGTTTGGCAACGGAGCTTTCAGATAACAGCTCGAGCACAGGTACGAAAACATTGAGTATTTTAAACACCAGTGTTGCACGAAATGCAGGAAATTCAAGTGCACATGGTTACGGATCCTACACCGTGACACCACCTTCAACAGATCAGCGCACGGTCACACGTGACTCACAATCCGATATCGGGTCCTTTGAATACTTCTCTGCACTACCTGTCGAAATGCTCTATTTTGAAGCATCCTGCAATGAAGGAGAACCAACATTGAACTGGGCAACGGCATCAGAGCACAATTCCGATTACTTCGCAGTTGAGACGAGCACCGATGGTTTGAACTGGGATGAAATTGCGAAGATCCCAGCAGCGGGTAACAGCACAACTGAAATGAACTATACCTATTCTATCGAAGAGAAAAGCAGAACAGCAACCCAACTTTACAGACTTCGCCAAGCTGATTTTGACGGTGCAACAGAATTATTCGGACCTGTTTCACTTCAGTGCGGAAGCGAGCGCAATGCGTATATCTATCCAAATCCCGTTAAAGACCAGTTTGTGTTAACCACGTCATCAAACAGAGAAGAACATCTTGTATACACTATTTTCAACAACCAGGGCTATGCGGTATGGACGCAACAGGTAGCTCTTCATTCAGGACAGAACAGTGTATTGTTTTCACTTCCAGGATTAGAGCCAGGGGCTTATTACCTTAAGAATAGCGGAAATGATCACGTTTCACGACTCGTTATTGTTCAGTAAAGCAACCGTACCCAAATTATCCACCTTTCCAAAGCACCTTTTTACACCCCCTTTTTCATAGCATACGAGGCACCCGTGGCGGGGTGCCTTGTTTGCTTTCACCACTCACAGCTTGTTACATTCAAGAACCCTATTGCTCCCACTTTCCAACTCATTATATGCTATTCATCCTCAACTAATCTGTAGTGGCATTCACCGAACAAAAACCCTTTCATCGTGTTACTCCTAGAAATCAAGAATATGCGGGTTTTCTTTTTTACCTTCTTTTTTCTCGTGTTTTCCGCTCGGGCGCAAGAACTATCGTCTTTTAACCAACAGCGTTTACAGACAGATCAGCGGCTCATGGTGACTTTGGGCTCGTGGTCGGCTGTTAATTTCATTGGCAGTGGTATCGGCTGGGCACTGAGTGAGCCCGGCGAGGCGCGTTACTTCCATCAGATGAATGTCTATTGGAATGTCGTAAATGCCGCTTTGGCCATCCCGGGATATTTCAAGTCCAGGAATTCGGACCCATCTCTCACGACTGCAGAGACGATCCGCATGCAATACAAGACAGAGAAGACCTTTTTATTTAATGCGGGGCTTGACCTCACCTACATGACGGCCGGATTTATGCTCCGTAATGACGCAAAATACAACGTTGAAAAGCGCGATCAGTTGAATGGATTCGGCAACAGTCTTCTACTTCAGGGAGGCTTTTTATTTATTTTCGATGTTGCTGCGCATGTGATCCACGCAAAACACCGCACTAAAAAACTTGAACCGTTACTGGATAAGCTTACGCTCAGTTCAACAGGTTTGGGATTGCGTTTTGAACTTAGTCCTACTCCCCAAAAAAACCTCATACCGATCACCACTCAAGAATAAGGTACAGTCCGGTCCAATCGCTTTCATTTCCCAAAATTTTATCTATCATTGTGCATATGGGAAAGCGCGTGATCCTTCTTCTAATCTTTTTCATACAGCAAATTCAGTGTCAAGCCACGATGCAGGACCCAGAACTCGAACTGCTACTGAAGGTTGGAACAGACACACTCCGAAGCGGTAGGATCCTTCCACTTCAATTAACCATTACAAACACCTCGTTTCACAGGGGAAGCATATTGGTACCCTTTGCACAAAACACCGGAACATCCCTTTTCCAGCTTCGCGTATTCAAAGCCCAAGGTGACCTCCCTTCTGAGCTTGTATTCGTCAGTTCAACGGAGCTCCAAATGGATACTTCGCGGTACAAGTCAACAGCTAGTTTCTTTTCACTTGAACCGGGGGAGCACTTTTCCTTACCGCTTTTCATAAACGATCATAAAAACAGTGACAAGCGCATCGAATCTTCTATCGGGTTGCCTGATCTTGAACCAGGAGATTATTCCATTCACGTTGTGTACAACCCGGAAGTATCCGCATTTTTCAAGTATGCATTCAAGGAAAGCAGCATCTATGACCCAATTCCGGAGGATGACGTTTCTGACTATCCCGATCATTTCAACTGGTTGGGAGAGCTGGTCAGTAATGCAGTGAACGTCACTGTGCCCTCCGGTTTCACTGTTGAATCGGAGACGGCGCCATGTAAGTGCTCCGTGTGCAGGGCAATTCGTTCTGAAAAATGGAAGCGTGTTCAGCGCAAGTGGGATCATCGTTCCCAAACCACTCAGCATACGTCCATTCTATGGGAATATCCCTGGTCGCAGACAATTCTCTCGTCACTTCCATCCTATGCCGGTTACGAAGTAATTTTTGAGACCAATTCAGGGATTGTTTACACTAGTTTCACCTACCAGATCGGAAAAATATTCCCTTTCCGATCCGTTCTATCCAGGCTTTTCCATCTTGTCGGTTTCAGGCGCAGTCCAATCAGGAGTTCAACCGTTCAACACACATCGCTTCACTCACTTTTTATTTTTTAAGCGCTCAGATCGCTGAACAAGGGAGGATTCCATTTGTTGATTCAGTATGAGAACATTTCTATTCATCGGGGGTAACTCTGACATCGCGCTGCGGACGCGCACCTTGCTCGAAGCTGCCGGAAACAAGGTACTATCTGTGTCCAGATCCACGGAACATGAAGGACAGGTTCATCTATACGGTGATCCCGTCCTGAACGACCTTCCGGAAATTGATGAACAGATCGATGGGTTGGTTTATTTTCCGGGGAGTATCACGTTAAAGCCTTTTCGTTCGATCAAGCAGGCTGATCTTCAGTCTGATCTCGAGATCAATGTGCTCGGAGCGTTCCATTCGATCCAGCGTTACCTATCGAAGATGAACGAAGGTTCCTCCATTGTGCTTTTCAGCACGGTAGCCGTTCAGACCGGGATGCCATTTCACAGTTCAGTTGCAGTTTCCAAGGGAGCAATTGAGGGGTTGACGCGGGCACTAGCAGCAGAGTTTGCGCCCAAGATCCGGGTAAATTGCATTGCCCCTTCGCTGACCAATACCAAACTTGCCTCAAAATTTCTGAGCAGTCCGGAGAAGCATGAAGCTTCGGCACAACGGCATCCGTTAAAACGGGTCGGGACGGTTGACGATCTTGCCAATTCCGTTCACTATTTATTGGGGGAATCATCCTCTTGGGTGACCGGTCAGGTACTTCACGTTGACGGGGGGATGTCGCGTTTGAGGGTGTGAACCGTCACTTCGGCTCCGCTCAGTGAGCGGGGATTATCCGGGTGGTCACAATCGAAAAAGTTGGGAGAAAGTTCCTGTTCGGGTGATCAAGGAATAAGGTGATGGGTGTGTTGGGAAATGGATTTTGCGTTCAAACGGATCCATCACTGATGAAAAAGACACATCAACTTGTATACTGTTCAGGAACTTAAGGTTTCTTTTCGCTACACGAACTTACGGTCTCCTTGGTTCGTTCTTTCTCGTGAATCCTTCCAGGAATTTCTTTTGGCGGTGTTTTCGTAGCGGGGGAACGATGGATCTTGAGAGGACTTGGTCCTTTCCCATTTTTGATCAGCTCATCTTTGATACTTTCCTTTCTGCTGTTCATTTCAGGTTTTATGAACCAGATACCCGGAAAAAAAATCACTTTTTCCTCCGCTTTTTTTGCCCTGTGATGCGCCCTGCAATCTTGACAGGAATATACGATGATATCCTTTGATTCGGTCTTTACTTCAATATTCATTAATTGCATGCAATCAAAGGTCTTCACATCCTTGACGGTGTGTTCCGAATCCTTCTCGACAAGTTTGATCACAGTTCTTTTACCTTTTTCATCCCGGTATTCCAGAAAAATGTCAAACAAGGCTATTGCTGTATCTCCGATCCGCCAGTGTGTTTCCATTCCATTTCGGTGGTTGTCCCGTAAAGTTAGCGAAAACAAGCAGGAGAAACAAGGGGCCTGAACTGTAAAAATCAAACCAATTTATTGGGTTCTGCGCACAATGAAGCACGAGGGATTCTATCCCGATCCTTGCAGATCGGGGCCGGGAAATGAATGAAGGGACGACCTTTTTTCGTATTATTGTTCAAGCATTCAATGGTAATCCAGCATCTGAACATGAAAACAGCGGTCCTTTTTTTTCTGATCCCAATAGTCGGGATAGCACAGATGAACTTTGAAAAAAAGTTACCTTCCAATGCGCCCTACCAGACCGAGATCATTTCCGGGGACGGAGTCTCTGCATACGGGGATCTTGATAACGACGGAGACCTTGATCTGATCACTACCGTGTCAGCATATACCGTCAACTACACCCGTGTTTATCTGAATGAAAACGGGAACTTTATCCGACAATCAAGTTTTAATCCTGTCAATTTCAACGGATATTCAGGCCTTGTCATCTTCGACCGCAATCAGGATGGTAACCTGGACTTTATTAGCAGCGGTTATGACTCGAACAGTTCCTTCAATACCAATTTTTATTACGGAGACGGAACCGGAAATTTTACCGAAGACCCAAGCTTCAATATTGTTGGACTGAATGCGCCCTCGATCCTTGTGGATGATCTGACGGGGGACCTGAAGGAGGACATTCTTATCTCGGGAACCCAAACGGGAAATGTGTCCACCACCTTTCTATATGTAAACGACGGTTCAGGGAATTACACGCTCAATACAACCAGCGGTATTGCTCAAAATCAAATCGGGAGTGTCGCATCGATCGACGCTGATAACAATGGTACTCGCGATGTCATTTTTGCAGGATATGACAATAACATTGTTGAAGTCGTTCGGTTGTATCTCAACAATGGAACGGGACAATTCACCGACGCAGGAAATCCATTTTCTACGGTATACTCTTCTGCAGAAATTTCTGTCGGAGACCTCAATGGAGACAACTTGGAGGATGTTCTATTCTCCGGCATGGCGAATGGCACCAACAACTCGTGGAGTCAGGTATATATGTCGGACGGGGCGGCAAATTTTACCCCCAATGCATCTTACGGGACTGTTAATTTGAGGGGTGCGCATGAGCTGACAGATATCGATAACGATTCGGATCAGGATATTATCATCGCGGGGTACAACAATCTGACTTTCGAACGCGATACGCGCGTCTACCTGAATGACGGATCGGGGGGATTCACAGAGGATCCGATGATCCATCTGATGAACTGGGAGGCCAGTGATCTTAGCGCCTTTGATTCCAATGGAGACGGCTTATCCGAGCTCTTCATGTTCGGGCCGCAGTGCGATCAGTCCTATTACATCAACAATGGCGGGGAATACTTTCCGGCATCAGAATGTCCGATCCTCGGCACACATTGGGGAGCTACAGGCTTTGCAGATGTTGATAACGACAATGATATTGACCTTTACAGTTCCGGAGATTACAACAACGGCTTTCCACGCGGAGGGCTATACCTGAACGACGGGACGGGAGACTATGTCAGAGATCCAAACAGTATGCTAGATTCGCTGCGTTACGGAGATGTTGATTTTTTTGATGCAGACGGTGACGGTGATCAGGATCTTCTGATGGTTGGCGACAATAACTCAGTTCCCATCGCACAACTCCTGTTGAATGATGGGGGTGGTTCCTTTTCACCTTCAGCAAGTCAGCCCTTTTCCCCATCGCAGTTTGCAGCAATCGCTCACGGGGATCTTGACGGAGACAATGATTTAGATGTCATCGTAGCAGCCTACTCAGGTTCCAGTAATTTTTACACGAACATTTACCTGAACAACGGCAGTGGCATTTTCACTCCTACCGCCAATCCATTGATCTCCATACAGCAGGGAAGTATATCGCTTGGTGACATTGACAATGATACTGATCTTGATCTATTTCTTTCCGGGATCATTCCGGGTTCGAACACCTTTTATTCGCGCATATTCCTGAACAACGGGGCGGCTGTATTCACCGGAATCAATACCGGAATTTCGAACATTCGCTTCTCTGATTCAGAATTTGCAGATCTTGACAATGACGGAGATCTTGATCTGGTAATCGCAGGAGAAAAATCCAATTACAATCGCATTGCCGAGGTCTATCTGAATAACGGATCCGGTACCTTCACGCTAATGGCGAACCCTAATTTGACAGGAACGCATCAATCCGGACTTGCCGTTGCAGACTTTAATGTAGATGGCTCATTGGACCTGGTCATAACCGGGAGAAATTCGAGTGATGTTCCTATCTGCAATTTGTTCTTCAATAACGGGTCGGCATCATTTGTACCGTATTCGGTGATGCAATTTCCCGGTTTGCGTGAGGGTCAGACCGATTCTTTCGATGCCAACGGTGACGGTAAACCGGATTTTACATACAGTGGGCGGCACTATCTTGCACGAACTGCCCGTTTTCTCTATTTAAACGATTACTGTCCTTCTCCCAGTTCTTCCACTATAGCTGCAGCTGTCTGCGAATCCTATTTGGCACCAAACGGACAAGTTTTTTCAAATACCGGTACCTATACCGTCATCATTCCCAATGCTGCAGGATGTGATTCAGTGATCACTCTGGAACTTGAAGTACGGCAAGCAAGCAGTTCCCAACTTAATGTGTTGAGCTGTGGCTCATACACCTGGGATCAAACCGGTATAACCTATTTCACAACCGGCACCTATTCCGATACCGTGCCCAATGCAGCGGGTTGTGACTCAATTATTACCCTGCATCTCACCCTTGGAAGCAATTCAGGAACCGATTTCCAGCAAGCATGTAACTCCTATACCTGGATAGATGGTGTTACCTATACTTCCAGCACCACTTCGCCCAGCTGGACACTCACCAATACTTCGGGTTGTGATTCACTTGTGACACTCCATCTTACGCTATACCCAACACCAGAAGCGAGTGTTACACAAAACGGTGCATCGCTCACTGCCAACGCAAGCGGTTACGCCTACCAGTGGGTCAACTGCGACACAGGTCTCACTTCTGTAACCGGTGAAACCTCTCAACAATTCACCGCCACCGAAAACGGATCTTATGCGGTAATTGTTTCAAGCCCTTATTGCAGTGACACGTCGACATGTTTTACCGTCAGTGGTTTATCCGTTGATGAACTTTCGGGAGACAGGATCATGATCTATCCGAATCCAACTACGGGAACCTTTACCGTCCTTGCATCCTTTCATGGAACATTCCCAGTTCATGACCTTCGTGGCCGGTATATTATGGAGGGATCACTGAACAGTGAGCATACACTCAGCGGGTTGACTGAGGGAATGTATCTTTTGACCATTGGAGATCGTATTTACCGTTTACTTTACATCCCGTGAAAGGAGACAGTCCAATGAAGATAATTCCGGTAATCAATTGAGCAGCATTCGCATTTTTACATTCCTTTCAGAAACACCCACCGGCACAAGCGCAACGATCTCCTATACGGGTTGAATGTCGTGAGCATACCGGATTCTACCTCATCCTCCATTTCAAAAATGTTGTTGAATTGTTTATCCTACAATCCAGAGCGAAATTAAGATCCGTTCTCATTCAACTTCACGCAGACAGATTTTGGTCAATTCATTAAGTAGTGTTCGCCTGTTTCTTTGCTTTTGTGTTCGAAATCACGATTCCGAACGTCCTTCAGACGCAGAAATTTCCTCAGGAAACAGCGTCGCACTATTTTCGTGCACCCTAATAAAATAATTTCATGCTGACCAATTATTTTCATGCTGCCATCTGCAAATTGGCAATACGATCCCTAGCTATTCTTTGTTTATTGTCACGCGTTTTCATTTCCCATGCTCAGGGTAGTGATGGCTTCAGTACCAGTGCGCCGAATATCCTGTTCAATCCGACTGCGGGAAATCTTGCTACAGCCACTAAGGAGATCGTATCCTGTGGATTCGGAGCCTATATCACTTCATCCGGAATCACTAATTTCTCGAATGCGAACCTTTTCAGCTGTGCCGGATCAACCTGTGCCGGAAGCAACACTTTTGATAACGAAACCGACTTCATTGATCTTTGGTACAAGGTCATTTTACCCACCGGGACAACCCAAATGACTGTCTTGGTGACAGGACTGCAGGCTGGTGAATTTGTTTCTTTTTCCATTTATACCGGAAACCCGGGCACGTCTAATTCAACCAATGTCATTACGAGTTCTACCGTTAATGGTGTTGGTGCAGTACAGGGCGGTATCTTTTCCGGAACGAAAACATCCAATGCCGTTAGCGGTCTGGTAGCCGGCGGGACCTATTACCTTCGCATAATGAGTGTGCAGTCGGATGCGAACGGAACGTGCGGGACACTCCTTCATCCCGATTTCACCATTGAGGCACAAGCTCCACAAGCCAACGATGCCTGTGTGAACGCGATCAACATTACCACGAACAACGGAGGAGCAGCACACACCGGGAATTATGCTGCTGCGTTGTCAGAAGGCACGGACGAGTGGACAGACTGTTCACTGACTTCTAAAACTGCAGCAAAGGATCTTTGGTATCAGCTCAATTATCCGCTTGCTTCAGCAGGAACAGTTTTTCTATCCGAATTGACCCTATCCGGAACTCCGGGACAGACCGTGCGCATGATCGTTTATAATGTTACGCACGGTTGTAGCAGCAATCCGGTGTCTACGGCTGTTGCGTACTGTGAAGAAGTAACCTTTTCTTCGGCAGGATACGTCACAAATTTCAACGATCTTCAAACTACACAGGGTCAAACTCGAAAAATTCAGATCATCCCTGTAGGTGCTGTTGGCAACGTAACCGTGTCAGGAAAAGTAGTTGCCGCCAATAATTCCTGTTCCTGGTTTCAAAATGTCTTTCCTGGATTCCTCATCAGCACCGGGCAGACTGTAAATTTCAATTATGGCACTCCGTCTACATCTCTTCCGACGGAAGCAGGACCAGATCTCTGGTACAAGTTCAATCCCACTTCGGGGACAGATAACGGATTGAACATATACTCCACAAGCGCGTCAATCACCGTAAGCGGATTATTGTCCGGGCAGTCCATACGGGTTATGATCTACAAGGGTTCCAGTCTCAGTTCGAATAACTGCTCTGATCTGGCAAACAACTATATTTCCAGCCTTGACTTTACAGCGAATGGATCCGCAACTTATACTTGCCTGGATGAAGTTCACGGAATCACAGATGGCGGATATCTTGTTCGTATCGTACAGACTGGCGGAACAGTTGCTACGCCGGTGGTCACAGTTACTCCTTCAGCGGCAGGTAAATACAATAACTCCTGTATCAATATCTGGGACGGGAGCGGTCCTGAAAACCTGGGAGTTTCAGATGCCGCACACAACTTCAATCCCTTTTACATCCTACATGGAGAAAGCATAAACGGAAATTTCACCGGATCCACTGACTGTGATTCGGAGATCACTTCTTCCAGCTGTTCGGGAGTATCGAACGATCCTATTTCCGCCAGTAATCAGCGTGATCTATGGTACGTTTTCCGCGTTCCGAACAGCTCATGCCCTTCCCTGACGACGTCCACTGTTATCTCTGAAATGATCTTGAACTACAACGCAGGAAATGCCGCAAGAGACGCCCGTATTTATGTCTATTCTTCCTGTGATGATGCAGCGTTGCAGGCATGCAGTCCGGTTCTTGACGGAGCAGGTTCCAACTGGACTGTGAGTGGTTTAAATCCCGGTCAGTATTACCTGTTGCGCATCAAACCCAGTTCTCTGAACAGTGTTTACGATTACGCGTTCAATCTAGCTGTGACAAATGGCATTGCCACGCCCTGCAACAATGAGGGCACTGATGCGAACTTCCTCGAAGTCGATGGCTGTAATGATTATGCGGGATTACCAATATACTCGATGAAAGGAGCCGACCCATCGCCATTAACCGGAGTACCTGAGAATGATGTGTGGTTTACTTTTACTGCACCAAGTCCGGCAAATGGGGGGCCCTATTTCAATGCTAATAAAAGCTGGATGACTGTTTTCCTTGAAAATGTGTCGGGTACTTCATCAGGACCACTTTCGATCCAATTGTACAGTGATCCGTCCAATATCATTGCTACAGCTACTACTTTTTCTACCGGAAATGCTGCAGGAAGTCAGGCATTCGCCCATTTCGGTCATCTTGATCCCGGGCAGCAATACTATCTGCGCATCTACCACCGAGAAACCCCCAGTACCGAGGTCAACTACAAGATAAATGCCTACACCCCCAACGCGAATGAAACGGCATGGACATGCGGAATGAACAATTCAACCTTGTTGAGTGGTTGTTCAGAAGGATGTAACGACCTCCGTGAAGCCTGGTACAAGATCGATCTTCCGATCGGTTCTCCATCGAACAGGTATTTCATGATCGAGGTGATTGGGCAAGATCAGCTTCTTGACTTTGAGCTTCGATCACAACATCTTACAGAATCATCTGCCAACGAAGGCGATTATGACGACTATGATCATCCATGCGGATCGAGTACTCTCGAACCCGGTGTTTCCATAGTCAGCGAGTTATCCGGAATCACAGCTCCATCAAGCGGCGGTACCTGCAGCGGATCGGGAGTGCGTCGCGTGTATTACGGGATGAACGGTCCCGCAGCCGGGATGAAAGATTACTACTATATCCGTGTTTTCCTGAACCCTTCCGATCCCAATTATTCAACTGCTAAGGGAATTCGGATCTGTGGGATCAATTTCAACGGTCCCTATTCCAATGCAGCTTTTGCCGCAGCCGGCGGTGTAAATGACATTGCCTGTTCCATCACTCCGTTGGGAGTAGAGCTCACCACATTTGAAGGGACGCGAAATGAAGGTGTCAGTCATCTTTACTGGGCTACTGCTTCGGAGCAAAATAACAGCCATTTTGAAATTCAACATACAATCAATGGGATCGATTTCGAAACCATCGGCATTATTTCCGGGCATGGAACAAGCATTGAAACACACAGTTATCAATTTGAACATAGAGCAGCGGGTCTGCAGCACTATTATCGTTTGAGGCAGGTCGATCTTGACGGTTCCGAAAACCTGAGCGAGATCCTCACTCTTCAAGAAAGGGTGAGCGGTATTGAAGTATTTCCAAATCCTGTGAGCAGCGATGCAGCGTTGGTAGTTCGATCCGACGATGCGCTTTCATCCGTTACCATTTTTAATGCAGTTGGACAGCTCATCCATTCCGAAACAGGTTTAACAACGTCTATTCTGAATTTGGAACCCATTAGGGAGTCGGGGGTATTCATTGTTAAGGTTCAGTGTGTTGACAAAGAATCCGTATTCAGAATCATTTCACATTGAGCATTCACCCGACGAAAAAAGGGGCTTCAGTCGGCGGAGTCCCTTTTTTTATATTCAGAGGGTGTACAACCCATCACTGTTTTGAATGCCGTATTGAATGTTGACTTCGACCGAAAACCGCTTTCCATTGCAATTCCTTCCAGGGATAACCCATCGAAGTATGTGTTTCGGATCATTTCGGCTGCATGACGAATCCTTTTTTGGTTGACGAACTTATTGAAATTGAGATCTTCCTGGAAATTAATCGCCTGAGACAAGTACTTTGGATTCAACTCCATTCGCTGACCCAATTCGTAGAGTGTAAGATCCTCTTTCAAATAGAGTAATTCTGAATCAATCAATTCGTTCAATACCATGAACAAGTTGTTCAGCCGCGCGGCATCTTCACTGTTTTGAGCGGGTGTATCCGGAGCAAGCATGTTCCCATCTACATGCGTCGGCTCGCTCACCTGGGTGATCTTCACATAACGTGCAATAGTTCGGATCTGGAAATATCCCAGGTACAAAGTCAGCAGTAATAGTGTCGAATTGAACAGCACCTCGGATACTGTTTCGTCCACTAATTCAGAGACGATCATTCCACTGTAGAAAAGCCCAAAGAAAAGCAATGAGATCCTGGACCAGTTGAGATTGACGACCTCGTCCGTACTGAACGATTCCCTATTGATGCGTTCCGCCTGCTTCAATTTGACCAGATTCAGCACGATCATAAGTCCATTGTACACCGGAAAAGCGAAGCGCATCGTGGATTCAGTTAAGACAACGCGTAATTCCCGGATCAAGGTATTTCCCGGAAGGATCAGATTGAGGATCTCCATTGACGTCACACAGATCAATATTATCCATGGAATACTGTTGATATAGCTATCGATCGGAGACCTTACACCGAGCCAATCCGTATTGAAGCGGTAGAAAAAGAGCCCGACAGTTATGGTTGAAGGAACGAAGAGCCAGATCAGCGGTAACGCAAGATTTACCCAACTCAAATTAATGAACAAATAGAAGAGGGCGATGAACAACAGATTTAAAAAGAGCAGCAAACCAAACCTGAAGACCTTTCCGGGAAGGATCTCCGTTGCCATCAAGAGAAAGATAAAGATCAAGCATGAAAAAATAATCACTGCTTCAACACCAACCGAAAAATAGAGGATATCTGTCATTTTGGGGTAAAAATAAGCATTCGCAGGAAAAAATAAATCACAGTAAACTCTATGAACAGGAATGATCCCGGTGTTTGAGCTCCTTTAACCGTAAAGGCGGCTGCGTTACCGGCACATTATAAACGGATCCTGAATGCGCTCTGCAAAATAGTTCCCGATCCTGCATTTCGAACACTGGTTTTCACTTTACCGATGCATCTGTAAGGGGTCCTTTTTTTCACGAATGAAGTCATTTTTGGCCATTTCTAGGTATTACTACGTACTCCCCTATCAATGCAACACCTTAATTGTTCATCGAACTGCCAAAAAAATTCCATACCCGTTCACTTTGCTTCAACTTTGTCTCAAGAAACAAAACGAAAAAAAAACATTTAATTAATACACAACATGAAAACTTCAATTAAAAATCTAAAACTTACACTTGCAGCTTTGATCGCAGGTACATTCACATCAACC
>JBKCJG010000028.1:0-2439 GCA_046301895.1 Flavobacteriia bacterium
GCTGTCTTTAAAAAGTTGGCCCGAGTAGCTCTGAAATTCAACAATTCAATCAAGAAGATCTGATCGGTTGCTCAGAAAGTTGCCGTCATCAAGCATCCTTTTAACCTGCTCCAATTCTGCTTTCGTGATCACAAAGGTCTTGGACCAGGTGTCATGCCATCCTTGTTCGCCCAAACAGGAGAACGCTTCAAAGGGCACGATCCGGGCGAGACTTCTCCCCAGTATTGCTAATGCAGATGGTTTATTTCCATATTCGTCCACTACGACAGACCTCGTCGCCAGTTTTCCGATCGTGCGCTGTGTGGTTACTTCAGAAATGAAATAATAGAATGCAACGATCAGCATTCCGTAGATCCTTTCTTCGATGTCGCCCATGTTCAGAATGAACTCCGGATTGACGATCGCCAGCACGATTCCCAAAACAATCGCCAGTGCATAGATTACCACGAGATCGATCAGGTAATGACCGAAGCGAGCCCATCCTTGTACCAGCTTTAGCTGATAGTTCACCTTGCCCAGGTAAGGAACTTTGATACGATTGCCCATTTCATCCTTATCGGATTTGAATAGCTCTTTTTCGATCTTGATCTCCGTGATCTTTTTCATTTAGGATATCTTAGGATATTAAAAACTCCAGTCGTGCTTGTCGATCTCTGTAACACAGGCCACCAACAGGTCGATGCTTCCTTTGATATCGTCCTTGTGAGCCATTTCGATCACCTGGTGCAAGTGACGCGTCGGGATGGAAACGGCACCTGCGATCGATCCTCCTTCGGTCATGCGCTGGATCCCGGCGGTGTCGGTACCACCTGCTGTGAGGATCTCCGGTTGCCATTTGATCTTGTGCTTATCGGCTGTCTTTTTCATGTAGCTCACCATGCGGTAATCGCAGATGGTCGATGCGTCCATGATCTTGATCGCTGTTCCTTCACCCAGTTTGGTGATCATTTCATGTGCCGCTGCTCCCGGAAGGTCAAATGCAATCGTGGTATCAAGGCCAAATCCAAAATCCGGGTTCACGCGCAATGCTGATACATTGGCTCCGCGGATCCCCACTTCTTCCTGCACGGTGAACACACCGTAAATATCGTACGGTACTTTCTTTCCTTTCAGTTTCTTCAGTGTTTCGATCAGGATGAACACGGCCAGACGATTATCGAGTGATTTTCCGTTCACGCAGTGACCCATTTCAATGAATTCACGTTCTCGGGTGATCGGATCACCGATGGTGATCAGTTTCTTTACTTCCTTACCTGTTAATCCTGTATCGATGAAATAATCGGAGATCTTTGCCGGCTTTTCGCGCTCTGCGGCCGACATCACATGGATCGGCTTGGAGGCCATCACACCGATCACGTCTTCTTTTCCATGTACGATGACACGCTGAGCGGTCAAGGTTTTCGGGTCGAAGCCTCCCAGGGTATGAAAACGAATGAAGCCATTGTCGTCGATGTGGGTGACGATGAACCCGATCTCGTCCATGTGTGCACCGATCATCACCTTTTTGCGCTCTGCAGCGGGTTTCGTTCCGCGCTTGATCGCGTAGATGTTCCCCATATTGTCCAGTTCCACCTCATCGGCGAGACCTTTGATCTCCTTGAGGACCAGTTCACGAATTTGTTTCTCAAAGCCCGGAGCTCCCGGCACGGTGCAGATCTGCCCGAGTAGTTTTGTATTGATCGGCATGTTGGTGATTATTTTATTTAAAAGTTTCGAATCTTTTGTATATTTTTTTTACTTCTTCGATATTCCACTCAGAATCAAATCCTTGCCATAAAAGTCTAATTTTAGTGATTGAATTAGCATACATAATTAGGCTTATGTCATCATAACTAAATACCATATTATTTATGTCGTAATTCTTTTCGAGAAATGTTACGTTTTTATCATAAACTGAAATTATTTTAGAAAGAAATTCTGATGCTTTTTGGCCATCGAAACTTTTAAACGCATAACCTTTATGTGTGACTCCTTCATCATTCCAATAGTTACCATAAAAAGCCAAGACCAAACCAACAGTCTTTGCAGAGTCACCAGAAAAACAGACAGCAGTTAATTCTCCTGAATTAGCAGCACTGATTCCCTCACATACCAAGCGTTCTTCAACGATCCCAACTGAAACCAAATTTTGAACAATAAAAATTTTAGCCATGTCCAAGGTTATGTCTTTACTCCATTGTCTCGCAAAGACACTTTGTTTAATTGAAATTTGACTATTAGCAATATTTGAAAAACTTAACCCTAATAAAATGCCAAATAGAAATTTCATATGATTCGTGTATTTGATTGTTACTGTCTAAAAGTAGAAATTATTTGGAATTGGAAATTAGGAATTCGGGCATTTGTCATTTAGCATTATCTTTATTCCATGGCCAAAGTCAAATCAGCTTATTTCTGTCAGAATTGTGGGTACGAGACCCCGAAATGGTTGGGTAAATG
>JBKCJG010000029.1:0-2303 GCA_046301895.1 Flavobacteriia bacterium
GTACAAATCCGACCCCCCATATCCTCCGGGCATGTCCGAAATAAAATAAAGCCACTGCCCATCAGCAGAGATTGTCGGATGCCCAACTGAATATTCTTTTGAATTGATCTTCAAAACCTTTTTGTCAAACCAGTTGCCGTCAGCCGAGACCCTCGCGGTACAAAGAATAAGATTCTGTAACCCTTTCTGCCCTGTGGTGCCAGTACTTCTGCCATTATTGTTGCTTGTATAAAAGACCCTTGATTCATCTGCGGTAAAGCAAAGTGGACCCTCATGGGACTTCGAATTTCCACTTCTGTGAGCATTGATCGTGGTTTTTCCCTTATTGTTATTACTCACAACGAGAAAATCGAGGAAGTTCATACTATTCCACCCGTAGATCCTTTTTACCGGCGAAGAATTTCGATCTGAAACGATAAAAATAGTATTTGTCTTTTTGTACTCATAACCACCGAAATCATTCATTCGAGAATTGAAAGTTACTGTAGCGATCGAAAAATGTTTCTGTTCACTACGGATCGAAGCAAGATAATCTGGATTTTTATTGAAATCTATCACCGAAGGTGTCCCCGGTTTTAGGGTTTCATACTTTTTCATCCATAGATCCGCATTGACGTAATCCCCTGATTGTTTGAAGCATTGCGAATAGATGAAGCAGTCCTCTGCTGAAAAACTTACTTTCAAACCTTCTGCATCCGAAAAATAGTTACGCGACTTCTCAATGTCTCCGAAGAAGTAATAACTCTTTGCTAATTTCAATGATAGTTCTCCCTGATTTGAACTTTTTTGAGACAGCGCTGATTCATATTCCGGAATAGCTTCGGAAAAAGCCAGTAAATTGTATAACTGATCCGCTCGTTCAATCTTAGATTGCTGAGCAATAGAGACTTGTCCTATTAAGAGTAATGTGCCAATTATAATAACTGTTTTCATAAGATTCTCTTTAAAATTTTAGAAATATCGAGGTGAACGGATTCCCTTCTTTTTGAAATTGAAATCGTATGAAATCATCATTTCGAATGTGCCCGCGTTGTAATTTTTCAAGGACTGTGTACCGAAATCGCTAGCAACACCCAATTTGAACTGATCATTGATCATGAATTGAGCAAAGATCCCAAACGCAGCATCTAGGCGATACATCCCTCCAAACCAGAATTTGTCCTTGTAGATCCCTGTTATACTTGCATCAATACTCAAAGGTGCTCCTTCGGTGATCTTCACCTGGCTCGTCGGTCTCAATTTCCACTCTGAGTTCATTTTAACGATCCCTCCGATTATTCCAAAATAGTGGCGCCTTTCAATATTTGATGCACTTACACCACCGTAACTTTGTTCCAGGATCCTGGGCGAACTAACTCCTGCAAAGAATCTGGGTGAATGATAATAGACACCAAATCCAAAATTAGGATTGATACTGTTTCTAATATTCTGTATCAGCTTTGGGTCATTATCACTGGTTGTTGTCAATTCAGATGTGCCCACAGTGATCATATTTACACCACCTTTTAATCCAAATGATAATTTACGATCGTTGTTTTTGAATTTCAAGGAATATGAGAAATCACCATAGACCATTCGCTGATTGATCGGGCCAACCTGATCATTCACCAAGGTCAAGCCAACTCCAACAGATTCATAACGAAGAGGTGAGTGTAAACTGAAGGTCGTTGATCTCGGACGCCCATCAAAACCAACCCATTGTTCCCGATGAATTGCGGTCATATTCATCACTCCCCGACTTCCCGCATATGCAGGGTTCACGAACAACGTGTTATCGAAATACTGTGTGAATTGAGGCTCCTGCTGTCCCAATGCCATCTGACCTATTACCAGGCAGAGAGCGGCACTAATTATTAACTTCAAATTTTTCATGTCTAAATACTTTATAATTATCGCTGTAAGTATATAAATCCTTTCAGTGTTTTATACTCCTCTGTTTTTGTGTCGAACAAATAGTAATAAGTACCGCTTGGCAATGACTCACCGGCAAAATTGAAATTACTGATCGAAATACCATCCCAGTTGTTCTGATAATCTGTTGCCTGGTAAACGATATTACCCCATCTGTTGTAAATGATCAACTCATTCGTTGGGAACTGTTCAATACCGGTAATCACAAAATTGTCATTCACTCCATCCCCATCAGGTGTAAATGCCTGAGGAATCTCAAAACTACATGGGTTTGGATCACACGGATCGAACGGATCATTACCATTCAGGGCTTCTTCACCGTTTGTAATTCCGTCGTTGTCACAATCCAATGTTCCCCATGCTGCATCAGGAGTTACTGTCTGAGATGCGAT
>JBKCJG010000030.1:0-45414 GCA_046301895.1 Flavobacteriia bacterium
ATAATAGGATCTCTATGGACACAGTGTGTTGCACAAACTAAGCTTGATCCAAACAATCCTGTTTACTCGGCCTTTTACACGGTTGAACAGGCAACGGAATTCCCAAAAGATGAAGTCCCTGTGTACGAAAAGGCACCCGGAGCAGTGTTGCTTTCCACGAATTTCGCTAATACATTGGGCAGTTGGACAACTTCGGGATCGAACGGAGCGGTTTGGCAGCACGATGATGATGGTCCAAGCGGCCAGTTTTCTGTTGCAGCGAATGAAATAATTGCTTCTCAGAGTATCAACAACGGGTTCGCCATCTTTGATGCTGATCTGTCCAATCCGGGACCGGGACCCTGGCAGGCACGATCAGGGGCACTGGTGTCGCCGGCATTTTCGATGACCGGGGTAACTTCTGCCTTTGTAGAATTTTACCAGAAATATCGTTTTTGTTGCGATGCATCGTTCTTCCCGAAGCTGGAAGTTAGCAACAACGATTTTTTAACCTTTGCTATTTTCGATGCCAGCATCCCAAATGTAGGTTCGGGCATTATTTCTCCAACAGAATTCTCCAAGATCAATATAACCGCATTTCTGGATACGGCGACAGATCTTTCTGCCGTGAAGATCCGATTTAATTTTCAGGGCACATCCCAGGCCACACACTATTACTGGCAGATCGATGATGTCAAGGTCAAAGAGGCTTTTTTGTATGACCTGAATATTCAGAGTTTTAAAATGGGAATGGGTCAAATGCAACTGCCGTATTACTTCATGCCAATCACGCAGGTATCTCCTGTCACATTCTACGGATCTGTGTTGAATGAGGGCTCTCTCGAAGGTGAGAATGTACACCTGGAGGTAAATCTCGATCAGGGTGGAGGGTCAACCACCTCGGATTCTGTTTTGCTTCAACCCCTGGAATCCGCATCTTTTTCGACCTATACACTTACCCCTCCTTCAGTGTGGAATTTTTATACGGTTACGTATGATTTTGTGCAAGATTCAGTTGAAGGTTATCCGATCGATAATTCCTCAACAGAGATCCTGAGTGTGTTTGATCATTTATACAGCATTGACAAAAATGAAGCTTCGGGTTACATTTCCAATGTTTCAACTCAGGTGGGTCAGCCTTTCAAAATTGGGAATGTTATGGAAGTTCTGCAGGATGATGTCATCGATTCGATGCATATCATTATAACGGGAACCCAGTCCAATATCGATCAGCAGATCTATGGCGAGCTCCGGAAAAAAGTAAACGGATCTTGGCAGCTTATTGAGTCAACGCAACCCGTATGGATCACCTGGGATAATTATACTCAGAGTATCGGTCTCCGATTCTGGAATATTGTAAATGTGCAGGCCGGTGATACATTGCTTGTATTGGCATGTCATGTAGGAGGGGGTACCGGTCCTGATGTTCGTTTCAAGCTTGCGCAATCCGTTGAACCGGGAATCGTTCAAGGTTACACTGCCGATGGCACCTTGTTCTCGCTCAATGACCCACATGCACTGATGATTCGTTTGAACATGAATGCATTGGTTGGTTTGGATGAAAATGCGCTGACGGATCTAACGGTCTATCCCAATCCGTTCAATGATGAACTTTACATTAAAGACGTTGAGGGGGATGGAACCCTAATTGTTCATGATCTGAACGGCAGAGAATTGTTTTCTGAAAAGATCGATCATGGTGCTGACGCTTGCATCAAAACGGGGCTTTGGTCTCCGGGGATCTATACTATCCGTTATTTTAACGGTGCTTCGTATCTGAATAAAAAGGTTGTAAAGCTCTAGCAGATTAGCACGATTAAAAATCAAATAAATGTGGAAAGGATCGCCGAAGGTGGTCCTTTTTGTTTTTGCTGACAAAAATCATTTTTTCGGCTAATTCACCTCATTTTTTAGGGGCGGCTATCGCAGCAACTTTGTTTCAACATTAAATTATAAGGACATGGAAGCAAAGGCACAACATCAGAATAACATTGAAAGACTTTTAAGTGATTCAGAATTCAACCGATTTGGATTGATCGCGGTGATACTGACAGTTGTCGGCTGTATGGGTGGAATTGCAGTGGGACTCGGAGCGATTGGGAATACGATTGCACTGACAGCCGTTATCATCCCTACGATGGCGACACTCAGTCTGCTTCTTGCGGTTGCTCCAATGCGCTATATTTTCACAGCAGCAGCCGTCAGTCTTTTTATTGACATTGCGCTGATCGTATATTATTTATTGGCTTAATTCTCCAAATATAGCACAGATCATTTTTGTCAGTCAGACATCATGGTTTTTAAAGGGGCTTTCTCATTCGAGTAGGCCCCTTTCCTTTATTCATCCGCTTGAGGTAAATTGATTATGATCGTTGTGCCAACATTCTCAGTTGATTCGAAATCGATTGTGCCGCGATGGTTTTCAACGATCTGCCGCACCATCGCCAATCCAAGTCCTGTACCAGTGCTTTTGGTTGTAAAATAGGGAACAAAGATCTTTGATCGCATGGCCACCGGTATGCCACATCCATTATCTGCGACTTCTATCCTCACTTTCTGCTCGTTTTTCTTTACGGAGATCCTGATGAGGCCTTCGCGATCTTCCGGAATGGACTGAATCGCATTCTTGATGAGATTATTAAAGGTCCTCACCATCTGGTCCTTATCGGCACGGATCATCATTGAATTTTCCGTTTTGTTGAATGCGATCTTGCAGTTTATTTCCTGTCTGAAAACTTCGATCACATTTTCCAGTAGCGGGATCAGGTCGAGACTGATCTCATCCGGACGCGGCATCTTCGCAAAGTTTGAGAATTCGTTAGCAATATTCGTCAATGCATCGATCTGCTCAATGATCGATCCGGCTACCTTTTGTAATTTCTTTTCCGAATCAGGATCTTTTGGGTCGTAAACACGCAGCAACTGTTGGATGCTGAGCTTCATGGGTGTCAACGGATTTTTGATCTCGTGGGCAACTTGCTTTGCCATTTCCCGCCAGGCCGATTCCCGTTCACTTTGTGCTAATTGTTGTGCGGTGTATTCCAGTTCATCCAGTTTCTGGTTGTAATCTTTTACCAGTGCACCGATCTCATCCTCTTTGTTGTATGAGATTCTCGAGTTCGCTTTTCCGAATCGAATATTGGCAAAGTTTTCCTGCAATAACCTAAGTGGAGCCGTGAGCCAGTTCGAAATAAAAACAGCCAGCACGATTGAGATCGCCAGTAATAGCATAAATACATTCACAATCGCTACAAGGAACCCCTGGATCTGTGTTTCAAAATCCTTTTGCTGACCGAAATGCTGAAGGTTCAGATAACCGAGCATCTTTCCCTCGTTGTTGACAAAAGGCAAATAGGCAGAAGCATAATTCAGCTCACCGATACTTTCGTCATGAACGAACTCGCTCTTGTTCCTCACATGAAAAGAGTAAAATGCCGACGGATTCATTTGCTCGCTTAACAATCCAATATTAAAGACCTTTGGACGCGAGCTTGCCATTAGAAACCCGCTTGGATCATACAAGTTGATGTCCGTTACGAACACCTTGGAGAATTTTTGTAACAGGTATTCCATGTAATTTCCATCTGATGAGATGGAAAGACGATCTTTTTCACCCAGTTTGCTCTTCAGCTCCAATTCCACGGATGCCAGCTTTTCGCGAATCACATCATTCGTATAGGTGTTGTACTGGTCCCTCACGAATACGCCGCTCCCCCAGCCAAAAGCCAATAGCGCCATAAAGACGAGTCCGATCAGAACCAACTGGATCTTTACGGCAAGACTCAATGTTCTTTTAAAGAATGGCGCGTAACTGAACTGGAACAACAAGGGCAACAGGAGTATCCCGTAAAAACTGAAGAGATAAGAAAAAGAAGTCACCAGTTCTACCCACGTTGTATTCTTACTCGACAAAAGGATTACGTCATTCTTTGACTTTTCAAGAACGAAGTGATTGTATCCATCGAAGTCCAGATAATTCTGTGTTTCTCCTTTCCATGTTCTGATCGGTTTGATACTCGAAGGATAATTGTAGAGGCCGTAAGTATTTACCAAACTGCCATTGTGGTATTTAGCGATCGAATAGTTTTCGAGCGATTCAAAAACCTGTGCCTTTGAAGATATAAGTAATCGCGGGAAACCGATTTCCTCAGGGATTTTCTTTGACCGCAATGTACAATACAGAACGGCCCCCATTGTGTCTGATACTTGCAGTGGCTGGCGAATAAGGTAACTATACTGGTCTGTGTAGTCGGTGATGAAGAAAATATTCGGGTCGATCTCCGATTCTTTTGCGTGATTTTGAATGATATCGTTCAGACCCCGATATACTTTCGTGTGATTCTCAACGCCGGCAATTAATGAATTACCTTTTTTATCGAAAAGGAAGAAATTCATTTCGTACCGTTCCCAATATCCATTAAAGATCCTTCTTTCAAGGCCGTCTTCAAAATCGGAATTCCCGATGTTTACGGGTGACGTAGACAATATCTTTAGCACATTGTCCTCCTCTATTTTCTGTTTGCAATTGGTGTACTCGACTTCTGTTACGATATCTTGTTCGCTTGCGAATTGATTTGCGTAGAGTTCACGTTCACTTTTTTCTTTCCTGCGGTTGAACTCGTTCAGATTGACTGCCGAGACCAGGGAGAATATCACGAGCATCAGCATTCCGAATACAAGGTCTTTTCTTTTACCGTCCCGGAATGTATTGTAAATCAGGAGGCAATTTATGGATAAGGGGATCAATGAGGAAAAAACCAATTGTTGTCCAAGGGTCATCTCTATTACAAAATAGCCGAGTGAAGCTATAAAGGAAATTAAGAGCAGTGTGATGGGGCGATTTCCTGCCGATTTATTGAAGCGGATTACATCACGCGTGTAAATGTAGAATCCGAAGATCAGAGAGCCCATGCTGATCAATGCGAGAACGGAGTAAAAATTCAGCGAGAAAAGCTTGTCGATGGTAAGCGGAATGGAAGAATTTTCGATTAACCCTTTATCGAGGTAGATCAGTAAACCCCATAACGGAATACCGAATAAAAGCAGGAAATAGCCAAGAAGAGAAGAATAGTTTAATTGTTCTTTTCCTTTCAGCAAAGCTCGAAGACTAAAGATTAGAAACAAGAATACAGCGCAGTTGATCAGGTATTCCAGAAAATTCGGAAACCATTCGTTCGTGCCGTAAAGTGTGGGTTGGAAGACATCTGTGTCACGCATGAATCCGAACCAGTTTAATCGAAGTGCTACAACGCGGAGCAGTATGATACCCGCAAGGGTGAAAAATCTCCGGGATCCTCTGCTCCTTACTAAAAACCGAAATGCAGTTAAAAGCCAAAGGACCAAACTTAGTAGCAACAAGACTGTCAGAACGATTGATTCCCGCTCACCTGCGGGCTGATGGTCTGCAGGAATGAGTGAAAAGAGGAAAGCTTTTTTAGAATCCCGTATGCTATACTCCGGATGTTGCTCTACAGAGATCTCTGCTTTGAATGGCATCCGTAATTCGGAAACGAATTCATTGATCAGATCCTTATTTTCGTATGAGTAATCATGCTTGATCAGAAACGAACCACATACTGTAAACGGCCCTTTTTTGATCATTTTGGCGTAATACCATCCGTTTTGTAGGTGGATTATACCATCAGATGGGAAGTGGATATCGGCAAATCGAATGATTGGTAGTTGGTTGGTATTCCAAAAAATCAACGAGTCATTTCTGTAAACATGCAAATTGAAGTCTTCTTTTTCTTTAAAGTTCTTCCAATTTGAAGACGAACCGTAACTGTTTAAAGAAGTTGCTTCCGCTTCAACATACTTCTGAAGTTGATCTGATAGCTCCAGAAAATGCGTTTGGAATTTTCTGACATGTGGCCTGTGATCACTTGTAAAAACGGATAGGTAAACGATGGCAAAAACGACTGTAGACAGAATGGCAAATATGACATAACGATATTTTGCCCATCCGTTCTTTAGCATACTTTCTGTTTCGCGATAAGCATATTGATCTCGTACATAAGACGCTCAAACTCGTCATCTGCCCTTGAATCATTGTGGAATCTGAAATCGGCCTCATGCTCAAAAGGCATCAAGTATTCCCGATAGCATGGTACCACGTGGTTTTCCCATTGATAAATGATGGCCTCTCGCGAATATCCGCGGGTTTCCTGGTCTCGGTATAGCCTTCTGTCCAGTTGAATCTCAGGATCTACCTGCATGAAGATCGAAAAATCGACCATTTTTCTGATCTCTGCATAATAGAACAAGAAAAGCCCTTCCACAATGATCAGACTGGACGGATTGATAGTTACTAAGGATGTTTTACCCGGTGGAGCATTGAAATGATATTCTTTAACTTCGACAGGGTGTCCACTTGCCAGTTTACAAAGGTCCTTGTATAGTTTATCTCTGTCCAGAGCGCTTGGGAGATCAAAGTTGTACTGGTCATTCCGATCCTTTTGTTGCTGCTCGATCGGAAGGTAGTAATTGTCCATTGAAAAAATAGACGGGTGAAGATGCTTTAATTCGCTTGAAAGACGATTTAAGAGCGTCGTTTTTCCGGTACCGCTACCTCCACAAATTCCAATGATCATTTTTTGATGAATTCAAATTTTACGTTTCCGGCTTTGTTCAGTTGAGCAGTGTCAAAGAACAGATTGCCTTCTGCCAAAGATACTGCAAAAAGTTCTTTTTTATCGGCTATGATCCAACGGCTCGGATTCATGTTGAATTTCGGTGCAAACGGCACTGCATTCGCCGCATTTGATCCTTGATATGGAAGGAATATCAGCGTATTATTCACTTTACATCCAATCCCTTCGTTCAGCGGGTAGACACCCAATTCAATTTTTTTTGAAGTTTCGGTGTAAGTTGCCGAGGATAAGGTTTTCCAGGTGCCTTCCACCTGTTGTTTCAGTGTCAGCGTTCTGCTTGTCCCGCTTAAAACCGTCCCCAATGCATAGAATTGACCATTGTGGTGTACAAGATATCCGGCATCTGCATCCGATTTCTTGTTCAGGTATACCCTCCCGTTGGTGCCGATACCGATCAATTCGCTTACTTCGTATGTATCATCGGGTGCTTGTATAGTGATCCCTTCCGTTAAAATCCCTTTAGAGGTATAGTTTTGAATAGCCCAGGCGTTTTTATTGGTTGTTTTGTCTCGTGCAGCAAAGTAAATATTGTCACTGTTGAATCCGATATAGTGCCAATGACCCATGGTTCCATCTTTCACTCCCGCTTCAGGTACTTCTCCCAGAATAGCTGCGTATACCAACAAATTGTGGTGGGTAATGAATGTAGCTATTTCTGTATATTTTTTGGCTTTTGCATCATGATAACGAAAGATGTGAACCAATGCTTTATCTGTGGTTACGATATCCATAACCTCTAACTGCGTCATGTCATATGTCCCCAGTTTTTTAATCGCCGCATTTAACAAAACCGATGTTGACTTGATATTTCCTGCGGAGCTCAATTGATGAAGGGAAACCTTTCCTGCTTGAGGATTCAGATCGTCAAGAAAATAAACATATCGCGCATTCTCACTTGAGATGAAATAGAAATCCTTCCCATTCGGATTGAAACTTTGCTGCCAGATGGAAGTGGTTTTATTCCCGACCAGCGTCATGTTCACTTTTTTCATATTTCCCGAGGGGTCTCTGTTCAGCAGGATAGAACCCATTCCTTTCCACTCAATCACCGAATAGAACGGATACTGTTCAGATGGAATCTCGAATGGTTGGGAAAATGTCACCGAACAGATGGTAAGAAACAAGAAGAATGGGAATATTTTCATGATAAATTTGTATTTTGCACTGCACTTTCACAAAGAGCATGCTAAAAATAATTTTTTGAGGTGAGAAAGTTACATTTCGAAATTAGTTTTTTGCACTTGGAGAGTGTGCCAACGGAAAGACTTAACTTTTCGTCTATATAGAACGCTTTAAACCAGAACTATGAAAAGAACAATTACTTTATTTCTGACCTTGTGTCTATCGGTCGGAGGGTCCGTGGCTCAAACTACGAATCTTGGTCGTCCATTGACGGTATCGGGAAAAGTAGAACGAACAAAGAACTTCTACCAAACTCCTGCAGTTGATGTTGCTACTGAATTAGCGGCATATGAAGGCAGCGGTGAAAAAATGCTGCGTTTCGGCAAGGAATTTTCGGTGAATATTGACATTCTGTCTGCTTCTGAAAAAAAGACATTGCCTTCAGGAGCGGTACTTTATCAGTTTGGAATATCGTGTCCTTCGGCGCTTTCAATTAACATGATCTTTGAGAAGTTCAAACTCGCGGTCGGAGCAAAACTGTTCATCACCGATGCATTGAGCGATGAATTTATCGGCGCATATACCAGTTTCAACAACAATGTTAACGACATGCTTGGAACGGAACTGGTGAATACCTCCAAAGTCATCATTGAATTGCACGAACCGCAGGCTGTCGCAGGTACAAGTCAGCTAGTCTTGGGAACTATTGTTCATGGATTCAGAGACTTGAACGCGATGGCAAAAGCACTCAATGATTCCGGGAATTGTCATTACGACGCGAACTGTCCGGAAGGAGCTGCATGGGTTAACCAGAAGAACGCAGTTGCCATGATGGTTAGCGGCGGCGGATTCTGCACGGGATCCTTGGTTAACAATACTTCAGGAACCATTATTCCTTATTTCCTGTCTGCAAATCATTGCGGCACAAGTCCTGGTGGATGGGTTTTCCGTTTCCGTTGGGAAACTCCTGCAGCACAAACTGTCTGCGGCACCGGTGGTAATTCTACGAACGGACCAACAAACATGAATGTGAATGGAGGGATTTTGCGAGCGAACTGGGCCGGTTCAGATTTCACACTGACTGAGTTAAATGTTGCTCCTGATCCGTTATGGGGTATTTATTACAACGGTTGGGACAATTCAGGAGTTGCTATTCCCGCTGCAGTAGGGATTCACCATCCTTCAGGTGACATCAAGAAGATTTCTTTTGAAGATGATCCTCTCGTTTCAAGTGCTTGGGCCGGAACGCCTGCTAATAGTCACTGGAGAAATCCAAACTGGGATCTTGGGGTTACAGAAGGTGGATCTTCCGGATCTCCTTTATTTGACATGAATCACAGAACAATCGGTCAGTTGCACGGTGGAGCATCCGCTTGTGGAGCATCTGCTACAAACCTTTGGGATGATTATGGTAAATTCTCGTTCTCCTGGACAGGGAACAATACGAATTCTTCTCGATTGAGTAACTGGTTGGATCCAAACGGTACCGGTGCAACTGCAATTGATGGAGTCGATCCTGCAGGTCCAGGAGCTGCTTTGGACGGATCGATCGGAAACCCACAAGGTGTTTCAGGGGTATATTGTACGGCGACTGTTACTCCTCAGGTAACGATTACGAATTCCGGAACGGACCCGTTGACATCATGCACGATCAATTACGGATATGACGGCGCATTGAACCAGACATACCCGTGGACAGGAAACCTGGCACAATACCAAACAGTAACGATCACACTTCCTTCCTCCACACTGGCAGGAGGAAATCATACTTTCGAAGCAGAACTTGTTAACCCGAATGGATCAACAGATGAGAATCTGAACAACAATGCGATCACCTCAACCTTCACAACAGTTATCAATGGTCAAACGGTTTCGCTTGCATTGAATCTAGACTGCTGGGGATCTGAGACTTCTTGGGAATTAACAGACGTCGGAGGTACTGTACTGTACACTGGATCAGGTTACGTGGACGATAATCCGATCACTATTAATGAGAATTTTTGCCTGGCATTTGGATGTTATAATTTCAAGTTGATGGATTCATATGGAGATGGATTGACGAACTGCTCAGCAGCAAATGGCGGTAACGGAAGCTATCAGATCACCTATAACTCAGCGGTCGTGGCTGAATTAGCTGAGCCAGATGCAGGTTTTGGTACGGAAGACACTCAAAATTTCTGTTTGATCAATGATGCCGGTATTGGTGAAAATGATCTAACTTCAAAAGTAAGTGTATACCCGAACCCTGCTCAAGAAAGCTTTGCAATAGTGACGGACGGCATTATGATTCAAAGAGTTGAATTAATGAACCTAGCCGGTCAGGTTATCAAGAGCGATAATTCAGGAGGCAGCGTAGTGAAACTGGATGTTGCAGCCGTATCTGCGGGTGTATACCTCGTGAGAATCTACAGTGCCGAGGGAACAGCTATTAAGCAATTGGTGATCAAGTGATCCTGAAAAAAAAGAATACATGAAAAGGGGGCAATTTAAAAATTGCCCCCTTTTATTTTCGAGCTGTTCAGTTTGTTAGTATTTGACGAATACATTCTTTGCTTCGGTAAAGAAACGCAATGCTTCCCATCCTCCTTCACGACCAACACCGGATGCTTTCACGCCACCAAAAGGCGTACGAAGATCGCGTACCAGCCATGAATTGATCCAAACGATCCCGGACTGGATCTGATCCGCCATTCTGTGAGCGCGTTGAAGGTCACGTGTCCAAACGGTAGCGGCCAAACCGTACTGTGTGGAATTTGCCATCAACAATACCTCGTCTTCTGTGTCGAATGGAGCGATAGTAACAACCGGGCCAAAGATCTCCTCCTGATTTGTTCTGCAGTCATATGCCAGGCCTTCAATAACAGTCGGACGAATATAATAACCATCTTTGAATTCTCCCTCAAGGATAACACGCTCACCACCAGTAAGTACTTTACCGCCTTCTGATTTTGCTAAATCCACGTAGGAGAGAACTTTTTCCATGTGCGGCTTCGAAACGACAGCTCCCAGAATTGCTTTCGGATCATCCGGGTTTGAAACGACGGTTTTGGACACCTTCTCTACGAAGGCAGTTTTGAACTTATCGTAGATACTTCTCTCCACGAAAATCCTGGACCCACAAAGACAGATCTGTCCCTGATTGGCAAAAGAAGAACGCAGCGTAGTCTTCAGCATATCCTCAAAATCGCAATCAGCAAAAATGATGTTAGGATTCTTACCCCCAAGTTCCAACGATAGTTTCTTGAACATGGGAGCTGCTGTTCGTGCAATGTATTCTCCTGTTTTTGTTCCTCCCGTAAAAGAGATGGCCTTGATCTTCGGGTGTTTTACAATAGCATCACCGACATTACCCCCTGTACCGTGTAGAATATTCAGAACCCCATCCGGCATTCCGGCATCCTTTGCAACTTTTCCGAGCAAGTATGCAGTGTAAGGGGTTATTTCAGAAGGCTTTGCAATGACACAGTTTCCTGCCGCCAATGCTGGTGCGATCTTCCAGGAGAACAAATATAGGGGCAAATTCCATGGGGAGATACAACCCACGATCCCGATCGGTTTCCGCATGGTGTAATTCACACCAACACCTTCCATGTAATGTGATTCGGACGCAAAATGGATGATACCTGTGGCGAAGAAATGGAAATTGGAGACAGCTCTCGGGATATCCACGTGTGCTGCCAGTGAGAGCGGTTTGCCGTTGTCGCGCGATTCTGCAGCTACGAATTCATCCATTCTGTCCTTGATTCCTTCTGACAATCGCACCATGATCGCGCTTCTTTCTTCGACACTCATGTTCGACCAGATCGGAAAGGCTTCCTCAGCTGCTTTCACTGCAAGCTCAACATCCCTGTCATCTGAATTCGGAATCAGGCTATAAACTGTTCCTGTTGCCGGCTCGTAATTGTCAATGTAGTCGCCACCGATCGGGTCACAATATTCTCCATTGATAAAGTTCTGTAGTTTTTCCATCTGAATGCTTCGTGCTGCGAAGTTAAGGTCTTTCTGAGAATGTTTGTAATTAGCGTGTTTTAAAAACGATGAGCTCACCGGAATTTCACAGGTAAGGAAGAACTAGTTATTCGGACCTACCTTTAACCATACCCGATTTTGAATGAGCAGATGCGCGAGAATCCCTATGAAAACACCTGAAGAATTGGCCAGCACATCGAGTCCCGATGGCATGCGGCCCGGGATACAACCCTGAAGGAATTCGATGAGGATCCCGTAAAGGATCAGTATCGGTAGAATCGATACCTGTTGCTTTCTATTCACAGTCAGCATGGAACAATTTACAGTGAACGTGAAGTAGGCAAGAAAGTGACCGACCTTATCGTTTCCCGGGATTTCTACTCCACTTTTAGGCGGCAGAACACTCAGAATCGTGATCACCAGGAAGACGATCAACGCAGAAACCCAAACCAGTGTTCGAGGGATTCTCATAAGGTCAATAACCTTTTACCTTGCCTTTGTCAATAGCAGGAATACCAGCACTAAGCCATTGTGGCGCAGGTGCTCCGAGCAGATAATGATCAAAGAACTGACGCATGCGGATGCTCAAGTCCATGCGATTCGCATTTTCCATCAGGTTGTGGTCGTCTCCGTTGTAATTGAACATCCAGCATGGTTTCCCAAGACGTTTCATCCCGGTGAACAATTCAATTCCCTGGTACCATGGAACAGCACCATCTTTGTCATTTGCCATAATTAGTAAAGGGGTATTAACCTTCGGCAAATGAAATAACGGCGAGTTCTCCATGTAGAGTTCCGGGGCCTCCCAGATCGTTTTCCCAATGCGGCTTTGTGTTCGCTCATACTGGAACTGACGGTTCATACCACTTCCCCAGCGAATCCCACCGTATGCAGAGAACATATTGCTCACAGGAGCTCCTGCCATCGCCGCCTTGTAGCGGTTGGTCATCGTGATCAGCATTGCTGTCTGGTAACCACCCCAGCTTTGACCTTGAAGTCCCATTCGGGTTGAATCGATCGCAGGTACAAGTTTTAAAACGTGATCCGTTCCGCTCATAATACAGTTGTATGCTCCTTTAGCAGGATATCCCGGCTTGTAACGGATATCCGGAATGAATACGACATACCCTGCAGAAGCATATTCGGTTGGATAAATGATCGATGCCGTTGGCTTCGGCACTGAATGACCGTGCAGATCGTCGGAGTGTAATTCGTAATAGTACACGATGAGCGGGTATTTCTTCGCCGGATCGAAATTCTCCGGTTTATAGAGCAATCCCTCCAATGGTGTGCCATCGTAACCTTTCCATTTGACAAGTTCTACGGTCGCCCAGTTGTAGTCACTTTGTTGAGGATTCGTTCTGGAAATCACTTTTTCATTTGTGAACATATCCTTCGTGAAGCTTACTTCCGGGTAATCTGAGAGAGACATCTTGCGGTATACGATCGTCTCCGTGTTTTTTGATCGGATGAGATAGGTTACTCGATGGTCTGTATGCATCAAATGTCTCAAGTCAGTGTGATCACCGTGATCGATCACAGTATACAGATGGTTTCCTTTCGTAGTTTCATCAAATCCTATAAGAATCATATTCTGAAGATCGATGTAACTACTGTCACTTGACCAGAATTTCGGTTCGAAACGAATCTTTTTGTTCGCACCTTCATTATCTGTAAGTGACAAAAGAGATCCGTTTTCGATGCTATAGGTCCATAAGTCGTATTCAGAGCGGATGAACATTTTCTTTTCACCACGTGAATAACCCATCACTCCGTATGGTTCAGCGATCATAGGCATGCCGTTTATGTCGACCTGCCAGTTGATATTCTTCACTGAACAGGTCACACAACGCTCGTTTTTTGCCAACAGATCCAGCATGTAATATTGTCCATTCTTCGAATCGAAATACGTGAAGTAGCTTCCTGACGGTGAAAGTTTCCCATCGAATATTACTCCCTTTTTGATCAGATCAACATTTCCGGATGCAATAGAGATCCTGTAATGATCATCTGGCACAGCAGTTTCCCATTGACTCATGAATGCGTATTGTTCGTTTGACGTGGCATGCAGGTAGTTCCCTTCCAGATCTTCGGAAACATCTGTACTTAATGTGTCATCAGCGATCTTCAGTATAGATCGGTCCAGTAAATACACAGCATACAGATCCGTCTTTTTTTGATCGCGCTTTAGTTCTATAAGTTGTTGTGATTGAAGACGGTTGTCCTGATAGTGCCAGATATCCAGTTCTACCTTTTCAGAGTCGAGCAAGGTGTCTTTTTTCTCCGGTTCAGGGCGTTTTGCTACTCCAAAGAACAAGATTTTTCCATCTTTTGTAAACAATGGTCTACGGTGTTCAGAAACGGCGTCTCCTGATGGAATAAGGGTTAATGTTGTGTCGGCAAGAAGAGTCAGCTGTTGTGTACTTGTATTGTATAATTGAAGATTGAATAATTTTACGGTATTCGTATCCAGGCTTCCGTGAAAGGCCAGTAACTCTCCAGTTTTATTGTAGGTGAGTGACTCAACAGCGGTTTGCTTGGGTTCAACTCGTGAGATCCTTCCACTTTCAAGATCCACAGTCACCAATTGAACAGAGTCCGTTTTCTCTTTGCGGTGCTCCGTGAAAGCGAGCTGTTTACCGTTCTCGGAAATTACATGATCCGTTACGTCCTTGTATTGGAATGACCTTCCGGTCGTTGGATTAATTACTGTAAGTGCCTTTCCGTCAGATTTATAGTCCTTTTTTTCAGATTTCTTCCTGAACATTTTACAGACCTTCCTGTCCTTTTTTTTCGACCCGTGTTCCGTGTTCTTCAGTTCGTTTTCATCTACGATATAACTCAACCAATTATTCTCAGAGCCTACTGTGAAGGACTTCAATAAAGGGTATTTGATCAAGGAATCTCGCTCTAAAATGTAAACTCCAAGTGTGTCTTTCGGCCATTTTTTCTTGTCAACTTTATTCAATTCGCAGTTGCGAAGCGTATCAAAACCTGGAGTGATCTTGAATGCAATATACTCACTGTCGAAAGAGAATTTTGCCTCCTTTCCGCGGGGGAATGAATCCAGTTTTTCCGTTTTAATGTTGTAAACGAACAAGTATCCGTCTCCCCGGTGTGGATTGATCTCGAAAGCGACGTAATTTCCATCGTTGGAAACGATCTGATTCTCGTTCTTTTTCCAATTATTATAGACAGTGTGATCGATCACTTTTTTCTGCGAGAGGCTGATCAGCGCAGTAACGGCGAATAGAAATGAAAGTAAAATTCTCATAGACCAGAATTGATGAGTGATAAAAATAAACATTTACCAAGTTCTTACAGAAATAATTGTGAAGCGATATGATCAGCCTGCAGTCTTCCCCTATCAGTCAGGATAAGGACGTCATCCTTTAAAATGGCAAGGCCATTCTGTTTGAGGTTCTCAATGTCTGAAAGAAAAGAATCTGAAAAGGGTTGTATCATCGAAAGCTTGGAGAGCGTTACGCCATAGGAGGTTCTCAACCCTGTTAGTATGAGTTCATTCCACTGATCTATTGGACTCAGTACTTCCTCTTCGAACCATTGTCCTTCTCCGTTGAAATGTTTGATGTATCCTGGGTTGTTGGAAATGTTCCAGCGACGGCTTGTGCCATTGAACGAATGTGCCGAAGGTCCGATCCCGAGGTAGTGCTCCCCTTTCCAGTAGTTGGAATTGTGGATGGCTTCGTATCCCGGTTTTCCAAAATTCGAGATCTCATAATGGTGGAATCCGGCATTTTTAAGTTGTTCGGTCAATACAAGGAACTGATCACTTTGATCGTCCTCGCCTCCCGGGATGATCTTTTTGTCACGTACGAGTTTATCGAGTGCGGTTCTTTCTTCAACTGTTAAACAATAGGCTGAGACGTGAGGTACACCCATGAGGATTGCGCGTTGGACGTGGTCTTTCCATTCGTCAATCGTCAATTCCGGCAAACCGTAAATGAGGTCTATGCTGATATTCGTGATTCCTGCCCGCTGTGCAATTTGCACACATTTGTTTGCCTCATCGACCGTATGAGCGCGATTCATCCATTGCAGATCCATTTCCCGAAACGACTGAAGTCCGATCGACAGGCGGTTGATTCCTGCTTCGATCCATTCAGCTACCGATCCCTCAGTGATATCATCCGGATTGGCCTCCAGGGTGATCTCTGTCCTCTCCGAAAGAGTGAAATGTTCCCGAATTCGAGCAATGATCCCGGTCAATTCGGCTTTTGTAAGTAAACTGGGTGTTCCCCCACCAAAATAAATGCTTTTCAGCTTCTTGTCAATAAGATAATCCCTTCGGTGTGTTATTTCGTTCTTCATGATCTCTAACATCTCTGTTCGGTAGGAACCAAACGTTGTACTGAAGTGAAAATCACAATAGCTGCACTTCTGCTTGCAAAACGGTATGTGGATGTAAATCCCGGACATAGTGCAAAGTTAAGTAAATCAAGTGTTAGAAATGATTTTGCTGAGGATTCGGCAAGATTCTCTGAATTTTGTATTACTCATTTCATTTATCTGGTATATTTCGATCTAGAATCAGATAAGGTGAAGGATTTCAAACAGAGTAAAGATGCATTGAACAAAGAGCTTGAGCAGTTCATTGTAATTCTGGATGAGCTCCTTCCTCGATACACCTTTCTGCTTGAAAAAAAGAACATTTCACCGGCAGAGGTCACGGAACTCGGAGAGATCGAACACTATTTGATTCAGGTGAATGCTCAGATCACGGCAATCAAAGAAATGTTGGAAGAAGATCTGTACGGGCATTCATTGGAGATCTATTTTCAGTTAAAGATCCGTGCATCACAGGGTGATCCTGTTGCAGAGGCAAAATTCAAACGCATGCGCAGCTCTTTTGAGGAAGCGTTGCGCAGTGGGGCGTTCATTAACTGGAACTGATCGTTATCCGAATTTAAATTTCTTTGGGTCTTGGTCAATGTCAACTTTTTGACTATCTTCAAGTACATGACAACAAAAATCAGCGAACAGCTCAATGACCCGGCAGAATTTACAGAACGTTTCATCAACCAGACAAATCAAGCAGTTTTTCTGACCGGAAAAGCAGGTACCGGAAAGACTACCTTACTGAAAAAGATCATCTCCTCCACGCATAAAAATGCGGTGATTGTCGCACCGACCGGAATTGCCGCTTTGAACGCCGGGGGCGTGACCATACACTCGTTCTTTCAGCTTCCGTTTGCCGGATTTATTCCTGAATTTGGAGTTGCACCACAGTTTGGGGCGACCGTAAAATTAGAAACGAAAGATTCCCTGATGCGTCATTTCACCATGAATAAGCAGCGTCAGGCAATGATCCGAAACCTGGAACTTCTCATTATCGATGAGGTCAGTATGTTACGCGCCGATCTTCTGGATGCCATGGACTGGACCTTGAGGAATGTCAGACGAACCCACGAACCATTCGGAGGAGTGCAGGTACTCTACATCGGTGATCTTTTGCAGTTGCCACCTGTCGTGAAACAGGAAGAATGGGGAATATTGCGGAGTTACTATTCAGGCATGTTCTTTTTTAATTCGCGGGTAGTACAGGAACAAAATCCACTTTACATCGAACTCTCAACGATCTACCGCCAACAGGATGAGGGCTTTATTCAAGTCCTGAATCATTTGCGCGACAACCGGATTACAAAAGACGATGTGGAAGTGTTGAATCAGTTCGTCCAACCGGACTTCGATGCTCTGAAACAGGAGGGGTATATTACGCTAACTACCCACAATGCCAAAGCCGACGGGATGAATATCAAGGCACTGCAGGAATTGAAATCAAAACCTTATTTCTTTCAAGCGGAAATAACAGGAGACTTTCCGCAGCACCTTTATCCCATCGAGGCAGAAATGGAATTGCGAGAAGGTGCTCAGGTGATGTTTATCAAGAATGACATTTCATTTGAAAAGAACTTCTACAATGGTAAGATGGGGAGGATAGAATCCTTGACCAGCGATGAGATACGCGTTCATTTCCCGGAAGAAAAAAGAACCGTTACGGTTGAAAAGTATGAATGGAATAACATACGCTATACGCTGGACGACCGAACAGGAGAGATCAAGGAGGAGGTGTTGGGGACCTTTGTTCATTATCCTGTGAAACTTGCGTGGGCGATCACCGTGCACAAGAGCCAGGGACTAACGTTCGATAAGGCTGTATTGGATGTATCGGATGTATTTGCACCCGGCCAAGCGTATGTCGCATTGTCGCGATTGCGCTCCTTGAACGGTCTTGTTCTGTTGAGCCCCATGCGGATGAATGGTCTTTCAAATGATCTTCAGGTGGTTGCCTATTCCGGTAATAAAGCGGATGAACAGATTTTAAGCAATCGTCTTGAATATGGAACACGCAAGTTTCTGTTGGATACCTTGAGTACGGCTTTCGACTGGTATGAGGTCAATTCGAAATGGGCAGTTCACGAAGCTAGTTATAAAATAGCCGGTTCGAAGAGTGAAAAGGGCAAGAACAAAAGTTGGGTAGCAGCGCAGGCTCAGGCAATTCAGGCTACCATGGATCCGGCTAAAAAGTTCAAGAATCAACTGGGAAATATTTTCAGGAATGAGCGAATCGACCTGGAACACGTGCACGAGCGCGTGCAGGCCGCCTACAATTATTTTTACAAGACACTGGACGGGGTGCTGACAAGTAACTTAAAGAAGATCTCAGAGTTGGGGCGTGTAAAAAAAACGAAACAGTATGCTGAGGAACTGGAGGAGCTGGACGAATTACTGACAGAGGCTATCTTGAAAATGAAGCGCTCAAGGATCCTCATGGAAGCCATTCTTAACGGACGTGAGATAACCAAAGAATCGATATTCAATCAGGAGATCAGGAATTATAAGATAGCAAAGATCGCAGCTGTCAAGCAAGAAGCGCGGCAGAATCCTTCATTGTTGGGGTTCGAAGAAGAGGAGGAGGAAGAATACATTCCTGTTTACAAACGGGCGAAGAAGCCAAAAGAGAAAAAAGAAAAAAAGAGTACGCAGGAACAAACACTTGAACTCCTGCATGAAGGCAAAACAGTGGAAGAGATCGTAGCGATCCGTCAATTGTCACTTGGAACGATCATGGGTCATTGTGCAAACTTAATAAAAGCAGAGAAGTTGGAGCTGGATGAGGTTCTTGAACCCGATCGCATCGCCAAACTGGAAGAGCTCATGGGCGATTGGGAAGGAAGTTCCCTTGGACAGCTGAAAGAACAACTTGGCGATGAAGTGAATTACGATGAGATCAAACTCTATCAGGCATCCAAGATGCGTTAAGAATTATTAAGATTTACCAAGTTGGAAAAAGGATAATTTTAGGTTCTAAAAAAACGGAAATGATAACAAACCACGAAATAGATTATTTTATCCACGGCGAAGAAATGCAATTGGTGGAGATCGAATTGGACCCTCAGGAAACAGCCATCGCTGAAGCTGGTTCATTCATGTATATGGACGAAGGCATTCAGATGGAGACCATCTTTGGTGATGGCAGTCAGCAAAGTAATTCAGGCGGCTTCATGAGTAAACTGTGGGGTGCCGGAAAACGATTGCTGACAGGGGAAAGCCTGTTCATGACGGCATATACGCACAATGGAACGGGAAAAGCGCGGGTTGCATTCGCGTCGCCATATCCGGGAAAGATCATTCCAATCGATCTGAGTGAGTACAATGGAAAAATTATCTGTCAGAAGGACTCTTTTTTGTGTGCGGCTAAGGGAGTTGCAGTGGGTATCGAATTTCAGCGAAAGCTGGGAACCGGTTTGTTCGGAGGGGAAGGTTTCATCATGCAGAAACTGGAAGGTGACGGGATGGCTTTCTGTCATGCCGGTGGACATATCATGAAACGTACCCTTAAATCGGGTGAAGTATTGCGAGTGGATACCGGTTGTATTGTTGCCTATACGCAAGAGATCGACTACGATATTCAGTTCATTGGTGGAATCAAGAATACCATCTTTGGAGGGGAAGGGTTATTCTTCGCTACGTTACAAGGACCGGGTGATGTTTGGTTGCAGACCTTGCCGATCTCCAGACTTGCTTCGAGGATCCTGTCTTATGGAACCGGAGCCAGAAAAGAAGAAGGTAGTATCCTCGGTGGTTTGGGCAACCTTCTTGACGGTGACGGTCGATAATCCTTGGTCTATCGGGTAAATGTAATCGTATTTCCCAGGATCCGGTCCTGCGGAATGGCCTTCCACTCGGAAAGAGTAGGCTCGAGTGTCACGTAGGTTAACTCGTTGTACGGTTTTTCGGTCTTTAATGAAATGCCGTTGAAGAGTTCTGTTGAATCCTCATAGGTGAAGTGGCGCAGATTCAATTCCTTGCCTTTGAATTCCAGAAGGCTTGGTGTATAGTGTCCGTTGTCTTCGAAGTTCAGGATATAGGTGGTTTCACTCACTTTCGTAAGTACATTCTTCGAACTTCCGCCAATGATCTGTTCTCTGAAACGGATCCCGAAATGATAATATTCACCTTGAAGGACACATGGTAAAGAATCTTCCGGTGTAACACCAATGATGTATCCATCCCTCACCTGATATTGGGAAGATTCACGAATGGTTTCACGAGAGATGGAATTGTAGATAATGGAAACGGCAAAGATACCCTCCGATGTGAATTCATAGTCTATGTCGACCTTGTCGCTCGAATAATTGCCAAAATAAGGTTTGGACACTGCACTGACTGTTTTTCCTTCCGGAGGAAGAGGTTCTGCAAAGTCGTAGGAGAGCTGACTCATTCCGAAGAAAGTGATCGACATGCTTGCAACAAAACCAATTATTTTCATAACTTAAATAAGAAAAACGAAAATTATGCAAAAAAGGTGGCTTATCAAAACGCCGGAGAACATTACAACAGTTGAGGAATTCCGTTCAAAATTAAAAGTAGATCGCATTGTAGCAGAATTATTATTGCAAAGAGGAATAAGTACTTTCGAAGAAGCAGAAGATTTCTTTCGACCCAAACTTGAAAAGTTGCATGACCCCTTTCTTATGAAGGATCTGAAAGAGGCAGCCGAAAGATTGAACAAGGCATTGATAGGCAAGGAGAAGGTCCTGCTTTTTGGGGATTATGATGTAGATGGTACAACAGCCGTTGCGTTGTTGTACTCTTTTCTGAGGGAAAAGGAAGGAAACGTAGATTTCTATATACCCGATCGCTATGCTGAAGGATATGGTGTAAGCCGAAAAGGGATCGATCATGCCATTGATCAAGGTTTTAAACTAATCATTTCACTGGATTGCGGGATACGTTCCGTTGAGCATGTCGCATACGCAGCGGAGAAGGGTGTTGATTTCATTGTCTGCGACCACCATAATCCCGGGGATGAATTACCGGAGTGCCTGGTCTTGGATCCCAAGCGATCAGATTGTAGTTATCCATTCAAGGAACTGTCAGGTTGTGGAGTGGGCTTCAAATTACTGGAAGGTCTATGTCAGTTGAACGGGTGGGACAAAGATGAACTTTTCGGGTATCTCGATCTGCTGGCAGTCAGTATTGGTGCAGACATTGTTCAGGTAACAGGAGAAAACAGGATCTTATGTTACCATGGAATGAAATTGCTCAATGAAAATCCGCGCATCGCTTTTAAAGAATTAATTGATGTTGCCGGCAGGAGTTTTCCATTGACGCTGACGGATGTCGTTTTTACGATTGCACCGCGTATCAATGCTGCAGGCAGACTTCGATCGGGACGGTATTCTGTAGAATTAATGATCTCCAACCACGCAGACGAGATCCGACGTTTGGCAATTGAGATCGACACCGACAATAAGGACCGACGTAAACTTGATCAGTTGATCACGTCGGAGGCGCTGGAGATCCTTGAGAGTGATCCGTTGGCTCATGAACGGAGATCGACAGTTGTTTTTAAGAGCGATTGGCACAAGGGAGTGGTAGGGATCGTCGCTTCACGTTTGATCGAAAAGCATTTTAAACCCACGATCGTGTTAACCGAATCCAATGGAAAAGCAACGGGATCTGCACGGACAGTGAATGATTTTGACATTTACAGTGCTTTGGTGAAATGTGAACATTTGCTGGAACAGTTCGGTGGACATACTCATGCTGCAGGAATGACACTTGCACTTGAAAATGTAGAGGCATTCATTGAAGAGTTTGAACGTGTCGTTAACGAAAGCATTGCTGTCGCAGACAGAACACCCGAACAGGCAGTTGATCTAGAATTGCATTTCAATGAGATCTTTACACCGGGTGAGAACAGAATGAAGGTCCCACGCTTAAAAAGGATCCTGGAACAATTCGAACCCCACGGACCCGGTAATATGAAACCTGTTTTCCTTTCCACCAATGTCTTCTCAACAGATATGCGGATCCTGAAGGAGGATCATTTGAAAATAAGCATAGTTCAACCACCTTGTGATCTTGTGCTGGAAGGCATCGGATTCAATCTTGCCGAAAAGTCCAACGCTGTTGCTTCAGGAATCCCCTTTGACATTGTTTACACATTGGAAAGCAATAAATGGAAAGATCGCGAAATAGTGCAGTTAAACTTGAAAGATTTACGTGAAAGTTGAGGAACTTTTCTATCTTCATCGAAACAAAACAAAAACTATGAAGAAAATCTTACTAGCTGCAATGATCCTTCTTGGCACAGTTGCCAGCACAAATGCCCAAGTCGATGGTGGAACAATAATAACAGGGGGAAGCCTCTATTTTAATCGTTTCGCAGATAATGAATTCGACATTAAAAGCACGACTTTCAATGTGAGTCCTCAGTTTGGACTGGCCTTTGCCGATAATTTTGTTGGTGGTGCCTGGTTCAGTTTTTCTGCATTCTCTGATGTTTCAAGTTGGTCTGTTGCCCCCTTCGTTCGCTATTACATGAAGAATTTTTTCCTGCAGGCGCAATATGGATACAGCAGAACATCAACCAACTCTCAGACGATTGGATCCTCTGTTTTTGGAACTGATCTGGGATATGCGATGTTCCTAAGCGATAATGTGGCATTGGAACCGGCATTTTATTACAATCAATACTTTAATGATGGTTTGAGTGGTCATGATCTTGGATTTAAAATAGGCTTCCAGATCTATTTTAACAGATAAAAGTCGTCAACCGAACATAAACAGGGGCTGTCTCAAGTGGGACAGCCCCTGTTTTGTTTTTAAGGATCCCATCAGATCCACTATCCCCAAATACGCAACAATTCGTATTGACAAGCGCAGCTGTCAGCGGTAGTTTTGCCTAAAAAAAATCAATATGAAAAAATTACTTTTTTGTGGGATCATTCTTTTGGCTTTCACTCATGGATTTAGTCAGAGTATCAACTATGATATTTTAAGAGACGACCCTAAAATGTTCATTCATCTCAAGGGGGGAATGCTTTATGACGGTGATTTTAGTAGTGGAAACAACCGCTCCGGTTATTATTTTAACGGATCCTTTAATTTAGGGAAACGGATAACCATAGCCGGCGAATATCAAATGACTAAACAAAAATGGGATAATGTATCGAAGCAAGCAATGAATATAATTCAGAAGAATCCTAATAATTTTTCTGCCAGAGGGAGTTTTTACTTTCAATCGAAGGAGCAAAAGGAGAATGTGAAAGTTTCATTGAAAAAAACGAGTTCCAACGTCGGTTACTTTACCTATACCAATGAAACATATATCATGGCGCCTGCTACTACATTGCGAAAGGTCGGTGTAACAGGAAGTGCGGGATATTATTTAAACAGTATCGGAGATAACCAAAAATACGATACGCTTTTTAGTCTGGTTGACAACAATGGTACCTCCTACAATTCACTTAATTACGGCACCTATTTTTCAGGAGCCAGATTCACGGGTGGGATCAATTTCAGTATGATACAAAATTTTGTCATCAATGCTCAGAACGCTCAAACCGGTGAGACATATGGCAAAAAATCGGTTCGAAACAAGGTCGATGTTATCGTTGAAGCTCTTTGGATGCCTGTTGTAAGTGTGGAAACCGGTTTCATTCAAAGGCCGGAAAATGGTGGCGACTTACTGAGCTTATCGGAGAAGCCTGCTGTTCGAAATTTGGGGTATCGTTTGATTGTCGATGCAGATTGGGTTAGTGTGATTGGGATCGGGCTCCGATTAGAGTTTGGTTCTCGTCCCGGAATTTTATTCAATACGAGCTCATCCGGTAACTTCAAGAACTTCTATGCAGCTTTTGGATTGAATATAGGGATAAACAAATAAGGTGACTTCAATTTCGAATGCTTCATGCAAGGATTTTGAGTGAATTGCAGTGAATCGGATGTTATCCTTGGTAAATAAAAAAGGGGCCAATCTTTTCTGATGGCCCCTTTTTTAATTGAAGAATTATTTTTAGTGTAGATCCGGCATTTCTCGGGTGAAGGCAGGAATACCTGTCACATCCATTCCGGTGATCAACAAATGGATATCGTGGGTTCCTTCGTAGGTCACTACTGATTCCAGATTCGCCATGTGACGCATGATCGAATATTCACTCGTGATACCCATTCCACCGTGGATCTGACGTGCTTCTCGTGCAATATTCAACGCGATCTCGACGTTATTTCTTTTCGCCATGGAGATTTGAGCAGACGTAGCTCTTCCCTCATTTCTCAATTGACCCAATCGGAATGTAAGTAACTGTGCTTTTGTGATCTCAGTGATCATTTCTGCCAATTTCTTTTGAATAAGCTGGAAGGAACCAATTGGTACACCAAACTGCGTTCTTTCTTTTGAGTAACGTAAAGCCTGATCATAACAGTCCATTGCTGCACCAAGTGCGCCCCATGCAATTCCGAAACGAGCTGAATCCAAACAGCTGAGAGGCGCTCCCAACCCTGATCTGCCCGGAAGGATATTCGCTTTAGGGACTTTCACATCAACAAAGATCAGCTCACCCGTTGAAGAAGCACGAAGAGATAGTTTTCCATGCATTTCAGGCGTGGAGAATCCTTCCATTCCTCTTTCTACAACCACTCCATGTATCCGCCCGCTTTCATCCTTCGCCCAAACAACAGCGATATCAGCAAAAGGTGCGTTTGAGATCCACATCTTTGCACCATTCAGGATCACGTGGTCACCGGCATCTTTAAAATTGGTGGTCATTCCACCCGGATTGGAACCATGATCAGGTTCTGTTAAACCAAAGCAACCCATCATTTCACCCGTAGCAAGTTTCGGCAGATACTTCTGTTTCTGCTCTTCCGTTCCGTATTTCCAGATCGGATACATTACAAGCGATGACTGGACGGAAGCAGTTGAGCGCAGACCTGAGTCACATCGCTCCAATTCCTGCATGATCAGACCATATGAGATCTGATCCAATCCCGGACCGCCGTATTCTTCAGGAATATAGGGACCGAAGGCACCGATCTCTCCCAACCCTGCGAGAAGGTGATTCGGAAAAGTAGCCTTTTCGTAATGCTCGTCAATAATCGGGGATACTTCTTTTTTCACCCACGCTCTTGCAGCATCACGAACTAATTTTTGTTCATCGGATAAAAGATCATCCAGATTATAGTAATCAGGATGCACATACAGATCAGTTCTCATTGAATTATCTTTTTAGAGCCACAAATTTAAATATATTTTACGGAAGCAGAAAGAAACTTTAACAACCTTACTAACTTTGCGTTAGTTATTGAACAACTTATTTCACTTGAAGATCACTGAGTTTTTTGGAAGCCAAATGCAAGAGGTTCCTGAGTACCTTGACTACAGGACTCAGACTTACACACTTTTACTCATTGGAGTGTTATCCATTTCCTTTGCAGTGATCGCAATTTCCAGAATGAGCAATAGCCGCTCTATTGCCACGGTTATTTTGGTGTTTTTCCGGAATACTTCTGTTGATCAGATCCTCAAGGAAAATATGAGGTTGAACTCCTTGAGTTCGGTATTGTTGGTCATTAATTATTTTGTAAGTTTTTCCCTGTGTATCTTTATCTTGTTCAACAGGTTGTTCCTGCTAGAAGCAAAATGGTCACTTGTCATTGCACTTTCGATACCTTTTTTGTGGTTTGTACTTGAGATCATTGGTTTATTGATGATCGGCTGGCTAACAGGTGAGCAGAAGAGGCTCGAAACCTCTGTCATCAATTCCATAACAGGCAGCCAATTCAGTGGTTTGGTTTTGACAGTGATCGCTCTTTTCTGGATCATGAATCCGGAATGGAACAGCATATTTCTTGCTCTTTTTCTTGCCCTGTTGTGTTTAAAATTCTTTACCAGACTGTTAAAAAATTCGTTGGCTGTTTTGACTGCAGGTGTTCCTTGGTATTATTTAATTTTATATTTTTGCACCCTCGAAATTCTGCCACTGTTCGTAGCATACTATTATTTATTGAGGAATTTCCTGTAGTGATTTGAGTGTTGAAATTAATTTGTAAGAAAATTGGCTATAAAGACTATCCTTGTATCTCAGCCTAAACCGGATGGAGATAAATCGCCTTACTACGATCTTGCGGACAAATATAAATTGAAGATCGATTTTCGACCCTTCATTCATGTTGAAGGTATCAGCGCTCAGGAGTTTCGTCAGCAAAAAGTAACTATTCCGGAACATACCGCGATTATTTTTACATCGAAAACAGCAGTAGATCATTTTTTCAGGATTTGCGAAGAGATTCGTTTTGAAGTGCCGGATACCTTGAAATATTTCTGTATTTCGGAAGCTGTTGCCTATTATCTTCAGAAATATGTGACGTATCGCAAGCGAAAAATATTCTTCGGTAAACAGAGCATTGAAGATCTTGTTGAGGTGATGAAGAAGCATAAAGCGGAGAAATTCCTTTTGCCTTGTACAGATATCTTGCGTGATAAAATCCCAATAACGCTGGAAGAATTCAAATTCAACTTCACCAAAGCGATCTTATATAAGACCGTAGCGTCAGATCTTTCTGATCTCGAAGATGTCTATTATGACATGCTGGTTTTCTTTAGTCCTGGCGGTATCGAGTCCCTGTTCAAGAATTTTCCTGATTTCAAGCAAAACGATACGAAGATTGCTGCTTTTGGTCCCACCACGGCAAATGCAGTGGTCAAGCATAACCTGAGACTGGATGTGCATGCGCCACAACCAAATGCACCATCAATGACGGGTGCTATAGAATTGTTTGTAAAAGAACAACTCAAAAAGAAATAGTTTTGATTACATCCTTTCTGGAGGGCGGTCATTATAGATGATCGCCCTTTTCTTTGATCATGTTGATAGCTGTTTGAATTCCGTAAGTTGCGTCTTGCTGAATACAAATGAAACCCTTGGGAACGGATAGTTCTCCGGCATTCGGATCTATTAGGAATTTCAGCGCTTCCTCAGGTGCATAATGGACCAGTCCCGCAGCGGGGTATACCTGTAAGGATGTTCCAATCACGATAAATATGTCTGATTTCTCTATCTCTTTTCTGGCTTCTTCGAGCATGGGAACGGACTCGCCAAACCACACAACATGCGGTCTAAGTGGATAACCATCATCACAAAGATCTGACAGTTTCAATTCCCAGCCTTTGACAGGGTAATATTTCCTTTCTTGATGCGGACCCGAACTTTTTGCGAAAGTTATGTTGCCATGAAGATGCAGTACATTTTTCGACCCGGCCCTTTCGTGAAGATCATCTATATTTTGCGTTATGACAAGCATCTGAAAATCCTCCTGCAGCTGTGCGATCATTTTATGCGCTGAATTTGGCAGAGCCTCCAGGATCTGTTTTCTTCGCAAATTGTAAAAGTTCTGGACCATTTGTGGATCCCTTTTCCAGGCTTCCGGGGTGGCGACCTCTTCTATCCGATATTCTTCCCACAACCCACCATTGTCACGAAACGTGCTGATACCGCTTTCAGCACTCATTCCGGAACCGGAGAACACAACTATCTTTTTATGACTCTTTTTCACTTAAATGTTAAAATACTTAGAAAATGAACGAAAATAGTTGAATTTAGGAGTCCAATAATCTTTTTTTTTCTAAATTGTGAGCACATTTTATTCAAGTAAATTTGGATTGAATGTTTTGTAAACCTTAAAAAATAATTAAAACTATGAAAAGACTTTTACTTAGTGCTGCGGTACTTGCGGGAGTTACTTCTGCGAATGCACAGTTTACAGCCGGAAGCATCGCACCGGATTTCACTGTGACAGCTTATCAGCCATGGCTTTCAGGAGCTGGAATGAATAGCAACGGAACCTACCAACTGTATGACTACCTTGATGCAGGTTACACTGTTATTTTTGACGTTTCTGCGACATGGTGCGGACCTTGTTGGTCTTACCACACGGGTGGTGCGTTGGAGGATCTCTATGCTGCTCATGGACCGGCTGGATATCCAGGAGTTAGTGCGACGACAACGGATGATGTAATGGTTATCTGGGTAGAAGGGGATGACGCAACGGCTGATGCAACAATGTTGAACGGAGCAGGTGCAACAATTGGTAACTGGATTACTCCAACAGCAGGAAATGATATCCAGTTCCCTATGGCAAACCCTGCTGCTGCTACTGCGAACCAGATCATGAGCGACTACAACATTGGAGGTTATCCCACAATATTAAAAATTTGTCCTAACCGTGTAGTGGAAGAGGTTGGTCAGGCATCAGCAACACAATTGTATGCGGCGGTAGGAGACTGTCCTGCACCTGCATCCCTTCCTACGGATGGTGCATTGTTGCAGTATCTAGGCGAGACGAGTTCTTGCGGTGTAGCGGATCTTGTAGTTCGTCTACAGAACAATGGTACATCACCATTGACATCATGCACGATTACAGCAACTGAAGGGGCAACGACAGTGGCAACTTTGAACTGGACAGGTAACCTTCCAACTTACGGTTATCAGGATGTTACGATCGGTACATTTACTCCAACAACAGCTAGCCACAACATCAGCATCCAGATCACTTCAGCTGACGGATCAGCAGCAAATAATACTGTTGCTACTACGATCGGTCTTGCAGGAACAGGAAACTCAAGCAACGTGGTTGTGAAAGTTACTCTTGATGCATACGGTTCTGAAACATCTTGGAAGATCAAAAGAAGCAATGGTACGACCGCATATTCTAGTCCAGCTTATACAAATGCTGCATCTAGCCCTGCAACTGTTCCACAGCCTGACATCAACACAACGTTGCCGGATGATTGTTACTCGTTGGAAGTATTGGATTCATACGGAGATGGATTTGATTCCGGATATGGAAACGGATTGGTTCAGGTATGGGTGAACGGTGTTCAGATCGCAGGTGTTTCGAATTTCCCTACAGGTTCAGCTGCATCTTCTGCATTCTTGATCGATGCTGTTGCTGGAATTGAGGAGTTTGGAGCTGCAAACTTTACAGTATATCCTAACCCTGCTTCTGATGTATTGAATGTTTCATTCGAGGCATTGAGTGCTGATTACGAAGTGGCAATCCTTGATCTGCAGGGGCGCACAGTTTCTTCAAAGAGCCTTCAGTCTCTGAACGGTGCTCAAACAATTGAGTTCCCGGTTTCAGACCTGGCGAAAGGAAGTTACATCGTGACTGTAACCACAAATGGTTTAACAAAAACTCAGAACGTCGTTATCAAGTAAGAATCTACTTACAAATAGTAAAAGAATCCCGGTCTTTTGGATCGGGATTTTTTTATTTCAGGAGTCTCTGATTTTACTTTTTTTACAAAGCATTTTAGTATCTTTGGCGGCCTCAATGGACAATTATGGCTAAGATTCGTAAACAAGATGCATTAGATTATCATTCATCCGGGAAACCGGGGAAAATCCAGGTTGTTCCTACAAAACCGTATTCTTCTCAAAGAGACCTGTCTCTGGCTTATTCACCGGGAGTGGCTGAACCATGCCTGAAGATCGCGGAAAACAAAGACGACGTATACAAATACACGAGTAAAGCAAACCTTGTTGCTGTTATTTCGAATGGAACCGCCGTGCTTGGATTGGGTGATATTGGTCCTGAAGCATCAAAGCCCGTAATGGAAGGAAAGGGGCTTTTGTTCAAGATCTTCGCCGATATCGATGTTTTTGACATTGAGGTGGATGCGAAGGATCCGGAGAAGTTCATTCAGACGGTGAAAGCGATCGCCCCGACATTCGGAGGGATCAATCTTGAGGACATTAAAGCACCTGAAGCATTCGAAATCGAACGCAGGTTGAAGGAAGAATTAGATATTCCGATCATGCACGACGATCAGCATGGTACAGCGATCATTTCTTCCGCGGCACTCATTAACGCCCTCGAGCTGGCACGGAAAAAGATCGACAAAGTTAGGATTGTCATGTCGGGCGCCGGTGCAGCTGCCATGTCATGTGCAAAACTTTATTGTGCTCTTGGCGCAAAGGTTGAGAATATCATGATGTTCGATTCCAAAGGGTTGATCTGGCAAGGCCGAGACGATCTGGATGAAAGCAAGGTTCTTTATTCCAGCCATAAAAAACCATTGACACTGGTCGATGCGATGAAAAAAGCCGATGTTTTCGTAGGACTTTCAAAAGGGAATATCGTTTCCAAAGAAATGGTAGCATCTATGGCGAAGGATCCCATCGTTTTTGCGCTTGCGAATCCTGAGCCGGAGATATCATACAAGGATGCCACATCTGTAAGAAAAGACATTATCATGGCAACCGGACGCTCCGATCATCCGAACCAGGTCAACAATGTGTTGGGTTTCCCATTCATCTTTCGCGGAGCTTTGGACGTCAGAGCAACTTCGATCAATGAAGAAATGAAGTTGGCCGCTGTGAAAGCATTGGCTTCACTTGCCAAAGAAACGATACCGGAGGAGGTGATTGAAGCGTATGGAGAAAAGAATATTTCATTTGGTCGCGAGCAGATCATACCGAAGCCTTTGGATCCGAGATTGATCTATTATGTGGCGCCTGCCGTGGCACAAGCTGCTATGGAATCCGGGGTTGCGAAGAATCCGATCACTGACTGGGATGAGTACGAGATGCAACTAAAGAATCGTTTGGGTCTCGATAACAAATTGGTTAGAAATATTACCTCAAAAGCACAAAGTAATCCTAAAAGGGTCGTGTTTGCTGAGGCTGATAATATCAAAATATTGAAAGCGGCTCAAACCGCTTGGGAAGAAGGGGTCGCATTTCCAATTTTACTGGGTAAGCGCAAGAAGATCGAAGAGCTGATCCATGAATACAGTATTGAATTTCAGGATGTACAGATCATTGATCCGAAATCGGAAGAGGAGGAGGAACGCCGCATTGTATATGGAAAAGCGTTCTTTGAAAAGAGAAAGCGGAAGGGCTTCACAGAATTCGAATCGATCCAGATAATGCGTGAGCGGAATCATTTTGGTGCCATGATGGTCGAAATGGGTGAAGCAGACGCGATGATCTCAGGTTTGACAAGGAACTACCGAAGTGTTGTTGGTCCGGTTATCCAAACAATCGGCTTGGAAAAGGATGCTTCTATCGTTTCAGGGATGTACATCCTTGTCACAAAACGCGGACCTCTTTTCCTTGCAGACACGACCGTTAATTTGAATCCAACTGCGGAAGAGATTGCTGAGATCACGAACAATGTTGCCAAAACAATCAGAAAGTTCAAAGTAACCCCGCGAATCGCACTCTTGAGTTACAGTAACTTCGGGTCTTCTATCGGTGAAGATGCGCAGAAAATGTCGAAGGCAGTTGAGATCTTACACGAGAAATACCCGACATTAGTCGTTGATGGCGAGGTCCAGGCCAATTTTGCGTTGAACCACGACCTTATGATGGAGAAATTCTCTTTCTCGCAATTAGCCAACAAACAAGTAAATACGCTGATCTTCCCGAATCTCTCCGCAGGCAACATTTCCTACAAATTGCTGCAGGAAATGACGGAGGGTGATGCCATTGGTCCAGTTCTCGTAGGATTGAAAAAGTCAGTTCACGTCTTACAACTCGGTTCTTCTGTGCGGGAGATCATTAATATGGTAAAAGTAGCGGTAGTTGACGCTCAAAACAAATAAACAATGATCGGACATCTGAACGGTAGACTAGTTGAAAAGAATCCCACTGAACTGATCATTGAATGCAGCGGTGTCGGATATGAGGTGAAGATCTCATTGAACACGTACTCCTTGATCGGATCCGATGAATCCATTAAGATCTATACCAAACTCGTCGTTCGGGAAGATGCTCACCTGTTGTATGGATTTGCTTCAAAGGAAGAGCGTGAGATGTTCAATCATTTGGTGTCTGTTTCCGGAATTGGTCCCAATACAGCGATGATCATGCTGTCATCACTGACTCCCGATGAGATAGCACATGCCATACAATCAGAAGATGTTCGTACGATCCAAAGTATTAAAGGGATCGGAGCGAAGACAGCTCAACGAGTGATCATTGACTTGAAAGACAAAATGTTAAAAATGGTATTTTCGTCCGAAAATATTTTTAATCAAAACAATACGAACAGGTTTGATGCGTTAACTGCATTGGTTTCTTTGGGTTTTGACAAGAAGGCTGCTGAAAAGGCCATTGATAAAGTTGCGACCGGAGAGGAGTCGGTCGAGCAATTGATTAAAGAAGCATTGAAGATTTTATAAGATATTTTGAAAAAGACTGATACACTGCTATTTACTAAGAGTTTCCGTATTCCGGTAACGATAGTGGTGTGCTGTCTACTGATGTTAACGGGTTGGTCTCAGGATACACTTCAGTTTCCTATTCAGAATTCTCCTGACCCGACTCAGACGCAACCTCAGAGTTTTGATCTTGGCGATCCTTCTTCCGTGAAGCCATCTATTGTTTACGACCCGATCACCGGAACATACATCTTTACAGAAACCATCGGAAATGGATTGAATTACCGCAATCCTTCGTCGATGACTCTCGAGGAATACTTGGAGTATGAGCGCCGTAAATCGATGGGCGAAAACTGGAAGGACAAGATCGATCAGCAGACTGCAGAAAGTCAGCCGATGGAATTTCCGATTAAGATCGGTAGTAAAGGATTTGAGAATTTCTTTGGATCAGACCAGATCACGATCCGTCCCCAAGGGTCTGTTGAATTATCGTTCGGTGTTAATTCATCACGTTATGATAATCCAATTCTTCCCGTCAGGCAACGCAGGATCACCCGTTTTGATTTCCAGCAACAGATCCAGCTGAATCTTGTGGGTCAGATCGGTACCAAATTGAAGATCGGAACAAGTTACAACACCCAGGCCGCATTCGATTTTGACAATATCTCGAAGCTGGAGTATACCGGTGATGAGGACCAGATCATGCAAAAGATCGAGTTGGGGAACGTTGCTCTCCAACTTCCTACTTCTTTGATACAAGGATCACAGACACTTTTCGGTGCCAAGACTCAGATGAAATTCGGACGTGCTACCGTTGATCTTATCGCTGCTTCATCCAAGGGCAAGAGACAAGAGATCAATATCACAGGTAAAGCTCAAGTTCAGCGATTTGAGCTTACTGCAGATAACTACGAAGCGAATCGACACTACTTCATCAACCTATACCATCATGATCATTATGATGAAGCCATGTCTGCCTTGCCTATTGTTAATTCATCCATCTATATTACACGGATGGAGGTCTGGTTGACAAACCGCACAAACAATACCGAAAACACAAGGAACATCATAGCATTTTCTGACTTGGGTGAGGCAAAACCGGAGAATAGTCAAGGTTCCCCCGGAACCTATGGCCCGAGTGAATTGCCTGACAATGAGTCTAACGGATTGTACAATTGGGCAGCAAATCAGCCTTTGGTAAGAGGGTTCTCCAATGCAGTGTCAGCGTTGAGTTCCCAGGTAACCAGTCCTGGACCATTCGAACAGGCTGTTCACTATGAAAAAGTTGAGAATGCGCGCAAACTTACAGAGCAGGAGTACTCGTACAATGCTCTGCTTGGTTACATTTCCCTGAACCTTCCGCTGAACAACGATGAAGTTCTTGCTGTAGCCTATGAGTATACCTACCGTGGTGAGACCTATCAGGTGGGTGAATTCTCAACGGACGGAGTGGCAGGCCAACAAGCGCTTATTTTGAAACTTTTGAAGCCGACGATCACCAATCCAAACAACAAAGTTTGGGACCTGATGATGAAGAACGTCTATTCCATAGGTGCATATCAGGTAGATCAGACCGGTTTCAGGATCGATCTGTTATACAACAATCCTGAAACGTCCTTACTCGTTCCATTCTTCCCAATGACAGGGGTAGAGGACAAGCAATTGGTCACCTTGTTGGATATGGACAAATTGAATCAGAACAATCAACCGTTCTCGGATGGTGTTTTCGATTATGTTCCGATCAGTTTCAACGGAAACCGTGCTGAGAATGGCGGTACGATCAATACAAGAAACGGCCGTATATTTTTCTCAACAATAGAGCCATTCGGTAAAACATTGGCAAATAAACTGCAAACCGCCGGAATTCCTCAGGTGGTGATCGATCAGGTGAGTTATACGGAGCTTTATGACTCTACAAAAACAGCAGCTCAGCAGATCCCAAGCAAGAATCGTTTCAGTTTCCGAGGAGAATATCAATCGTCTATAAGCTCTGACATCCCACTCAATGCATTGAACGTACCTGAAGGTGCCGTAACGGTCACAGCAGGTGGCATCAAACTTACCGAAGGGGTTGATTATACAGTGGATTATAACCTTGGTCGCGTCAAGATCCTGAACACCGGAATTCTTGAATCAAATACACCGATCAAGATCTCGATAGAGAGTAATTCTGTTTTTGGGTTTCAGGCACGGTCGCTCATAGGGGCGCATTATAACTATCGTTTTAACGATAAGTTAAATATAGGGGGAACGTGGATGCGCATGATGGAGCGACCTGTTACGCAAAAGGTTGACATAGGAAGTGAACCATTCAAAAACAACATCATCGGAGTTGATCTGGCTTACCGCACTGAAGTACCTTTCCTTACGAAGTTGGTTGATTATCTTCCTATCATTTCGACGACTCAAAAGTCGACATTCTCCTTTACCGGTGAATTTGCTCATTTGATTCCGGGTCAGCCTCGAGCGATCAATAAGGATGGGACATCATATATTGATGATTTCGAAGGAGCCCAGAGTGCGATTGACCTTCGCGCAGTAACAGCTTGGAGGTTGGCATCGATCCCTCAAGGGCAGCCGGATCTGTTCCCTGAAGCGGTGAACAAAAACCTCTCTGCAGGATACAAGCGTTCCAAGGTTGCATGGTATCTTATCGACCCATTATTCTATCAAAGCAATTCACTTACACCGGATCATATCAAGCAAAATCCGCAAATGTTGTCAGATAGTCGCATGCGTCTTGTGAATCAGACAGACGTTTTTCCAAATCTTCAACAGCAATACGGTTCCATTCCCAATGTACCCATCCTTGAACTGGCCTATTATCCGCGTGAGCGAGGTATGTACAACTATGACACGACGAATACCGTCAATTCTGATGGAACATGGGTCAATCCTGAAAACAGATGGGGTGGTATCATGAGAGCCCTTTCCACGAATGATTTTGAGCAGACGAACATTGAGTTCATTCAATTCTGGGTTCTTGATCCGTTCAATGAAGATGCCGAAAATGTTGATCCCAATGCAACGCATACCGGTGGGGATCTTTATTTCAATCTGGGGAATATTTCAGAAGATGTTTTACCAGATTCCCGAAAGAGTTTTGAGAATGGTTTACCACCAACAGGATCTTCCATTAATGATGATCTCGATACGACATCTTGGGCGCGCATTTCAACCCAGCAGGTTGTTGTCAATGCATTTGACACGGATCCTGCATCTCGTCTGAATCAGGATATCGGGATCGATGGATGGGATGACGATCAGGAAAAGATCGCATATCAGAATTACATTAGTTGGGTACAGAATCATCCAACACTGGATCCTGCGGTTAAATCAAGAATGATTAATGATCCTTCCAATGACGATTACACATTCTACAGGGATGATACTTACGACGCGCAGCAGTTGGACATTCTGGAACGCTACAAGAAATACAATGGGATGGAGGGTAACTCTCCAACGACTGAAATGTCCGATACCGCAAATGTCGACGGTTATCCGACGCAAGGGACGAATATGCCTGATCTCGAAGACATCAATCAGGATAATAACCTGTCTGAAACGGAGAGCTATTTCCAGTACAAGGTAAGTATGCGTCCAAACGACATGCAGGTTGGTAAGAATTACATCACGAACGTACAGGTTTATCAGAACGGAACAAAAACGGAGCGCTGGTATCAGTTCAAAGTTCCAATCCGTGATTTTGAGCGCAAAGTGAATGGCATCCAGGATTTCAGATCGATCCGATTCATGAGAATGTATTTGAAGGGATTTGATGAGGAAGTTTTACTACGTTTTGCGCGTCTTGAATTGATCCGAGGAGAATGGAGAAGGTATTTGGAAGACCTCACCCAACCTGGAGAGAGTGTTCAAACAGATCCGAACCTTACCACCTTCAACATAGGTGCAGTTAACGTTGAAGAAAACGATCAGCGAAGTCCGGTCAAGTATGAGATTCCCCCTGGTATCCTGAGAGAGGTAGATCCTTCGCAGACTTATCAGCGACAATTGAACGAGCAGTCATTGGTTTTGGAAGTTTGTAATCTTCAGGACGGTGATGCACGAGCAGCATACCGGAACGTACAGTTTGATGTCCGGACCTATAAGAAATTGAAGATGTTCGTTCACGCGGAAGAGGTAAACACCTTGCTACCCTACAGCGATGATGACATGACACTTTTCGTTCGTCTTGGAACTGATTTCGAGGACAACTATTATGAATATGAAATGCCGTTAAAGGAAACCCAGTGGGGAGCAACTTTACCGGAAGATATCTGGCCGGATGCGAATAACGTCGAGATCGTGTTCGATGATCTTCTCAACCTTAAAAAAGAACGCAACAGAAAGATAGAGGACGGATCATCCGGTGCTTCGTATGTCGTAGAGTACATAGATTCTGTTCCAAACGATCCTACACGCTTGATCAAAGTGAAAGGAAGTCCAAACCTTCAGGGTTTGAGAACCATTATGGTGGGTGTACGCAATCCTGCAAAGAACAGTGCAAGCAACAACTGGCAACCTGACGAAGGTGATGCAGAGTGCGCAATCATTTGGATCAACGAGTTGCGTTTAACGGATTTCGTTAGTGATGGTGGATCTGCTGCAATTGCTCAAATGCAGGTTCAAATGGCTGATTTTGCCAATATTTCTGCTTCAGGTAACTACTCCGGCATCAACTGGGGAAGTGTTGAAAGCCGCGTGCAGGATCGTCAGAGGAATGAGAAGATCGGTATTGATATGAATACCAACGTTCAGTTGGGCCAGTTCTTTGGTCGTCGTGCCGGTGTATCACTACCCTTCTTCTACGGTTATTCGCTTGGATTGATCAATCCCGAATACGATCCTTTTAACCCTGATGTTCGTCTGGCTGATTATGCATCAGGAGAAAGGAGAGAAAAAGCGAAAGCAGGTCAGGATTTCACGGAGAGAAAATCGTATAATTTCACCAACGTGCGCAAGGAAGCGAAAGCAGGAGCTACTCCTCATTTCTGGAGAGTTTCCAATTGGTCAGCGAACTATGCGTATTCCGAAAATATGCACCGTGATTTCAATACGAATTATGACAGGACGAAGTCATGGAATGGAGGTCTGAACTATAACTATTCGTTCACGAACAAACCTTTTGAACCATTTAAGAAGGCGCCATGGGCTCAGAAATCGAAATGGCTTGGCTTGATCAAAGATTTTAACCTGTACCTGACACCTAAGAATATCTCATTCACGAATGATTTGCTTCGCACCTACAATGAACGTCAGGTGAGAAACAATCTGGTTCCCGGATATGAGTTCCAGCCGGTTTATGTGAAGCGTTTCAACTGGAACAGGAATTATAATCTTGGTTATGATATTACAAAGAATCTGAAGTTCACGTTCAGTGCCGCAAATCGTTCGATCTTTGAAGAAGGCGACGGCAGAGTAGACCGTAAACTTGATCCTTTAGGTTATGAAGTATTCAGGGATACGATCCGTTCCCAGATGTCAACGTTTGGAAAGACCATGGATTATTCCCACAACTATAACTTGACGTATACACTTCCGTTGGATAAACTGCCTGCAACGGATTGGATATCTGCGAATGTGAAATACGGTGGTACTTATAACTGGCAACGATCACCGCTTGGTCAGACCGATTTCGGAAACACGATCCAGAACAATCGAACAGTCAACTTCACTGCTCAGGCCAACTTCACCAACCTGTATAACAAGATCCCTTTCTTGAAGAAGGTGAATTCCGACGGGAAGGGTGCTCGCGGTGTTGTGGGCGGGAAAGACGCCGGTGGCAAGAAGGTTGGAGAGGAAGCGAAGAAGAAAATGGAACAGAAGAAGCCTGAAAAGCCGGAGTCGGAAATGACAGAGGAAGAAAAGAAAAAGGCGGAAAAGGAAAAGAAAAAAGAGGAAAAGAAAAAGGAGCGAGAAAAGAAACGTGGCGGTAAGGTTCATCCTGTTGCAGGATTTCTTGCCCGTGCAATTATGACGGTGAGAAACGTTTCCGGAACGTATGCCTTGAACGATGGCACAATGTTACCGGGTTACAATCAGGAGTCGAGCATCCTTGGATTCAATAATTCGTTCAGTGCGCCCCTCGGTGGATTTGTATTTGGTCAGCAGCGTTATGACTTGTGGGGAAGGGAAACAGGATACAATATTGCCACAACCGCCGCAAACAATGGTTGGTTGGTCCAGAACCAGGATCTTAACAAGCAGTATACGATCACGCACACACAAAATCTCAACCTGAGGGCTTCGCTCGAACCAATGAAGGATGTGGCTATCGAATTGACGGCGCAACGCACATTTGGAAACAACTCAAGTGAGTTTTACCGTTGGAATGAATCAACGCAACAATACGAAGGTCAAAGCCGGGTAGAAACAGGTACATTGACTTACTCGAATGTATCCATCAGTTCCGCTTTTGCATTGATCGGAAAGGATTACCGTTCTGCAACATTCGATAATCTGTTGGCAAATCGCGAGTTGGTATCACAGATCCTTGGAGCAACCAATGCGAATTCAAATCAATTGACGTCGGGTTATTATTCAGGGTACAGTGGAACGCAGCAAGAGGTTGTTACGGGGGCGTTCATTACGGCATACTCGAACCGCACGATCAACGAGAAGAACATTAATCCGGTGAAGAACATTCCGCTGCCAAACTGGTCTATCAATTATAATGGTCTGACAAAGTTTAATTTTGCGAAGAAATATGTGAAGAACTTCGTCATTCGACATGCATATAGTTCAACGGTCAGTGTGACAGGACTTCAGACGAACCTGAATGCGGAGTTCGATAATAACGGAGATGCAACGGCTTTTGATATTAACAACAATTACATTGCCGGTCGCCAGCTTCAAAACGTGACGATCACAGAGCGTTTTTCTCCATTGATCGGATTCGATGCTACGTGGAACATCAAGAGCAACGGTCAGGTTCAGGGATTGATCACGAAATTCGAGATCAAGAAGGACCGAAGTGCAACATTGTCTTTGAACAACAACCAGGTTACTGAAATTGTTGGTAACGAATTGGTGATCGGTTCCGGATACAAGTTTTCGAAAGTGAAATTGCCGATCGAAAAGATCCCGGCAAGTGACTTGAACCTGCGTTTCGATCTATCATTCCGCGATAACCTCACAGTCGTGCGAAAGATCGTAGAGAACACCAATCAGGCTACTGCTGGACAACGTGTTGTATCGATAAAGTCTTCGGCTGATTACAATGTTACGCAAAACCTTACGGTCCAGTTGTACTATGATCAGGTGATCAACACTCCAAAGATCGCAACGTCATTCCCTACAGGAAACATGAGCACCGGTATCCGTTTGCGTTTCAATCTTGCAGGAGTTCAGTAAGATGAACATACGTGCTGCACAGCGAGGTGATGAAGGGGCGATAATGGATCTCATCCATGGCCTCGCTGAATATGAAAAAGCCCCGCTGGAGGTTGTCAATACCGCTGAAGAGCTGGGAATCGATCTATTTGACGAAAAGGTTTGTGACGCGCTCGTAGCGGAAGTGGACGGTATGGTCGTTGGATTTGCGCTCTTTTACACGAATTATTCAACGTGGAAAGGTAAATGCCTTTACCTCGAGGATCTCTTCATACTTCCTGAATACCGTGAGCACGGGATCGGATCCAAATTGTTCGACGAAGTGGTAGCCATTGCGAAGGAACGCGGTGTCAGACGAATGGACTGGCAGGTACTTGATTGGAACGAACCCGCCATAAAATTCTATCAAAAGAAGAATGCGCATCTTGACCCTGAATGGATCAATGGTCGACTGTTCTTCGAATAGGAACAATCCTACTTTTCACTTGTTTATGGAGTATGAAGAATGTATTGATAGCGGGAGGTACAGGCTTGATCGGACAGCGATTGCAGGAACTGCTCACAGCTAAAGGCCACATAGTTTCGGTGCTCACCAGAAAGCCTCAAAAAGTGAACGAGTTCTACTGGGATCCAGCTGAAAAGAAGATCGATGCGAAGGCATTCGTAAATGTGCAGGTGCTGATCAATCTGAGCGGTGCCGGTATCGCAGATTCAAAATGGACTGCAGCACGTAAAAAGGAGCTCTATGATTCAAGGATCGGTGCCAATGAATTCTTGTTTGCGCAAGCAGATAAAATACCTCAGTTGGAACAATTCATTTCTTCTTCGGGCATCAACGCATACGGTTATGATGATGGAAACAGAGAGCACGTCGAATCGGATGCCTTCGGAAAAGACTATCTCTCGGATCTGGTGCGACAGTGGGAAGAGAGTGCAGATCTTTTCAGATCGAAATGCAAGGTCGCAAAGATCAGAACTGCCGTTGTGCTCGATCCGAAAGGCGGAGCGTTGGCGAGAATGAAAGGGCCCATCAATGCTGGTATCGGTTCTCCGTTGGGTTCAGGCGAACAGCAAATGCCCTGGATCCATTACGAAGACCTTGTTCGGATCTTTCAGCATGTTATCGATCAACAAATGGAAGGAGCATTCAATGTGGTAACATCCAACGCGTCGAATAAAGAATTCATGAAAACGATGGCTACCGTTCTCAAGAAACCGTTCTTCTTTCCAAAGGTACCGTCCTTTGTTCTTAAGATCCTGTTCGGAGAAATGGCAGACATGCTGCTGAAAGGCGCAAAAGGCTCCAATCAACTCATCCGTTCAACAGGATATGAATTCGTGTTCTCGGACCTTGAAAAGGCCCTGAAGGACGTACTAAAAGGTTAGATCCTATAACAGATCATTCGCAAGGTTCGCCAGTTCGGAGCGTTCTCCTTTTTCCAGCTTGACATGTGCGAAAAGCTCCTGTCCCTTCAGTCGGTCGATCAGATAGGCCAATCCATTACTGTTTTCATCCAGGTACGGTGTATCGATCTGGTGCACGTCACCTGTAAATACGATCTTGGTATTCTCACCCGCACGTGTAATGATCGTCTTGATCTCATGCGGCGTTAGGTTCTGTGCCTCATCGATGATGAACATGATGTTCGATAAACTTCTACCACGTATAAAAGCGAGAGGAGTGATCACGATCTTCCCGGCTTGTTCCATTTCAAGAATAGCTTTGTACTTCTTTTCATTTTCTCCAAATTGAGATTTAATGAATTTCAGGTTGTCCCAGAGCGGTTCCATGTAAGGTCCTATCTTATCATTGGCATCTCCGGGCAGAAAACCGATGTCTTTGTTTGAAAGTGGTACGATCGGCCTTGCAAGTATGACTTGGTGAAATTGTTTGCTTTGTTCCAGCGCGGATGCAAGGGCCAGAAGTGTTTTTCCTGTTCCCGCCACACCTTGAAGAGCTACCAGTTTAATGTGTGGGTTCATCAGTGCATTAAACGCAAAGGCTTGTTCGGCGTTTTTCGGTTTGACACCATAGATATACTCCTTCTCAATCCGTTCTATCTGGTTGGACATATGGTTGTATCCTGCCAGGGAAGATGATTTTCCGTTCTTCAAAATGTAGTAGCCATTTGCCACCTTCTTGTTGCCGAGGATACCATCTTCGTCGATCTTTCCCGCCGTGAAGATCTGTCGGATGACTTCGGAATCAACACCTTCTATGGTATAAGCCGAAGAAAGTTCCAGATGTCCGGTTTCTACTTTTCCGGTTTCATAATCTTCCGCTGCAATACCGAGAGCTTTTGCTTTGATGCGCAGATTGATGTCCTTCGTAACAAGAATGACTTCTTTCTTTACTTCTGTTTCCTTCAGGTATAGCGCAGCATTGATGATCTTGTGGTCGTTCTTTCCAACCGAATACACATACTCAGCATTGATCTCGCGCGGATTGTTCTCCAGTATCACCCGAAAATCACCCATGCCTTTGCCCAGGGAGATCCATTCTTGCAGGCTGCCGCTTCCGGATAACTTGTCTATGAAGCGTATCACTTCTCTTGCGGAGAAGTTCTTCGTATCGTTCCCGATCTTGAATTTATCCAATTCTTCCAGCACGGTGATCGGGATCGCCACATGATTGTTTTTGAAGTTGGTGATGGCCTGATGGTCGTGTAATAATACAGAGGTATCAAGGACGAAGATCTTTTGCTTTTTCGACATGCTGGGTGGTTTTTTTTCTGAATGTACAGTTATTCAGAACGAAAAGAAAGAAATTCGTTTCAGAGTTATTTACACACTTCTGTTAACACGAAATAATATCAGAAGAAGCGATTTCTGCGAATGATCCGGTCAACCGGGATGTAAATGGAACCAAAAACCTCGTATTTACTGATCGAATCCAAACTGAATTCCAGCTTTGTTCCCTGTTGCGTCCATGTTGCTGAATTGTTGCCGTCATTGATCGTTTTTGGAGCATACTGCCCCGTATGGAAGATGAAGTAGTTCTCTTTCTTGGTCAAACTGAGTTCTGGGGAGAACAATACCCGGTATTTGTCCTCATTTTGTGTAATGATCCCCTTTGAAAGGAGTCGACGGATGAGCTGTGGGCCACTCTTGTTAACTGAGAACATTACTGTAAATCCTGGAACCTTCACTTCTTTTTCCATTTCGACTTCGGTCACATTGAAATCATCGTCAAGCACAGATTCGATGTAAGTCTCCTTGACAATCTGATATCCGCCCTGACGGAAGGAAAGATCACCTTCCCAGGTATTCATAAAGTCTTTGGTAGGGAAACCGACTTTTTTTCCAAGCTTTACCAATAACTTGTATAAGGGATCTTCCGGATCATTCCGCAATTTTGTTACGTCAAGATGCAGATTGACCATTTTTGAAGTGAATTCACCATTTTTCAGGTTTAGTCCTTCTTTCTTCATGGAAATGTTCAACGGTTTTTTATTGCGGATATATGCTTTCAGGCTAAAACTGATCGAATCGCTGTCATGGGCAAAGATAGCCGTTTCGATCCCGTTTTCTTTTAACTTGTTCCAATTGGAAAAGAGAACTAATTTGTCGTCCTTGAACTGCCTTTCTCTCAGAAACGACTTCCATGTAGTCGTCAGATCTCCTCGTTTCGCTTTAGTGACACGGTTAAAGATCGAATCGAATTTTTCTCCTTTATACAGAAGCATGTAATTGTTGCTGTAGGTCAGGTATCCCTTTTCTTTTGGATAATGATACACACGCTGCTCATCATACATGGAATCGGAAATCTCGATGAACTTTCGCAGCCGTTCGATACCTTCCATGATCTTACTGCTGTCACTCACTTGCACGATGGCGCCCCAGTCTCCTCCTTCGTTCGCAAATAGATAAACAGGATTTTGTAGATTCAGACCGTATAATTTTCCTTGACTGAGAATGAATTCCTGAGAAAAAAGGTCCCTAAAGGGGATTTTGTGGTAGTATAACATACCACTTGTTTCACGCGCTACGTCCAGCACATAAGCGCGACCTATAAAATCCGCATCGGGCAGTCTGTCTTGTACAAGCGGCATCTCCTGCTTCGGAAAAATATATGGTCGAAGTATGAGGAATGCAATTAGTGCAAGGGCAAGAATGAATATCAGCGTGAACTTTTTGAACATGGTCAAAAGTTTATTTCGAAATCACATAGATACTGTTCAACAGATCGAGTAAGTATTTCCCCGAATTGTCGTATGTTCCCTGGTAGTTATAAACCAGGTCGAAGCTGGTCTTTTTTGTAGTCGTTTTCGACGTTGTCAACTCCATTACACCGGTCTTACCGCGCATTGCATCCAGGATCGCATTCTGTTCCTCGTTGAAGAAATCACGTGGGAATTTATCGATCGCCATCGCCCAATCGATCTTACCATACATGAATCCCGAACTCTTTGACTTCTTTGCTTCTTTTGCTGAAAGCGCTTCGGAACCGTAACCATTCGAGTGGTTCACTGCAAGGTCCTCATCGTTTGTAAAGATGAAAAGCCCGTTCTTGTTGATCATATACAGTGGTGCGGCTTCCAGAATGGCGTCTTCGTAGACCCAGTAGTTCCCCATGTTCTTGAATCGGGAAGTCAGACGCGAAAGGTGCTTCAATACCTTTTCAGGGATATCGCCTCTTTCCGTGGTGAAACCAATGGTGAAGATCGGCATATCTTCTTCAGCCTCCACTTCGTTTTCAATATACTCAAAGGTCTCTTCATCGTAAGAGAACTCGATCTTGGTTGTTTTGATCTTCTTGATCCCGTTAAAGGTCCCGAACATGCTCCCTTTGTAGGTGCCAAAAAGTGCATCTTTGTTGACAAATTCGTTTAAAAGGTCCAGTGTCAACACATTGGCAGATACCTGAGCGTTCTTTTCGTCTGTAAGGATCGGCATGATCACTTTGTAGGCTTGTTCATAAGCCTCGCGAAGATCAACGTTATAGGTGAAATACGCAGTATTCGATTTATTGATGTACTTCAGCACGTGCTTATCGAACTTGGAATCGTTCATTTTCTGATAGATCGATCCGAGTGTCTCACCGTAACGTGCTTCCATTTTAAATTCCACGGAATTCTGGTTGAGTAGGAGGTCTCCGAGCAACACGTTACCGGTGTAAAGATCTTTCAGGTCCTGATACAGTGTGGGCAACATCGTCTGGAAATACCACAATCCCTGCGATTTTTGAAGGTTTCGTGAATTGTCCAGGTAGAAGATCCCTTCGGATGTATGCGTCAATTGCTCTGCAAAACGGGAATCGAACTTCGACAGGTTCATACCGTCGATCAGCAATTCATCGCACAGGTCGCTCAGGTATTGTGTCTGCATGACCATCTGAACGCTGTCACGCAATTCGTAATAATTCTTCTGGTTCGGATCCTCTCCTGCGGATGGAAAATCGTAGTTGTCCTGTGGCGCTTCTTCCGGCGGCATCTCATCGTAGATCTGCTCTTCGAATACCTGCTCTTCGTCGGTCTGACCTTCTTCCATGTAATCGTACATGTAGAATGGATTGTCATTGCCACGGGAATACCAGATAGAATCCGTTATCTGATCGATGCGCTCCATGGTCGGTTCAACGCGGATCAGCAATGCCGAATTTCCTTTGATGATCAGGTTATTGAAATAGGAAGTGTAGAATTCAACGCCGGCATAAGGACTTTCCGCCTTTTCGAAATCGTCGAATACCTGGAAGAGGTTCTCCTTGTTCTTGATCCCGAAGGTAAATCCTGAAACTTCGTAATCTTCCCCTTTTCCGTAGAAGACATTCAGTTTCTGATCGAAGTCCATTCCTGAATCCTTGAGTGTTTTACCGGACGTTGACCCGTCGAATAGTTCCTGCTGCACCTCTTCCATGAACTCGTATTTCACAAGATCATCCAG
>JBKCJG010000031.1:0-60820 GCA_046301895.1 Flavobacteriia bacterium
GCTACATTTTTAAAAGCTCTTTCCCAGTATTGAAGTTAATACTGTTTCCTTTTTTATAAAATGAAAATGATCTTTCATTTTCATTTTTCACCTTCTCTAATCCTGAAATCACGAAAGATTTCGTGTATTTATAATCAGATAACATCTGGGGGTTAATAATTTCATAAGCATTTAACCCACCAAAAATCATCCTTCCATCTTTAAGTAAACACCCGGATTTGTAGTTAAATTCGTTGTTGTTTAAACCATGATTTTTATTTAAAAACTGAATAGATCCACGTTTCGTATTGTAAACAGTGATGCCAGAATAAGTTGTCGCCCAAATGCATTCGTTTTTATCCTCAAGTAGTTTTACAACTTTGGGATGTGATACCTCATTTGCGTTGGTATAGGATTTTGTTATTTTGGATGTATTTAAATCCAAAACGAAGACACCGTTACTCGTGGCTAACCACATTTCATTCTGATCTTCCCTTAGAAGGAGGTCTCTAACATCTATATCACGTTTACCAATTAAATCAACAAATTCCATTTTTTTATCAGCGTTAATACGCCCACGAAATACACCGTTGTTTGTACCTAAATAGATCAGGTTCGAATTTTTTTTCTGAACGGCAACATGCACAATAGTTCCTGTTTTAAGATAGGACGCGCTTCCTTTTGTTGTTTTTGGATTGTACAAAACAACTTTATTTCCTCCGGTTAAAAGGATGTTGTTGTTGGAATAAATGGAAATGTCTTCAAAAGATTCAGTTTTTCCAATGAATGGGCAAATATGGTTTTTGATTTTTTTAGATGTTAAATCAATGCTAATAAGTCCACTACCCTCTGTTGTAAAGTAAAGGTCATTGCTGATAATGATTCCATCATATACAGGCAGGATAATATTTGTCAGATAATTTAAATTGCTGACTTGCTCTATAATATAAGGGTAGCTCAAAAAATATCGTGTGTTTTTTTGCTCTATTATGCCTCTGCGAACAATCAAATTCTTTTCTTTAAGTAAGGTATAGTCTTCGATGTTTTCGCTTAAAGCCGGATTTTTACTAATTTTTAAAATCCCCTGGTTGCTTGCAATTAAAAAGCAATCTTCGCCAACCCTGCAAATCTGTTTCAATTGATAATTCTCCTTTTCTCCAAAGAGTAAACCAACAATCTTTTTGTTGAATTTAACGTTAAATGTTCTGTAATTTTCAATGTACATTATACTGCCAGCCGCATCCTCTTGAAAAAATGTTATTTCCCTTTTTCCTTTAAATTCCGGGTGGTCAATGATAACATCATTTTTCAATGCCCTTACCAAATAGCCATTGTGATGAATGATTCCGTATTTTTTAGATAGGAGTAGTTTTCCGTGTTTCTCTCCGGGGACATCAATGAACGTTTGTTTTGTAAGTTTAGTAATGGGTATTTTGAAAATCCCTTTATTGGATATGCTTAAATAGATATTGCCTTTATATAATAAGATGTTATCCTTGTTAGTCACGTTAAAGTGGCGCGATGCAAGTCTTTTGTTGTTCACATGAACAATCAAATTACCTGTTTCAAATAAAATAGCCGTTGTATCTCCGGCAAACGCGATGGAAAGGGGGTTTGACGCATAGATTTTACGAAATAATAGATTTTTGGTGTCGAGTTGAACAAGGCCATCTGCATTCGTTAGCACATAAAGGAATTTGCCATGTAGTCTAATGCTTTTTATTCTGTTGTCTTTAAAGATGGCCGGATGTGTGGTGCTATTGAAATTAACAAAATTGTAGCCATCGTACCTGGAAAGGCCATTCTCTGTTGCTATCCAGACAAAACCACTGTTGTCTTTTACAATTTCATTAATCTCATTGTGGGGTAGGCCATCTGAAATGTCATAAGGATATTGGTTGCTTTGATAATATTGACCCGCTAAATTAGTTAATGCGAGGATGAAGCAAAAAGATAAAAACAATCTGCCCTTCACTAAACTAAATGAGTTGATACATTTCTTCATTTCCAGTTATTACACATTCAAATGTAGGTCTTAAAATGTATAATTAGTGGCTCAATTACTCATTATCTGAACCAACACACACCTATATGTGTAATCCATTTTTTTCGTAAAAGAAAGAGTGGGTATACTTTTGCTCATTCTATTGAAATGCGCTGTATTAGGCTAATTACAATGAATTAGAACATATTAAGACTCTTTTAAGAGGACATGCCACCAACAGGTTACACAGATCCTGTTGGTGCATAAACATACACACCAGGTGAGAGCCTCAATGGTACAGACAGCATAGTAGTCTCTATCTGTGATGCAGTTTCATCTGGTGTGGTATGCTTCATGACACAATTACTGTAACAGTAACACCGGCGAGCGACGCACCGATTGTTGACAATGAGGTCGTAACCACAAACGAGGACGTACCAGCAACGGATTACCTGCCAGATACAGAAGAAACAGATCCTGATTGAATAACGCTTACAGCGAATACAACGCAGTTAATGGCCCATCGAATCAATGATTTTACAGGGCTTTTTGCGAGCGAGAACGGTGAAAGATCCGCTACATAGCAGGAATTTTACTGTATGGCCTCGGCTTTCGGGAACCGGTGAAACTTCTTTGCTAAATTTGACGAAAATATTCTGATCAATGCAAGAAGTGAATTATCATGAACCAGCACATGCTGATCTGATCTTTGATTCCATGGAGAACAACGCTTTACTCCTTGATCTGAACAGTGTATTTGCAGTGGTTGCTCTTCCAACCCTAAAGGGCGTACATTTGATCAATGCGATAAAGAAGCGATTACCGGGAAAGGCCTATGGTGGTTTGATCGCCAACTACACAGATTACATTCGTGCCTCCGCATTGAGCGAAGAGGAGAAGCTGTCATTGCTGTCTGATGAGTTTTCAGAAGTCTTTACCGGTTGTTTCCTCAGATTGCCCTGGCAGGAGACTATGGACTCAGAAGAATTGATCATGAACGGAACCTTTCAGGGATTGATCCTATCGGAGCCCTTTCGTTCTTTTGCTGAATCAATGCACGATAGAATGAGAACTCGGGATGGTGACACGAATGCGTTGGACTGGCTGATTTGCTCGAGTGCCAACATAAGTGGTGACCCCGGCGGATCGATCGTTGATAGGGAAGCGGCCCTGAAATTTGGACGTGATCGCGGTATACACTACCTGGTCAGCTTCTCAACGATGCCGGAATCGGAAGGGAAGGGTTCTTTTCCCATTTTTTCATATTCCGGTGGATTCTTTAAACTTGAACGAAATGGCCCTGGATCTCAAAACGTGATTTCTTTCCTCCGAAGCAAAGACCTATTAAGCGAATAAAAGATCCTTTATCTGATCAAAATGGTCATTTACTTCTATTTGATCAATCAAAAGCATTAGCTCACGTGAACGGTTCTCTCCAAGTATTGTTGCAGAGCATTCCAGGAATTTTGAAGTTAATTCTTCCTCTGTCATTGGACTTTTCCAATGTCCCGGCCATCTGTCCGATGAAACGAACTTGCCGTTCTCAAGTGCTATCCCAACGCTCATAGTCCCAAAATCAGGCGGGATCGAGGAATCCAGGATCAATTGAATTCGCTCAAGGTAGCCCTGAACTTGCATAGACGCCAATTTTTCATTGGTGTAACTATCGAAGGTTATCACGCCATCCATCAATGCTACTGCGACGTTGTATTGAAAGCTGAACCTCGCCTCGTCCGAGTCGGCAGGGAATGATCGATCACAGTATTTGAAAACAGGAGCAGTTATTTTGATCATTCCACTTCCATGATCCTCGGGGTGAAGCTGTAATGCGCCATTTATTGCTACCTGCATTGCGGTATGTGCAGGCCACATTTTGAAGGCGAACCCGGGATTGGTAAAACAGGACAATTGATCCATTCCATTGATTACTTCGGTGTAATTGAAATGCGATCCTCCAAAGACGTGTCCCCATCCACTGCCGGTTTCGAGGATCGATGTTGAGGATGTGAGTCCGTGACGAGTTATCAGAGCCGCCTCCAGACCGGAACGCGCTGCATTGCCACAATGGGTTGCTTTTGTCATCGTTCCAATATTACCGGAGATTCCTGAAGACCTGCTTGCGGCATATCCAAGGGCCATCCTGCATTCAACCTCGCTCAAACCGATCGCAATGGAGGAGGCCAAAGCGCTTCCCATTGTTCCCACGGTGCCAGGTGGATGAAATCCCTGTTTTTCGAACGGGAAGTGATTTTGATTGGTAGCGGCGATGTCATCATTCATTTTCGCCCCGATACGCAGACTCGCTTCGAATTGAATACCGGCGATAAACGCCTTCAAGAAGGTGGCGCCAGTGATATTGTGCGATTGTGCAATTGCAATTAGTGGCGCGAGTACAGGAGAAACTGCATGCGTTGGCGGGAGAAACATGGGTTCGAAATCCATCGCATGAATAGCACACCCATAAATGAAAGCCGAATCTGTAAGGTTGCATTTCAGATCCTGGCCAATCACCTTTATCCCGTTCCTGTTTTCAGCATCTTTCAGGTATGAAACCAGAACCTTAACCGTATTGTGCTTCGTACCAGCCAAAAGCACAGCAATTCCATCCCGGATCATTTTTTTCGCAATGGTCAACGTATCGTTATCAATAGTCTGGATATCTACCGCATATGCTTTTGAGACCAATTCGGCCGTTACACCAATGGGATCGGGCCTGGACATTATCTGATTTTTTGCATGATTCATATAGGCTGCTATTCGTTTTCTTCTCTCTAGCCCCGAATTTTCATGTTAAGGCAGAGAATTAGATTGATCATAAGTTGATGGAACTCATGTTTTCCGGTAAACATTTGTTCAGGAAACAGGTCATTGAACTCGAATTTTCAGTCAAGGCGGATCATGCGGTTTGAATTTTGGGAAAAGTGATGGAAAAAATGGTTTTATTTTCATCAGAAGTAAGGGAAAGCTTTCCGTAATGTTCCGCTACAATGTTTGAAACAATGCTCAATCCCAGACCTGTTCCATTTGATTTTTGCTTCGTCGTGAAGAATTTTTTAAAAATCCGGTCAATGTCTTCTTTGGCAATCTGTGGTCCGTTATTTTCAAAATGAATGGTCACACCTGCCTCTGAACTTTCGGAATAGATTCGGATATATTTGTTTTCCTGCTCATGACCTTCAAAGGCGTCAATGGCATTTTTCACTAAATTGGACCAGACCTGAAACAGTTTCATTTCAATTCCAGAGATTATTGTACCTAGGGGCACTTCAGTAATGATCTGAATTTCTCCCGCAAGTCTAAACCTGAAGAGAGACTCAATAATTTTTATACTTTGATGGAGATCAACGGGTTCTTTTTTCTGTGTCAGGTCTTCCCGGGTAAATAAGCTAAGATTTGAAACCACCATTGACGACCTTTCGATGGATGAATCAACAATTCCGAGAAAGGAGTTCAATGTGATCATATTTCTGATCACGGCGAGCACAGTTAACGGGTCATCCATGTTGATCACTGTTTCAAAAAGGTCCGGATGGTCAATACTGATTCCTGCTTCAACGAATGATTTTGACAGGGCCTCGCTGTCGATAGACGGGTGTGTATTTACCAGTCGTTCCTTAAATGCTTTGATTCTTTTCAATCTTTCAAAAGAATTGAGTTGAAGATCGTCTATTGAGGAATTCCGGACGAAGTCCATCACGAAAGGCAAATTGTGTACAGGGATACTCCGTAGTTGGATCAAAACGTCATCCAAAAGACTTCTGATATTCTGTGATGCCGCCTTTATTGCGGCAAGAGGGGTGTTAAGGTCGTGAGCAATTCCGGCTGATAATTCACCAATTGTTGCAAGTTTGTCCTGGGCGATCAACGTATTGGAAATATCGAGATTGGTCTGTGTTTTCTCAAGCACCTTTTTCTCAAGAGTTTTATTCAGAATCAACAGCTCAGACTCATATTCCTTGCTCCTTTTAAAGTTGCTGTAGAGTGAAAAATAGACGCGCAGCATATCTTCCATCTCAGAAAAGTAGGGCTCGATCGTTTCGTTATCGGAGATCAATATCAATACCTCTTCGCTTGTATGTTCGTTTGACAGGACCAATATATAGACCGACCGTGCTTCTGGAATTTCTGAGAATACGCTGTTGAGCAATTGATTGTCAGTGGCCTGATTTTTTTGTGCGAAGGTCAACCCTTTATTCTTAAACAGGTTGAGATTTTCCTCAGTTATTGGGTTATTGATCAAGGCATTAAATAAGGGACATGCGGCATGGTTGTATTGGCAGGAAATCACTCCGTTCTCATGAGAAAAGATCCCCATGAAATTAAAATGCAAGGATGCAGTGATTTGAGCAAAGGTGCTCAGGATAGTGTTATTTTTTTCAACCTCAGTACTTTCGAGAAAAGTTCTTGATACCTCGAGTAGAAGTTTATTGAATGTATCCTTTTTTTCAATCTCGTCTGTTTTATCGGAGATCTTGTCTTCCAAAATAGTCAAAAAGGATCGGTTTTCACGATCCAGATGTATGAGATTTTCTTTTAACTGCAAAAGTGCCTTGTTCAGTGTGGCGATCTCGTCCTTTCCTTTCTTTACAGGCACATCCACCGTATATTCATGGTTCCCCAGAGCTTTGGCTATTTCAATTGCACGGAAAATAGGGCGCGACAATAAAGAGATAGAAAATCCAAAAAGTATCGCTGAGAGAATTACGGCAGAGATCGTTAAGTAGATCAATGGCTTGTTCAGCTCCTTTAATACCGCGAGATCCCTTACTTTGGATGAGGCAATAATTACTTCACCATTCAGTAGATCGGTAGAAAAGTCAGATTGACTGTAGTAAAAAGAGGTGGTATCTCTATTTAAAACGCGATACCGGTATTTTTCCGGATTACACGCAAAAACTGTTTGCTGCCCGTCCGGGCCTTGTTCAACTATGGCAACGAATGCGTAATCTTCAAGTTCATTCAGATCATTGAGAAGATTTTTTAGTAAATTGAAGTCATCTTGTTCTATGGCTGTTTTAATCGCGTTGGAGGTGATCCGTGCATTTTGGGTGAATTCTAGTTTGGTATGTTCCCGAAGAAGCGAGAATTGCATGTTATTGTAGTAAACAGCCAAAGGAATGGACACACACAGTCCAACCACCGTAAAAATGATCCAGATACGGAAAGCAATGGAATGAACGATCCTCATGCCTACTTTCTAAAGCACATTTATTTTTAATGAACTCTCTGAGCTGTAATTCACTAAAATACCAATTGCTCCGGGGTGCTTTTTTACATAATTCAAAATTTCATCGTTCGAATCAAGGTACACAGGTGCATTTGCTCTCCCCTGAAAAACCAGGTTCAACCAATATTTTTTAACGTATTTCATGTCTCTGCCAAAGACGGTTACCGCCATTATTTCGCAACCGGCGTGTTTAGAAGAGGGCATGACAACAATAACAGATTCGTCATTTTGCCACCTCGAACGATTTCCTTTAAATATTGCGCTAATCTGCGCTTTTGGAAGATTTTCAGTGCCAATGTCATTACCAACCACGGTTATTTTTTTCCAATCTGCCTGACCTAGCAGCTGAAAACTCAGTATGAGCATCACCACTATTAGACTAGATCGCATAAGCAAGTTGTAATTTGAACTCATATTTATTTTGAATACCCGGAACATCATTCACGTCAGGGGCTTTTCCGTATTTTTCGAATTGGACCTTCAGATTACATTTGGGATCAAACTCCCAGCGGAATCCAAGTGAAAACTTAAGCCCGCTGGCAGGCCTTACGTGCAATTCATTGGGTGCAATGTGCAGGTAATCGACATTTATAAAAGGCACATAAATGTCTTTTATCCGATAACCGAGATAGGTGTAATTGGAGATGTTTGTGGCACTGCCAAGACTATCTGTGTTGTTGATCACCAATGCTGCCTCGTTCAAGAATTCCCATTTTTCTCCGAAATAGGCAATCGATGCATTAATCTGATTGGTTTCAAGATCTTTATGATAATCGTCATTATGATTTGTTCCGGCATGAGCATGAGGGCCATGGTGATTATTGGGCAGGAAATCACGGTAGTATCCGGCCATGATTCGCATTCCTTCTACTGGCTTGATGTGCACCGATGCGAGGTACGACAACAGTAAATCTTTCCCGCCGAAATCAGTGGATTCCATGCTGTTTCCGATCTGTAGATCGTATCCAAAGTTCAGTTTACCGAGATTTTGTCCTTGTGCCCTTAAACCTAGTGTATGGATTGGCATGAAATAATCGAAGTTCAATGGACGGTCAATGGTAGGAAAGAACAAGCGGCCGTGATGATATACATCATTCCAGTAGTTCAATGGGCTGTGTACCTTTCCAACGATCAGGTTGTGCTCTCCTTTATAGTTATACTTCAGGAAAACACGCTCAATACTCACTCCAAATCCGGATGCAGTTTTACTGTCTGACTTCACGACAACTTCGGAAAGAAAGGATAATTTTTTATTGATTCTGCCATTTATGAAGAGATCGTGCTCCCCGAGGCGAAAGGAACTTTCGTACTCCTCGTTATCCGGCTTGTAATATAGTTCATATTCGAGGTGTCCGAATCCATTGACCTGAATATTAGCCTGGCCCTTCACAGTTTCGGTAAGGAAAACAGAGGTGGTTACAACAAAAAATAATCGTAGATACATTTAGTTAAATTTTAGGTTTAGTGGCAAACATTTATTCACTTTATCGATGAGATCGCTGATATCCCAAGGCTTCATTAGGTAAAAATCCAGTAGTCCCTCCTCTTCCAGATCGGAAACCAGAATAGCATTTGAATTCCCGGATAACATGATCACTTTTATTTCGGGGTAGATTTTCTTTACACTTCGGATCAGTTCATCCCCTCTCAGATCGGGCATTTGGAAATCAACGATCATGACAACAGGTTCGATTCCGATGTTCGTGTGCGCATGCATGCTATCCAAAACAGTCAATGGGTCATTTATTATTTCAACGGCAAACTTACTTTCCGGCAATTCCTGACCTAACTGAAATTTAAGTATAGAAGTTATGATCTCATCATCGTCGATACAATAAATGGCCTTCATGTTGTAAAAGTAGTGTTCCGTGTAAAATTCAAATCACTAAATTAAATCAAAACTTCAAGCATTACAAACGAAGAGGATAATTTCTTAATGTCAAGCGGTTTTATCGCCATATACCGACACTATTGGCATCATTCCGGTTGACAGCGAATTTAATCGGATTCATGAAGAGAAAGATCTTGATCTGGTTACGTCGTTATATTCGAATCCCGATAACACAGACATCATCGATCTGTTCGTGGCCCTCGATCCATTCATTGAATTCGGTGACGAGTTGTTTGTTCAATTCGGCTAGTGGTTCCTGACTGTGATCTATGAGGAAGTTCTTGAATTTTGAATATTTGTATTTTTTACCCTGAGGCCCGCCAAACTGATCTGCATAGCCGTCTGAGAAAAGGACGATGACATCATCTTGGTTCAGGTGGATCGTATGGTTCGTGAATGGAACACGGTCTTCGAAAAGTCCGACGGGCTGCTTATTGGCTTTTATTTCGGTGAGTTCTTCCCCTGAAATAACATACAACGGATTATTCGCGCCGGCATACTCCAGCGTCTTCGAATTGAGGTCCAGACAGCACAATGCTATATCCATTCCATCGCGAACGTCAAGTATACCTTCCTGACGGAATGCATCAATGACCAGTTCAGACAGCTTGTCAAGGATCTCTCCGGGCCCGGATAAACCAAACTCCTTAATTGCTCTGTTCAGACCGTTGTTTCCAACGATACTCACAAAAGCACCCGGAACACCGTGACCGGTGCAATCAACAGCAGCGAAATATACTTTTTGATCGATCTTGCGAACGAAATAAAAATCTCCTGATACGATATCCTTCGGTCGAAAGAAAACAAATGCCTCCCTGAAACAGTCTCGGATATATTCATCGGTAGGAAGAATAGCATCCTGGAGGCGTTTAGCATAGCGAATACTGTCCATGATGTCTCTGTTCTTTTCTTCAACGATCTCCTTTTGTTTTTCAATCTCTTCTTTCTGTTCCACGACCTCAGCAGTGCGCTCCCTTACGACCAACTCAAGATGTTCTTTTTGTCTGCGTATCCTGCGGTTACTTAATTGTATCGCAGCATAAAGAATCAGGATGAATAGAACGGCATAAAGCAGATATGCCCACAAGGTTCGGTACCAGGGTGGGAGAATAACAAGTTCATACGACGCAACAGTGGATACCTCCCCGTAAATATTCTTTGCCTTCACAAGGAATGTGTAGTTTCCTTCGTATAGGTTGGTGTATGATTTCTCTGTTTTTGAGGACCATGCAGACCATTCCTCATCCTGTCCCACCAATTTACAGCTAAATACTGTAGCACTTTCGTCAAAATAACTGGATGCGGCATATTCGAAACTGATGTTTTTTGTTGAGTACGGAATGTTCAGGATAAGATCAAGTGGCTGTTTCAGTGAAGGGATTCGACTGCGTGTTGAAAGCCCCCCTGAGAAGAGTGAACTGTCACCTACGGAAACCTTTCTCAAGATGGTATTGTAGCCGTTTTCATAGGACTTTTTAATTGTCGGATTGAAGAGCATCACCCCGTTCGGCCCACCGAGCCAAGTCATCCCTTTTTCATCGAAGAACAAGCCGTGAACGACATCTGAAGAATAGCGCTGAAAATCCTTTGAGTACCATGAATGGGTTGTATTGTTATCAAAGTACCCGATCTCAAACGTATTATTCTTCAATACAAGGACAGCCCATACTCTTCCGTTACCATCCTTCATGAGTCGATGTACCCCACATTTTTTCGGAAGCATATAATCTGTTGAGTTTTCCAGCCGTCCTCCAATTATTTTGAACAGTCCAAGGTCATTCCCAACGTAAGGGATGCCATTGATGATTGTAATGTAGGTCGGACCGTCCTCTGCCTTGCCGATGATCTCTTTTTTCATCCGACCACCTTTTGGATGGACATGTGTTCGGAGAATACCACTTGAGATAGTACCCAGCCAAAGTGTACCATCCTGCTGTACACTGATGTTAAAAATATCCTCTGTAAAACCTTCGATGTATCCGTTATCCGTGAAGCCGGAACCAGTCCATGTCATTTTGCTCAAACCATTATAATTGGCAATAAACACAATGTTCGGATCCAAGGGAGACTGAACAAAATTGTACGGTCCGCAATTAGATACAAGGACCGGCTGACCATTTGGATCCTTCAGCATGTAGACGCCATTGTTCGCTGCGATCAGCAGTACGGAATCCTTTCCAAACCTGAAGGATCGTACGCCAAAACAGTCAATATCCACCCCTGGGACCTTTTTGATGCGGTCACTCGTTTTGTCAAAACGTTCATTGAGGTAATATATACCGCTCAAGGTGGCGTAGTAAATACGTCCCTTAAAACTGCAAATACTTTCAACTCCACTGATCATCCCGAAGTTCACTCCGAAGCGGCTGACCGGTGAGATTACATCGACCTTAGAGATCCCTTTGTTCGTTCCAACCCAGATATTGCCCTCCTTATCTAGAAACTGACATTTCACATTTCCATCGATCAGGCCATTGGAAAGATCGATACGGTAGTGCAGCCTGAACTTACGGTCATAAATGAGGAGTCCATCTGAAAATGATCCTGAAGAGTAGTACTGATCGTTTACAGTGATCGCACTGTATACAGGCAGAGCGAACGAAAGTGGAACAGGCTTTACGTCATAAGGATTCGTATAATCGTCAATATTCCCTTCTGATGTTTGAATATAGAGGCCGTTACCGAAATTCACGATCGAATAGATCTTATTCTTTAGGTTGTACTTGGCCCCGTTTCTGGCAGGAACGAAACGCTCATTTTCTATGGTGTATAAGCCGGAAATGTTGCGGGCCGCATAGATCTTTCCGTCTGCCTGTAGCAACCTGTAGACAGCATCGCTTTGTGGAGAAGCGATGGTTGTGACGGTTTGCTCTTCGTCAAAATGGTAAATGAATCGATCGTAGTGGAAATAGACTCCGTTATCTGTGCAAAGAATGGTTTGAGGACTCTTCAGATCCGGCCTGATCTTGAATAATTTCAGGATCGATCTGAACACTACTTTTCCATTTTTGCCTACTTCCAGGTATCCAAGATCCTCTTTGGCTCCCACGTAAATACGGCCGTTTTTGTCCGTTGCCAGGCAGTTCACTTCACGGCTATCACCTTTGGAATTAGGAACTATAATGGTGCGCCATGTTACCCCGTCAAACTCGAGGATACCGGTTTTATTACCAAAGTACATCAATCCGCGCTGATCCTGGGTAATTGAAAAGATCTGAGGATGACCATTATATTCTGTATTCGAATAATTGCGAACATTGAGTGATCCGTTCAAGCCATCATGCTGAGCCCTAAGGAAATGCGACACGCAGATCAACAGGATCACAGTCAGCTTTTGGTATAGCGTTGATATGAATTTTTGCGCTGTTGGGATCATGGGTCAAAAATAAAAAAAGCCCCGCAACTCTGCGGGGCTCTGTGGATTATTTTTGGATCATCACTCTTCTGTGGTAGATCCTTTCACCAGTGTCAATCCTGACGGTGTAGATACCTGTTTCGGAAGTCTTTGGATCAATTGTGATCTCCTGACCATTTTCGATCTGATTGAACAAGATCTCATGAACAATGCGGCCCTGTGCATCGATCAATTGGCAATTTACATTCTGAAAATCGCCCACGTTCAGGTATACGTGTATATCATCCTGAGTAGGATTCGGATACACATGTATTTCGGATTCGGCGATCAATTCTTCAAGGCCCACATCGTCCAATGGTCCTGAAACAGCTTCCGTTCTGTTCGAACGTGTTGTATTGTTGTTTTCAACCTTTGTGGACACACATGGTTGATCTAATTCGATCTCAATAAGGTAATGCAGTGAAGTTGCGGTGGCCAAAGGAGCTGCAAGATCCGAATACGAGTTCACGTTACTTGGTAAAGAAGTCAGGATTTGCCACCCTCCCTGATCGTCATAGCGAAGGATGTTGTAGGTTGCATAGGAGAACCCTTCATAATTGTCCCAGATTAGGTTAACCTCTCCTCCGATGCCAATATTTTGAGTCAGGTGAATGGTTTTATGCTGGGCACTTACAACGGATTCAGTCCCGCAATTATCAACAGCTGCGATCTTATAGCGGTAGGCCTGTACGGCAGGATTTGAGATAGTATCAATGAAGATGCTCAAACTGTCGTAGGGTATATTCCCAACGAGGTAGTAAAGTCCTGCAGCACTGCTTTCTTTGTAGATGTTATAGGATGCAACCCCGGAGGAAGCAACCTTCTCCCATGCGATCTTGTTGTTTTGCGAATTTGTTACGGTAACTACACAAATTGGATTTTGCTCAGGCGTTTCGTATGCAATAGTGTAAATGGCATTGCTTTCACAATTATTTGCCCCTGTAATCGTCAGGGTGTACTGCCCCGGAGAAAGGCCTGAAACATCATCTGTTGCCGCTCCTGTTGACCAGGAGTAGGTATAAGGCGCAGTTCCTCCGATCGGTGAGATATAAATCCCGCTACCTCCGGTCCCACAACCCACATCCAATAGTGAATCCAGAATGATTCCGGGAGAGGTTGACTCGCTGATCGCCACGGATCCTTGTGTCGTACAACTGTTGTTATCGATAACCGTGACGCTGTAGAATCCAGCGGCAAGTCCGGTTGACTGGGCACCGGTATTTCCGTTTGACCAGATGTAAACATAAGGGCCTGTTGATCCTGTTACTACTGCAGTAGCTGTTCCATTCATCATACCACATGTGGCATTCGTTTTGGAGAACTCGATCTCAACGCCATCCGGTTCAGGCACGAAAACACTTTCAACGGAAACGCAGCCCTGACCATTGGTAACAAGAACTTCGTACGGTCCCGATACGAGACCATTAATGTCTTGAGTCGTTTCACCATTAGACCACGCATAAGTGATTCCGGAAGTATTGCCGATCGGGGTTATGTCGATCGCTCCATTGTCTTCGCCGTTGCAGCTTACTTCTACAACGTTACTCACTGCAATCGTTGGAGCCTGCGCATCCGATACTGTTGCAAGTGCAAAGCTTGTGCAGCCTTTGTTATCAGTTACGTTCACTATGTAAATTCCTGCAGGAACACTGCTGATAATATTTGTGGTAGCGCCATTTGACCATGCGTAAGTGTAGGGTGCATTTGGCCCAGCAACGTAAGCTACAGCTGTCCCATCGGACTCCAGACAGTTTGAGTTTGTGGAGTTTGTTATGATGGTCATCTGTGAGTCAGGGATCGTGATATTCCGCTGTACCATAACAGTATCTCCACAATTGTTTCGGGCGATCATTGTAACCGTATAGGTGCCCGGTTGATCAAATGAATGGGTTACCGGTTCAAGGGCGTTGCTCGAAAGTTCAATTCCGGAATTATCTCCAAATGACCAGAAGAATTCATTTCCGCCATAACCTCTGAAAACAACAGGTTCATTCAGACAGATATATTCGTTCTCTTCGATGAAGAAACCGGCATCTTCGATCTGGGACCCCGGTGCTATCGTAAGAATGATGTCTTCCGTGACTGAAAGTCCGCAACCGTTCGTTATTGTTGCCTGTGCATTGTATACCCCCGGATCTGAATAGGAGTAGGTACCCAGACTGAAGACCATATTGCTGTTTTCTATATTAAGAGCCAGTGTGTCATTTGCTGATACAGTTTGGCCATTCCCCATGTTCCAAACAACGGAATTGGAAGCGCTGTATGGAACTGAAAGCAACATGATCTCATCACCCGGACAGAACTCTTGTTGAATTGTAAAGATCTGAACATTCTGTGGAGGCACATTGGATCCTGCGGTCACGGTTGTAACGAGGGTTGTGTCATTTCCACAAAGGTTCGTGATCGTGCATGTTACCGTATAAGTGCCACCGGAAGCATATGTGTGATAACCCTGTCTTGTGTCACTCGTACTACCATCCCCAAAATTCCACAAGAATGAACCCGATTCTTCATATTGCCACGCACCGGAAACACCATAAACGAAGGCGTCACCAATGCAGATCTGCGAAGGCAGGTCGCTGAGCTCAACCTGGGGATCGACCGGCAGATCGGTTAACACATTGAGGGTAGTGAATACCAGTGTGTCGTTCCCGCACCCATCGGTGAGTGTCAAGCCGACGTTATAAACACCTGCAGCGTTGAAGGTGTGACTGGGATCGCCCAGATTGGAATAGCCGCCGTCACCAAAGTTCCAGTTATAATTGGTTGCACTCGGTGAGGAGAATAGGACGGTACTGCCAATACAAACATTATTCGGGCCCTGCACATTCGCATATGCATCTCCGGTAAAGTAGGGTACATTTCCAACTACAATGGGTGATGCGAAGTATTGTGCAGTATTTCCGCACCCATTTTGTAGCGTAACCCACGGGGTGTAGGTGCCATATGAATTGTAGATGTGCGAATAATCCGTTCCTGTCGTTCCATCCCCGTAATTGAAGAGGTACGTGTAATTCCAGTTTGTGTACAAATTCACTTCGGTTCCCGGGCAAACAGCTCCCTGACCGATATTCCCCACTTGAATTAAACCGTCGTTGATCGGAATGTTGTCGCCAACATGAATGAGTGTATCAATGATGTCTGTCCCGCAGTCAGATGTAATGGTCAGCGTAACCTGGTAGTTTCCTGTTGCTGCATAGTCATGATAGAAGCTCGCATAGTATGTGTTGGCTGTTTCACTTGTTCCATCCCCATAATTGATCACATAACTGACATTGTTGGTGCTGTTGAAGAAGGCATTGTCATGGAAGATGACCTCGTCTCCTACGCAAACGGTATCCTGACTGACATACATTGAATTTGGTGCGCCTGATACCACGACATAATTGTATTCCGAACCGATGACATTCCCTGTCGCACCAAATGTTTGAAGTTGAACATAGTAATAGCCCGGTTCTGTGAAGACATGTAAGGGCTCAAATTGATTCGAGGTTGTTCCGTCACCGAAGCTCCAGTTGTAACCATAAGCACATGTCGAATTATTCAAGAATTGAAGTGGTGTTCCCGCACATTCATAATCCGGTGCATCAAACGCAATGATGGGAGCGGTATTTGTTGCCGAACCGTTCAACGTCACGACAGCATTGACCGTTATGAAATCCGCAACCTGGTCCGCAGGATTGTCATAGCCCACGACCTGAACAGATACGAGGGGCAAATAAGGTGTCAGGTCAAACGTCCCCGAACCGCAAAGCCCATTGGCAACTTGAACGCCGTCAACAATGATCCGTGCTTGAGACCATGTGCAGGTACCTTGAATATTCCAGTTCAAAGAGGCACTGTTGATCGTTCCTGCTGCGCAGGCAAAGTTATCGATGGTTGCTGTCGGTAAGTCAAAATCCAACCCTGATGCTGTCGCGTTCATTTGACAATCGCATGCAATGGAATAGGCTGTTGATGTGATAAAAGCAACAGCGGCTACGATTAATTGTAAGCTCTTTTTCATAGATAAGTGGTCTTCTAAATAGCTGATTGGCAGCAAATTTAGAACAAAGAGATGAATCTGCCAAAAAATTTGAACATGTGATGTGATACGGTATCATTCAGGCAAGATTTTCCGGCACCTTCTTTCTGCATAGGTTGAAAAGGAATTTTCAGAAGAAAGCAAAAATGACCCCCCGCCGATCAATTTCTAACGGCAGGGAGATCATAGCGATCAGATCTTAAATGTCAGTCGGATCAATAAATTTCTTCCTGCCTGAGGATAATAGAAATTTTCAGTGACCCTTTGGCCTCCGTAGATATATCCCCAGGTGTATCCGTTGTTCTCGTATTGATGGTTGAAGATATTGTTGACCAACAGTCCGATGGAGATCTCTTTGAATCCAAGTTTACTGAAGGTATAGTTCATGTTAAGATTTGTAATTGAATAGGCATCCAACTTCCTGTTTTGGTTCGAAGTATTGTCGAGAAACTGATCTCCTACGTATTTAGAAAGTATACCGATCTCAAGGTTCTTAACAGGTTCATAGATCAACCCTAAAGCAGCGATTATATTCGGTGAAAAAGCGAGATCCGTGTTGATGTGCGGAATGATATCCTGAATCATGTTTCCCTCAGCATCGTAATTATCATAGTTGTCAACATACTCATTAAAGGAAGCGATCTTGTTCCTGCTCAGGGTCAGATTTCCTGATATGCTTAGTTGTTTCAACAGCATGTAACCGCCTTCAATTTCAATTCCTGTTCGGTAACTTTCAGCCACATTTGTTCTGTTATAGGCGCCTACATCATTGATCTCTCCGGTCAGGATCAACTGGTCCTTGTAATTCATGAGGTAGTAATTTGCATTGACATAGCATTTCTGACCGCGGAACCGGTAACCAACTTCACTGTTTTGTAATTGTTCAGGTCGCGGCCGGCTGCCCGGGCTACTCTGGATAAAATCGTCGCGCACGGGTTCTCTGTTTGCCATAGCAAAGGATGCATAGAAATTGTTTCGGTTGTTAAGGTCATACATCAGCCCAACCTTTGGGTTAAAAAAGGTAAAGCGGACTTCTTGCTCTAAAGGGATCAGGTCCCCGAAAGATTGATCCAATCCGAGATACGAGTAATCGACATGGCGCATCTGAAAATCTCCGTATAGATTCAGTTTTCTGATCTGGTAGTTGGCTTTAATGTAACCGTTGGCCTCTATTTTGGAGGCTTCATTGTCATAATAGTGTTGTCCGATCTCACTCTGGGAGGCGAATCGGGCCCAGATGATCTCACCGAAATGCTGACCTTCATATTGGTTCAAACCACCACCTGCAAGTATAGTGAGGTTCTTCGTGTTCGTATAATTCACGGAAAAAATCGTCCCAAAGAAGTGATTATCGAGCCATCGGCGGCGGATAAGATCTGTTGTTGTGATCGTATCACCATTCGTAAAAACGGTATCTAGGTTGTAAGTGCCGAACTCTTCATTCCGACGATATTGTTCGTAATATCCGCGCCCCCTTGTGTAATGTCCTGCCACATTCAAGGACAACTTTTGTGAAAAACGATGTGTAAAATGCAACTGATAATGATCTTGCTGATAGTTGTCTACTTCGTTCTCGTAGGTATAGTAGTTGAACGTTCTCGGATCCGAATCAAAAAGATTGGCAGAATCGGATGGTGTTTCGTAAAGTCCACCAGGATAATAGTTGTTGTAGAAGTGGTTCAGCAAGCTGTCAGGTGCTTCATCTTCCTGTTGAAGCTTTGCTTCGGGGATGCCATACCACGCCTGATACGTGACTTCTTTTCCGCTGAATACATTCGCTTTCAGGAGGGATCTTTTTCCCAGATAGACCCCTGATAAAAAGAACGATTTGAGATCTGATCCGGCACGATCAATGTATCCATCTGAGGAGATTCTTGAAAGTCTGGCATCCAGGGCAAACTTGTTTTCTATGATACCTGTTCCGGCTTTTACTGTGTTGCGCCAGGTATTGAATGAACCGTAGGCATTAGCGATCTCGGCATAGGGTTTTTGTTCGATGTTGTCTGTTTTGATATTGATGCTGGCACCAAATGCTGCCGCTCCGTTTGATGAGGTTCCAACTCCTCGTTGAACCTGAATATTATCAGTCGAAGAAGCGAGATCCGGCATATTGACCCAATAAACACCATGTGATTCTGAATCATTTAAAGGGATCCCATTGATTGTTACATTGGTCCGTGTAGGATCAACCCCACGGATGCGGACACCGGTGTAGCCAACTCCCGCTCCTGCGTCGGAAGTTACCACGGTTGATGGAGTGGATTCCAGTAAATAAGGGAGATCCTGACCGTAATTTCCGCGCTGTATCTGTGCGTCGTTGAGGTTCGTGTATGTCGTTGGTGTTTTTTCGGTGGCTCGTACAGCCGACACCTGGATTTCTTCGATCGTGATCAAAGAAGGGTTCATCTTGAGATCGAGCTCAAGAGGCTTATCCAACAACGTGACCTCATAGGATATCATGTGATAACCCGCCCCTCTCGCATTGATTGTGTAATTGCCACTTCCTCCAACGGCCAGACGGTATCGACCATCTCCATCGGTATTCGTAACGAAATAGGTATTTGTAAGATCGATCCGTATGCCTGAAATCGGATTACCCTCTTCGTCCCTTACTGTTCCCGAGATCGTTAATTGACAATGTGCACTGAAAGCAGTTGTCAGTGCGAACAACATAAGTAAAACATGAATTCTTGTTTTCATTTTACAGTAAAATTTAACAAGAACAAGGGGCTAATTCTCTGATGTTGAATAATTAGCAATTGATATTTTGTTTCTCATCTTCCCTTCGCAGGCATTATCCTGACAGGTTCAATGGGTATGATCTCAGCTCCGACATGTATCGGAGCACCCCTTAGAGACGTTGCAAAAATAATGAAAATGAAGAAAAACTGGTTTATTTCCCGGAAATGATTCTTTCACAGGTTGACAATCTGTTTTCCAAAGAACCTTCCAGCACTGTGAAGGGGAGGTTCTTCCCGGAAAGTTCATTCAAGTATATCTTGAAAAGTTCTTCACGCTGTTCGGGATGTTCACGCAAGGGGTCATCTTCCCATTTCATGTCCGGTCTGCACAGAAAATAGTGCTCGAATTCCTGTTGAGCAAAGAGTGAATGAATCGCAGGACTGCAGGTTCCGAATTTGAACTCAGACCAAATTTTCACCACGGTCATGTCTGTGTCGCAAAAAACGAGGTTCTCGGTGTGGACTTTCCATCGGTTGAATTGTTCTAAGGCAATCGTGTCCAGATCGGTTACATCGTATCTTCCCTCACGGAGGGTCAGGTACTCACGCGCAAATTCCGGAATCCATGCAGCATTGTAATGCTCCGCAAGAGCTGAAGCCAGGGTTGTCTTTCCGGATGACTCTGGACCCGTGATCGCGAACCTTTTCATGTCTGGGCTTTATAGAGTCGAATCCAGTTGATCAAGCCGAAAACCGCAATGATCGCATAAATAGCATAAACTACTCCCGTCAGATTAAGCTCTCTGGAAGAGAATAAATAAATATTCACCAGATTGACGATGATCCAATAGACCCAGTTTTCGAGTACTTTTCGTGTTACCATAAAGGTAGCCGCAAGACTGAATACCGATGCAAAGGCATCTGCATAGGGGTTCATCTGATCGGTGAAAGTATCGAAAAGGTAACCCAGCAGCAGCATGAGAACTGTGCTTCCGAGGATATTTATAAAATGGTATTTAAGTGGCCATCGGACAATCGGTTCGATGTTGTCTTTCGAGTCTTCCGTCCATTCGTGCCAACCATACAGCCCCATTACAAGGTAGAATACCTGAAGGCCGGTGTCAAGATAAAGCCGGCTGATATAGCACAGATAAATATACAAGGCTGAGCTTACAATTGCGAAAAACCAGGCAGCGATCTTTTTAAAAGAGATGAGAATAACGTAGATGATACCTGACAATACTGCCATCCATTCCCAAATCGATGTTGACAGCAGGATATTGTATGTTTTCTCAAAAACCTCCATTGACACAAAGTTCGTAAAAATCCACTAAACAGGTGAAGTCTTGAAACAAGAACGATCGATAGCCTGAAACAGTTGATTTTGTTGGGAAATATCTGAAAAAAACAGGTCAAACGTAACATTTTTTTTCACCGCTCGTTAAGAGAAAACAGAGTTCACCATTTTCATTCATTTAATACGATACCGATAATGAAGTATTTAATTGCGCTGGTTATAGTTTTTTCAGGACTTTCGCTCCAGGCGAAAACGTTGGATGTTTGTAAAAAGGAGCTGTCGATCGAGCAAACCGCCGGGACGCATAATATAGACAAAAAGAAATCCCGCCGTCACAAGAAGATGAACCGAAAGAGAAAGAGGGCTTGCCACAATTGGGCTAAAAGAAGTTATGCAGGCTAAATAAGCTTGTTCACAAATAAGGTAAAAAGGCGGAAACTCTAAGCTCCGCCTTTTTTTGTGTACTTTTGTATCCTATGAAATTCACAGAATTAGCATTGAATGAGCAGATCCTGGAGGCGATCGACCATATGGGGTTTGTCAATGCAACACCCATACAGCAGCAGGCAATCCCGTTGATCCTGGAAGAAAAGGATCTGATCGCTTGTGCTCAGACGGGCACCGGAAAAACAGCAGCATTCATTCTTCCGATCCTTCACAAATTGACAGGTAAGGAGGATACGTCGATCGACACTCTCATCATTGTACCCACAAGGGAACTGGCTGTTCAGATCGAGCAGGAGATCCAGGGCTTATCTTATTTTGTGTCGGTTGGTTCAAAAGCCATATACGGCGGTGGAAGTGGCAAAGATTGGGACGAGCAAAAGGAGGCACTAAAGGAGGGAATGGATATCATCGTTGCAACTCCCGGAAAATTGCTTTCCCACATCGCACAGGGTTATGTGGATTTTTCGAAAGTTAAACACCTGATCCTGGATGAAGCGGACAAGATGTTGGATATGGGATTCATGGACGATATCATGCAGATCATCTCGAATCTGCCTGAAAAGAGACAAACCCTTTTATTTAGTGCGACAATGGCACCTAAGATCAGAGATCTTGCGAAAAAGATCCTGACCTCCCCGGACGAGATCACCTTATCGATCTCAAAGCCAGCCGCCGGTGTAACACAGACAGTTTTTCTCGCACACGACAATCAGAAGATTCCTTTGATAAAGGATATCCTGACGAACAGACCTGATTACTCCAGCATCATCATCTTTACCAGTTCTAAGAGCAAGGTGAACGAGATCGTTCACGGCTTGCGGAAGAATGGTTTCAAAGCTCAGGGGATTTCATCCAATCTGGAGCAGGAACAGCGTGAAGAATTGTTGCGCGGCTTTCGATCGAAGCGAATACGTATCGTTGTCGCAACAGATGTAATGAGCAGAGGGATCGATATCAAGGAGATCAACCTGGTGATCAATTACGACACGCCATTCGATGCTGAGGATTATGTGCATCGGGTTGGAAGGACAGCAAGGGCGAATACCAAAGGTGAAGCGATCACACTCGTCAATGAGAAGGATATCCGCAAACTCGTGCAGATTCAGCGGTTGATCGAATCTGAGATCCCACAGTTACCACTCCCCGATGAACTGGGTTCCGGTCCGGAATGGAAGATTGTTTCAAACCAAAAGAAGAAACGACCATTCAAGAAGAAGAAGGGAGGGTTCAAAAAAGCTCCGCAGTCATAAGTTTTAACCGCATTGTTCGCATAAATATTGAATTTAGTCTATGAAACGGGTATTCTTTCTGACCATATTCAGCATCCTGATGATCACCGTCATCTTCTTTGCCAATCAACCCAAAGAGCAAGCACTTCCGGTGATAAACCCGGTAGACCTCAATGATGAAATGGTGGATCCGGAACTGTTAAGAGTTGGTTATGGGCACACGATCGGTAAATTTTCCTTCCCGGATCAGAACGGAAATACGATCAGTCAGGAAGATGTTCGCGGTAAGGTTTATGTCGTCGAATACTTTTTCACGACATGCGGTACGATCTGTCCTAAAATGAACAAACAGATGCAACGAGTTCACAGCGTATACAAGGGGAATAAGGATTTCGCGATTCTTAGTTTCACAGTAGATCCTGTTACCGATACCATCGAACAGCTCAAGCGGTATGCCTCGCAGCATGGAGCAGATGGTTCCCAATGGCATTTTCTCACCGGAGCCAAAGATTCCCTGTATCGATTAGCGAGAACCTCTTTTTTCGTTCTGAAACCTGCCGAAGCCGAAAATCAGGGTGATGTTGGGAGTGATTTCATCCATACAAACAATTTTGTGTTGGTTGACCAACAAATGAGGATCAGAGGGTATTATGACGGAACCTCAGTAAAAGAGGTGGACAAACTGATTCACGATATCGATCATTTGCTAAATCCATAGAGTGCTGCGATCTTCCGAGATCATTGTTTACTGATCTTCATGATAAATCCTCCTCCGGGCGCAAGGTTAAAAGCCGGTTTGTTTCCGGATTCGAGTTCTGAGGAATGCAGAATGTACGTTTCCGGTTCATCTTCATAATGACTTTCTTTTGCATCAGAACACGATTTTGCCACGTAGTTGCCGGTATTTTCGAGGAAGTCGGTATTGACGACAAGTGTTCGGCCTGTTTCGTTGGTTATAGCGGCGACATACCATGTGGTACCCGATCGTCTTGCCATTACGATATATTCTCCTATTCTCGCATCCAGGATCCGTGTTTCATCCCACGTGGTTGGCATACTGTTAATGAATGTGAAGGCAGGATGGCCCGCATAGTTTTCGGGAAGGTCAGCGGCCATTTGCAGCGGGCTGTAGAGGATGATCATCAGCGCCAGCTGATTTGATAGAGTGCTATGTACCGCTGATTGGCCATTGTCAAGTGAGTTCCATTTTTCACGCTGATCCTTGTACATTGACAGATCGATGTCGAAGATACCAGGGGTGTAATCCATTGGTCCTGCAACACCACGAGTAAAAGGCAGTGTGCACGAGTGGGAAGGTGGGTTTCCTTCACTCCAGGCATTCCATTCCATCCCACGCACACCTTCCGCGGTCATGAGATTCGGATATGTGCGGCTCAGTCCCGACAGGATGATTGGTTCGTGAACATCCAGCATGATCCGATACTTCGCTGCCATTTTCATTACCTTGTTATAATGTTGCACCATGCATTGGCCATGATGGTGCTCGCCAGCAGGTGTCACAGGACCGGCATATCCCGTCTTGACAACCCGTATGCCCAGATCATGATAGAATTGGAATGCTTTTTCCAGGTGCTTTTCATAACTTTTTGTATCACCGCCTGTTTCATGATGACCGATGATCTCCACCCCTTTTGATCGCGCGTAGGTTACGACCTCTTTGAGGTTGAGGTCGGCTGAAGGAGTGACAAAGTCAAACGCTTCGGGGCTTCCCCAATTCTCCCAGCCAGTGTTCCAGCCCTCGAGTAGCAGCCCTTTCATCCCATTGGCGGCGGCGAAGTCAATGTACCGTTTGGCATTTTCCGTTCGTGATCCGTGTTTTGGGCCGTCCTTCCAGGTAGAAATTCCGAGGTGCATCTCCCACCAAATGCCAATGTAATTCATGGGTTTTATCCAACTGATATCGTTGATATTGCAAGGTTCGTTTAAGTTCAGGATGAGATTATTTGTCAGGAGCTCGCCTGAATTCGTTCCAAAAAGGAAAGCGCGCCAGGGAGACCGCATTGTATATTTTGATTTTACCAGGGTTCCGTCGGCCCATGGAACGAGGTTTACCTGAAACGATGATCCGGATACTTTTTTCAGTGTCATTGTGGAGTAATCTTCGATCGCAGCTTCATGAATACTCAGATGTATCCCGTCGTCCCTTTTCAACGTGAATGGCGCCGCAACATGGGAAACACTGTCCAGGTCTGTATGGTTGTATAATTTTTCCAGTGTATTATAATCTGCCCATGACCACCAGCATTCTGAGATGTGCTCAAGGGAGAATGTACTTTCTTCGGAAAGGACCTGGATGTTTTTTACACCTTTCTGTTTCGGGAGTTCATATCGAAATGCAAAACCGTCATTATACGCCCGAAAGGTTATGTTCAGTCTGGTTTTTCCTGAAAGTAGCGCAACGTTGAGTTCAGAATAGTTGTTCGAAATGGTATTCGATTGTCCCCAAATTGGATTCCAAACCTCATTGTGTGTGGTTGTTGAAGCGCTTTGCACACTGAATTCAGTCAGGCTGCGATCCTTCAGAATAAATCCCAGCTTTTCTCCCCGAATCATTGGTTGACCCCGGAAAGAGACCTTGTAGATCGCTTTTCCATCAGAACAGTGGAAACCAACACTTACGGTTTTATCAGGAGAGAGTAGCTCCTTCACGAAGACTTCTGCTCGCACTGATGAGCAGAAAGCGAAAGAAAACGCAATGAAAGACCACATGAACCTCATGGACGAAATCTAATCTTTTGCTTCAAGTTCCTTGAGAATCAGATTGACATCTTCCTCTGTGCTGGTCAGTTTTTGCTTGCAGATCTTTATGAGTTCCGCAGCACGTTTTACCTTTAGAGATAATTCATCAACGGTGATCTCACCGTCTTCCATGTCGCTGACGATCTGCTGCAACTCGTTAAAAGCTGATGTATAAGAGTTGGTTGGTTCCATTTCCTCCTGAATTTAGTATCCCGATGATTAAAGATACTATTTTATCAATGTGAATGTACTTTTGTTAGAAATATTGGGAAACCACACAAAAAGTTTTTAATTTTACGTTATTCATGAGACCACGATCTTTGTAGACGATACAAGGGCAGCATGAAGGTGCACCATTGGTTTCCGGATAGTATTAAAACAGTTTTTTGGAGCAATGGAGATCTGGTTGATTGAAGACAATGAAATTTACAGGCAAGTGCTTTCCCGTCTTTTGGAAAAATGCACTCCCTACTCGATTGCTAGAGAATACGGGGATAAACCTTCGCTCAAGAATCTGATGGACGACCTATCCTTTCGAAAAGTAAATCCACCGGATTTGATCCTTTTAGACATTTATCTTCCGGAAACAGATGGCTGGACAATACTTGATTTTCTTAACGAGGGGGGACTGCAAATTCCTGTTATCGTTGTTTCAGACTCCGCGGACCTCGAGAACATTGAAAAATCAAGAACCTATCTGAATGTGTTCGGGTATTATGTAAAGGGGGATTTTCCGGCAAATCTTTTCGAAATGATCCGTGAGATAGAGTCATCCGGAGCGGCTTTGAATCAAATCGCTCCCACAGTTCCCACGAAACGTGATAAATTCGGAGGAATACATTAAATTTAGCCATCACATGAAACAGTAGCGGATCGATGAAGAGGCCTCAAAATATAGAATTCCTTATTCAGAACCTATCTCAGGGAATTGTCTACCAGGATGTTTCAGGGGCAATTCTTGAAGCCAATGACGCGGCACAGGATATCCTTGGGCTGAGTCTGGACCAAATGCAGGGGCGCACCTCCGTTGATCCAAGATGGAGGGCAATAAACAAGGATAATGATCCCTTCCCCGGAGAAGATCATCCTTCTATGGTTTCGTTGAAAACTGCTATGCCCCAGAAGAATGTAATCATGGGGGTTTATCATCCGATTGGAGAGAAATGGGTCTGGATAAGTATAGATGCTATTCCTATTTTCGAAGATGGATCAGATCAACCGATCGGAGTGTATAGCGTTTTCAATGATATAACTGAAAAAAGAATTGCAGAGCGTGAGTTGCTTCTTTCAAACAAGGAGCTTTTGGAAAAAAGCCGAAGTCTTGAAGCACTGTTTAACAATCAAAGCACCTATATCCTCAAGACAGATCTCAATGGTTATGTTACGTATGCCAATCCGGCATACCTGGAGATGTTTATTGCCGACAAAAAAAACAAGGATGCCGTTATCGGTTCGTTTGGGATGGACCAGATCCTTCCGTATCATCATGACAGGGTGCGGGAAGCTGTTGCGAAGTGTCTTTCCGATCCGGGTACACCTTTTCGCGTTGAACTGGACAAACCTTCAGCGGACGGATCGGTAAAATCAAGCATCTGGGATTTCCTTGCTCTTTTTGGTGACCAAGGCGACCCGAATGAGATCCTCTGCACCGGTATCGATGTCACCGCAAAGAAGACAGCAGAAATACTTTTGAAAGCCAGTGAAGACAACTATAAGAATCTATTCAATGAATCTCCTCAGGCTTATCTTGTTATTCAGGACGGGATATTTGTGGAATGCAACAAGGCTTCTGAAGCATTGATCAAAATGTCGCGGAACCAGCTTTTAGGAAAGCAGCCACACGAAATCTCGCCGGAATATCAACCCAATGGTCGTCTCTCCACCGAACTTGAGACAGAATATATCTCAGTGGTACTTCGTGACGGCAAATTCAAGTTCGAATGGCAGCATCTGAATGGCGAGGGAAATACGTTTCTGGCCGAAATAAACCTATTTAAAGCCAAATACAATGGTCAGGATTCGATCCTCGTACACTGGAGAGACATTACCCAGGAAAAGAGTAATCTGCGAAGGATCCAGCAATTATCCCAGATCGTGAGCCAGAGTCCTGTTAGCGTTATTATGACTGATGAAGAAGGGTCGATACAATACGTGAATAAATCGACTGTTGTCAGTCTTGGATATGCAGAAGAAGAGTTGATCGGACAAAATCCCAGGCTTTGGCGATCGGGGAAAACGACAGCTGAAGAGTATAAACTCTTAAAGAATACACTTCGAACAGGAAAGATGTGGAAGGGAGAGTTCCTGAATGTGAGAAAGGATGGAACAACCCTTTATGAATCCTCTACTATCTTCCCAATCTTCGACGATTCCGGAGGAATTACCAACTTCGTCGCGATACAAGAGGACATTTCAGAACGTAAAAAAGCCGAAACCAAACTGAGACTCTTCCTCAATGTGTTTGAGCACGCACACAGTGGGCGCTTGGTTACGGATATGGATGGAGTGATACTATATTGCAACAAGTTCTTTGCGGATTCACAAGGTTATTCGAAGGATGAACTTCTTGGCACCAACTACATCGCTCAGATCAGTGCGGAGTCCATGGTGAATTTCGGTATCTTACAGAAACGACTTTTCAAAAATTTCACAATAACTGCGATGGAGATGCAGCTGCAGCGCAGAGATGGCAGCAAATTTCCTGCACTGATCAATGCAAGTGTGATCAATGGTCATGAAGGGACTGATCAGTATATCTCAATAACGATCCTGGATATCACCGATCGGAAGGTCATTGAAAATGAGATCATTGAACTCAACCTGAATCTCGAGGAAAATGTGAAGGGGCGTACAAGGGAACTTGAAAATGCGATTGCGAGACTCGAAACGTTCTTCAGCGTTTCAATTGACATGATGTGCATTACTGATCATTCGGGGAGATTCATGAAGGTGAGTCAGGCCTTTGAAGATGTGTTGCACTTCACCCGGGAGGAGCTCGAAGGGCAGGAGTTCATGAACTACGTTCATCCGGACGATATCGAAAACACAACCTCAGCAATGCAGGCCTTACGCGAACACAACCGCGTGATCCAGTTTGTCAACAGGTTTCGCACGAAACATGGCAATTACCGATTTATTGAATGGTATGCTTCACCGGTTGGAGAGAATATTTATGCAGTAGCCAGAGATATTTCGGAACGCAAAGCAAGAGAGGATGAATTAATAGCAGCACGTAAATCTGCAGAGGAAGCGAATGCTTCCAAAAGTATGTTCCTTTCGAGGATGAGCCATGAATTAAGGACTCCGATGAACTCCATCCTTGGATTCGCGCAACTGTTGGAAATGAGTGAGTTGGATGAAATGCAGGAAACATCGGTTCAGCATATCCTGAGCAGTGGAAAGCATCTGCTTGGGCTGATCAACGAGGTTCTCGATATCGCAAGAATTGAAACAGGAAAGATCTCGCTGTCGATGGAACAGGTCAATATTACAGCTTCCATTAAGGAAGTGTGTGCCTTGCTTCAGCCCCTTGCGGATAAAAATTCGGTTGAGATCATTCGCACTGACTCGATGAACGAAGAATTGTATGTGCACGGTGACCAGCAGCGGACGATACAAATTCTGACCAACATTATCAATAACGCCATTAAATACAACCGGAACGGCGGAAAAGTGACCATCGATCAGTCCTTTGTGGTGAACAAAAAAGGAGTAGAGATGATCCACATCTCTGTGAAAGATACCGGCCGAGGGATCAAAGAAGAGGATCTTGGACGCTTGTTTACGCCATTCGAGAGGCTAGGGGACCAGAATGCTGACATTGAAGGAACCGGTCTTGGATTGGCTGTAGTTAAAGAGCTGGTGGCTGTGCTTGGGGGAGAACTTGGTGTGAACAGCACCATCCATGAGGGTTCCGAGTTCTGGGTCAATTTACCGAAATGCACACATGAGGATGCGCATAGCGAGGCAGAGATCGCAAATGAACTCATCACGGTTAGTAAAGACGGCAAATTTGCGACAATCTTGTACGTTGAGGACAATGCGATGAACACCTCCCTGGTGGATGATATTTTCAAGGTAAAGCGTCCGGGTTACAACATGGTGACAACGATCTTTGGCTCGGAGGCAGTTGAATTGGCATCCGCGCATCGACCGCGACTCATTTTACTCGATCTGGATCTTCCTGATATTCATGGATCAGTTGTTTTGCAGCAGCTCAAAGAGAATGAAAGCACCAGAGACATGCCGGTAGTCGTGGTCAGTGCTGATGCTACAAAGGAGCAGATAACGAAGTTAATGGCAGGTGGTGCTGAACACTATTTAACAAAGCCATTTGATATAAAGGAATTTCTCATGATCGTGGACAAGTATGTCCAGAACTAAACTTTTTTAGCATTGAATAAACAGTACTCAGATTCCCGTATTTTGATCGTTGATGATCAATTAGCTAACACGAACCTTCTGGAAAGTTTTCTCAAGATTAACGGGTATGTTAATTACACGACAACGAATGATTCTCGGGAGGTGCCCCAATTGGTAGAAGCAAATCAACCGGATCTTATTTTATTGGATATTATGATGCCTCACTTGTCTGGAATAGACATCTTGAGATGGTTGCGTGAGAAATTATACCTGGATGGTCCTTTACGCGTGATGGTGCTGACAGCTGACGTTACCAAGGAAACGTTGAAGGAGGTATTGAAAGAGGGTGCCCATGACATGCTGCGAAAGCCTTTTGACTTTATAGAGTTGGAATTAAGACTACATAATCTGTTGCACACCAACTGGATGATCAAGCAACTGAACGATCAATCAACGCACCTTTCCTTTCTTGTAGACCAGCGGACAGCTGAAATAACTCAAAAAAATGAAGAGCTTGAACAATTCATCTATGTGGCCTCTCATGATACGCAGGAACCACTTCGGATGATTACCGGCTTTCTTCAGCTACTGGAGAAAAAATACGGTGAAAAGCTGGATGATAAGGGCAAAGAGTATATCCATTTTGCGATCGATGGTGCGCACCGGATGAAAATGCTGATCAAAGATATGCTTGATTTCTCGAGGGCTGACAGGCTGAATCTTGGAGAGCCTGAAGAAGTTGAGATCAGTGATATAATTGATGATCTCAAGATCAGTTTATCCAGGCTATTGCAGGAAACCAACACAGAACTCACGGTTGAACGCATTCCTACGATCAATGCTTTTTCAGCGCCTTTGCGACAAGTTTTACAGAATCTATTGGTCAACGGGATCAACTATCAGCCCAAAGGGCAAGTCCCGTGTATTCAGATCTATTCGAATGAAACGGAATCAGAAATAGTGATTTGTGTGAAGGACAACGGAATAGGTATCTCGAAGGAGAATCAGAAAAAGATCTTCGACATGTTCACCAGGCTGCATCGCAAAGAGGAGTATGCGGGTTCCGGCATCGGATTGAGTATTTCCAAAAAGTTGATGGAAAAAATGGGTGGATCCATTTCAATCGATTCGGAGCTTGGAAAAGGAAGTGTGTTTTCACTTCACTTCCCCAAATAGCCCATCAATCCGTGATGTCGAATTCAGAGATGAGTTGCACGGAAGTTCCTTTCCCGGGCTCTGAGTAAAAATTGAACGTGAAGTTCGCGGCAAACGCACGCTCAGACATGTTCTTTAAGCCCAGTCCCTTCAGTACGTTTTCTGAATCAAACCCTTTTCCATTGTCTGATAAACCAATGATCAGTCTGTTCTGATGAACTTCCATTGAACACCTTATCTCGCTGCATTCCGCATATTTCAGAGAGTTATTGGTAAATTCCTGAATCAAGCGGAAAAGTGAATACTCATCCACTTGTGATAGATCGAATTCCTCAAGGTCATCCTGAAGTCTCAGTCTGAATTCAACGGTATTGAGGTTTTGAAGTCGTTTAAACAAGGACTGGAGTGCCGGAATAAGCCCTTTGTCAAGATCAGGGGGCGAAAGGTTGTAGCTGATGGACCGAACCATTTTCAGGCTGGTTGAGAGCGTTTCAATGCAGCTTTCGAGTCCTTCATCTACTTTATCATTGAATCCTTTCAGCATCTGCAGGTGCATATTCAGCACAACAAGATATTGTGCCAATCCGTCGTGCAATTCTTTCGAGAACCTGTTTCTTTCATCATCCAGGGTTTCATGGATGATCTTGTTTCTGTTGCTTTCAGTTAAAACAACTTGGGTCCTGTCAACAAGAGATACCAAAAATCTCATTTCGGAGCCCGATCCGTTTGCTGCAGACGACTGTTCGACAAACTTGTGGGTTCCGTCTTCCAATTCTAGTCGGAATCTGACATTCTGATCACGCTCAACTCCTTGCATTGCAGTTGATCTTGCGGTCACATTGCTGAAAAGGTCGCTGTATTCGGTACATTTTTTTAACAGATCCGGTCCAAAAAGTGCTTCTGCAGCCGCGTTTGCTTCAAGGATCCTGTACTTGTCGCTCAGCATCAATACAGCGGTTGGGATCGACTTGAACAACAGCCTATATTTTTGCTCAGATCGTTTTATCTCTAATAAGTTCGAGAATCGTTCAAGGGAGTATAGGATCATCTTGTCAATGATCTCTGCGGTCATTTCATCTTTTATGAGATAGTCCTGAGCGCCCAGCTTCACTGTTTCCAATGCCGTTGCAGAATCCGCCAAACCTGAAAGAACGATTACAGGAAAATGCAGCTGGACGGCACTAAGTAACTGGAATGTTTCAACACCTCTTGATTCTGGAAGGAAAAGGTCCAGTAAAAGCACATCGGGCGAATCATTCTTTAACTCCTCAAGAACTCCGGAGACGCTGTCGAAAGCACGGATGTGCTTCGCTTTGAAATTCAGATCTATCAGCATCTCCTGAATAAGAAGCTGGTCACCGGCGTTGTCGTCAATGATCCATACCCGTGTTTTGCTGTTGTCAGTGTTGTAATGACTCATCCGGTGCGCCCGTAATTATTTTTAAAAGGTCATCTGTATCCAGGGGTTTATTCAGAAAATGAACATTTTCGGATTGCGCCCTGTCCCGATCGTCTTCATTGATAGATGACGTTAAAAGAATGATCAGATCGGTTCGATTCATGGCCCTGCATTTTTTCAGAAAATCCCATCCATTGATCTCCGGCATGTTCAAGTCCAGAAGAATGGTATGTGCGTCAGTATCATTTTCCAAATTTTTCAGGCACTCAATCCCGCTGCTGTAGCTCTGAATGTTTTCGCAAACATGATTTTCTCGCAGGATTTCTTCGGTAAGATAAGTCGACACTGTGTCATCATCCACGATTATAATGTCAGTTATTTTTCCGGAGGACATTTCTTTTGAATTTACGGTTTGTCAGATTCAGGTATTCACAATAAACTCAATACTTTATCCATTAGGTCGGTCTCTTTCCACGGTTTGTGGATGAAACCGGCGATCAGGCCTTCATTTTCCAGCTCAGAAACGATGGTGTTGTTTGCCTGACCACTCAATATGATGCATGAGATATCAGGAAATTGTTTTTTTACTTCCCGGATAACTTGTGCACCATTCATGACAGGCATCTGATAATCGACGATCATGAGGTATGTGGGTATTTCAATGGATCTCAATTCACCGATCAGTCCAATAACGGCAGTGGGGTCATTTACAGATTCAATCACCCAATCATTCGGATCGAGAGATTTTGTCAGCTGAAAACGAACCATTTGTGTTATCAGGTTGTCATCATCAATACAAAGAATGGCCTTCATCCCGTTTATTTTTGAAATGTGACAGTAAATGTTGTTAAATTGTCTTCGGACCTTAGTTCGATCGACGCATCCAGCTCATCCAGAATCCTTTTCACTATGCTCAGTCCAAGTCCTGTGCCATGTGAGCTTTTGGTGCTGAAGAATTTTTGCCAGATCTTTTTCTGTAAATCTTGAGGAATAGCCTCACCTGTATTACTTACCTGCACCAGGTAATGTTCACTTGTTTCCTGAACGCTCACGGAAATGTTGCCATGAACTCCCGTGGCTTCGATGGCATTTTTGATGAGGTTCGACCAGACCTGATACAATTTGTTTTGCCGACCCTTTATAAATATAGCCTCCGGAAGATCAAGTTTGAATTCAATCTGATTATTCAGAATAAGGTGATTGAATACATTCACTACCGTCAGAATATTGTCTTTCAAATCAATACGCTCCATCTCTTCTGTAGCACCCTCAAGTGCATAAAAACGAAGACTTTTAACAACCGATCCTGCTTTTTCGTTCGCTTCAATGATGGTATCTACAAACGTTCTGATAGCCTGAATGTGATAGATCAGGTCTGTAAAAGCTTCCGGATTATCGCTTGACAACACATCATGGATAACCTCAGGGTCTTCAGCGGTAATCCTCGCTTTGATCAGTGCGCTGATCAAAGCATCTTTATTCGGAAGCGCTGGATAATGCAGGTCCAGGTATTCGGTCAGTGACTTGGTTTCACGCATGGTCTGCAAGCCACCTACAAACATGGAATGGTTCTCTACTGAAGCCCTTGAACAGGCGTAATTGATCTGTTTAACAGAAACACCCGAAATTACTTTTTTGAACAGGTCTTCAAGGGTGTAGCGAACACTTTCAGCACCGACTTTTATAGCACCCAACGGCGTATTCAGGTCATGTGCAATACCAGAGGTGAGTTCTCCGATCATCGCCAGCTTATCGAGCTCTGCGAAAGATTGCGACAGTTGTTCGGATTTCAGAACTTCTTCATCAACCCGCTTTTGCAAGAACGTGTTCAGTTCACGGATCTTTATATTCGCCTGCTCAATGCTGTTGATCGATTGGATTTGCTTTCCGATATTGACAAGCATTTCTGAAAAAAGCTCCAGAATCTTTTTGTCATCATCACTGTAGGCGTGTGTATCCAGCACAGAGTCAAAGCCAATGAAACCGGTACAGTTTGATTCGTCCATCAACGGAATAGCAAGGAGGCTTTTGATGCCCTGCTCATCCAACAGTCTTTTTAGAATCGTATCCGGAAGTTGACTAACGACCGGCAAGTCCATGGTTTCTCCTGAAAAATGAACCCTTGTCCAGTCGGGCATTTTAGAAAGTGGAACTTTCTGCAAGTTGTCTATCTGGGGCGCTATACCCGTCCTGCACCATTCGTATAGGTTTGAACTTGTTTGATCTTCGAGGTTATAGTCAAAGATATAGGCACGGTCAGCACCAACAAACTCTCCGATCTCCTCCAATGCCGATGAGATTTCGTTATCCAGCATTTCGGGTTGTACATTGAGTAGTTTCAGTGCAATAGACATAAGCAGGTCCTGGAAACTAATGTGCTTTTGTATTATCTGATCCGCTTCCTTTGAACTGGTGATATCCTGTCGGATAGACATGAATTTCTCCGACTGACCGTTTTCATCAAGGATCGGATAGATGACCGATCGAACCCAGTATAGGTCACCGTTCTTTGTTCGGTTGCGAATATCTCCGAACCAGGTTTTGCCGGAATGTATTGTCGTGTAGAACGAATGCCAGAATGCAGGGCTGTGGTGTTGCGATGAAACAAGGTTATGATTTGCACCGATCAATTCTTCTCTTGTATACTGTGAAACCTCACAGAACTTGTCATTTACCTCAATAATAGTTCCTTTCTTATCCGTGATAGAAACAAGAGAGCTGGAATTGATGGCTTCGTTCAGATTTCGGATGTAGTTGTTCTTCTCTTCCAGGAGTGCCTGATCTTTCAGTCGTTGCGAGATGTCACGTCCGGTAGCGATCAGGTAACGATTGCCTAAAATTGTTTCGAGATGAATACTTAGTTCAGTCTGAAAGAGCTCCCCCGTGGTTTGATTGACATGATTGGAAACCACTACCATCGTACCTTTTTCAGCGATTTCATCCATGTGTGCCTTGAGGTCGCCGATGGACTTCAAGTAAGGTGAGATATCGAAAATATGCAGCTTTTTAATTTCATCTTCTGTAACACCTAGCCGCTGTCTCGCCATTTTGTTGACATAAACCATGCGTCCGGTTTCATCTGTAACCTGAACGGCATCACTGATGTTTTCGAGGATCACCCTTAACTTTTGCAGTTCCGTGTTTTGATTCTTCAGCCTATTCTCTGCCTCGATCTGTCGCGTGATATCGACCAATGTTCCTTCAATGAATTCCTCATTCCCAAGAGTCAAGAGCGATGTATTCGCCAGGAGCCAGATCAATTCACCCCGTTTGTTGGTGTTTTGGATCAGATAATTTGTCAGACTGCCCTTCTCTCTGAGTTGATCGACATACTCTTTCCGGGCCTCAGGGTTGGGATAGAACTCATACGATTTTCGCTGCTTTAGTTCCGCGATCGTTTCAAAGCCAAAAACATCTGCATAAGCTTGATTAATTTCAAGAATATCCCCGTTCATGGAAGTTCGGAAAACAGCCGCCTTGTTGTTCTCGAACAACAGCTTGTATTTATCGGATGCAAAAGTCTGCTCCTTAACCTTGAGATAGATGAACCCGTCCTTCAGCGGTTTGAATTCCAGGTTGTAGAAATGCCCCTGTCTCGCGACCGTTATGATACGGCTGTCTTTACCGCTAGCGATTGTATCAAGGCTGTTTCGGATTTCAATTTCTTCACCCTGGAATAATTCAAATACGTCTGTTGCTGTTCCGCTAAATGCGCTCCAATTCTTTCCCTGTAGACCAATGTGCCCGGTAACGTCCGTGATCAGATCATCCGGATAGATATCCAATAAGATCTGATAGTGTTCTAGTGTGGTTCCCATGAGACGCGTAAGAATTAAGGAATTTGAGCTACGAGGGCTTTGATCCGTTTCAAGGCCTCTTGTATATCTGAATGAAACATCTCTGCCGAACCAGCGATCAAAGCATCGATCTCTTCGGTGATCGTAACGACAATCGGATTTGAACTGCCGTGATCAGATATAATGGGTTTGTCTGATAATTCAATAAGTTCCCGCTGATAGTTCATTCTGTCCAGTGCATAATCGATCGTTTTGCCGAGGACTTTCGTATCAGCATCTGCCTTGAAAAGAAAATCTTGTGCACCGCTGCTTACCAGACGTGAGGCCATTGCCTCATCATTGTTTCCTGTGAGAATGATGATCGCGCTTTCCGGGTATATTTCTTTGGATAATTTGAATGTTTCAGTGCCTTGAGAGTCCGGCAAACCGAGATCGAGTAAAACGATATCGGGGTTCAGGAATTCTTTGAATTCCTGCATTTCAGCAATGGAAGTTACAAGATGAACATGAAGTTTTTTGCCCGGGATCTCCAACTTTGAAAGTTGGTACATAATGATCCTTGAGTAAACAGTTTCATCTTCAACAACCAACAAATTAACATCTTGATTCATTCAAAGACTTTAAAGATCAGACAAGCAATTTCTCTGTATGCCCTCAAATATACTCAGATATATTTATTTTTCGCCTGAAACAGCATCTTTTTTGGAACGTAAGTCCTTAATTCTCCATTTTTTTCTGCGGTATTTTTTGGATCATTTCAGCCTCGATCAAAAGGTCGTAGGTTTCAATTTTCAATCTCGGATTCTCACCGAATACTGTGGTGCCATCAACCGTTCTTCCATGGTAGGTGGTGATCGAATAGCCCCGTTTGAGGACGTTTTTTGGGTCAAGCAGATCAACCATTTTCTCCAGGTTTTCAAGCTCCCGTTTGTTCCTCTCTGAGGATGAAGTAATCGTTTGTTTCAAGTTTGCCAGAAAACGCTCCATGCGCTCATGTTCCTTGTACAGGTTGCTCTGTGATAGTCTCATGGTATTCTTTTGCGCTGCTCCGATTGCTTCCCGGTGCCGAATGATTAGCGTTTTTGCCTCGTTCTTAAAGCGCTGACTGGTATTGAAAAGAAGGTTGCCCGATGCGCTCAGGTAGAGCTGAGCTGCAGAACGGAAATGGCGAACCTCCGCGGCGAAAAGCTGTTTTCGCGTATCAATTAATCGATCCGAATATGTCCGTAAAGCTTTACGAGCCTCTTCTACCGGTACTGAAAAATCATGGAACGTTTGGAGTAGGAAGTCGGCCAGTTCTGTGGGTGTAATGGCATTCCTGAACGCTACCATTTCTGCAACAGTTAGGTTTGTAGAGTGACCGATCCCTGTCAAAACGGGCAGTTCAAAAGAAGCGATCGCTTTACACAAATTATAGTTGTTGTAGCAGGACATTCCCACCTCACCGCCTCCACCGCGTACGATCACGACACTATCAAAATGATGCTTGACTTTTTCAATTCGTTTTAGTTGCTCAATGATCGACTGCACTGCCAGATCTCCCTGAAGATAAGCAGGGAATAGCATGGTAAAGAATGCATACCCCCAAGGATTATTGTCCAGAACCTTCATAAAATCCGAGAGACCCTTGCTGGTGTCCGCTGAAATGACGGCGATGCGCTGCGGCAACAGTGGAAACGCTAATTGCTGGTTGGCATTCAGAATGCGCTCAGCTTGAAGTTTCTTGAGTGTTTCTTCACGTTCCCGCTGCAATTCTCCGAGGGTATAGTTCGGATCGATATCCAGGATCTGAAGACTTAATCCGAAGGTCTCACTGAAAGCGATCTTAATCTGCATTAAAAGAGTGGTCCCTTCTTTTAAAGGTTCTTTCACCACCTGCATGAATTGCTTGTTGATCCGCTGAAAATTATGGTTCCAGATCGAACCGTTTATTTGTGCAACGATCTTGTCGTTTTCCTTCTGCACAAGTTCGGGAAACGCGTGTCCGCTGGGATACAAGTTGAGTTTATGCATTTCTGCTTTCACCCAATAGGTGCTTTGATAGCGCTCTTCGATCGTTTTCCGGATCGATGAAACTACTTGTTGAAGGGTGAAAATTTGCCTTGGGTCGGACATTGTAATGTGAAGGTACAGAATCGATTGACAATTGACAATTGATAAGGGTCAATTTTTCTGACATGTTCTTATCTTTGCAACTCCAAAACAGATAACGATGGCAGAGATCCACACATACAATTTCAATGGTAAGAGAGCGTTGATCCGAGTTGATTTCAATGTTCCACTGGACAAGGAAACGATGGCTGTAACAGATGATACGCGCATTCGCGCTGCAGCTCCTACGATCCAGCATATCCTGAAGAATGGCGGAAGTGTGGTGTTGATGTCCCATTTGGGTCGTCCAAAGGAAGGACCGGAGGATAAGTTCTCGTTACGTCATATTGTTGCGCATACGTCAAAGGTACTCGGAGTGGATGTGCAGTTTGCAGCTGATTGCATCGGAGATGATGCGTATGCGCTTTCTTCTGCCTTGAAGCCCGGTGAAGTGCTGATGTTGGAGAATGTCCGTTTTTACAAACAAGAAACTGCCGGAACAGAGAGTTTTGCTGAGGCCTTGGCAAAACATGGGGATGTATATGTGAATGACGCCTTTGGAACGGCGCACCGTGCGCACGCAAGCACGACGGTGGTAGCGAAATTCTTCCCGAACGACAAAATGTTTGGTTACCTGATCGAAGGCGAGATCAAGGCGGTTAACAAGGTGTTGAACTCGGATGATAAGCCACTGACGGCGATCGTGGGTGGAGCGAAGGTTTCCTCGAAGATCACGATCATTGAGCGTTTACTGAGTAAAGTAGACAACCTGATCGTGGGCGGAGGAATGGCCTATACATTCGTGAAAGCAATGGGTGGTCAGGTTGGAAACTCATTGGTGGAGGATGATTACCTGGATACAGCCCGCAAGATCATTGGGGATGCGAAGGCAAAAGGGGTGAATCTTTATGTTCCCATTGACACGATCATAGCGGATAAGTTTGACAATGCGGCCAATCGCCGGGAAGTAAAGATCGGGGAGATCCCTGCAGGATGGATGGGCTTGGATACAGGTGCTGAAACATCAAAGGACTGTCGTGAGATCATCCTGAATTCGAAACTGATCCTGTGGAACGGACCGATGGGCGTATTTGAAATGGAGAACTTCCAGCAGGGAACAGTGGATGTTGCGAATGCGATCGTTGAAGCGACTTCAAAAGGTGCCTTTTCACTCATTGGAGGAGGTGATTCTGTTGCGGCCATCAATAAGTTCGGATTAGCCGATAAGGTTTCATATGTTTCTACCGGAGGTGGAGCAATGCTGGAGTACCTCGAAGGAATTGAACTTCCGGGTATCAAAGCAATTAGAGAATAATCTGTAAGATGTTGGATCTTTTAAAGCGAACGTTTTAATTCTGTTTATTCGTTACCGTCAGCAAGTACTCAATCACATGATTGTTAAAGAATTCGGGTTTTTCAACGTTTACGACGTGTCCACAATTTGGAACGACAAGTAATTCAGAAGAGGAATGATGTTGTACTAATTTAGAAATCGTTGGTAAAAACATATAATCCTCCGAACCCATAACATAAAGGGTTGGAATGCCGGCATCCTTGATTCGAAACAATGATAACAATGGATTTACTTGAGATATAAGTGAAAACCATCTTTTAAACTCCTTTTTATAGAGCTTTTTTGCCTCATTAATAAACAGATTTCTAGACTCTTTGTGTTTTTTCTTAGGCATAATGATAAAGGCCAAAATCTTGTACATCACTAAATAAGGAATTATTGATTGAAAGAACAAAGCCGATTTCATTAATATTTGACCTTTCAAATTAACCTTCATAACGGCACCTCCCATGATCATACTTTGAGTATAAGCAGGAAACCGTTCTGTAATTTCCCTGATGATAATTGTTCCCAATGAAATCCCTATGAAGTGCGTAGATTTGATATTCAGTTCATTCAGGACAGCGATAACTTCATCGCCAATTGCTTCAAAAGAGTATTTTTTGATTTTTTCATGAATGTGTTCTTTCGATTTACCATGACCTCGTAAGTCTAAGAGAAGGACATGAAAATGCTTTTGAAAATCTCTTATTTGTTTATACCAGATCGAACTGCTTCCTCCCGCCCCATGGACGAAAGTGACCCAACTTACATTCGGATCTTCGTTTAAATAAACAGAATAATTTAACATGTGCTGTTAGAACAAATCAATTGCATTAAAGTTGAAGCTTGAATTTTTTTCATCGTTTCATGCTGTTAGCGATATTCAATAAAAGTGATGAATCCGCAGAAGAAAACCGCCTTACGAAGAGAGACACGTAAATGTTTTCAATGCAAAGGTAGAATGGTTTTGTGCTATATGGAAGGATTGAAAGAAATAATTTTGAACTCAAAAATTTTCAACGCAATAGCAGACGATGCACAGGCTGCATGTTTTAAGATAAGATTTGAACGGACTTGCCATTTAAAACAAGCGTATGATAAAATGGCGCATTTCCCGCTACTTGATCTACCGGATCCTTTTCGCGGTCCGCTATCTCAAAAAATCTGTTCACTCCCCTGTAACTTTTCGGTAACTTGCATGTCTAACGACTGAACACAGGTCGAAATGACGGCAAAAGAGTACAATCTGGCGGTAGACAACTATTCGGATAATGTTTTCCGATTCGCGCTCAAGCACCTCAAAAATGAGATGTCTGCCAGAGATATTGTACAGGAAACATTCACCAAGGTGTGGATCAAACACGAAGAAGTTTCTTACGAAAAGGTCAAGTCCTATTTGTTCACAACAGCGTATCACACAATCGTTGACTGGGTGAAGAAGGAAGGGAGGAACGGAGATTTTGATAAGGTACAACATACCTCTTCAACTGAATTTTCGATTGCTGTAGATTTGCAGGAAGTGTTGACGGAAGCATTGGATAAGTTGCCGGAGATCCAGCGGTCAGTGGTGCTCCTGCGCGATTATGAAGGATACAATTATGCCGAAATAGCAGAAATAACAGGTTTGAACGAATCGCAGGTGAAGGTATATATCTTCCGGGCACGTCAAACGATGAAGGATTACATCAAGAAATTGGAACTGGTAGTATAAGTTGAACAGGAACAGAACACAGTCATGGAACGCATAAGCATATTCAATTACGAGGCATTTTACCTAGACTTCCTGGAAGGGAATCTGAGCGAGGAGGATACCGTACTGCTATTTGAGTTCCTGGATAAACATCCTGAACTAAAACTGGAGGATGATGCTCTCGTAACTTTGAATGATGACCTTCCAGTGCTGGATGATCAGTTCAAGATGGGATTGAAGCAAGTGGAGTTCAACGAAACGGTAATCACAGCTCACAATGCTGAACAGTTCATGATCGCGGAAACGGAAGGACTTCTAAGCAGTGAAAAAGTAATTGAGCTGGACCAATTCGTCGGTTCTGATACTGATAGGATGAGGTTACGGAAGTCTTTCGCTGCGACCAGGCTACAGCCGGATGTGCGTGTGGTATTTGCGGACAAGGATTCTTTGAAGCGAAAGAAGAAGATCGCTCTGTGGCCGATCATCAGTCTTGCCGCAGCTGCTTGTGCAGCGGTTCTTTTCTTGCTTTGGGACCCGGCGGATACTGCACTGACCATTCAATCTGATCAAACGGTTGCCCAGAAGGATCCTTTGGACTATCGCAATAACACTGATAGTTCGGAAGAGAACGAGGTCACCACGCAACCATCCGCTGATCAAAATGTGCAGCTTGAAACGATCGGAACACAAGGTATTACGAAAAGTGTAACTGCGACAACGCATGTAACCGCGGATCGTCCTCCACGTGTAGATCGTTTGTCATTGAAAAGGGTGGAAGTCCTGTCAGTCAAAAGCAATGATCGTGAGATCGTTCCTACGACCTGGTTAAAACCGCAACCGGTGGAACAAACTCCTGCAAAAAATGAATATGCAATGGTAGGCTTTGATGACATGAAGAACCCGATCAAGCCGATCACGAATCGCCTCTCGGATGTGGTAAAACAAGAAGTGGATTTCAGAACGGCAAAGCCAACAGAAAAAAGATCCGGTGGTTTCTACTTGAAGATCGGAAAGTTTGAATTATCCCATAAAAAACACTGATGATCTCCTAAAAACATCCTTCAGGCAGCGCGGAATAGTTTGAACTATTCTCTTATATTTACAATTCGCCTGAATGAAAGAAACATCCTTCATAGATCAAAACAAAACGAAGTGGTCGCGCTTCGAAAAACTCTATGCCTCCAAATCAGATGATCCGGAGGAACTGAGTGATCTGTACATGGATATTACCGATGATCTGAGCTACGCACAGACATTTTACAAACGGAGAACAGTCCGTGTTTATCTGAATCAGCTTGCTCAACAGGTCTACACAGGTGTTCACAAGCAAAAAGGGGAATCGTTCAAAAAGTTTTTTACTGTTTGGCAGACATCATTGCCTCTGGAGATCTACCGTTCGCGCAAGAATCTCACATTTGCATTGGTTGCCTTCCTGATCTACACATTGATCGGCGCCGTGACAACGCACTTCAATCCTGATTTTCCGCGGATTGTGATGGGGGATGGATACGTTGAGCAGACTCTGGAGAATATTTCGAGAGGAAATCCACTTGCAATCTATGAAAGTCCGGACCAACTCGCCATGTTTATTGAGATAACAACCAACAACATGAAGGTGGCTTTCTTTACTTTTTTTCTTGGTTTCTTCTTTACAGTGGGGACCCATATACTCACCTTCTACAACGGCGTGATGTTGGGCTCTTTTCAATATTTCTTTTATCTCAAAGGGCTCCTGATCACGAGTTTTCTTGGCATCTGGATCCACGGTGCTTTTGAGATCTCAGCGATCGTATTGGCAGCCGGAGCAGGAATTACCGCCGGCAATGGATGGTTGTTTCCACGATCCTATACGCGCTTGCAGTCACTGCAACTTTCGACCAAAAGGGGCTTGAAGATCATGATGAGCCTGGTCCCGTTCATCATCGGTGCCGGATTCCTGGAGAGTTACGTTACGCATCACTACGACGATCTGCCTGAATGGTCCAAATGGATCTTGATCTTTCTTTCATTTTCGCTGATCCTTTTCGTGTATGTGTTCTATCCGATATATGTCGCGAGAAAATACCCGCACCTCGTTGACCAGGAGGAATCAGCACCCTTCCAAAAGAAAGGGGCCATCGAATTTCAAAAGATTAGAAACGCTGCTGATGTGATCGCTGATTCATTCCAGTTCTACCGGCAGCATTTTCATAAGTACGGGCGCATTATGCTGAACCTTGCTGTCCCGTTGGTGTTGATGCTGGTTTATCTGCAGGATCTTCACAGGATAGAGGACTTGCGGGTGGAACATTGGTTCGATTGGGCAGGACAGTTGACCGTTATGATCGGATATGACTTTGCAACACTGCAGGATTTTCTCGTGGCACTTGGCTGGACCTTCATATTAACGATCATTTTTACAGGAGTCTATTGGTCGATGCAAACCGTTGGAGAATCTTTTGCATGGAGGAGCTATTTTAGGTATTTTCTGAAGCGGTTCATCCCTGTGTGGGTTGGTAATTTGTTGCTGTACATGATCGTTTTCGGTTTGCCCTGGATCCTCTTGATCTGGGCGTTTTTCCTGATCCCGTTTGTGTTTCTCCTGGGAGCAACGCAAGGACTGGATGCAGGGTCTTTCGGGGAACGCTTTAAAAAGGGATTTGCCTACAGCAGAAAACACTATGGAAAAACGCTGGTTGTCCTGCTGTTAATAGGGGTTTTTGTTGTGATCCTTTCTCAGCCGATCGCATTTGTATTCAGTATTCATGAAGGTTTTGGAGACAAGCCTTTGGTGAACGATCTTTTGGACATGCTTGCCGGTTTGGTAAAGCGGTTCGCGCGTGAATTCACAGAGGATTACATGATCGTCGCAAATGTGGTAAGACAAGTCGTTTACCTGATCTTCTTTTTGGGAATTAGTCCACTTATTGCCACGGCAGCAGGACTCGGATACTATTCTGAAAATGAAAAAGCGGAGGCGACCGGTCTGCGCAAACAATTTACAAAGTTTGGAAAACGAAACCGTTTTCAGGAAAAACCGGCAGATTTTGAGTAAGAGCTGGCTGTTCATAGTGGTTCTTTTTAATGCATTCTGCGGCTATACTCAGGATGAGAAGAAGGAGACTTGGGCTAAAGAAAAGGACTTTCTAAAATACGAACGAAGAAAAGACTTTAAGGGTCCCGATGATTGGTATGGCGGAAGTCCGGCTTCCATGAAAGACCTTGACGACAACGTGGCCTCAAGTAATCAGGGGGGAAAAGGAATCCAGTACGATCCGCAGAAGATCGTTGAGGATCGTCAGAAGAAATACAATCAGGGCAGCGGAAGTGGTCAGATGGAGAGTGATCCGGAGGTAAAGAAACCCGACCCCATCACCTTGCCGGAGATCGATCCGCCCGATATAGACGGGCCTGATCTTCCGGATGTTGATCTGCCGACTGTCCCCGTAGATTTTTGGAAGATCGTATTGTTCTTGATCATTTTTGCAGCAGTTATAATTCTGGTCTACCTGTGGCTTAAGAATCGAAGACCGTCCGGGAAGTCTGTCCTGAGAGATGTTGAAAATGACTGGAATCCGGAAGTGATCACAAAGACCGAGCTTGAATTGCGACTGGAAGAAGCCCTGTCAAAAGAGGATTACCGCGAAGGGATCCGCATTTATTTTACGTTCATCCTGAAGGAACTGATCCGCAAGAACTGGATCCATTGGAAGAAGGACAAAACCAACCACCATTACGTGTTGGAAATGTCATCCAGACCAAAGGCAGAGATCTTCCGGGAATGTGTGCGGATATACGACCTGGTTTGGTACGGTGAGTACGAGATCGGTAAGCAGGTCTACGAAACACTGCAATCTACATTGTTGAATTACTACCGATCCGTGGAAAGCTCGCATGAATAACAAGGTGAAAATAGCACTGATTGGAGTGATCGCTGTTATGGTGATGACAATGATGTTGTTGCTTGGCGGATCAGGGAATAAGGTCAAGAATCCGAATAGGCGCACGTATGTGTCCTCAGAGTGGGATTCCAAGTTCGAATTGAATGACAAGGATCCGTATGGATTGTATTTGTTCAACCAATTGCTGCGTTCACACATTGATACGGCTAAAAAGGTAGTCCCTCTGATCGCCGGTTCTGCCCTTGATTCTATTGTTGAACCGAATTCAATAATGGTCTTCGTAGGCAATAAGTTTGGTCTTCAGAGCGATGAGTTTGAAACGGTGATGACGAAAGTGGATCAGGGTGCTCACTTACTTTTATCATACGGATCTCTGACACAAAACCTGAATCAACGCCTGTTCAAGGATGTTCAGATGTCCTATGATTTCGAGGACAGCATAAATGTCTACGTGGGGAACTCCAGATTCACGCAGTTTTATAGCTATCAGAACGATACCCTGGCACACATCTGGAAAGGATTTCAACAATTGGAACCTGTCGATTCGGTCGTCAGATCGCTCTCAACGTTTATGGGAATGAGCAATTTCGTCCGAATACCGCACGGCAATGGGTTCATTTACCTTCATACTACCCCGGAATGCTTTTTCAACTATCAGGTTCAGCGCCCGGATGGTTTCAGATATACCGCATTTGTGTTGAATCAATTGCCGAAGGATCGAAATGTCTACTTATTGGAATTGGGTCGCTTGTCGGATGATCCGTTTCCTCAGGAGAATATGGACACGAATGAAGAGTTTCCCGGTGAAAAAGATGACAGTTATTTTCAGTTTTTATTTCAGAGCCCATCATTCATTGCAGCGAGTATTCTGACAGTTATCGGACTTTTGTTGTTCCTCATCTTCCGATCCAAACGAATGCAACCGGTAGTACCGTATATTGGAAAAAAGAAGAACATGTCTTTGGAGTTCGCTCAAACGATCACCTCGATCTATGTGAGCAAACAAGTTCCATATGCCGTGTTGAAACTGCAGAGAAAGAATTTCTACGATACTGTTTCAAAGCACTTCTTCATAGAATTGAAAAAGGTAAATGCGGACCGGGAAAAGGACATTGAAGCACTGTCTCAAAAAGCGAACATAGATAAAGAGGAGATCAGGTCCTTGCTCATGTTACTGGAAACAAAGATGAGATCTGAGGTAGACGACAATTACATTGTTGAAGTCTCCAAAAAGCAACGTCGATTCTATGAACAAACAGGTGTGATCAACTCAAGAGTTATGCAACGGATCGCTGTTCTAAGGGCAAGGATCCAACGCGAGATGCTGCTGTCTTCGCTGCTCATACTTTTGGGAACAGTTGTGATCATAACGGGATCTTACTACCTGATGAGCGCGATCGGAGTAGGGATACTTTTATGGCCCATCGGTTTCGTTTTATTACTGACAGGTATCCTCAGGATGAGCAAACCACTGATCAGTTACGATGAGAACGCGATAATCTGGTATCCGGTTCTTGGAAAGAAACAGACCTTCAGCACAAAAGACCTCATGAGCGTAACACCAATGAAGAATGGTGTTGTACTCAATTTTACGGGAGAACGAAAAGTAACAGTCAATTATTGGGAAATGAGTAGATTTGATAGAACACAGTTCGAGCTATTCATAACCGCTAACCATCAAACAGAGATATAATGAGTGATGAAATGAACAAGCCGGAAGGTCAATCAGAAGAAGACTTCTCAAAGTACATGCCCTCAGAGGGATCAAGCCAGGAGGTGAAACCTGCACAACCGGAATCTGCTCCGAGCGAGGAGGCAGGCTATGGGTTTGAACGTCAGAACCCGGACTTGATCTGGATAGCTTCCAAGGTAAACAACGTGCGGCTTGAATTGTCCCGCTATGTGATCGGTCAACACGAAATGGTGGAACTGATGATGGCTGGGATCTTTTCAAACGGTCACCTCCTGCTTGAAGGTGCTCCGGGTGTTGCAAAGACATTATCTTCAAAAGTCATGTCAAAGGCTTTGGATGTTGATTTTTCCAGGATTCAGTTCACCCCCGATATGATGCCTTCAGATGTCATCGGTACGAGTGTTTTCAACATGAAGGATGCGACGTTCTCCTTCAAGAAAGGACCAATCTTCTCGAATATTGTGCTGATTGATGAGATCAATCGTGCTCCTGCGAAAACGCAGGCGGCGTTGTTCGAGGTAATGGAAGAACGTCAGATCACGTATGACGGTGTGCTTTATCCGATGAACTTCCCGTTTCTTGTAGTGGCTACCCAAAATCCGATCGAGCAGGAAGGAACCTATAATTTACCGGAGGCACAGCTCGACCGTTTTCTTTTCAAGATCAAACTGGGTTATCCTGAATTACATCAGGAGGAGGAGATTTTGCAACGCTACAAGAACAACATTAAAACTCCTGACCTGAAGGACGTAAAACCGGTCTTCAACGCCAGTGAAGTTCAGAAAGTACAAGACATAATTGAGAAGATCATCATTGAAGATAACCTGGTAAAATACATTGCGGCGATTACACATAAAACGCGAAATCATGGTAAGATCTACCTCGGCGGCTCACCGAGAGCCTCCTTGTCGATCCTGAAGAGTTCAAAAGCGATCGCTGCCATCCGAGGCCGCGATTTTGTGACACCCGAAGATATCCAGTTCGTAACAAAACCTGTTCTGAACCATCGATTGATCCTGACGCCTGAGGCTGAAATGGAAGGGCTATCGACAGAAAATGTGATCGACGAGATCCTTCAAACGATCGAAGTTCCGCGTTAATGCAGGTGTTTGGTGCCATATTCCTGTCAAGACTTTTCTTCCTGATCTATGGGGTGATAGTGGTGCTTTTTGCCGCTTCGTTCTCCATACCCTTTTTGTTCGCTGTTGCTCAGATTGTATTAATGGTACTTGTTGGGGTTACTGTGCTCGATGTACTGCTGACCTTTTCGGCGAAACAACCATTGAAGTTTCGGCGCATCGTCCAAAGTCGCCTGAATCTTGGAGATGAAAATGAAGTGCGGATCGAGGTCACAAATGTATCAGGGCAACCGGTCTCTTTTGTACTTCATGAAGGCTTTCCCGCGATCATGCAGGAGAGGTCGAAGAGGTTCACGGCATTTCTCCTGCCAAACGAAACAAAGCAATTCACCTATGACTTTGTGCCGAAGGAACGCGGTGAGTACAGCTTCAATAACGCGTTTTTCATGATCTCCTCCATCTTCTTTCTTGTTAAGAGAAGGCTGGTTATCCCTGCATCAGAACAAGTAGCGGTGTATCCGTCTGTTCTGCAGATGAAAAAGTATGAACTATTGGTTTTCCAGCAGCAGAAAACCAGTAATGGGATCAAGAAGATCCGAAGAATAGGACAAACCAGCGAGTTTGAGCAGATCAAGAACTATGTTCAGGGCGATGAAATTAAAACGATCAACTGGAAGGCAACCAGCCGAAAGAACGAATTGATGGTGAACCAATATCAGGAGGAAAAATCGCAGCACATCTTCTGTATTATCGATAAGAGCAGAACCATGCAAATGGAGGCTGAAGGATTGAGTATGCTTGATTATTCGATCAATTCGGCACTTGTACTCTCGAACATTGCATTGAGAAAAGGCGATAAGGCCGGGCTGATAACTTTTTCGGATAAGATCGGCACACAGTTACCGGCTGAACGTTCGACCGGTCAGATGCGCAGGATCCTCGAAGCCTTATACGATCAGAAAACACATTTCCTTGAACCAAACTTTGAATTGTTGTATCAAACGATACGCAGAGGGGTAAATACGAGGTCCCTCCTCGTACTTTTCACGAATTTTGAAACGGAATTTGCCATGCGTAGAGCGCTGCCGATTTTGCGAAGGATCAATCAAAAACACGTGCTGGTAGTTGTCTTCTTTCAAAATTCCGATCTGGAGGAACTGGCCTATAAACCGGCAACGAACACAAAGGATATTTACCAGTCAGCCGTAGCAGAGCGTATGACATCCATGAAAAGCAGAATTGCGCTGGAATTGAACAAGAACGGGATCCAAACATTGCTAACAATGCCGGCAGACCTTTCGATCACCACGATCAACAAGTACCTTGAACTAAAGGCGAAAGCAACGATCTAGCATCAAATATTCGGTCCAACTTCAATGCGCTTATAAAATACCGGATATGCAAGAAATAACCGCTTCAGAAATTGAAATTACGCAAGAACAATTATCTTTGTTTGCTTGCATTTTCAAGGCAGCAAACAGGCAATGAACAGAAACGAAGACCTTTTAAAAAGACGCGAAGCCTCTCATCAGGGAGGAGGTCAGGCGCGCATCGATAAGCAGCATCAGCAGGGTAAATTAACGGCAAGAGAGCGGATAACAGTATTGTTGGATGAAGGTTCATTCAATGAAATAGGACAGTTCGTTGAACACCGTGCAACTACCTTTGGACTGGAAAAGCAGCATTATGCAGGTGATGGCGTTGTGACGGGATTTGGAACTGTTCACGGAAGAATGGTCTATGTGTTCTCGCAGGATTTCACTGTTCTCGGAGGATCGCTTTCAGAAACTCATGCCGCAAAGATCTGTCGTATCATGGACCTTGCCATGAAGAACGGAGCACCGTTGATCGGATTGAACGATTCAGGAGGAGCCCGTATTCAGGAAGGAGTGGTGTCTTTGGCGGGTTATGCCGATATCTTTTACCGAAATACGCGTGCGTCTGGTGTCATCCCGCAGATCTCCGTGATCATGGGACCATGTGCAGGTGGTGCGGTGTATTCACCGGCATTGACCGATTTTGTATTTATGGTTGAAGAAACGTCCTACATGTTCGTGACCGGACCGAACGTTGTGAAAACCGTGACGCATGAAGAGGTAACTTCAGAAGCTCTTGGCGGAGCCAAAACCCACGCAGAAAAATCCGGAGTGAACCATTTTACGGCATCCAATGATGTCGAATGTCTGAAAAAGGTAAGAGATCTTGTGACCTACTTTCCTCAGAACATGAGTGAATTGCCACCACAGCCGTCGAAATTCTCATTTAACCCGCACAAACTTGAAACGATCAAGCACATCATGCCTGAAAACGTGAATGTCCCGTATGATATCCGCAAGGTTGTCGATTGTGTGATCGATGATAACTCGTTCCGCGAAGTTCAGGAAGATTACGCGAGAAATATTGTTGTTGGATTTGCCCGTTTGGAAGGTCGTTCGATTGGAATTATAGCAAACCAACCCGCAGCGCTGGCAGGGGTATTGGATATTGATGCTTCGCGAAAAGGTGCGCGCTTCGTCCGTTTTTGTGATTCTTTCAATATTCCTTTGCTTGTTTTTGAAGATGTTCCGGGATTCTTGCCGGGAACGGACCAGGAATGGAGAGGGATTATCACACATGGCGCAAAATTGTTGTATGCTTTCTCGGAAGCGACCGTTCCGAGAGTGACCGTAATTACGCGCAAAGCATACGGTGGCGCATTTGATGTTATGAACTCCAAAAATATCGGTGCGGACATGAACTATGCGTGGCCAACAGCCGAAATTGCTGTTATGGGTGCAAAAGGTGCTGCTGAGATCATCTTCAAAAGAGAGATTGCCGAAGCACAGGACCCGGAAGCAAAGTGGAAGGAGAAGGAGGCGGAATATGCGGACCTCTTCGCGAATCCATACAGAGCAGCTGAACGGGGCATCGTGGATGATGTGATCCTTCCGGAGGAAACCCGCGCAAGGCTTATAGCGGCTTTCAAGATGCTGGAGAATAAGGCTGAAACGCTGCCACTCAAGAAGCATGGAAATATCCCGTTGTAAGTAGAAATACGTATTTTATCGAGGAATGGTGTGGTTTTCAGGTTGCACCAGTTTTAATTTGACGTTCTTTAGCCCAAAACTTTAAATCATGACAAAATTTTATTCGTCCAGCACGCGCATGGTAAACACCGCGAGAGGTGTTCAGGAATGTTTGGAATCGGCAATGGGTGCCGATTACACAAAAAGTGATCTGTTAATATTTCATGCTTCGATAGGACATGATTTCAATGAGTTGGTTCTCGAGGCAAAACGGCTTGTACCCAAGGCGAGAGTGCTTGCAGCCTCTTGCTGTGGAGTTGTCGGTCGTGAAGGTGTGAGCGAATCGATGAAGGATATTGCTTTAATGGCAATTCAGGGTAAAGATTTTGCAATTGCACATTGCAACGAGATCTATGGTTCCAATTCGTACGAGAAGAGTCTGGAAATGGCCAGAGAGCTCAAATCCAGGAAGTCAGGAATCAATATGCTCTATTTTTTAGCATCGGGTATTGATATTGCAAATGACGAATGCATCAGAGCATTTGAAGATGTTTTTGGTCAAGAGGTGACTATTTTCGGTGCAACCTCCTCTGACAACATGAAAGGCCATATCAGCTTTCAAGCCATCGATGAGGAAGTATTGGAACATGGCGCATACGTAGTCGGTTTTGCTGATCCAACCCTAAAGGTTGAAACTCAAGCAACACATGGGTTCGTTGGCATAGGCCAACCTTTTGTTGTAACAAAAGCTGAAGGACACATCATCAAAGAATTGAATGGAAAGCCGGCTTGGGAGGAATATACACACAAACTGGGTCTTGCAGCTAATGCCGACTGTGGTGATACCATTCCGATCGGTGCGCTGGGAGAAAAACTCAATGCGGAGCTTACAAAAGAATACGGGAACGACTTGCTGCTGAGGGTCGTGACAAAGCATGAAGGGAATGACATGTACTATGCGACCACCATTCAAGAAGGAACAGAACTTTGGTTAACAAAACGGGATGAGGAACTCATCTTTTCTGAAATGGGAAGAATGGTGGATGACATCCTGAAAAGAATCGGAACGGGAGAACCTGTGGCTGTTTTTCATGCGGATTGTCTTGCAAGAGGTCGATTCTTGTTCAATAGAATTGTGAAAGAAGAATTGGTAGGGCAAATGCAGTTTCCGTTATACGTGAATGGGGAATGTCCGCCGTGGTTGGGGATGTACGGATTTGGTGAATTCGCTCGTTTGGGAGGCATGAACACGTATCATAATTATACAACTGCCTTGTACGTTATTTATCGTTAACAGATCACGCGTTGTATCACGATCTTACATATGAAGAACTTCATAAAAGGTATCTGGACCTCGAATTGAGGGTAACCAGATTCTCTTCTATTGAACAAGAGCTTATCAATACGCGTGACAAGCTGGATCATGAGTTGGTGGTCTATAAAAGAATGAACGTGTTTATTTCAAAAGCAATTCGTTTCAGATCGCTGAACGAATTGCTTGTTCATGTCTCAGAAGCCCTCATTGATATCTTTGAAGTTCAGATCGGGTATGTTCACTTTAGAACATATAATGAAGGACTGGAATCGGAACACCGGTATTTCCTGGAGGGCGCAACCCGGTCAGATGAGCAGCATGTCAGGGAGGACTTCATTAAACTGGAATCCTTGAATATTTTCAGTGGGAAAATGAAAGAGTTTACCCGGGAAGAGATCAGTTCATATGTCGAAGGAAACATCCTGGATCACTGTTTGCTGAGTAAAAAATTGATGGTAGGAACCAAAAGTCAATTGGTATTGGGGTGCGCTACCGACAAAAGGAATGCACCGATCTACAGCATTCCTGATGCACGGAAACATGCGCTTTTCACGATCTTTGTGCAGCAGGTAGAAGCATTGGTGAACAATTTGTTGACCTATGAAACGAACCGCCAACAGGTTAAACAGATTCAAAACTCTGAAATTGAATTGCGAAAGTTGTCCTTGATTGCAACGAATACGAACAATTCAGTGATCATAACGGATAACTACGGCCACATTGAATGGGTCAATGCATCGTTCGAAACATCCACCGGCTTTTCTCTTGAGGAAGTAAAGGGCAGAAAACCCAAAGATTTTTTACAGGTTCAGGATGGCCGCACCCTTGATGCACGCATGCAGCTGAGGAACGCGCTTTCCGCGAAAAAAGCCGTCGAAGTTGAGATCTTGAACAAAGACAAGCAAGGCAACGAGTATGTTATTGCTTTACAGATTTCACCCATACTTGATATGGACGGTGATGTAATCAATTTTATCGCCCTCCAGCGGGATATAACAACAGAGGTCAAACACCGAAAGGAAATAGAACGGGTTAATTTTCGAATGGAAGAGATCAGTAAGGGATCTTCTATCGGCATGTGGGAATATGACCTGGAATCAAAGCATACGGTTTGGAATGATGTGATTTATGACATCTATGATGTTGATCGAACGAGCACCGACCTTTACGGGATTTGGCGAAAATCACTGCATCCGGACGACTTTGACTATGTCTCAAAGACAATAGAATCCATGATTCAGGGGAAAATGAAATCCGCTGTAATGGAATACCGCATCTTAGCCGGGAAAGATCACGATATTCTAAAATATGTGCGAACAACAGTAATACCGGAAAAGTTTGAAAAGAGCAATGCTATCAAGATTCTTGGTTCCACCATTGATATTTCTGCAACGAAGAATTTTGAAAATACAATACTTGAAAAGAACAAGGAGCTTGTCAAGATCAATGGCGAGCTTGATCAGTTCGTTTACAGTGTTTCACACGATCTAAGATCGCCGCTGCTTTCCATTAAAGGGATCTTGTCGGTAATGGAGACAGCTCAGAATGATGAGGAAAGGAACATGTATCTTTCGTTAATTGACAAGAGTGTTAATCGTCTTGATGGTACGATATTGGAAATACTTGATTTCTCGAGGAATGCGCGACTGGAAGTAGTCTATTCAGAGTTCAATATTAGGGAGCTGATCGAAAATATTTTCTCGGATCTCGCTTATGTGACAAACGATCCGGTTATCCTCAATATGGATATCGAGGGAACGGACATCGTTGAAATGGACAAATCGAGGGTAGAGATCCTGCTGAAGAACTTAATTTCGAATGGGATAAAATACCGCAGAAGAGCGACGGAGGGCTCATTTGTGAAGGTTGCAGTGCGCTCGGTGGAAGATGATTACCACATCATTGTAAGTGATAATGGAGAAGGGATCTCAGAAGAAAACAAGCAAAAAGTTTTTGAAATGTTCTACCGGGCTTCTTCGGCAAGTTCAGGAACGGGTCTTGGACTCTACATCTGCAAAGATATTGTAGAAAAGATGAAAGGAACGTTGCATTTGAACTCACAAAGTGGGGTTGGCACGGAAATTAGTTTAATTTTACCTAAAAGAATTGTGCATGAACCGCTACCTGTTAATTGACGATGATGATATCATCACGAAGATTCACCCTGTGATCATCCGCAGGGTTGATCCCGATTGCCAGATCGATGTTTGTGCGACTGGGCCTGAAGCGCTCGATTTTTTAAAGCACTTAAAGGGTGCAGGTGACCCTCCTCCTGATTATATTTTTCTGGATATCAATATGCCATTAATGTCAGGTTTTGAATTGCTCGATCAATTCCCTGATGAACTCAAAGAATACTTAAATAATTCCAAGATCATTCTGCTGTCTTCATCGATCGATCCCGGGGATGTGAACAAAGCCCGTAATTACAAGAATGTGAAGGAATTTGCATCTAAACCGCTCTCAATCGATTACTTGAACAACCTTATAAATGGTTGATCCATCCTGAATCGAGCCAACGTAGTGCAGGTATTTCAGCACTTTCATTTCTAAATTACCTCCTTCTGGTTATCTTTGTGTTGCAATTTTTAAAATATGTACAGATCACACACTTGCGGCGAATTGCGCCCTGCACACATTGGAACTGAAGTCACACTTGCCGGTTGGGTCCAGCGCTCGCGCGATCTCGGAGGAATGACCTTTGTTGACTTAAGAGACCGATACGGGATCACACAGCTTGCCTTCAACATGGAAGACAATGCGGATCTGTGCGCTCAGGCGCGCAAACTGGGTCGTGAGTTTGTGATCCAGGCAACCGGAAAGGTGATTGAGCGTTCAAGCAAGAACATGAACATTCCAACCGGTGAGATCGAAATGGTGGTATCTGAACTAACCGTGTTAAATGCAGCAAAATTGCCGCCTTTCACGATCGAAGACGATACGGACGGTGGAGATGAGTTGCGTGCTCAATACCGTTACCTGGATTTAAGAAGAAATCCGGTGCAACAAAAATTGATGTTGCGCAATAAGGTAGCGCTTGAAACACGTATTTACTTGAATTCGCAGAATTTCCTGGATGTAGAAACTCCTGTTTTGATCAAATCAACTCCGGAAGGTGCACGTGATTTCGTAGTGCCTAGCCGCATGAACGAAGGCCAGTTCTATGCTTTGCCGCAGTCCCCGCAGACCTTCAAGCAATTGTTGATGGTATCCGGATTCGATCGTTATTACCAGATCGTCAAATGTTTCCGGGATGAGGACCTTCGTGCTGACCGTCAGCCGGAGTTTACACAGATCGACTGTGAAATGGCATTCGTGGAACAGGATGATATCCTGAATACCTTTGAAGGTTTGATCAAGCATTTGTTCAAGACTGTGCGTGGTGTTGAGTTCACAGAACAATTCCCGCGCATGGACTATGCAGAAGCAATGACGCGTTACGGTTCCGATAAACCGGATATCCGTTTCGGTATGGAGTTCGTGGATCTGAACGATGTGGCCAAAGGAAAAGGATTTGCCATTTTCGACAGCGCTGAAGCGGTGATCGCGATCAATGCAGAGGACTGTGTGGAATATACACGAAAGCAGATCGATGAATTGACAGAATGGGTAAAACGTCCTCAGATCGGAGCAAAAGGATTGGTATATGTGCGCTGTAATTCGGACGGTACCTTCAAATCGTCAGTAGATAAGTTTTATTCTCAGGAAGATCTCGCGGCTTGGGCAGAAAAAGCAAAAGCAAAACCGGGAGACCTGCTGTTGGTGTTGAGCGGTGACCTTGAAAAGACGCGCAAGCAAATGAATGAATTGCGTTTGCACATGGGGAATGAGCTGGGGTTGCGCAATCCGAATGTGTTCAAACCATTGTGGGTACTGGATTTCCCATTGTTGGAGTGGGACGAGGAAAGCGGACGCTACCATGCGATGCACCACCCGTTCACATCCCCTAAGCCTGAAGATATGCACCTGATACAGACGGATCCCGGGAAAGTACGTGCGAATGCCTATGATCTTGCGATGAACGGTGTTGAGTTGGGCGGAGGTTCGATCCGTATCCATGATAGGGATCTCCAGTCACGCATGTTCGACCTGCTCGGATTTACGAAGGAAGAAGCGCAGAACCAGTTCGGATTCCTGATGAGTGCCTTCGAATACGGAGCACCGCCACACGGTGGTTTGGCTTTTGGTCTGGACCGTTTGGTGGCTACAATGGGTGGATCCGAATCGATCCGTGATTACATTGCCTTCCCGAAAAACAATAGCGGACGCGATACAATGATCGATGCACCGTCACCACTGAACGAAGCACAGTTGAAAGAGTTGGGGATCAAAACCCTGTAAAGAAAAGATCATGAGCACACGTCAAGGCAAATTAACGATCTACAACAGCCTCTCCGGGCAAAAGGAGAAGTTCGAACCGATCCATGCAGGACGCGTAGGTATGTATGTGTGTGGTCCTACCCTGTACAGTGAGCCGCACATGGGAAACATGCGGACGTTCATCAATTTTGACATGATCTACCGGTACCTGTTGTTGCTGGAGTATAACGTGAAATACGTCCGCAACATTACAGATGCCGGACACATTACCAACAGTTTGGGTGAAGCAGTAGACAGCATTGGAACTGCTGCTCGATTGGAGCAGGTGCAATCGCTTGAGATCGTCTACAAATACAACGTTAAGTTTCAGGAACTGCAGCGCATCTACAACATGTTACCGCCATCCATTGAACCAACGGCTACCGGACACATCCAGGAGCAGATCGAGATCATTGAACAGATCATTGAAAATGGATTTGCCTATGTGGTAAACGGTTCTGTCTACTTCGATGTGCGGAAATACAGTGAAAAGTTCGAATACGGAATATTGAGCGGTCGCAAAGTGGATGAACTTGCGGAAGAAACACGTGAGTTGAATGCTCAGGACGAAAAACGGTTCTTTGCTGATTTCGCACTCTGGAAAAAGGCCAATCCTGAAGATATGCAGATCTGGCGTTCACCGTGGGGTGATGGAAATCCCGGCTGGCATATCGAATGTACGGCAATGAGTACGAAATACTTAGGGTCACACTTCGACATTCACGGAGGTGGAATGGACTTGAAGTTCCCGCACCACGAAGACGAGATCGCACAGAGTTGTGGTTCAATGGGCTGCAATCCGGCGAAATACTGGATGCATGCGAACATGCTCAATGTCAATGGACAGAAGATGAGCAAATCCTTCGGGAACTACTTCTTGCCAAAAGAGATCGTGGAGGGAACGACGGAATTGTTCGACAAGCCATACAGCCCGAATGTTATCCGTTTCTGCATGATGCAGGCGCATTACAGAAGCACACTTGATCTATCACCGGACTCGTTGAATGCCGCTGAAAAAGGATACACGCGGTTGTCGGATGCCATCATGCTGATCGATAAACTGAATACTTCTGCAGAGTCCTCCTTCAATGTTCAGGAGATCGTGGACTCGTTCTATTCCGCTATGGATGACGATTTCAATGCACCGATGCTGATTGCAAACCTGTTTGAAGCAGTTCGTCGAATCAATTTGGTGAATGACGGAAAGGATACGCTTTCAGCGGCAGATCGCAACCTGTTGCGTTCAGAATTGAATGGATTTGTGATGGATGTACTCGGATTGCAGGTGGGTGTTGCCAATAGCGACTCCAAACTGGCTCCGGTAATGGACCTTGTCTTGGAATTGCGTCAGCAAGCCCGCACCAATAAAGATTGGACAACCTCCGATAAGATCCGCGATGGTCTCGCAGCAGCAGGTATCGTAGTGAAAGATTCCAAAGACGGTACGACCTGGAGTTAGGATTGCAAAACGTGTACTGTAGAGTTCAAAGTTGGTTTTTGGAAAGCTGTTTCATTCTTTTACGCTATGCACTTAAATTTAAAATTTGTCTTTTCTGGAAAATCTACTTAAATTCAGGTTACCAAAACCTGACCTATTATGAATGAAAGTATTATTAAAGCAAAGAGCTTTGACTTTGCCGTGAAAAGCGTCTTTTTAAGTAAAAACTAAAAAGAGAAACAACGAGAATACACGTTAAGTGATCAATACTTGAGATCTAGTACCGCTGTCGGGGCTAATAGTAGAGAATCACGTAATGCTCAATCAAAACCGGACTTTATTCACAAATAGTCAATTTCCCAAAAAGAATGTGATGAAGCTATATATTGGCTTGAATTACTCCTGGCTACGGGCGATATTGAAAAAAGAGAATGTGATGAATTGAATGATTTGGCTCTTGATCTATTGCGACTTTTAAAACGCAGTATATTGACGGCAAAAGGAAATTTACGATAGTTTTGCACTTTGCACTCTGCACTTTTAACTCTGCACTTTTAAAAACATGCTTACTCCCAATATCGAAAAAAAACTCTTCCTGCTCGATGCGTATGCATTGATCTACCGTGCTTATTTCGCTTTTGCGAAGAATCCGCGGGTCAACTCGAAAGGCCAGAATACATCGGCAGCGTTCGGATTCACAAATGTATTGATCGATGTGATCAAGAATGAAAAGCCAACGCATTTAGCGGTTGTTTTTGATCCTCCCGGAGGTTCGACACAGCGACAAGCAGATTTTGAGGCCTATAAGGCGCACCGTGAGGAAATGCCGGAAGATATCCGCAACATGATCCAGCCGATCAAACGCATCATTGAAGCATTCAAAGTGCCGATCCTCGAAGTGAACGGCTACGAGGCTGATGATGTCATCGGTACCTTGGCCAAGATCGCAGAGAAAAAAGGGTACACAACGTACATGATGACACCGGACAAGGACTACGGTCAATTGGTGTCTGATCATATTTTCATGTACAAACCGGGAAGAGGTGGTAATCCACCTGAGATCCTTGGCGTGAAAGAGATCTGTGAAAAGTTTGAAGTGGAAAACCCGCTGCAGGTGATCGATATTCTGGGTCTCTGGGGTGATGCATCCGACAATATTCCGGGAATACCGGGGATCGGAGAGAAAACGGCAAAATCCCTTATTCAGAAATACGGATCTCTTGAATCGATCATAGAGAATGCGCACGAACTGAAAGGAAAACAGCAGGAAAATGTGATCAATTTTGCGGATCAGGGACGTGTTTCCAAGATGCTGGCAACCATCATTACGGATCTGGAAGTGGAGTTTGATGAGGAGGCCTTGATCATGTGCGATGTGGATGCTGAAAAAGTAAAGGAGATCTTTACGGACCTGGAATTCCGTAACCTGGCGAGAAGGGTGATCGGAGAGGAAATTGTCGTAACGGCTCATCCTACAGCGAACAAAGGCGAATCCGCCCAACTTGATTTGTTCGGGGTTCAAAGTATGATCGTTGAGCAGGAACCGACGCCTACGTCAGATCTGAAAACGATTGCAACGGAGAAACCGAGTTACCACCTGATCACGAAACCGGAAGAACGCAAGGAATTGTTGGAGCTCTTGTTAAAGCAAGATCAAGTGTGTTTCGATACGGAAACAACCGATATTGATGCATTGCACGCAGAACTGGTTGGAATGTCCTTCTCGTACAAGGCGAGAGAGGCGTTTTATGTGGCTGTAGCTGCTGATCAGGAAGATGCGCAGAAGATCGTGGACGAGTTCAAACCTTTCTTTGAATCGAAGAAGATCGAAAAGATTGCACACAACATCAAATACGATCTGAAAGTCTTACATCGCTATGGGATCAAGGTATCGGGGCCAACTTTCGATACCATGGTCGCACATTACCTGATCAATCCGGAATCGAAGCAGAGCATGGATTTCCTGGCTGAATTCTACCTGAAATACAAACCGGTCTCGATCGAAACACTGATCGGTAAGAAAGGGAAGGGACAAGGGAACATGCGCGATCTGAAACCTGAGGAAGTTTCGGATTATGCCTGTGAAGATGCTGATATCACCTTCCAGTTGAAACAGCTGTTCGAACCGGAGGTAAACAAGGATCATCTGAAAGAGCTATTCTATAACCTGGAAATGCCTTTGGTCAATGTACTGAAGGACATGGAGCAGGAAGGGATCGCGATCGATGTGAAGGCCTTGAAGGATTACTCAGCGGATCTTGAAAAGATCTTGCTTCAGCTGGAAAAGGATATCAAGGAGGCAGCCGGAATGGACTTCAATGTGGATTCTCCGAAGCAGTTGGGAGAGGTACTCTTCGATCATCTGAAGATCGACCCGAAAGCAAAGAAAACGAAGACAGGTCAGTATGCCACTTCTGAAGATATTCTGTTAAAGCTGGAGAAAGCACATCCAATGATCCCGATGATCCTGGAGTACCGACAGCTGAGAAAGCTGAAGAGTACGTATGTGGATCCGCTCCCAACAATGTGCGACAAGGTCGATGGGCGGGTTCATACGAACTTCATGCAGACGGTAACGGCAACAGGACGTTTGAGTTCCAATAATCCCAACCTTCAAAACATTCCGATCAAAACGGAGAAAGGACGTGAGATCCGAAAGGCATTCATACCACGCGATAAGGATCATGTGTTGATCTCTGCCGATTATTCTCAGATCGAATTGCGCATTATTGCTGCCTTGAGTGGCGATAAACACATGGTCGAAGCGTTCCACAACAACCACGATATCCACACCGCTACAGCTTCACGTGTTTTCCACGTTCCAATGAATGAAGTAACGAGAGAGCAGCGAGGTGCAGCGAAAGCAGTGAACTTTGGGATCTTGTATGGTCAGTCGGCATTTGGTCTGGCTCAAAGTCTGAATATTTCCAGAACGGAAGCAAAATCGATCATTGACTCCTACTTCGAGGAGTTCTCTGCACTAAAATCCTACATGGACAAGGTAATGCTCGATGCACGTGATAAAGGCTTTGTGGAGACGATCATGAAACGGCGTCGTTATTTACCGGATATCAATTCTGCCAATGCGGTTGTGAGAGGATATGCAGAACGAAATGCGATCAATGCACCGATCCAGGGTTCAGCAGCGGATATCATAAAAATGGCGATGATCAAACTGCACCACACCTTGGAACTGCACCACCTGAAGTCTAAAATGATCCTGCAGGTGCACGATGAATTAGTGTTCGATGTTCCAAAAGACGAGGTCGATGTGATGAAAGCCCTTGTCAAGGAATGCATGGAACAC
>JBKCJG010000032.1:0-7728 GCA_046301895.1 Flavobacteriia bacterium
CCTGCAGCAGCTGCACATGCAATGGATATCGTTTACAACATCGCAGATGCAATTAACAAAATCGGATTTGGTCTTGTTATTTATGCTTTGAGCAGAAATGCTGAAGATTAATCAGTAGCCAAACCTTTTGTGAATAGAGGCTGCAACATTACGTGTAGCCTCTATTTTTTTAACCACGAATCCGATTACTGAGTATGTCTAGCGAAATCACAATGGTCGAAAGGGGGAATTCCCAAACCTATGACTTTACTTTCATTGGACTCGGAGCAAGCAACAGTTTAATTCTGTTGTCGCTGCTAAAAAACAAACTACTCAATGAAAAAACGGTCCTAATCATTGAGCCATCACTTAAATTAATCAATGACAAAACCTACTGCTTCTGGGCAGAAAATGATGACTCAATAGTACATGATTTATCACCAATAATTTCATGCAAATTTGAAAAAATAGTCGTAAACAACTCATCTGTTCAAAATATATCAGACCAACCTTATCACTATATCAGAAGTATTGATCTGTATAACTATACGCTTCAAATATTGAAACGTGAAAAAATAAACATTTTGAGAGACGAGGTCAACTCTGTCTCAGAAGATCAGAATAAATATTTGATCGGGACAAAGCGCTTAACTATTGAGACAAGCTACATCTTTGATAGTAGACCCCCACTTTTCAAGATGGATGAATCTGAAATTTATTTGAAACAATCGTTCTTCGGTCTGCATATCAAATGTGAAAAATCCGTTTTTGATCATTCTTCTTTTGAAATGATGAATTTTAATGTGGATCAAAATAGTTTTACACAGTTCCTTTATATCATTCCATTTAGCGAACATGAAGCATTAATTGAACTCACACGATTTGGTTCTGAAGAAATCAATCTGGAATATGCTTCTCAGGTGTTAACAGATCATATTTCAAAAGAATATGGAGATTACGTTATCATAGCGGATGAGAAAGGATGTATCCCGATGACCACATTCATAAATGAACCCAGCAAAAGCGCAGGAATTCTAAATACGGGTACGGCAGCGAACTTAATCAAACCGAGCACTGGGTATGGATTCAAGAATATGTATTCTTTCGCACTTGAAGTAAGTGATCGTATTTCAAAAGATCAATACCATGGATTTAATAAGCTAAATATTATTAAAAACAAACGTTTTAAGTTTTATGACACGCTGTTGCTAATTATCCTTTTAAAATGGCCACAAAAGGGAAAACAAATCTTTGTGCGATTGTTTGAAAAACAATCTGCCGGTGCCATCTTTAAATTTCTAGACGAGAAAACGACCTATTCAGAAGAGCTTAAAATATTTTCATCTCTGCCCTTTATCCCGTTCATACGCGCTCTTTATTGCTTATTGAAAGGGAAAAAGCAATTGCGGTATCTCTTTTCATCTGTGCTAATTTTGATGTATTTACTACTCTCGCAATACAGTATTGACACTGCAGAAAAATTCGGATACACACTACTTTCTATTGGACTCTTAGGAATTGGCATCCCGCATGGTGCAATGGATCATTCACTTGTGAAAAGCAAGAATTTTTCACTTCCATTTTTTATAATGAAATACTCTGTCGGTATATTATTGTATTATATGTTATGGCAGATTTTCCCAGCTTTTTCTCTGATTTTCTTTATCATTTTTTCTTCATTTCATTTCGGCGAATCCGAAATGGTAGGATTTAACCGCGAGACACAAATGCCAATCCCTTTATTTAAATCCTTTCTACTCGGTTTTAGTATTCTACTCTTCATAATTGGCACACACCGTGATGAATCACTGAAGATAATTTCTTACCTGAATCTTGATTATGACTTAACTTTATTCAACTCAGATACGCTATCGCTCTTAATTTCGCTACTTTCATTTGGGTACATTCTCTATGCTAGCTTCTACTCCAACAGGAATCCTCATTACGGCCTACTGTTCCTCTTGTTTCTGGGCATTTCAGCACCACTGATCCTCGCATTTGGATTATATTTTATCATGCAACACAGTAACAATGCATGGAATCATGTCAAAAAAGGACTGAGAACAAATACGATTGAACTCTATAAAAAGGCCTCATTTTATACCTTTGGCGCTCTGACGGTCTTCGCAATGATGATTCTTAATGCTGAATCATTGAAGTCACTAAATGCTCTTTGGAGTCAGTTTTTTATATTTCTAGCATGCATCAGTCTACCTCATTTTGTACTAATGCATCTATTCTACAAGAGGTTCAATGAATAATTACCGTTGATGTTTGGCTTTCTACTTACGTGAAATAGTAATTGTTAAACTAGAAGGTGATTTATTCCATCCATTTCAAATTGCGCGCATAAAGAAAAATGAACAATCCTGCAATTAAAAGATTGAACACGATTCCGATCGTTGGAATATCTGAAGGAGCTACAAAGAAGTAAATCTGAACGATCGCAAGGATAGAATAAACAATATATAAATGAAACCCCAACTTGCGTCCCTGCCACATGAAGATAACTCCAACAAGACCAATAAAAAGATCTAACACGGTAACGATACTGTTTGGATAATGGTTGGCATTTAGTGACTCCATCATTCGAACCATTTGTTCTGTCATATGAACCAATCCGTCAGCACCAACAGATCTTAATTCATCACCCAGTTTTGTCCATTGAAGGGTTTGTTCAAGCATCATTTCCTCAGATGCAGGACCGGAGATCAGACCTAAAAACGCCGTAAGAAGAGCAAAACCGATCCATACCCAGCTCAAAATACAAAGAACGGTTAAAAAAGATGGTCTGGGCTCCTTTTCAAGTATCTTATCGATAACCGTTTCGTGTGCTTCCATGGATCAGTTTAATTTGTTTTTCACAAACTTACTGCTTTCGACGATCAACGGATGCAAGTACTCGTCATTTTGTACAAAATTAACGCATTGACGGAAATCCATGTACAACTTTTCCAATACCTCCGATGAACGAAGCGGTCTGCGAAATTCTATTGCCTGAGCAGCATTCAACAGTTCAATTCCCTGAATAGTAAAGCAATTTTCGATCACTCTGTATAGTTTTGTCGCTGCATTTGCTCCCATACTGACATGATCTTCCTGACCATTGCTGGAATCGATTGTATCTACTGATGCCGGAGTACACAATTGTTTGTTTTGACTGACAATCGATGCACAGGCGTATTGAGGGATCATGAAACCAGAATTCAAACCAGGATTAGCTACAAGAAATGGCGGTAAACCCCGTGTACCTCCGATCAGTTTATATACTCTGCGTTCTGAAATACTCCCCATTTCAGACAAAGCGATACAGAGAAAATCCATTGTTAGCGCCAAAGGCTGTCCATGAAAATTTCCCGCGGAAACAACATCATCCTCATCCGGAAATACTGTAGGATTATCCGTTACGGCATTTATCTCACGCTCAATGATCGTAGCCGAGTAATCGATCGCATCTTTCGAAGCACCGTGCACTTGAGGGATACAACGGAACGAATAAGGATCCTGGACATGCTCTTTTACTTGGGCTGTGATCTCACTCCCTTTGAGCAATTCTCTAAAGATCGTAGCTGTTTCGATCTGTCCCTGCTGTTTGCGGATCTCGTTCACGTTCGCCTGAAATGGATTGATCCTTCCGTCATAGGCCTCCAACGACAAAGCTGCAACCAGGTTCCAGTTCTTCCACAATTGTTTTGCTTTACTGACAGCGTATGAGGCATAAGCACTCATGAACTGGGTTCCGTTCAACAATGCCAATCCTTCCTTGGATTGAAGAACGATCGAATCGAGATGCAAGCCTTTCAATACCTCTGAACTCAGCTGTTTCTTCCCTTGAAAACTGACTTCTCCTTCGCCGATCAAGGGCAATGATAAATGTGCCAATGGAGCAAGATCACCGGAAGCACCCAGACTCCCCTGCTGATATACAACAGGAAGAATGTTGTTATTGAAAAAATAAATGAGTCGTTCAACCGTCGCTACCTGTACACCTGAACTTCCGTGAGAAAGACCGATCACCTTGAGCAATAACATCCGCTTCACGATCTCCTGAGGAACCTCCTCCCCTGTTCCGCAGGCATGGGATAGTACCAAGTTACGTTGTAACTGTTCCAGATCAGCCGTTTCAATCGCCGTATTGCACAGAGAACCAAATCCCGTATTGATGCCATAGATCAACCGATCATGGCTCTTGATCTTTTCATTCAGGTATGCCCTGCATTTCTGGATCGCTGTTCGTGCCTCTTTACCGAGTTCCAACTGATATTGTCCGTTCAAAATTAAATCGACCTCATCCTGAGAGATCCAGTTGTTGTTGATGGTATAGATCATTGGATTTTCGGAGTTATTAGAATTCATAGCTCAGTTTTTTGATCAATTCGTCTAAACTCAGGGCAATCTGTTCACCACTTTCCATATTCTTTAACTGAATCACGCTCTTATCCATTTCTTCCTCGCCGACCAACGCTACAAATTGTACATTCCTGTCATTGGCATATTTCATTTGCTTTTGCATTTTAGCAGAAGAAGGATACATTTCGCAATCAATTCCTTTTGAACGCATCTGATGAACCAGATTCATGCAATACGCTTGTTCCTTTTCCCCAAAATTCACAAAAAGGAGAGTCAAACCCTGGTCGGTTTCTTTTGGGAAAAGGTCTAATTCAGTCAAAACATCGTATATTCGATCGGCACCAAATGAGATGCCTACACCGGACATTCCCTTCATGCCAAACAGACCTGTCAGATCATCGTAACGACCCCCTCCGCAAATGCTTCCCATGTTAACACCGTTCGCTTTCACTTCGAAGATCGCACCGGTGTAATAGTTCAGACCACGTGCCAGCGTAATATCGAATTCCAATTCAGCTTTCTTCATACCCAATGCCGCTACCTGATCGAAAACGAACTGGAGTTCTTCGATACCCTTCAGTCCGATCTCACTATTGGCAAGGAAATCAGACATCTTCGCGATCTTTTCAGCATTGGTGCCTGAGAACGAGAAAAGCGGAGTAATCTTTTGGATAGCGGATTGAGACACCCCTTTTTCCTGAAGTTCCTTTACCACACCCTCTTCACCAATTTTATCCAATTTATCTATGGCAACGGTAATATCAACCAGTTTCTCACTTTCACCACTTACCTCTGCAATACCGGAAAGGATCTTACGGTTGTTGATCTTGACCGTAAAACTCGGCAGTTGAAGATTGGAGAGGATCTCATCAAACAGCATGACGAAATCTACTTCATAGATCAGGGAATCACTTCCTACAACATCCGCATCGCACTGGAAGAATTCCTGGTAACGACCATGCTGCGGACGATCCGCTCTCCACACCGGCTGGATTTGATAACGCTTGAAGGGAAATGACAATTCATTTTGATGCTGGACAACAAATCGAGCAAAAGGCACGGTCAGATCATAGCGCAAGGCCTTTTCAGATAGAGAATTAGCAAAACGAGCTAAATTATCCTGAGCTAAGGCCTCAAGGTCCGCTTTGCGCACCTTTTCTCCGGAATTAAGAATACGAAAGATCAATCGATCCCCCTCCTCACCATACTTTCCCATAAGGGTAGTAGAAAGTTCGAACGATGGCGTTTCGATCGGGGCGAAACCGTATTTTCTGAACGATCTTTTCATCGTGTCGAAGATGTAGCTTCTTCTGGCTACCTCATTCGGTAGAAAATCTCTTGTTCCTTTTGGAATAGACGGTTTGTTCGCCATTTTTAAGTGTTTGGTGCAAATTTAGGCAAAGTTTGGGATTGAATAATGAACCTTATGGGAAAACGCGGGTATCGTTCAACAACTTATTTCAAATGCGTACAATATGTATTTATCTCCTAAAAAATAGATTTTCCCAACCAACGCAATACGTTGTCGTACCAAATCTGATCTGATTCCACTTGGCTAAGAATGTTGGCTTCTACGGCAAAATCAATTACTCTTCCCGGATAAGAACGAGCTACACCTTCCATTTCACCCAGTGGGTAGGGATCATCCAATCCGGCGACTATTTGGGATGCACCCGCCCTGGTTTTGATCAACTGCAGCGTGTAAGAATCATGCACCAGTGAATCAAAATACAGATTCGGATGACCTAAAGCTTCACGAGGGTTCGTTGCACCAAGAAATAGATCGGGTCGTCCATCATAACCCTGCAATCTCCGTCCATAATTTGCTTGTCCGAGCATGCAACCATGAGCAAAACAGGTCCTTATATTCGGATATTTATTCAGAATATCCTTCAATGTGAACAGGTGCAGTGTATCAGCAGTTTGGGCCATCATCCAGACCAAATGAAAGCGCCAATAGACATCTTTCAACTTCACCATCTTCTCGGCATCATAAGGGTGTATCTCGATCGCCAATTTGTATCTGTCGGCCAACTCAAAAATCGGAAAAACACTTTCATCTGCTATCGACAACCACTCACCTTCCTTGTTTATGTAGTGAGTTGGCAAGCATAAAAGAGACATCTTTAACTCTGTTACGCATCGTTCGATCTCCTTCAAAGCGTCCTCCGTATAGAGCGGTTGAACGACAAAACCACACGTAAATTTATCAGGCCTCCTTTGCTGAACACTTGCATTGAAATCGTTCTGCCAACGAATGGCATCGTTTGCATCTTGGCGTTCCCACCCATTGCAATAGATCTGAGACAAATTCAACATCACACCGTGATCTATATCGTAACGATCCATCCATTCCAGCTTTTCCGCAAAGAAAAAACTTGGATCAGTTATCGGTCGGGCCCAATCTTCCTGACGCATGAATTTCTTGTCGTCATCGATCCAGAAGAGTTTCTTGTCGCGCATGAACTTTGGGATCTCATAAGGTTCAGGGAGAATATGTCCGTGTCCGTTGATCTTTCGTTTTTTCATGGGGAACAAGTAGTTTTGAATTATTTTCAAATGTAATTATTTAAAAAACCTAAAAACAAAAAACGGTTCCCTTTTGAGAACCGTTCTTGTATTTTGAACTTATTCGTCTTATTCAGTTAAGATCACGCGTTCTCTGAATTTCTTGCCCGCAACGATGATCTCAAGTGAATACACACCGCATGACAATTCACCTAAATCAAGCACAGAGAAACCATTTTGCGAAGAAGGAAGCTGTTCAAAGACAAGTTTCCCTGCTGCATCATAGATCTTCAAATCGTTTAACTTTTGACCTTTTATCTCCAAAACCAACAGACCAGTGGACGGGTTTGGATAAACACTGTAAAAAGCCGGATCCAACTCTTCATTGGCCGCACATCCAACCGTGATCGACTGTTGACTGGAAGCTGAGCAGCCGTTCACATCGGCATAGGTATAAACGATGGTAAATACCCCATACCCAGACAACGAGGGATCAAAGACATTCGAATTCACACCTGAGCCCGAATAAACACCTCCGACAGGAGAACCGCCAGTCAAAGAAAAGGCAGGAGTATTGATACATACATCACTCAATGGCTCGAATGTAACTGTGGGAATAATGAGTGGGTTTGCAACAGCTGTCCCCGCGGTGCTTGTGCACCCCCCTACTGATTGTGTAACATTGTAATTGCCAGGTGCCAAAACAGTTATCGTTTGAGTTGATTCTCCGGTCGACCAACTAAGCGCACCCGATGCGGTAGCAGTTAATTCTGACATTCCACACATATCCACAACGGATACTGCGGGCGCCGGTGGAATATCAAGAGGTGCTGCAATTACTGACGTCGGTACACTTGAGCATGCTCCGATCACTTCTGTAACAGTAAATAC
>JBKCJG010000033.1:0-89654 GCA_046301895.1 Flavobacteriia bacterium
TGAAAAAAGCGATTTTTTTAGCTTTCATTTTTTTAGCAGGCTGCAGTTCTAAGGACGAACAATTCTGTAATTGCCTAATAGCCGGAGAAGAACTCAATGAATTTTCCAAGAAATTATTGACTGAAGAAGTTACCCAAGCTAAAGCAGCAAAGCTCAAACTATTGAAGGCATCTCAGAAAAAGGCATGTGCCGAATATCAAACGATGATGGGTGACGAAATGCTCACGCTCAAAGCCGAGTGCAATTAATTCATCGCATCCAACGCTTCACAGAATTTTTTGGCCGCCTCAGCTAAAATAGCTTTGGTGTGAGCCTGAGAGATAAATCCGACCTCGTAGCCACTTGGGCCCAAATACACGCCTCGATTCAATAATTCACGGTGAATATTTTTAAAGCCGGTCATATCTGGATCGATTTCATCTGCTTTGTGGATTCGCTTTTTGCCGTTGAACGACAACCAAAAGATGGAACCTATGGTCACTAGTTCGAAGTTGTATCCTTTCAAGCGCGCATAGTCGTTGATGATAGCAACGAAGTATTTTGTCCGGTCCTCCAGCTCTTCGTAAAAGCCAGGTTTTGCACATTCTGTGAGTTGTGCGATCCCTGCTGCCATTGCCACAGGATTTCCGGAAAGGGTTCCAGCTTGATATACCGGTCCATCAGGGGAGATAGTGGCCATGATCTCCTTTCTGGCACCGTATGCGCCTACAGGAAGTCCGCCTCCAAGGATCTTACCGTAAGTCACAATATCAGGACAGATGCCGTAATATTCCGCTGCGCCCGAAAATGCAACACGGAAACCGGAAATGACCTCATCAAAGAACAACAAGATTCCATTTTCGGTGCAGATCTCTCTAAGTGCGACAAGGAATGTTTTCTCCTGAAGCAGCAAACCGTTGTTAGCCGGTATAGGTTCGATGATCGCACAAGCGATTTCACCCTTATTGGAAGCAACACATTCCTTTAATGCCGCGATATTGTTCAATGGCAAAACCATTGTGTCTTTCACTACGTTTTCAGGGACACCGGCACTGGATGATTCTCCAAATGTTACCAATCCACTGCCCGCTTTAACCAAAAGTGAATCAGAGTGACCGTGATAACACCCGTCAAACTTAATGATCTTATTACGACCTGTAAAACCTCTCGCCATCCGAAGGGCGGACATAACGGCTTCGGTTCCTGAGCTAACAAAACGGATCTTGTCAATATATTTGTTTCGGTCAAGTATCATTTCCGCCAATTCATTCTCCAAGCGTGTTGGCGCCCCGAAACTAGAACCGTTCTGAAGAGCAGCAACAACTTTGTTAAAAACAGCGGGATGGTTATGGCCAAGGATCAATGGTCCCCAACTGCAACAAAAATCAATGTAAGAATTATCATCTTCGTCCCAAATCATGCATCCTTCCCCTTTTTTAATGAAGATTGGAGAACCTTCTACAGATTTAAAAGCACGGACTGGTGAATTGACTCCTCCGGGAAAATAGTTTTTTGACTTTTCGAAAAGGGCTTCTGATACGGTTCGCTTGATTAATTGTTGGCTATCCATGGAGTTGAGTTTTCGTAAGACAAAATTAATTGAATATGTCAATACCTGCAATTTGTATCAACGATCAGGTATTGGATATTGTTTTAAAGCACATTATTCTTAGTGGGATAGATGACCCGAAAAAAGAGAAAATGGCACGTTACGTATTCCCGATAATATTTGTAAGGAACGAAACAGGCAACCCTCACTCTAAGTCGAATAGTCTATCTTTTTCTATCTTTGCCACGTAAAATTGAAAAATGAATCAATTCGAAAATACGCTATCGTTTGCACAGCTGCTGGATGCTGATGATCCACTTAGATCATTTAGAGAAAAGTTCCTTTTTCCAACATTCCATCAAAAGACCGTTCGTTATTTTACAGGAAATTCTTTAGGGCTTCAGCCCAAGGCGGCAAGGACCAACATTGAAGAAGAACTTGATGCGTGGGCAAAATACGGAGTGGAAGGGCACTTTATGGCTAAAAGACCTTGGTTTGCGTATCACGAGAATCTTACGGATAAAGTTGCAAAGATCGTAGGCGCACTGCCAGTAGAAGTAGTAGTAACACATTCTTTGACTACGAATTTACACTTGCTGATGGTCTCTTTTTATCGTCCCGAGGGCGCACGCACGAAGATATTGTGCGAAGCGAAAGCGTTTCCAAGTGATCAATATGCGCTGGAGTCACAAATTAAATTTCATGGTCTGAACGTAAAAGAAAATCTCGTCGAGCTATCTCCACGAGAAGGCGAACAATTGATAAGAGATGAAGATGTTCTTGACAAGATTGAAGAATTAGGCGACGAGCTTGCATTGGTAATGATCGGTGGAGTGAATTACTACACCGGGCAGTTATTCGACATGGAAGCCATCACAAATGCGGGTCATAAAGCAGGAGCGATCGTTGGGTTTGACCTTGCACATGCCGCCGGAAATATCAACCTCAAGCTTCATGATTGGGGAGTTGACTTCGCTGCTTGGTGTGGATATAAATACCTCAACTCATCACCAGGAGGTGTAAGCGGAATGTTTGTTCATGAGCGCCATGCGTATAAACCGGAACTACCCCGTTTTGCCGGATGGTGGGGGTATGATAAGGATACCCGCTTTCTCATGGAACCAGGATTCAACCCCATGAAGGGAGCTGAAGGGTGGCAACTTAGCAATGCACCGGTTCTCGGAATGGCCGCACATTTAGCATCGTTGGACATCTTCGAAGAAGCGGGAATGGATCGCATTGGAGCCAAAAGAGATCTCATGACGGCGTTCCTAGAATTTGTAATTGATGACATTTCAGAAAAAAACAAGGATCGTGTTTCATTTGAATTGATCACACCTCGTGACCAAACAAAAAGAGGGGCACAATTGTCTATCATGGCAAAAGGTCAGGGTAAGGCGTTGTTCGACGCACTGGCAAATGAAGGAGTGGTTGCTGATTGGAGAGAGCCTAATGTGATTCGTGTCGCTCCGGCACCATTGTACAATTCTTTCGAAGATTGTTTTTGGTTTGGACAATTACTTCAAAAAGCGATACAGTAATTCGGAATTCAATATTCCAAAAAATAGGTGAAAAGATGGAAAAAGAAAAAAGTGTGATCATTGTGGGGGCTGGTTTAGTTGGTTCTCTTTGGGCAGTGTATATGTCTAGAGCCGGATACAAGGTAACCATGTATGAACGACGTCCGGATATTCGCAAAGCTGAGATATCAGCGGGAAAATCAATCAACCTGGCTTTGTCTAACAGGGGATGGAAAGCACTGGATGCAGTAGGGGTTGGAGACGAGATCCGAAAGATCGCTATACCAATGTACGGCCGTGTAATGCACGACATCAAAGGTAAATTGACATACCAGAACTATGGAAAAGAAGGAGAGGCGATCTACTCCGTGTCACGTGGTAAGATAAATGCTACGATGATGGACATTGCCGAAAAATATGGAAATGCTACGATCCATTATAGCCATGATTGTCGAAGAGTGGACACGAAAAAGGGTATCGTCTATTTGACTAATACCTTGACAGGCGAAGAGCTGGAGGCAAAGGCAGATTTGATCTTCGCGGCCGATGGAGCATTTTCCGCAGTACGCTATTCATCGATGCAGAAGTTGGATCGGTTTCAGTATAGTCAGAATTACATTGCTGATGGCTATCGTGAGATCTTGCTGCCCGCAAATACGGATGGAAGCTATAGAATGGATAAGAATTCACTGCATATCTGGCCCAGAGGTCGTTTTATGCTTATCGCTCTAGCCAATGAAGACGGATCATTCACCTGCACACTTTTCATGCCGCATGAAGGAGGAGAGAATGCGTTCGATAAACTCACCTCGAAGGAGGCTGTAAACAACTTCTTTAAAACGATATTTCCGGATTTCTATGAGATGATGCCGAATATTGCAGACGCATGGGAGGATCATCCATTATCAGCCCTGGCCATCGTTAGGTGTTACCCATGGCACAATGGAGTCACAGCACTCATGGGTGATGCTGCTCATGCTACAGTTCCTTTTTATGGACAGGGAATGAACGCTGGTTTTGAAGACTGCACCGTTCTTTCAGAATTGATGAATAAACACCACGAGAACTGGAGTGAGATCTTTGCTGAGTACAGTCTTGTCCGAAAACCGGATGGGGATGCCTTGCAGGACTTATCCCTGGAGAATTACCTGGTGATGCGTGATTACGTAGCGGACCCCGACTTCCTCTTACGAAAGAAAATCGAAGCTAAGTTTAGCGAAAAATATCCGGACAAGTGGCTGCCGTTATACTCCCAGGTTACTTTCAGTAATATCAGATATAGCGTAGCATATAAACAAGGACAGGCTCAAAATGCTATCATGGACCAGATCATGGAGATGCCTCATATTGAAGAAGAATGGGATTCTGAGGCAGTAATGCAAAGGATATTGTCACTTTGTAATTAGAAAATTTTGTAATTTTCAGACATGAGAATTCCGACATTTTTTCTACTTATGGCCTTCACTTTTGGTGCGTGGGGCCAGCGTGACATGACCCCTGGTAAACGAAGAGGAGAAGTTTTCGGGAAGGCGGATTACAAAAATTACCGTTTTTTCGGATTAATGGTTGCAGCCGGACCAACTTTTATGAAAACGCGTGCAGAAGGGAATAATCTTACATGGAATTCAGTGGATGCGACTGGAAGACCTATCGACTATACCATGGATCCGGAGGGAAAACCCGGAGTGTTTGCTGAGATAGGACTAGCCCATTTTCCAAAGAAACGTTCCAAATTGTCGTTGGCACTTAAAACGGTTCTTGTCTCATACTATGATTGGGGTATCGGGTTCAAACTCCTTGGTGGAACCGAGACCACGACAGTGAATTACTACAATGCATTGGGCGATTACAGCGGTTCCACTGAAGGAAACGGTGATTTTTACAATGGTTATTTGTATGGCCGTTTTACGTTACACAAGAACATTAACCTTTCCAAGCGCTATTTCATTGATAATGGTCTCGGAATCAATTTTGATTACCGACTAATTACGGAAAAGGATTATGATGGGATATATATCGGTCAGCAATATTTTCATAAGCCGTTTGTTGCTCAGTTGCACTACGATCTTGGATTTGGTGTAAAGTTGAGTCGTAGGAGTTATCTCATACCAGGCATTCAGATTCCTATTCTCGGTTTAAACGAATGGAGAAAGGGATGTGCAGCATTGAAATGGTACGATTCAAATTATCTACCAATACTGGCGAAGGTGAAATTCATATACCTCTTTGAGAAGAAAGTGAAAGGATGCAATACCCCCGGAACGGAGGAGGACAGAAAACGTAACGAAGAATTCCTTCAGAACAACTAATATGAAAAAGATCTATCACTTAAGCACATGTTCGACTTGCCAGAAGATCTTGAAACAGATCAATCCGGGAAAAGATGTTCAACTCATAGACATTAAGGAGAAGCACATCGATGCAGCCGTGTTGGATTGGATCAAGGAAAAAGTTGGTTCTTATGAAGCTCTTTTTTCGAAGCGCGCCATGAAGTTCAGAGCAATGGGGTTGCACGAATTAGAACTTTCTGAGCAGGATTATCGCAGGCTTATGCTCGAGGAGTACACGTTCTTAAAACGCCCTTTCATGATCAATGGGGAAGTAGTTTTTATCGGAAACACTCAAAAAGAAGTTGATGCTGCTGTTCGCTCCTTCAACAAATGATTCATTGCAGTTTTTCCAGTCCGTTCAAGCAACGGAAATCTGAACATTTCTTTTTTTCTTCGAAAAGCAACTGACTTTTGGAAACCTCCTTTTCACGGTTGGGGCGCTCATGGTCCAAATGATACTGAATGGTCTTGTAGCGAACTGAAAAAACGCCGATTCCTGCCATTTGGGCTCTCCAGGCCATATCTGTGTCTTCGCCGTACCCCGGGTAATTGTAGTCCTCATCAAAACCGTTCAATTTTATAAGGTCAGAACGATGCCAACCCATGTTACACCCAAGGAGTTTTGGAATAGAATGAAAACGCTGTGACAATCTGGGCAGATAAAAAGATTCTTCAACACGTGTTGTTTTATTCTTGATCATGGAAAAGAACCCAGGATAGATTGTCTTGCCGGATTTGATCATATGGGTTGTGACAGGGTCAAGGTCTATCCTTCTTCCCATGCAAATTACACCTGGATTTATACACCGTTCATACTGCTCAATAAAATGTGGATGGAGGATGCAGTCTCCGTCTATGAAGACCATTTTGTCAGAAGCAGCTTCCTTTATGGCCTTGTTGAGCATTCGATTCTTCAAAAATCCCTCATCAGACTGCTGAAGATGTTTGATCTTCAGTTTTCCTTGATACGCTTCCAAAAGCTGATCAAAACAATCGCTGTCACAATCCTGAGAGATGATAATATCAAAGTCATTAAATGTTTGCAGTGCTGCAGTGCGAAGAACGGCCGTAAGCGCTTCAACATCCTTGTAAACTGAAATGACCAGCGTTATTTTCATTCGACAAAAATGTTCATTTTTTCTCATAATATCTTTTCTGACCTGAAGTAATCAAAAAAGTTCTAGCTTTGGCTTCTTGTATTTTGTCAAACTAATTCCCACACCAACGGTTATTATGAAAAAAAGTATTTATTCGCTGTTTATAATTTGCAGTTGTATTATGCAGCTGAATGCGCAGGTGAAAACAGAAAAACGCATCGAATTCGAGTTAAAAGAGGGCTATGCCGGTTATTCGTTGACGGAGTTTAAGGACAAGGGAATCATGGTCTACTACCATGAAGAAAAATCGAAGGGCGGCATCATGACTTGGAAGATCGACCACTATTCGACGGATCTTGAGCTGATGGACTCAAAAGAATTTAAGATGGATGACAATTTCTATTTGTCAAAATCAAAAGACGCAGGATCAAACATGTATTTGATGTTCGTTTCTAAAAAAAGTGAATATCAGTTAATGCAGATCGATGTTGAAACATTGAAGACAAAAACAGTAAAAGGTATAGTGCCCAAGAAAGCTGCGTCATCAACCATGGAGATCATCGATGAGGTCATCTACATTGTATATTCCACCAAAAAAGGAAAAACGCTGAAGAAAATAGACGTTGCGGCAGGCAAAGAAAAAGATATTCCACTTGAGGTAGTGGGCTTCAAACCAACTGTAGTTACTTTCGAAAATTTTCAGGTGGATGACGACAGTAAGGAACTCTATGTGTTTCTGAATGTTATGATCGGCAAAGATCTGGATGTGTATGTTCAGCGATTTGACGCAGATGGTAAACGTCAGGAATCATTCAATCTGAGTGAAGGAACCGATAAGAAATTGACATCTGTGTCAGGATCCTTCCTGAGTGAAGGAGAATACATGTTTACAGGAACTTATTCTTCCAGTAAGAAAGTGACTGGTAGTACATCCGAAGGAATCTATATCTGCAAAACGACCAATGGGAAAAAAGACTTTCTGAAGTTTTATAACTTTACGGACTTCGAAGAATTCCTCAGTTATTTGCCACAAAAAACGCAAGACAAGATTGAGAAGAAAAAGGATAAGGCTGAGGCAAAAGGTAAAGAGTATTCCATTAGTTACCTGATGTCTTCTCACAATATCCGTTTTATGGATGGGAAGTTCGTTTACATTGGTGAAGCGTTCTACCCGACATACCGCACGGAATATTATACGACCTATGTGAATGGTAGACCGGTGCAGTCGACGCGTCAGGTGTTTGATGGGTATCAATACACCCATGCAACGGTTGCGGCTTTTGATATTGAAGGTGAAAAATTGTGGGATGTTACATTTGAGATGAACCCCTGGTACAAACCTTACAGAGTAACACGATTCATCCGCGTGACGGAGACGAGTGAAACAGAATTAGGGTTGATGTTCTCAAGCTTTAACACACTGAAGACAAAAGCAATCACTTCTGAAGGAGAAGTATTGAGTGAACGAGAAGTATCAATGATCGAGACCGGCGATGATGATGACAAGGTGAAAAATACTTGGTCGAACCTTACCTTTTGGTATGACAATTATTTCTTGGCTCACGGAACACAGACAATCAAGAACAAAGAGGAGAAGGAGGAGCGCGGAAAGGCAAAACGATCTGTATACTTCATTAACAAGATCAGCTACACTTTTTGATAACGAAGTGTCAAGCACGTTAAAAGCCCATTTGGCTCTCTTTTTGGTGAACACTCTTTACGGTGCCAGTCATGTTATTGCTAAAGGTGTCATGCCAACATATTTAACGCCTAATGTCTTTATTCTTATCAGGGCACTGGGGGCTACTTTTTTATTTTGGCTTGTTAAAACATTCTATATCAAGGAAAAGATTGAGAAAAAGGACCTGTTCCTTTTGGCAATATGCGGCCTGTTTGGTGTTGCAATCAATCAGTTGTTCTTCTTCCATGGCTTAAACTTGTCGTCCTCAATAAATTCAGGGATCATCATGGCCACGAATCCTATTTTGGTAGTTATTCTGTCACTCTTTATCCTGAAAGAACGCATAACCCTGAAGAAATCGTTAGGCATTATGCTTGGCACTAGTGGGGCAATTCTACTTACATTAACAGCAGGGACGGGAAAAGGAGATTCAGTCCTGGGTGATACGTTTCTCTTCATAAATGCAGCGAGCTACGCGTTTTACCTGGTGTTAGCAAAACCGTTAATGAAGAAATACTCCCCGTTAACGGTGATTACGTATGTATTTACATTTGGTGTTATATTCGTTATGATTTATCCGCCGACCCTAACAGATCTGGTGTCTACCGATTTTGGAAGTATTCCGTCAGGTGTATGGATCAAGATCATTTATGTGATTGTAGGAGTAACCTTTTTAACCTATTTGATGACGATGTTCGGGTTAAAGTTCCTGTCTCCTTCGGTTTCAAGCGCCTATATATACATACAGCCTGTTTGTGTGATTTTCTTCGCATATTTTCTTAGTTCAATTGGCGTTGCGGATGATTATACCGGTACGTTCACTTTAGAAAAAGTTTTGTATATGTTGGTGATCTTCGCTGGTGTATATATAACTTCTATAGGAACCATCAGAGAAAAACTGCGGAGGTGATTACAAGACCTCAAGGATACTGTACAGATCGACTACCGTAAACCATGTCTTTTTATCTCCGCTAAATAAGAGTTTGTTCTGTACTGAGCGCGGCCGCTCAAATGAATATAAATTGCTGATCGATTGAGCATAATTTACATCCGTTTGGCAGAAATGATGTACAAAGTGTTTTGAAGGAAGAGCTATTGCGCCTTTTGGTGTGATGAATTTCCCAAGATCATTCCCCGCAACAAAAAGTACGCGATCGTTGGCCTCCATGCTGACCATGTACTGTGTTCCCTTCCCGATCAATAGTGAATAGATCTTCCCCTTGGTTTCATCTTGAAAGACGATCATATAAACGTCATATTCTGACTCATTTTTCATCATCAATTCAAACGAAGCAGTTCTTTTTTCTAAGGGTCGGACAGACTTATAATGTGCTTTCTCTGCCTCTTTTTTCGAATAAACTGAGCACGTATCATTCAGGCCCTGGTCGTAGAGGTCAACGTCGAGTTGAAGATCGCGATACAGTTCTTCCATGCGTTTGTTTTGAAAAGGAATCCTTATGGAAACACTGATTCCGTTTCCAAGGATAGGCTGTGAAGGATCGATCTGGTTGTCTTCGGGGTGACCTTCCTCCTGAATTTCACGCAGAAGCGAGTCGATCTTTACGCGCTCTTCCTTTGTAAATTGTTGATAGGCTGTATTATTGTCGAAGGACTGGTCATCCCGAGCAGAAAAGGGCTTTTGCCAGATAATCCAAACACTGAGTCCGATCAGTGCGACGATCGAGCTGAGATACACAATTGTTCTTAAGGAAAGTCCTTTTGATGGCGCGAGGTTACCATTCTTAATGCTGATACGCCCTTCCCGAAGGTCTTTTTTTAGATCGATTACCTTTTGGCGGTGCTCGGGGTTCAGCTCAATATTTTCAAGTTGTTTCAGGATCCAATTGGCTAATCGAAGAGTACAGCTCTGCTGCTTGACCACCCACAGCAAGTGATCAACATAATTTACTTTTGCTGAATAGGAGGCTCTGGAGAGCCCGTTGACCATGTTAACCGCACTGTCGTTTATAAAAAGTTGTATGACGTCTGTTAAGGCAGATTCACATTCTGCCGTCTCCACTGCTTCTTGTGATGATAGAATCCTTTCGCTCAGTGGTGTGAACAACTCCATCTCAATAAACCTACGTTCGTCCTCGGGAAGCAGAACAGCATAGGATAAAAGTATCGCATGTTCTTCGAAAGTGACGTTTCTTTTCAAATCTCGTAAGCATGGAACCATGAAATGTTTTAGAAAAGATGAAAAGCGCTTAAAAAAAGTATGTTCAAGCCATTTGTACCGATCCTCAAACGGAGATGATGGTGTCTTTCCTTCAAGCAATGTGAGTAGTGCGGAGTGTTGCTCGATCCAGCCGCAATATACCAGCGTTTCTTCAGTTAGTAAAGACCTAAATTCACGGACTGCATCCAACGAATAATCCTTGTCTCCGATCGCGATCTTATCTCCGTCAGGGGAGGATAGACATTCTTCCAATGTGTTAAGTATAAAGGAAAGTGTGTCACCTGTTCCCGATAAAATAGGCGCTATGTTTTTGATCGCAATATACTTCATGAAACATATCGTGTAGATCCAACGAAACTACTGAAAATACCGTTTATCATCAAGCTAAAAAGTATCGCATTATATCTCATAAAAAAGTTTTATTTTGCATTTGAAAACCATCTATATGAAAAGATCAATACTACTATTCTATTTCTTAACTGCAACATTTTTCAATTTTGCACAGACTTGGAGTAATAACGTTGCTCAGATCGTTTATGACAAATGTACAAAGTGCCATCATTACGGCGGTATAGGAGGGTTTTCTTTAACGACCTACAATGAAACAAGCGCCATGGCCACCGCAATTTATGATGCGGTAACTCAGGAGCGCATGCCACCATGGCCCCCGGACAATAATTATCAGCAATATGTGCATGACAGAGCACTATCCCCTTCTGAAAAAACCACCATGCTTGATTGGATCACGAATGGTTATCCGGAAGGAAATGCAGCAAATACTCCGCCGCCCCCGGTTTTCTCTAACGGAACAGTTTTGGGAAATGGGGACCTGGTTGTTCAAATGCCAACTTATATGAGCAAGGCCACCATCAATGATGATTATGCTTGTTTTGCTGTTCCAACGGGATTACTTCAAGGAAGGACCATTAAGTCAGTTGAGATCGTACCCGGAAACCGTCAGATTGTTCATCACGCGTTGATCTATATTGATCCAACCGGTGTCGAGTTGAGTGATTCTGTTGGGGGGAATTGTGCTAGTCCGGGGAATTCAACAACGAAATTACTGGCAGGTTACACGCCCGGCGCCTCTCCAATGACCCTTCCCTCCGTTGCACCACTTAAACTTGGATTCGACTTGCCGGGAGGGTCACAGGTATACTTTGCAATGCATTATCCTGCAGGTAGTTATGGTCAATACGACAGTACTAAAGTAATTTTTCATTTTTATCCTGTAGGTACAACAGGGGTTCGTATGATCTCGGCAGATCCGATCATTCAGAACTGGTCCTTTTCTTTGCCGAATAACCAAATGACCAACGTGTCTGCTCAATATCCAAATTCAGGTGGTGTCCCTGCGAATGTGTCTGTTATGAGTGTTTTCCCACATATGCATCTACTTGGACAGCACATAAAGTCATACGCATTCAATCCATTGAATGTGAATGATACAGTTAAGTTTATCAATGTTCCTGATTGGGATTTCCATTGGCAAGACTTTTACTTCTTTAAACAGATACAGAAAGTTCCAACGGGTTTCAAGATAAAGGGTGAGGGGTCATATCTGAATACCACAGGATCAACTATAACTGCTGGTCTGAATACTTCTGACGAAATGTTCCTGGTTTATTTCCACTATATGCTTTATCAGAATGGTGATGAGAATTATGATATGGAGTCATTAATGTCAGCAAGTTTAGATGAACAGATCCATGCAGATAGCAGTCCGATCATGGTTTATCCAAATCCGTTCACTGAAGGAACAATGATAGCGCATCCCGGTGTAAATGCGGGTGACGTGATCTCGGTTTCGATCTACGATTATCAGGGTAAACTTATTCGAAAATTAGTTCAGGCAGAAACAGCAATCGAGAATGGTTACCACGTATCTTGGGACGGCAATAACACAGCTGGAGCAGCTGTAAGGAATGGCATTTACTTCGTTTCCATCAATATTAATGGAGTAAACTTTACGAAACAGCTGATCAAGAATTAATTCTTGAGAAACTGAACGGCACGTTTAACCTCGTTGTCAGTTTGATTAACAATCTGGAAATAACCATCTTCTAGCCAGAGTTGCCGGGCAATTTCAGCTTTTAAGGTTCTTGCGATAAGTGTCTTGCTTCCGTCGAGGGATTTTTTGTCGCGTTTGATCTTCATTTCTTTTTCTGCAAAAAGGGAAAAGTCTTTAACTAATTGGTCCGAAACGGTAAAGTTCTTTGTGAAGTCCTCAATTGTTTTCCATTTGAAGCGTTTGTCCTGCACGTAATCAAAAGCAAAAGCATTGAATGCTTGTGAGAAACGTAAATCACTGAAATACCAGCCCATTCCGGTCGAATCAAACGGCACGAAAATATCCGGCATAATTCCCCCACCTCCATAAACGATCTTCCCTTTTGGGGTTTCGTATTTCAACGAATCCACGAATAACGAGCTGTCAGGAGCATAAAGTTCACCGCTGTCGTATCGCTCGATCTGATCGGCCATATATTCGTCGTATCCCTCATTATATGGCTTCTGGATACAACGTCCAGTTGGAGTGTAATAACGAGCGATTGTTAGGCGTAGATTACTTCCGTCACGCAATTGTATGTCTTCCTGAACCAATCCCTTTCCAAATGACCGTCGGCCAATTATCGTTCCTCTGTCATTGTCCTGTATAGCGCCTGCAAGTATCTCACTTGCTGAAGCAGAATTAGAATTTATCAGAATCGCAACCTCTGTCGTTTCGAGCAAGCCTCCGGATGTTGCGCGATAGGTATAGGAACCTGTATGCTCACCTTTGGTCTTTACAATCGGTACATTCTTACCTAAGAATTCATCCGCGATATCTGTTGCTGATTGAAGAACCCCACCCCCATTGTCTCGAAGATCAATTAACATTTTCTTCATACCCTGTTGTTTCAAACGCGTTACGGCTTTTCTGAACTCATCGGCTGTTTCAACTGAGAACTGATCAATCTTGAGATAACCTATGTTAGGTTGTATCATGTAAGCGCTAATAACGCTTTCGATCGGTATGATGCCACGTGTAACGCTGACGTTCAATGACTTTTTGCCACGACGAATCCTCAGGCTAACAGTGGTGTTCTCTTTTCCTTTCAACAAGGACATTACCTTCTCGTTGGTAATCTTTTTCTTCGCGACAGGCTTACCCGCCACCTCAATGATTTTATCTCCTGCTTTAATTCCGGCTCGATCAGAAGGAGATCCTTTAACGACATTGGTGATACAAATTGTGTCGCGAAGTATGAAAAACCTAACACCTACTCCTCCAAATTTTCCTTCTATCGACTCATTGATTAATGCAAGGTCCTTGGCAGCAATGTAATTACTATGAGGATCCAGTTTGTGGAGCATATCGGATATAGTTTGCTCAAAAAGGTCCTCGCCATTCAATGAATCTACGTACTTTTTGTCCAGAACTTCGATGATGTCCTGTATTTTCTGATACTTGGCAGCCCCCCCTTCCACTGAAGACTCAATGGTCTTAGGGGAAAGGGTGTTTCCGATCCACATTCCAATGGAAAGTACAACAGCCAAAATCACGGGTATCGTATAGTTGTATTTAGGATTAATCTGCATCTTCTGGATTTTCAATTTGAAGAATGTCAACGCCAGCACTTTTCAGGAAATCAATGCCTGCCGTATCTTTGTAGGAATCTCTGAAGACTACTCTCTTTATACCAGCCTGAAGAATTAGCTTGCTACAGTCTTTACAAGGAGAAAGTGTCAGATAAAGTGTGGCATTTTTACAATTGTTTGTTGATTTTGCTACCTTCAGAATGGCATTTGCCTCAGCATGTAGCACATACCACTGTGTGTTTCCGTTCTCGTCCTCACAGCAATTATCAAAACCTGCAGGTGTACCATTATACCCATCTGAAATCACCATTTCATCTTTGACGATGATTGCACCTACTTTTTTTCTATTGCAATGCGACAGTTCCGACCAGGACCTGGCCATTCGCAAATAGGCCTTATCATATCGGTTTTGTTTTAACAGTTGTTTCTCCTTCATAAAATCATGGCAAAAATAGCAATTAGAAAACTAGATTGCCGACAATAGATTGAAATTAAGATTATTTGGTATTTGTGAATTTATAGCCGACAGCACGAATCGAATGGAAGTATTTCGGTGATCGCGGATCATCTTCGAAAAGTTTTCGAAAGGATAGAATGTAGTTGTCTATCGTTCGGGAAGTCGGAAATTGATCCCTTCCCCAGACACGATCCAGGATTTCATCCCTGGAAATAACAACTCCCTCCTTTTCAATAAATAGTTTCAGAAGCTCGATTTCCTTTTTCGACAAGGTTACCGTCACATTGGTTCTTAAATCGGTGACTTCGTACGTACTGAAATTAACCTCTTTCTGACCGATCCGGATACCGGTGGACTCCAGTATTCTGATGGGATGCCTTTGGGTGAGGACGTTCACCCGAAGCAGAAGTTCTTCTAGATCAAAAGGCTTACTCAGATAATCGTTTCCACCTAGTTTTAATCCGGCGATCCTGTCTTCGGTTGTTCCTTTTGCCGACAGGAAAAGAACAGGCACAGATGACTTTTTACGGATTTCCTTGCAGATGTCCAATCCACTTACTTCCGGAAGCATTACATCCAGTATTACCAGATCAAATTCACCGAAGGAAGCAGTTTTTTCAAAAGCTCTTCTGCCATTTTCGTAAGAGGTCACTTCAAAACCTTCCAACTCCAGATTCATCCTTATCAGATCTGACAGGCTTTTTTCATCTTCCACCAGGCAAATTCTCGCCATTTTTTATATTTTCCGTAAAGTTATATATTTGTGATGAACTGCTTTAACAAACAAATTCTGAAACTATGAAAAAAGTGATACTCTCCATCGGGGTTGTGTTGTCCATGAACGTTGCTTCTGTCAATGCACAGGGCGCGGGTAAGGGGCCTGTTGTTCCTGTGGCCGTGGAGCTTAACAAGCACATTCCCAAACAAGATCTTCCTGCGCCTGATGTTGCAGCTTTGCTGGAGGAGGACGCACAGCGTGATAAGAATGGTCAGCTTTACCGAATAGGTGTTCCGATCTTTACCAATATAACTCCGGTAAACAGCGGTGTATGGACCAACCTGCCAAACGGTGACCGCGTGTGGGAATTGAAGATAAAGTCTGAGGGCGCGGAGGCGTTAAGTTTTTTATTTGAGGTATTCAAAGTATATGACAATTCCACTTTTGAAATTCGCGATCTGTCCGGGGTTTTGCGCCACAGGCCTATGACTAAGGATGATGTTCTGGATCATTTTCAGCAAAATGCTGCACTGTGTTTTGGTGATGAGTTCATATTGAAGCTGACAGAACCATATGGTTCCAGATCATCAGAATTCCGAATAGACCAAGTAATGTATAACTATCGCTCTACCGGAAATCCAAATGTTCAGAAGATAAATGAATCTGAAGCATGTGAGGTAAATGTAAATTGTTCACCCGTTGGAGATGCCTGGCAGGTTGAGAAGCGCGGTGTTGCAAGGATTTATGTTGTTTCAGGGGCCAGCGCCGGATGGTGTACCGGGTCTTTAGTCAACAATGTGACACAGGATTGTAAGCCACTATTTTTAACAGCATTGCACTGCGGAATTACAAACAACGGCACACTTTTGTCTGCTTCAAATTTCAATCAATGGAAATTTTATTTCAGGTATGAATCACCGAACTGTACAAACCCATCACAAGCGGGTACCCTAGATGATTATTTCATAACGGGATCAGTAGTATTGGCACATTCGAATGATGGTGGTGGTAGTTCAGGATCAGATTTCTTACTTGTTCAGCTCGGGACATTAACAAATCAAGCAACAACAATTACAACGCTGAAGTCGGCCAACTTCAACGCCTACTGGAACGGTTGGGATGCAAATAATACGGCTACTGCCGGAGGAGTGGGTATTCATCATCCCGCGGGAGACATTAAGAAAATTTCAACTTTCAACGGGAACACAATAACTTCTGCATGGAATGGAAACGGTTTACAATCCCACTGGAGATTAACCTGGTCTTCCAATGCCAATGGATATGGAGTGACAGAAGGAGGCTCCTCGGGCTCTCCGATTTTTAACAACTCCGCTGGACGTATTGTTGGAACGCTTACTGGTGGAGGGTCATTTTGCAATGCAACCAACCAACCGGATTACTATGGTAAAATGTCTTACCACTGGACCTCCAATAGTACGAATACGAATTATCGTCTTAAAACATTTTTAGATCCCGGCAATACAGGACTTCTGGTATTGGACGGTTCAGCAGATCCATGTTCTGCACCGGCTGTTCCGGTTGCAAATTTCTCGGGAACTCCGACAACCGTTAGCCCAGGTGGAACGGTAGGCTTTACTGATCTTACTACAGGTTCACCTACAGGATGGGCATGGGTGATCACACCGGGAAGTGCCGGAGTTGATTGGTCATACACAGGAGGTACCTCAGCAACTTCGCAGAACCCTCAGGTGATCTTCAATACAGTTGGACAGTATAACATCCAACTTACAGCGTCTAACGCACAGGGAAGCGACGTCGAACTCAAGAACAACTATATTACAGTCCAGGTTGCAACAGGGCCATGTACTCCGTCTGCATCTAATGCGTGTGATGAGTATATCCAGAATGTATCATTGAATACGATCAATAACACCACCGCATGTACATCAGGAGGATATATCAGTTATACAGGTCAGAGTACCACGTTGAACAAAGGATCTCAGTACACAGTTACTGTAACTCCCGCAATAGGAGCAACAGTTGGGACAGCCTACACAGATGACGAGATTGCAGTTTGGATCGATTACAACGATGATAATGATTTCCTTGATGCCGGTGAACAAGTTGGTTACGTGCTTGTGGGAGCGGGTTGGAGCAACCAATTTACCTTCACTGTTCCAACCGGTGCAGTAACCGGAGCTGTTACAATGCGCGTGAGAATATCATACTCCGTTGATGGTGCTATTGACCCGTGTGCAGTTGCTACCTATGGCGAAACGGAAGATTACACTGTTAACCTGCAACCAGCCCCATCCGGTGTATTGTCGCTGCAGTGTGGGTCTAATCAAACGATTTATGCAACGAGCTCAACAGTAATGCCGAATGTAGTATCTGCTGCATCTGCAAGCACAACTTGCCCTGGAGGTTCGGTTACAGTAACACAGACTCCTGTTGCTGGAACGGCCTTGAATAATGGGGCAAATAATGTTACCGTGTCAGCAACGGACCAGTGTGGAAACACACAAACGTGCCAAGTTACGGTTACTTATATCAATAACCTGGGAATTGGAGAGATGAATCTGTTCAGCAATGTAACGATGTTCCCTAATCCAGTTTCCGAGGAATTGATGATCGATCTATCGTCTGTTTCGTCAGAAGAGGTTGTGATCGAGATTTATGATATGTCGGGGAAGTTAGTAGCAACGAATAATAACGAGAACGGATCTATCGTTTCTGTTAACATGTCGTCTGTTGCAAATGGCATCTACCAAGTAAAACTATCTACAGAAAACACGCAGGTAATACGTCGAATTTCGAAGATGTAATACGATTAAAATTGAATAAAAAAGGGCTGTTTGAAAAAACGGCCCTTTTTTATTGGAGATTATTGAAGGTCAAAATATTTAGACTAATTTTGCATTTTCTTTTAAGTTTCTTGGGATGATCACATCAAAAAAAATCAATTCAGCGTTAATTTCCGTATTCGACAAAACAGGCCTGGCACCTATAGTGGAGCAGCTTCACAAGAGTGGGGTCGTGATCTACTCAACAGGAGGGACCCAATCGTTTATTGAGGAAATGAACATTCCTGTAGAAAGAGTCGAGGATCTGACTTCTTATCCCTCGATTCTCGGCGGTCGTGTTAAAACCCTTCATCCGAAAGTTTTTGGAGGAATTCTCAACCGTCGTGATCTTCATGAAGATCAGGCTCAAATTGCTGAATATGAAATCCCAGAGATAGACCTTGTGATCGTTGATCTATATCCGTTTGAGGCGACTGTTGCATCAGGTGCAGGTCACGAAGCGATCATTGAAAAGATCGATATTGGTGGAATTTCATTGATCCGTGCTGCCGCAAAGAATTACAACGATGTGGTGATCATCCCTTCTCAGGCTCAATACGCTGATTTTCTTCAGATCATTACGGCACAGAACGTTGAGACAACACTGGAACAAAGACAGTCGTTCGCCCGCGACGCATTTAACGTATCTTCCCATTACGATACCCACATTTTCAAGTATTTCAATCAGGGAGAAAAAGAGCTATTCAAAGAAAGCATCCAGCAGCATCAGGTCTTGCGTTATGGAGAAAATCCTCATCAAAAAGGGATCTTCCATGGCGATCTGGACTCCATTTTCGATAAGTTGCATGGCAAGGAGTTGTCCTATAACAATCTTTTGGACGTCGATGCAGCCGTTAATTTGATAGCTGAGTTCAAAAATGAGGATCCAACCTTTGCAATTCTGAAACACAACAATCCATGCGGGCTAGCCATTCGATCAACCTTGAAACAGGCTTATTTGGATACTTTGGCAGGAGATCCGGTCAGTGCATTTGGTGGGATACTTATTGCCAACAAAGAGATCGATCTGGATACGGCAACTGAGATCAATGAGTTGTTCTGTGAGGTAGTAATTGCTCCGGGATACAGTCCGGAATCGTTGGATTTGCTGAAAAGTAAAAAGAACAGGATCATTTTGGTTCAAAAAGATCTCGAATTACCTAAACGTCAGTTCAGAACCATCCTGAATGGGGTATTGGAGCAGGACAAAGACCTCATTACTGAAACAGCAGAACAGTTGGAGTCAAAAACGAATGTGAAACCAACGGCAGATGAGATCAAGGACCTTCTCTTCGCAAATAAGATCGTGAAGCATGTGAAATCCAATACGATCGTTCTTGCCAAGGGCAATCAGTTGCTGGCATGCGGTACCGGGCAGACCTCCCGTGTTGATGCGTTAACGCAAGCTATCCACAAAGCGAAGTCATTTGGTTTTGACCTGAAGGGTGCAGTAATGTCTTCGGATGCGTTCTTTCCATTCCCTGATTGCGTTGAGATCGCTGATCAGGCTGGTATTTCAGCAGTGATTCAACCGGGCGGCTCCATAAAGGACGAACTGTCTATCGACTACTGCAACCAGCATGGTATGGCGATGGTTTTCACAGGTAACAGGCACTTTAAACATTAAATCGTGCTTTTTTGTCGAAAATTGAAACAAAAAAGCGAACTTTACGAATAATCGGCTGATAGTACAGCTACAATTTAGGAAGCATCAAGGAAAATGGGTTTATTTAGCTTTTTAACGCAAGAGATCGCGATCGACTTGGGAACGGCAAACACACTGATCATTTTGAATGACAAGGTTGTTGTTGATGAACCATCGATTGTTGCGAAAGATATTCAGTCAGGTAAGGTGGTTGCGATCGGGAAGAAAGCACAGCAAATGCATGGAAAAACGCACAAGCTGATCGAAACAGTTCGTCCATTAAAAGATGGAGTGATCGCCGATTTCCAGAGTGCCGAGCAAATGATCCGCGGAATGATCAAGATGATCAATCCCGGAAGAAGCCTTTTTAACCCCACACTTCGGATGGTTATCTGTATTCCTTCAGGGATTACCGAAGTGGAGAAACGAGCAGTACGTGACTCCGCAGAGCATGCCGGAGCGAAAGAAGTGTACCTTATTCACGAGCCAATGGCGGCAGCTATCGGTATTGGTATTGATGTTGAAGAGCCGATGGGGAACATGATCATCGATATTGGAGGTGGTACTTCTGAGATCGCGGTCATTGCACTTGGAGGTATTGTGTGTGACAAGTCTATCCGTATTGCAGGAGATGATTTCACGAATGACATTGAAGAATATATGCGCCGCCAACACAACATCCTTGTAGGTGAGCGGACAGCAGAACAGATTAAGATCGAAGTTGGAGCAGCACTTCCGGAGTTGGATAATCCACCTGAAGATTTTGCAGTTCGTGGTCGAGACCTTATGACCGGCATCCCGAAAGAGATCATTATCACTTATTCTGAGGTTGCCCATGCTTTAGACAAAACAATTTCCAAGATAGAAGAGGCGATCTTGAGTGCACTTGAGATGACACCACCAGAACTTTCTGCTGACATCTACAAAACAGGGATCTACCTTGCTGGTGGAGGCTCTATGCTGAGGGGGTTGGATAAACGAATTTCCGCAAAGACAAAACTACCGGTTCACATCGCGGAAGACCCGTTGAGAGCCGTTGCGAGAGGAACAAGTATCGCATTGAAGAATATCGATCGATTCCAGTTCCTGATCAGAGATTAATTTAAAAGTCCCGCTCAATAATTGTCGGGACTTTTTTATCTTTGTACATGCGCAATCTGATAGCCTTTTTTAGGCGTTTCCGTGTGTTCTTGATCTTCATCTTACTGCAGGTTTTCGCCTTGTCGACGTATTTCTCATTTTTGAATTTTCCAAGATCACAGTACCTGACCAGCGCATCACAGGTTTCAGGCACTATCCTGAAGGCTCGGAATGACATTACAAAGCACTTTAACCTAAGCAAGAACAATCAGGCTTTACAACGAGAGAATATCAAGTTGCGGGAACGTCTACCTGAGAGTATGCAGCGTTTACAGAATGGCACGATTCTGATCGATGATACGCTGTTCCATCAGCAGTATACGTACATTCCTGCCACTCTGATTAACTCTACGCTCACAAAAAGGAATAACTATTTCACGTTGAACATCGGTCGATTGCAAGGTATCAAGCGCGGGATGGGAGTTTTTTCGGACAACGGTGTCGTTGGGATCATCCATAATGTAAGTGATCATTTTTCGGTAGTAAAGTCTGTTCTGACAGAAAACATCAATATCGACGTCATGATCGAACCGATTGGACTGTTTGGACTATTGAAATGGGACGGGCGTGACCCGCGAAGGGGTTCGATAACAGGAATCTCGAATGACCTCAAGATAAAAAAATGGTCGAAGGTGGTTACGAGAGGAGGCTCGGGAATCTTTCCAAGAGGCATTATGGTCGGTAGAATTGGCAAACTAAAAGCTGTTGAAGGGAAACCACTTTGGGACGTGGAGATCCGTTTTACGGAAGATTACAGAACACTTCAACGTGTTTATATTATTAAAAACCTGCTGCAGGAAGAACAGGAAGAATTAGAAGATGCAATTCCTGAAGACGAAGAAGAATGAACGAAGTGATCAAGCATAGTATCCGTTTTTTGGTTTTGGTCATCGTACAAACGATGGTCTTAAATCACCTTGAGATCGGTTTAGGCATCCAGTTCATGGTATACCCACTGTTCATCGTATTGCTTCCCTTCGAAATGGGAATTATATACATGCTCCTGACCGCATTCGTAATGGGATTGGCGATCGACTCCATCTCAAACACCTATGGACTGCATACGTCCTCTCTTTTATTGATCACTTACCTTCGGCCGGTCATTTTCAACATGTTCTCCCCACGTGAAGGTTATGATAAACTGAAGGAAGGGAACATCTACGAAATGGGAAGCCGCTGGTTCCTATACGTATTCGGGCTCCTTTTGACGATACACCATCTTTGGTTCTTCACCCTGGAGATCTTCCGAATTGATGATCTTTTGTTCGTCTTACAGAAAACACTTTTCAGTGTTCCTTTGTCGTTTTTGCTGTGTTTGCTTATCCAGGCAACATTCGTTTCTAAGCCAAAAGAGCGATGAACTTCGATACCCGGAAATATGTGATCATTACCTTTATTGTCTTGGTAGGTATCATCTATGCCATTCGCTTATTTTACATGCAGGTTATCGACGACACCTGGACACTTAGGGCACAAGAGATCGCAGAAAAACGCAAGGAGATAACACCTCCAAGAGGGGTGTTGTTCGACAGGAATGGTAAGAAGATCGTTTCGAACAGGACCTATTACAATCTGATGATGGTGGAGGCAGATATCAAGTATCTGGACACCAACAAATTCGCATCACTGATCGGTTGGACGCGTGAAGAAGTCCGGAACCGTTTCATCGAGATCCGCGAAGGAGAAGGTGTATACTATAACAAGCACAGTGGAAAGACCACTTCAAATTATCAGAAGATACGCGCTTATCCTTTCCTTAAAGAACTTTCGCTCGAGGAGATCTCCAAGATCGCACCGCACCTCGATGATTTTCCCGGATTCTATGAAGAAGTGACAAGTATGCGTTCTTATCCGTTTGCGAATGGCGCAAACATCGTAGGTTACCTTTCGGAGGTAAACCGTGAAGAGATCGATGAGGACGCTTTCTATAAGCCCGGAAATAATATCGGTCGTGCTGGTTTGGAGCGTTACTATGAAAGTGAATTACGCGGGAGAAAGGGAATCAAGTACATCGTGACTTCTGCGCTGAATAATGCGATAGAATCCTACGCAGATGGGAAATATGACACTATTGCTAAGCAGGGTCCGGCTTTGAAACTAGGTGTTGACATTATTTTACAAGCATATGGTGAAAAATTGCTCCAGGGGAAAAAGGGATGTATTGTCGCGATAGAGCCTTCTACCGGTGAGATCCTGGCATTAGTCTCGGCACCTTCTTATGATCCCAATTTGTTGATCGGAAAGAGGAACATCTCCACGAATTATCCAAAATTGCTGCAGGATCCGAATAAACCGCTTTTTCCCAGACCCTTGCAAGCAGAGTATCCGCCGGGATCAACCTTTAAATTATTGAATTCACTGATAGGCCTTCAGGAAGGAGTCATCTCCCCGGAATTTGGATCGCCTTGTAACAAAGGGGTTGTTGGTTGTCATAACCATGCGAGTGCGGGGAACTTACCCGATGGGATCAAACATTCGTGTAACCCCTATTTCTATGCGGTCATGCGGAGGATCATCCAGCAAGGAAAGAAGAAAAGTGTATTCCATGACGCGGAAATAGGTTTAACGACTTGGGCAGAATACATGTACAGTTTCGGTTTGGGCAAAAGTCTTGAAACCGATATCACAGGATTGCGGCCGGGATTGATACCGGATGTGGTTTTTTACGACAAATGGTATGGACATCATCGTTGGGCATTCTCTACGATCAGATCCATATCAATTGGTCAGGGAGAGGTTATGATCACTCCTCTTCAGATGGCAAACATTGCGGCAATGATAGCGAACAGAGGTTGGTACATAACACCTCACTTCGTCAAGGCAATCGGCAAAGAAGGTCCTCTTGAGATGTATCGGAAAAAGCACTTTGCAAAGATCGACAGAAAGCACTTTGGTGTTGTTGTCGAAGGAATGAGACGGGTCGTATATGAAGCCGGCGGAACAGGAAAAAGAGCGAAACTTAAAGATATTGTGATTTGTGGCAAAACAGGTACTGTTCAGAACCCTCATGGTGACGATCACTCTACGTTCATTGCCTTTGCGCCGATGTACAAGCCGAAGATCGCGATAGCTGTCTTTATTGAAAATGCGAAAGGTGGTGGAGGGCTTTGGGCTGCACCAACTGCTAGTTTGATGATCGAAAAATACATAAACAGAAAGGTTACCGAAAAGGACCGCGAGAAAACGATCCTGGAAGCAAAGTTCACGTATTGATGAGAAAAGAAGAATCATTGGTTGCACATCTTGACTGGACACTTTTCGCAGTCTACATCGTTATGCTTATCATGGGGGTGGCAACTGTATACTCGGTAGCGTATAATGAGGAACATCCAAACATTTTTGATTTTTCGCAGAAGTATGGAAAACAGATCATCTGGTTAGGCGTTTCACTGTTTCTTGGATTACTGGTCTTTCTGATCGATTCAGATATCTATCGGAAGTTTTGCGTTCCTATTTATTTGTTCACATTGGTGCTTCTCGTGATCGTTCTTTTCATGCCGCCGGTGAATGGAGCAAGGGCATGGTTGGGTATCGGAACAATGGGTATTCAGCCGGCTGAGTTTGCCAAGATCGGAACGGCACTGCTCCTGGCACGTTTCATCTCGCAGGTTAACGTGAAACAGCAAACCATCCAAACTGTAATTCTTGCCAACGCGATCATCTTGGTGCCGATGTCATTGATCTTACTTCAGCCTGACGCCGGAACCTTCGTTGTGTTCACATCTTTCCTTTTCGTGATGTACAGGGAAGGGATCACGTATGATCCACTTATACTGAAAGTAGTGAACAGTATTCCGGGGGTAAAATTCAAACAGACGTGGGTTGGAAGTCATTTTATACCAATCTTGTTCGTTGTTGTTTTTCTTAGTTTGGTGACCTTACTTATGAGCAACGAAACCCTTGAATTTGATTTTCTACAGGATGTTAAGATCCCCGGTTTTTGGAGTGTCATTATTTCCCTTACTATTTTTTCAGTAGTCGCCTTTCTGATCTTACGATTTGTATCCTCCAAACGCGAACGGAACCGCGCTGCATTGGTCATTCTGATCGGGTATATTTTAGCCTCCGGCTTAGCAACGGCCGTGAACTTTGGATTTCAGGGATTGGCAGAACATCAAAAGGACAGGATCGAACTTTTCCTTGGCCTGAAGGAAGATCCGGACGGGGAGGATTATAACCGTAACCGTGCAATGGCGGCTGTTGGTTCAGGGGGATTCCTTGGTAAAGGATACAACAAGGCATCCGTTTCGAGTGTAGAAAGCAACCATGTTCCGGAAAGTGAGACTGACTTCATTTTCTGTCCTTTTGCAGAAGAGTGGGGTTTCGTCGGAACGATCGTGCTCGTCTGTTTGTACATGTTCATGCTGTTACGCATCATTATGATCGCGGAGCGACAGCGTTCAGCATTCAACAGGATCTATGCTTATGCTGTTGCCATGATCCTCTTTTACCATTTCGCGATCAATATCGGAATGAACATCGGTTTTGCTCCTGTGATCGGGATTCCACTCCCATTTTTTAGTTACGGAGGTTCATCTATGATGTCATTTTCGATGATGATGTTCATCTTATTAAAATTGGATAGTCAACGAAGGGATGTGCTCCAATAAAACCATCGAATTAACAATAGAAAGAATTCTTACTTTTACATAAAATAGTCTGATATGAAGGATACAAAAGGAACAAAAGTTACTTTTTCTGACGATGGCAAAAAGAAGATGACACGCGTTTTCTGGATTATGGCCATGTTTCCGTTTCTGATCGTCACATCATTGCTACTATTTCAGTCGGAAGATGATCTTCCACCTGTTGCCATGCTTGATAATCCACCTGAACTACTCGCCTCTGTTGTTTATGCTTCGGATGGAGAAACGGAATTGGGAAGGTATTGGAAAGTGAACCGCACCAGTGTTGAATACAAGGAGATCTCACCGTATGTCACTGATGCATTGATCTCAACTGAAGATGAGCGTTTTCACGATCACTCAGGTGTTGATTTCCGTGCTATAGGCCGAGCAGTTGTTAATGTTGGTGGTGCCGGTGGAGCATCAACCATCACACAGCAGCTTGCAAAACTATTGTTCACCTTGCAGCAACGTGAAAGAGAAGAATTAGCGCGCGCAGCCGGAGAACAGGTGCCCGGTACTTCGGGAGGGCGGATTGGCCGGATATTTAAAAGGATCAATGAAAAGGCAAGGGAAAACATCATTGCTACCCGTTTGGAAAAGCGTTTTTCGAAGGAAGAGATCATTACGATGTATCTAAATCAATTCGACTTCCTGTACAACGCTGTTGGAATTGAGAATGCAGCGAAGGTATATTTTAACAAAAAGCCTAAAGACCTGACAAAAGAAGAGGCTGCAATGCTTGTTGGGATGTGTAAGAATCCTTCATTATTCAATCCCTACACTTATAAGATCAAGAATTACCGAAGAGTTATAGCCGCGGATAAAGGCATTAAACCGGAAGAGGTCACACAAGATGATATTGCCTTGGAGCGCGCAGAGGATTCAACCCGGGCCCTTACACGCAGGAATCAGGTATTGATGCAGTGGCTCAAGAATAGTGAGTCGGGAAATGAAGCTCTCAGAAATAAGCTCACCGAAGAAGAGTTCGAAGCATTGAAGACAAAGCCTTTAGTTGTCGATTACCAGGTGGTGGATCACAAGCAGGGAATGGCTCCTTATTTCAGGGAAGCAGTTCGCAAAGAGTTGTCAAGCCTTTTCCTTGAAAAGAATCCTGATGGAAGTTGGAAATATGCGCGTCAGGACGGCACGCCTTACGATATCTACCGCGACGGCCTGAAGATCCACACAACGATTGATGCGAATTTGCAGAAACATGCCGAGGAGGCCGTCCAAAGGCACTTAAAGGAAAATCTTCAGCCCGCTTTCGATGACAATAATCGCAATGTTCGAAATTTCCCCTTTTCCAATGACATTTCCGATGAGGAAGCTGAATCCATTATGCGAACAGCACGACTGAACTCCCCAAGATATGCCTCATTGAGTAGCGCCGGTTACTCTGAAGGAGAGATCAAAATTAATTTCAACACCCCGACACCAATGCGTGTTTTCGGATGGAAGGGTGAGCGGGATACGTTAATGACTCCGAACGATTCAATCCGTTATTATAAGTCATTTCTGCATGCCGGTTTGATCTCTATCGAACCACAGACAGGTTTTGTGAAAGCATGGGTTGGAGGTGCAAATTTCCAGCATTTTGCATTTGACCATGTCAAACAAGGAAAACGTCAAGTAGGATCGACGATCAAACCGTTTGTGTACGGCACTGCAATGGCGATGGGGGTTGTGAAACCGTGCACTCAATTCGAGAATACTGCATATTGTGTGGATCTTCAGGACGCTGATGGGAATATTGATGGTCGCTGGTGCCCAAAAAATGCAGGCGGTTCAGAAGCAGGTGTAGTAACGGCCTCAACTGGTCTGGCGCAATCCATGAATAATATCACTGTAGCAGTTATGGCGAAAATGGGGGGGTATGCCGGTCCTAAAACGATCTCTAAATTGTTAAAACTCATGGATATCAACTTGACACCTGATCAGGAAGTTCCTTCCATGTGTCTTGGAATCATGGACTTATCTCTTTTTGAGCTTGTAGGAGCACAATGTATTTTTGCTAATAATGGAATCTTCAACCGTCCGACAACCATCATGCGAATAGAAGATAGAAACGGCAATGTAATCTATAATGCGAAATCTTATTCCAAGGAAGTGTTGAATGAGAATGTTGCTTTTGAGACGCTTCAGATGATGAAGAAGGTTGTTACACAGGGTACAGCAGGAAGCTTAAGAGGAGGTCAGTCATGGGGGAATGTCCTTGCCCCAACAGCCGGAAAAACAGGAACTACCCAAAGTAACTCGGATGGTTGGTTTGTCGGCTTGACACCAGAACTTGCAACCGGGGTGTGGGTTGGTGCAGAAGACCGCTCTGTTCGTTTTCGATCGATGAATTGGGGACAGGGCGCACGAATGGCACTTCCTATCTATGGATATTACATGCAGAAGGTATATAAGGATCCGGTCGTGGCTCTTTCAACACGGGATTTCGAACAGCCGTCCACCTATGATCCGAATCAGTTTTCCTGTGCCGGAGATGTGTCACTGGATATTCCGGAAGCGGAGGAGGATCCGTTCGGAATTGGTCAATAGCGTATGATACTTATTCTTTAGAAAGATGAACAAAGTTGTTAATAATGTAGAACAGGCACTTCAGGGGATCGAAGGTGGAATGACACTGATGATCGGAGGATTTGGCCTTTGCGGTATACCGGAGAATTCTATCGAGCACTTGGTAAAAATGGGTGTGAAGGATCTAACATGTATTTCAAATAATGCCGGAGTTGATGATTTCGGTCTGGGTCTTTTGTTACAGAACAGACAGATCAAGAAAATGATCAGTTCGTATGTCGGTGAGAACGCAGAGTTTGAGCGTCAGATGCTTTCGGGGGAGTTGATCGTTGACTTGATCCCTCAGGGAAGTCTGGCAGAGCGGTGTCGTGCAGGAGGAGCAGGAATTCCAGCATTTTTCACGCCTGCCGGTCATGGAACGGAAGTAGCAGAAGGTAAAGAAGTACGTGTCTTCAATGGCAAACCGCACATTCTTGAAACAGCATTGACAGCGGATTATGCTATCGTTAAAGCATGGAAAGGTGACACAGAAGGAAACCTTGTTTTTAAAGCTACTGCGCGTAACTTTAACCCTATGATGGCCATGGCAGGAAAGATCACAATTGCTGAAGTTGAGGAACTTGTACCAGCAGGAGAACTAGACCCGAATTTCATCCATACTCCGGGAATCTTTGTTCAGCGGATCTTTAAAGGAGAAAAATTCGAAAAACGCATCGAACAGCGTACTGTTCGCTCAAAAAAATAAGGATATGGCACTGGATAAAAACGGAATAGCGAAGCGCATCGCTCAGGAATTGAGAGATGGCTGGTACGTAAATCTTGGGATCGGTATTCCAACATTGGTAGCCAATTATATCCCGGAAGGGATCGAGGTAGAGTTTCAATCTGAGAACGGTGTTTTGGGAATGGGGCCTTTTCCTTTTGAAGGAGAAGAGGACGCAGATCTTATCAATGCCGGCAAGCAAACGATCACCGTTCGTAAGGGAGCAGTTTTCTTTGATTCTGCGACATCTTTTGCTATGATTCGTGGTCAGCACGTTCAATTAACCGTCTTGGGAGCCATGGAAGTGTCTCAGAACGGGGATATTGCCAATTGGAAGATCCCGGGAAAAATGGTGAAGGGAATGGGAGGGGCGATGGACCTTGTGGCGTCTGCTGAGAATATTATTGTTGCCATGATGCATACCAACAAGGAAGGTGAATCAAAGATCCTGAAACAATGTACCCTACCACTGACGGGAGTCGGATGTGTAAAGAAAGTCGTAACAGAATTGGCAGTCCTTGAGATCAAAGACAATCAATTCCATTTGATCGAGCGAGCGCCGGGTGTATCCGTAGAGGAGATCGTCGCAAAAACTGAAGGAGACCTTGTTGTGCCTGATGTTGTTCCTGAGATGAGCATTTGATACCAATGATCAGAGGTCTGCGTTATGATCCGCTGATAAAATTCGGAACCCTGGCTTTTTGTGTCGGGTGGCTGCTGCACGTGATGGCTCACAATGAGGTTCCTGCGGATGTAGGTGATGGTCTCATGCACTTTTTTTATTCCCAGGCATCTTGGGAATCTCCTCAATTTTTCCTGCATCATTGGGGAAAACCATTTTTTATACTGCTTTCGTCGCCATTTGCACAATTTGGTTTCAATGGTATGATGTTGTTCAATTTACTGGTCTTTTTAAGTTCAGTTGTGGTTGGGTATCGCATTCTTACCCATTTAGGGGTCAATAGTTGGATCCAGTCACTATTTCCCGTAGTATTACTAGCAGCGAATGAGTATACGACAACAATCGTTGGAGGCTTAACAGAGCCGCTTTTCAATCTATCTGTCCTTATTGCAGCATGGTTGCTCATCACCGGAAGATATGCCTGGTTTGCGATACTTGTTTCCATGATGCCTTTTATGAGAAGCGAAGGTCAACTGCCTTTATTATTGGCACTTATGCTTCTGCTTTGGAATAGGTCATATCGGATGATTCCTTTTTTATTTACAGGATTTCTGCTCTATTCAATCATTGGATTGGTGGTCTATCACGATTTCTGGTGGTATTTTACCATGAACCCTTATGCTACTGCCAACGACATATACGGCAATGGGACTTGGGATCATTACTTGATCTCCTATAGGGGCTACCTCGGTAATCCGGGTCTGTATGTTATGATCGTTGGTTTTTTGGTGATGTGTTATTTGATCATCAAAAAGCGCTGGCAGGATCTTCAGTGGCAGTGGTCTTTTTTTGCTCACGGCATCTTCATTGGTGTCGTGGTGGTACATTCTTATTTTTGGGCAATGGGAACCAATGGTTCAATGGGCTTGAACCGTGTTGCAACGCAAGGAATGCCGCTTTTTGTCTTGCTTTATCTTTACTATATCAGCAGGATTCCCGGGCTCTCTAAAAGGATTTCTATTCTGTTCGGGATTGGTTCGATGGCGATTTGCTTTTCTCTTTACAAGTCCATCCATTTTCCGATCAAATCTGGTCTGATGGAAAAAGAGATCTATGCAGCTGCAGCCTTTCTTAGAAAGAATACCGAATCCACCCAAAAGATCTACTATCATTATCCACTGCTTGTATATGCCTTCGGAGAGAATCCATTCATGAAGGGATCGCAAATGGAATTTACTTATTTCCATGACCTGGAAGCTGATCTGGGTAAAACAATCAAACCGGGAAGTTTCATTGTGTGGGATAGCCATTTTGGTCCGGTTGAGGCTGGTTTACCTTTGGAAAAGATCACGAAATTAACTACCCTTGTGAAAGTTGGTGAATTCCTTTACAGTGAAATAGATGGTATTCCCGGAGGAATTGTCATCTATCAATATATTCCAGATGGCGATCAGTTGAAGCATATTGAAGGGCTTACGAGAAGGGTCGAATTAACCAACATAGACGTTCCTGCCCATAAGGAGTTTATTGATCTTCTGCCACTTTTGCCGAAATTTTCCAAACCAACAAAGATCGCTCTCGAACTGGTACCGGAAACCGATGGGCTGATCCTTGTGTTTGATATTCATGGAGGTCAGTACACACCAAATGATCTGAAAAAGGGTGTTGTCAACAGGCTATCATTCAATGTTCCGAGCACCGATAAAAAAGCGTTGTACATCTGGAACAAAGAATTAAAAAGTTCCGGGATAAAAGTTGAAAAGCTTGAAGTGACGGAACAAAAATTCCACCCGATTTTGAACTAATCACCGATAGAAATTCATTTCATCGATGTACCGATGCACAGGTTCGGTCAGCAGGTAGCGGACATCTTTTCCTTCTTTAATCGCGTGCCTTACAAAGCTTGCAGAAACTTTCATTACCGGAGCATCTTCGCAATAAATGACATTTTGATTCTCGGCAAAATCGTTCGTCACCTGGGAGTTGATCGTTGTTACTTCAGCTTCCTCCTGGTGTGTAAGTACTCTCGGATATACATAGATCTTATGGTTCTTCAGGATTACATCATGATTGAACCATTTATGGAGTGTCCGGAGGTTATCTTCCCCCATGATCAGTGAAAATTCATGCTGCGGATACTTATCTTTCAAATACGCCAAAGTTGTGGCCGTATAGCTGGGTTTCGACAGATTGAACTCAATATCGCTTGCCTTCAGTTTCGGATTTTCTTCGATGGCCACCTTCACGAGAGCAAGGCGGTGGTAGTCTGTGAGCAAGGTTGACTTCTCCTTCAATGGATTATGCGGAGAAACAACCAGCCACACTTGATCCAGATCTGTAAAATCTGCCATGTAATTGGCAATTACAAGATGGCCTACGTGAATGGGGTTGAATGTTCCGAAGTATAATCCTATTTTCATGAAGCTATGAATGCCGTTACAAGTGATCTTGCTTTGTCAATCGCCTTTTCGAGGTTGTCGTTGACCAGTATGATGTCGAATTCTGGAGCGCTGCTTAATTCTTTTCTCGCTTTAGCCATGCGCTGCATTATTTTATCCTCTGATTCTGTGCTGCGGTGGCGCAGGCGTTTTTCAAGTTCTTCATAGCTTGGCGGTTGAACAAAGATCGCCAGTGCTTTCTGTCCGAAAATCCGCTTCAGATTCAATCCCCCAATAACGTCCACATCAAAAATAACCGCGTGCCCGTTCTGCCAGATCCTCTCGATCTCGGAGCGCAATGTACCATAAAAATTATTGGTATACACCTCTTCCCATTCAACAAATGCATTCTCTTCGATCATTTTTTTAAAGCCGTCGATACCAAGAAAATGATAATCTTTTCCATTCATTTCGTTTGGCCGCGGATCTCTGCTACAAGCAGAAACGGAGAATTCCAAACCGATATTGGCGTCGATCAACGCATGGACGATGGTTGTTTTACCAGCTCCCGACGGAGCGGAGAATATGATGCATTTACCAGTTAATTCCATTTTCCGGATTCGGGGTTTCTACAAGGTATTCAAGATCTGCTCTTTGATCTTCTCGAGATTATCCTTCATGTCTACTACGAGCTTCTGCATTTCAGCGTGGTTGCTTTTACTACCCAGTGTATTGATCTCCCTGCCGATCTCTTGAGAGATAAAACCCAATTTCTTTCCCGATAGCGGAAGACTCATGGTCTCAAGGTAGTAATCAAGGTGGTTGGCCAACCTCATCTTTTCTTCGGATACGTCGAGCTTTTCGATGTAGAAAATCATTTCCTGCTCAAGCCGATTGTTATCGTGGGTGGCGTTTTCAAGTTCTTCGAGTCCTTTTCTGATGCGTTCTCGGATCGTTTCAATGCGTTCGTTCTCATACTTCGGAACTTCATTCAAAAGCGCTCTAATATCTTCAATTCGGTCAGTGAACTCTTTTTCCAATGCAACACCTTCCTGTCTGCGGAATTCATTCAGATTGTGACAGGCGTTTTTAACAAGGCTGATCACCCATTCTTTTTCTTCAACGGTCAGTTCTTCGCGTTCGTTGATGTAAATGTCAGGCATCCTCAAAATCATTGACAGATAGTCCTGAGACTTTTCACCGATCAGTGCGTTTACCTCTTTCAGGTCCGTGTAGTAAGCATTTGCCAGATCCTTATTGATCGTGTAATTCTTCGTGTCACCTGTGCTGTCCAGATTGATGTTAACATCGATCTTTCCCCTATCGAGCAGTTCTGCAACAATATTTCGGATAGATGCTTCAAGTTCTCTGTAGTGAGAGGACAAACGTACATTTAAGTCCAGCGATTTTGAGTTCAGTGAACGAATTTCGATGGAGATCTTTTTACTTTTGAAGGTATCGGTAGCTTTACCGAAACCCGTCATTGACATCAGCATACAGTCTTGTTTGTGTCAAAAATAGGAATTTATCACGAATAGGCACACCGTCAGTTCAGAGCGGGTTTTCGAGTTCTGGGATAATCAGTACCTTTGCACCATGATCCTATACAATGTTACCGTTAGTATTGATCCAGCGATCAGTGAAGAGTGGCTGGAATGGATGCGCTCCACACACATACCGGATGTAATGTCAACAGGATGTTTTCTTGAAAGCAGGATTTCGCGCGTTCACGGTGAAGAAGAGGGAGGCATAACGTATGCCATAACTTATCTATCGCCTGATCAGTCCAAGCTCGATGAATACAGGGATAACTATGCTCCGGCTCTTCAACGCGACCATTCGGAACGATTTGAAGGGCGATTTGCGGCATTCAGGACCATTTTATCAGTCATAGAAGAGTTTAAATAAAATGTCGGTCAAAGCAAAAAAACATCTTGGGCAGCATTTTCTGACAGACAAGAATATTTGTCAAAAGATTGCCAATACTTATTCGGGGTTCCGTAACTGTAAAAAAGTACTTGAAATCGGACCAGGGATGGGTGCGCTGACCGAATTTCTGCTCAAAAGAGAAGATCTTGATGTCTATGTTATGGACATCGATAAAGAGTCGATTGCTTATTTGAAGGACCATTATCCTCAATTGGAAGGAAAGATAATTGAAGCAGATTTTTTAAGGGTAGACCTAAAAAAGATAATGGGTACCGAGCCTTTTTCAGTAGTTGGGAATTTTCCTTACAACATTTCATCTCAAATCCTATTCAAGTGTCTTGATCATCGTGATCAGATACCTGAGATCATGGGAATGTTCCAAAAAGAGGTCGGTGAACGCGTTGCAGAAAAACCGGGCACGAAGACCTATGGGATCATGAGTGTGCTACTGCAGGCATTTTATGATATTGACTATTGTTTTACAGTTGATGAGCACGTCTTCAATCCCCCACCCAAAGTTAAATCGGGTGTGATTCGCTGCACACGCAATGAAAGGGGAGCATTCCCTTGTGATGAAAAGCTCTTTATACAGGTTGTTAAAATGAGTTTCAACCAGCGTCGAAAAACCATCAGGAACTCTATTAAGCAACTTATTTCGGGGACAGATTTTGAACATCCCTTCCTGACATTAAGGCCTGAAGTTCTGTCGGTGGAGCAGTTCATTGAGCTAACAACAGCGATTCAGGAACTCCGAAAGCAAGATTGATCCATTCTTTTTTTGCTTGATTCGCATTTATTTTGATAAAATTCATTTTCTTTGCCTTTATAAAAGAAGCATTATGAACAACTTTTGGTACGCTTTAGGAGATTTATTGAACGGTGCATGGTTTTATGACAACGTCGGAAACATCTTCAACTATTCATTGATAGTTCTTGGATTCGTTGGCCTTTTCTACTGGTTGAACACTCAAAAAAAGTTGAGCGACAAAGCTGCGAATGATCCTAATCAGCTGAAGTAATTAGATCTTTTCAAACATAGTAGGGTTGCAGGAATAAATCTTGCAACCTTTTTTATTTTTGCACATTATCCGATCAACAACTAATTATGGATTTATGAGTGGTTTTTCAGTGATCATAACAGCAGGAGGAGTCGGTAAACGGATGGGTGGCCCTATTCCCAAACAATTTCTGGAGATCGCAGGAAAGCCAATACTGATGCATACTTTGGAAAAATTTCATGCATTCGATCCGGCTTCACAGCTTGTGTTGACGATCCCTTCTTCCTGGAAGTCCTATTGGGAGGAGTTGCTTGAAAAACATAGTTGCCACATTCCGCATCTGATCGTAGAGGGTGGTAAAGAACGGTATCATTCCATTAAGAATGCGCTTGCTGTGTGCTCCGGTGATCACGTTGCAGTGCATGACGGAGTGCGTCCCCTGGTCTCAGCGGCAACAATTGAGGCATGTTTTAACGGCGCAAAGGAATTCGGTGCAGCCATTCCGGTTATTCCTGTGAAAGAATCTATAAGAAGGATAAATGATACCAGTTCAGTTGCAGAGGACAGATCATTGTTCCGATTGGTACAAACACCTCAGTGCTTCCGAAAGGATGTACTTCTTGAGGCCTACAGCTTGCCTTATCATGACCGCATTACGGACGATGCTTCACTTGTTGAGGAATGTGGGTACGAGGTACACCTGGCGCTCGGAAATGAAGAAAATATCAAGATCACTTCATCCATTGATCTGTCCATTGCTGAAATGCTTCTTCGACCTGAAAAGGAATAAAAAATCTTAAAATCAGTCAAGAGACCTTTCAACGTGAAGGTTCTCATTATCTTTGTATTTCATTCGTAAAAGAAAATGAAAGTAACCGATCACCTGAAGCAGGCTAAAGGAACCTTGTTTTCCTTTGAGATACTTCCGCCATTAAAAGGGAAAAGTATCCAATCCATATTTGACGGGATTAATCCTCTCATGGAATTCAAACCACGATTCGTTAATGTTACTTATCATCGCGAAGAATTCATCTATAAGGAGCGGGAAAATGGACTCCTCGAAAAAATAGCGATACGTAAGAGACCAGGAACTGTTGGGATCTGTGCAGCGATCATGAATAAATACCAGGTTGATGCCGTACCACACCTGATCTGTGGGGGATTTAGCAAAGAAGAAACGGAGAATGCGCTGATCGATCTTCAATTCCTTGGAATTGATAACGTTTTGGCTTTGCGGGGAGACTCAATAAAAACAGAATCGACATTCAGGCCTCACAGTGATGGCCATCGTTACGCTGTGGAGTTGATCCAGCAGATCGGCGAGATGAACAAGGGTAATTACATGATGGATGATATCAAGTTGGAACCGACAGATTTCTGTATTGGAGCTGCAGGCTATCCTGAAAAACATTTTGAAGCAATGAACATGACTACAGATCTTCACTATTTGAAGGCCAAAGTGGATGCCGGTGCTGAATATATTGTGACGCAAATGTTTTTTGATAACCAGAAATACTTTGATTTTGTGGGTGCTTGCCGTGAGATCGGGATCGATGTACCAATCATTCCCGGATTGAAACCTATTAAAACGCTTGATCACATCACTTTTCTTCCGAAGTTCTTCAAGATCGATTATCCGGATGCGCTTTCAGCGGAGCTATTGAAATGCAAAGACAACAAGCAAGTTGAGCAATTGGGTATAGAATGGGGAATACAGCAATCAAAGGAGTTGAAAGCGGCCGGGGTTCCTTGCATACATTATTACACCATGTCCAATTCGTCTCAGGTTAGAGCGATAGCGGCGGAAATTTTCTAAATTTATTCAATGAAGTACTCTGTTATCATTCTTACGCTGTTCTTGTCGGTTCTGTGTTTCGGTCAAAAGGAAGTATTCCAACTAACCAATGCTCTTGTGGTGGGACAACTTGACAAAGAGGAGGATCGCTATGCGATCGAGGTGAATATGACGGAATTACTAACAGATGCGGGAATTAAAGCTACCCCATCGTTGAACATCCTGAAACTTGGCAGCGACGCATCAATTTTAACCTCTGATTCATTACAGAGGGTTGTTGCTTCTAAAGGAATAGACACATACATGTTGGTTTCAGTTAGGGGCTATGACAGGAAATACAAAGTGACAGAAAAAAAGGATGATCTTCAAACAGCACTAAGCGCGGGTAATTTATTTGGAATTTATCGGGAGGAAATCGTTTCTGTGAGTTTTGAGTTCACGTTTTACAGAAATGGTCAGTGGGTGTTCTCTGATATTGTAAAGTGCGGAAATGTCTCGGATCTGGATTCAGTTATCAAGCGTTTCAGAAAAGCTGTTGCGAAGCGGATCGAAAAGAAGTGGAAATAAACCGCTCATCAAAAAGGCCATAATGACCTTACCGATAAACTGGTTATCGATTCAGTAATTTTGCGACGTATTTTCCAATAATATCAAATTCAATATTCACCTTCTGCCCAATTTCAAGTTCATGGAAATTAGTGTGTTCATAAGTATATGGAATGATGCACACAGAGAATTCACTAGGTTTTGAATCAACGACGGTAAGGCTTGTTCCGTTTACTGTTACGGAGCCCTTTTCAACGGTGACGTCATCAGAATGGTATCTGAATGAGTATTTCCAACTCCCCAATTGATCCTCTACAAGGATACATTCTGCGGTGGTATCTACATGTCCCTGAACGATATGACCATCGAGGCGACCATTCATTACCATACAACGCTCCAGGTTCACTTTCGTTCCCGGCTTCCAGCCCCCCAAATTCGTTTTGTTAAGTGTTTCCTGGATAGCTGTTACCACGTATTCATTACCAGCGATCGAAACTACAGTAAGGCAGCACCCATTATGCGCCACACTTTGGTCGATCTTTAATTCCCCCGTGAAAGAAGCCTCGACAGTAAAATGAATATTCTCATTTTCGCGCTGAATGGACTTAACCACCCCAATTTGTTCGATAATTCCTGTAAACATTGTAATTTTATACAAAGATAGATGAAAGAATCAAAGTTGGTAAGAACTTCCTCGTTTCCAAATTTTTAATTTTCATGTTTGCGCACTTTTTCGACTCCTGCAATGTTGTCCGGCTAAGAGATAAAGTCCTTGTTCGTCAGTTAAAGCGAAGGGGGATCAGGTCTTGCGTTTACGAAAGTGATTTATTTCATGTCAAATACTGGATGGGAGGAAAGGGGCCTGCAGTACTTTTACTTCATAGTTTTGGGAGAAATGCTTTGACAACCTTCAGTCGGGAAATGAACGAACTATCAAAAGACCATTTGGTTATCGCCCCGGATCTTTTGTGGTTCGGAGAAAGTCATTCATCTAAGATACCGGCTTTGGCCACACAAACTGAAGCAATGAATCGTCTGTTGGATGATCTTAACATCCGAGAATTGAAGATTGTTGGTCAAAGTTATGGGGGCTTTATTGCAATAGACATGATCCACGGTGAAAACAGAGAATTTCACAAGGTTTGTATTGCAAATTGTCCCGGGACAACTTATGACGTTAAGGAATTGGATGAGGTGTGCGTAAAATACAATGTTAGATCTATTGATGAACTTTTTGTGTTTGATGATCCCGCAAAGTTTCGAACGTTGGTCGATCTTTCTACCTTCAAAGATCCATGGATTCCCGGGTTTATTCTCAGACAAGCTTACCGTGCCTATCTTTCCAGGAATCATGCCCAACTTAAAGAGCTATTAAATTCTTTGCAACGTGATCAAGGGCATTATTCGGACACGACTTTTCTGAAAAGAATCCCAATGATGGTGTTATGGGGAGAAAAGGACGAACTTTTTCCTATGAAGGAAGGGGAAAAATTTGCAAATTCAGTAGATGCTAAATTGATGGTAATACACAATGCAGGCCACGCCCCTCAAATTGATCGCCCCTCAAAATTCACGAAGGCGATCTGCGATTTTCTGAGGAATTAATCACTGCTTTAAGGATGAAATGATGTTTTAATCCATACATTTGGTTCATTAAATCGGTGATGCGTAAACTCCTATTCTTCTGGTTATGGTTGGTGGTTTTGCAAAATGCAAAGTGTCAAGATCAAGACGTATCGAAGAAGATATTTGAGGGCTTTACCTTGGCAGGAGGAATGGATGTGTATTATGCCTATGATTTGAACAACAACGGTTCAAAAAACATCCCTTATTACGTTTCAATGGCAAACAATAATACGTTTTCCATTAACCTTGCTTATATCGATCTGAAGTATGAGTCATCACGCATACGGGGCCGCCTGATACCTGCAATTGGATCTTTTATGGATGCCAACTACAGTGCCGAGAGCGGACTGAATAAATTGCCGGTCGAATTCAACATTGGAGTTAAACCATTAAAGAAAAAGAACATTTGGTTGGACATTGGAGTATTGAGTTCTCCTTACACCAATGAGAGTGCTTTAAGTAAGGATCATTTGATGTACAGCCGCAGTCTTGCGCCCGAATATGTTCCTTACTACCTTGCCGGCGCCAAATTGTCCTATGCCTTATCAGATAAGTGGAAAGTTGTGGGTTATTTCCTGAACGGTTGGCAGCAAATTGCCGACCAAAACAAAGCGAAGTCTGTTGGGACACAAGTAGAGTTTAAGCCGAGCTCTAAAGAAACCTTCAATTGGAATACATACTTTGGCGATGAGCGTTCTGCTTCCCGACCCTTGTTCCGGATGCGCTATTTCACTGATGTCTATTGGCTGCATGATTTTGATGGAAGGTTTTCGTTGGCCACTTGCGCATATGCCGGCATACAACAGATGGCCGTTTCGACAGACGTTTTCGAAAACTTGTTTTGGTGGCAGATGAATGTTGCCGGGCGCTATACTTTCCGGAATAAACTATCCGTCACAGCTCGCATGGAATACTTCAGTGATCCGGATATGGTGCAGGTTATTCCGATCACAGGTGGGTATGGATTTGAATGTTTTGGCTCTTCACTGGGAATCAATCTTCCGATCGAAAAGAATGCTTTGTTCCGTCTGGAGGCCAAGAACCTTCTATCAACGGGTCAGAAGGTGTTTTATGATAAAGAGTTCAATCAAATCAACAGCACTACCATCTTAATGGCTAATATTACAATGTGGTTCTAGTGTTTATTGAATAAAAATATTCACCTTCCACCTCCCTTTCTTGGTGATACCATTCAAAAATTTAAAGGTTCCTTTTCCATCAAGCAGACCATCCTAGAACATTCCTTCGTAGTGATCTCCGTTTGACCAGTTCATTATTCCCTTTCCATTCTGAACACCGTAGATCCATTCTCCGCTGTAGTTGTCACCGGAAGGCCAGATCATTTTGCCTTTTCCGTGTTGATATGTGTTCTTCCACTCTCCCTTATATGAGGCACCATACCCCCAGATCATCTTGCCTGACCCATTCGGCATTTCGTTCATTACCTCACCAATGTAGATGTCCCCGCTTTCATAGTAGAGCGTATCGAACCGGTTTTGCGAAAGGCCTGAGCTAAGAAAAAAAGTGGTAAATACCGTCGCAAGAAACTGTTTCATCTGTGCTATTCGCCTAAAAATAAATAAAAATGGAAATATTTTTTAAGTAGTTGAATAGATATATTCCAGTACTAGAAAGGCTTTAGCCGATAATTACCGAATACAAACGAAAAATAGTCGAAAGAAAACGACAAATTACCGAAAGACGCATTTAACCAGCCCCAACTTTGCAGAGTCGAATTCAGAAAACGGCTTCTGATGAGGACGAAAATCAAATTTTCAAACTATTAATTTTTTACAAACATGAACACATTACGCAACAAAGTGAGTTTGATCGGAAGATTGGGTGGGCAACCAGAAGTAACAACTTTTGAAACGGGAAGAACACTCGCACGTTTTACCTTGGCTACCAATGAAAGCTATAAGGATAAAGACGGACAGTGGCAGGAAAATACCCAATGGCACACGATCAATGCCTGGGGTAAAATAGCCGAACGTATAAAGACAGTTCTCAACAAGGGACAAGAAGTGATCGTAGAAGGCAAACTTGTTCACCAGTCATATGAAACCAAGGAAGGTGAAAAGCGCTACGGAACCGTAATCGAGGCAACGGAGTTCCTATTATTGACACCAAAGACAGATACAGCTAGCAAATAACCTAACCTACAACCGGGAGTCGGGAGACCGGCTCCCTTCATTAAACAAAAAGATGAATCACGTAAATCTAATAGGAAAAGTATGCTCTTCACCGAAGGTTGTAGAGTTGCCCGATGGCAGAAAGATCGCTCAGTTCACAATGGCGACAAAAGAAATGTATCTGGATGAGACAGGTAAAACAAAAACACGAAGTAATTGGCATCGCTTAACTGCATGGGGTCGTTGGGTTAAAGTTTTGGAAGAATTGTGTCAGGAAGGAATGGACCTTGCTGTCGAGGGGAAACTCGTTACCCGGTTTTACAAGAATCAGGGGCAACGCCGATTTGTGTCGGAAGTCGAGGTCAATGATCTAATAATCCTTTAAAAATGAAGTTTATGAGAATGAACAGGACCTATGAAGACCTCGTGGCATGGCAAAAGGGTCATCAATTAACGTTGGAAGTTTTCAGAACAGTGAATGACGTTGACCCCGTATTATTTGAATTCATGAAAGAGTCAGCCCTGCGTGTAGTTTCAAAGATTGCGGAAGGTATAAGCAAACACGATCCAGAGGAACGTATTGCTGATCTCGAGGAGGCTAATGGAGCAGCAGCTCGCCTTTCAACGCAAATATTATTGTCCGGGCAACTCGAGTATTTGTCAAAAGCACGTTCAGAGGAGCTATATGCCAGTGCGCTGGAGGTCAGTAAGATCGTTAAAGGTTTGATCAGATACTTACGAAGAACAACTAAAAAAGAACGACTAATCAGAAAAAGAGAAATAAAATGACTACAATCAGAAATCACATCACCCTTATCGGTAATATCGGCAATGATGCTGAGATCACACAATTTGATAACGGCAGTAAGGTTGCTCGGTTCAACCTTTCAACAGAGAAAACATTCAGATCAAATAGCGGCAAGATGAGGTCTGCGAAGGAATGGCATCGGATATTTGCATGGGGTAATCTTGCTCAATTCATCGAGAGCTACGGAGAAAAGGGTAAAAAAGTTGCGATACACGGGCGTTTGGTAAATCGCACCTATTTGAGTCAGGACGGGAAAAAGAGAAATGTTACTGAAGTAGAATTAAGGCATATTATCGGTCTTTGATTCAACCTACACCAACGCCTTGCAGTTAGAAGAAAGCGGTCGACTAAGTTGGCCGCTTTTTTAGTAATTACGGTGATCATTCCACAACTGACTGCGAATACCGATTAATGGGACGTAGCTGCTGCGTTGAAATACGCTATCATAGCGGTATTGATTCTCAAAGAAGACCTGCATATTGCCGTTTTTTACAAGTTGATAAGATAATGTCAGAATCCCTCTGAAGCCATTGTTACCAACTCCCTGACCAGTAAAATGTCCATAATTTTGAATTCCGCCATTCAGAATAGGCCGATTATCATAGGGTGAATACAGGTAACCACCGTAACTATAACCATCCTTGTCGCGCCCATGTAAAAAATAGCTTACGAATGATTTTAAAGTCCACCTGTTCTTCTGCATTTTCATTTCACCAAGTATTTCATAGAAATTGGACCCATAAGGGTGAGCTAGTGTACTTCCCATATTTCCGTAATTCTGACCTGAGTTTAAATGGGCGTATGTGTAAGGTCTGACAAAGTTAAATTCAGTCCTGTAAAAGAATTTATTCTTACCAATTTCGAATCTGCCTTTTACCCCAGATTGAAATCCGAATTTATTCGCCCACCATTTTGTTTTCGCGCGAATTTCGGTTAGTGAGAATTCATCAATAATGAATTGTCCATAAAAGGTCATTTTTCTAAATTTTGCTGTCACACTTGCGCCCAGAAGCACATTATCGGATGACCCCATCGAATATTCCTGAGGCCGGTAAAAGATAACCGGATTAAGGTATTCCACATCAAATCCACGATATAGCATCGTATCTTTCGGTTGGAATATCACCGTTTCAAAAATCCCAAGGTTCAGCCATTTGGTGGCATTGAAACTGATGTGGTGAGTTGCGGCATTCTTCATTCGCCACATATCCTTGACTTCTTCACGAAAAAACTGATAGAGCACTGAATATTCGAGTCTCCAAAACCGTGTACGGATCATAGCGAATGGGTACGGTTTACCATAGTCACTCAGGAATAAGGATCTATTTCCTTCGCCAATGAAATTATGATCGAGTCCAACCTGAAAATTAAAGATATCATTTGGAGTATAGGAAATACGTCCGCGAAGATCCGTGTAGAGGTAGTGCTGGTTTTTGGGCAGAACAATATAGGCTTTTGAGCTAAAAACAGAATCTGCAGAACCGGTCCCCTGGATTCCATTCAGAACGAAATGGAATTTGTTCCTAATGGAGCTTTCAATGCGCAGCCCACCTCCTAAGCGGTATTCAGAATGTTCAGTGTAGCGGTATCCCAAATCAACGAGCCCAGTTACCGAAATGAAAGATGAGTTGGAATCTTTTGATTGATGGGATCTTTGCACATTCCTGATTGATGGGAGAATGGATGTATGGTTCTCAACAGAGAGGGGAAGAACAGTGTCTGACGGCATTTCTTCGAATAACTCTCCAACGTAGTGTTGGGAATTGACACTAAAGCTTAAGAGCAGTGTTATGATCAAAACAAACCTCATCAGAAATCGTTGTAATGATTGTTGATCCCTGTTCTTAATCCAAAAAAGAGAAGATTGTTCTTCACTCGGTCTGGATTCAGGTCGTAATTTCTCAACTGCCAGTTCCCGAAGATAGTCAGGTTCATTTTCCGGTTGAATCGGTAACCAACTTCGATACTATTGTGGAAGATCGTTCCGTCTTTACCGGTATCAGCCGGCAGCGGTTTGGCAACAGGCAAGAGGGCTAACGGGGAGTGTTCCGAAACAAGGTAATAAACCATTTTCAGATCGGCATATATTCTATTCCATCCATAATTCGCACGAAAAACGAATTCCTGAAATGAATTTCCCTTTACATGTGCCATTGGTAAATTGTAATGGCTATAGTTCAGACGCTCGTTACCTGATTGATACATTCCCGAACTCACATTATTGTATTCAATTTGAACCAACAGGTCCCTTGTACCAAATAAGTTGTAACCACGATACCCCATTTGCAACGCTGTTTTTTTGGCATTGAGATTACCCAATGCAAATTGTGCATATACCCTGTGTCCCTTGTAAAAAGGAACAGAGAGGTCAATACCTATTACCGAATTTGCGACAGAGTCTGGTAGAATCAGGCCTGAGATCAGTGGAACAGGATTATAGAACATCGGGTTGGCCGGGCGTGAAACGATTGAATCACCTCTTGACCAAACGACACCTTCGAACAGACTCACAGAGAGTTTAGTATTCGGTTTAAAAGTCAAGTAATTGACAGAATAGGCCTTGGATTCGTAATAAGATTCTACTGTTGTACTGACAGGTCTCCTCAATAAATTGAGTAAGCGCACGCGCAGGTAATTGAACTGTAATTTATCTGAGATCCTAAACGTACCGCGAAAGAACGGGGCAGGAACGCTATTATCCGACAATAAAAGAGAGCGGTATCCATCCCCAATGAAATGGGAGGTGTTTCCAGCAGATAAGGTGATCGCGCGATGAGGGCGGTAGATGATATTTCCCGTTGCATATGCATAGTCAAATCCGTCAACATTGAATGGTTTCGTCCTGGCAGATCCGGGAATCACAGCATTCTGGGTGGTATATTTCCCCGAGTTTTGATTGGGATATAATTCTCCAACAGCTGAATAGTAGTTACTTTCGTAATTGGAGAATCTGCCTTGATTCTCAAAAATCGACGTTGAAAAGGAGAAATTCTTCATCAGATCCCCCTCTATGAAAATTCCTCTTGTATTTTGGAATAGTTTCCGGATGTTTGTGTCTTCACGATCTTTCCCAATTAAAAGGTCAGCTGCCGGGGAGATAGTAAGGTAATAATTGGGACCTTTGACTTCTATTAAGTGCCTTTTAAACAGGATCTCTGTTAATTCATAGTATTGTTTGCTAGAATCTCGAATAATATTGTTCAGGTCGTATTCTGTTTCGAAAGCCGGTAAAAAGGAACTTCCGTGATAACTTTTATTGCGGGCATTATTAAAAAGTTGATCCTTGAAATACGAATTCAGGAGTAGAGAATTTTGCTGAGAAAATATCCAGGCAGCAGAGAGAAGGAATACTATGTTCACTGACCACTTCATGAATGATGTTCGATCAATGCTTTCGTTCGTGCAATGAAATAAGGATTTGTCAGGTTGTCCTTGTTATAACTAAGTGCTTCTTGGGTGTGTGCATGAACAACAGACCCGCCCAATGCCTCCAGAATAGCCTGGCCCGCAGCAATGTCCCATTCCATTGTTGGAGCAAATCGCGGATAGGCATCGGCTCTTCCTGTAGCGAGATCGAAAAACTTCAAGGAGGACCCTTTTTTTATGAAATCGAGTGACTCGTGAGTTTCTTTCAACTGATTAAGGTATTGGAGAACAGGTCCAGAATGGTGACTTCTTGAACAGGTGACCATAAGTGGTGAATTAACAGATTTTGGTTCAGTTAATTTGATCCATTTTTCAGGATCAAAGGCATGATAAAAATCCGTTATATAAACACCGGTTTCATGCCCTCCGAAGATCAATTTTTGTTCAACAGGAGATGCGATCAATCCGAACACCGGTCTTTCATTACGAATTAGTGCGATGTTTACCGCAAACTCGCCGTTCTTCTTGACAAACTCTTTTGTGCCATCCAACGGATCAATACACCATGATTCTATCCAGTTTTGCCGCTCTTCATAGGGTGTTTTGAACGTTTCTTCCCCTGTTACAGGAATTCCTGTAGTACTTAAATATTCGTCAATGATCGCAGATGAAGCCAAATCGGCCTGAGTCACCGGTGAGCCATCATTTTTAAATTCTGTTTCAAAACCATTCTCGTAGATCTCCATAATCTTTTCCGAGGCTTCTATCGAAGCCTTAATGGCTGTCCAGTATTCTGATTTGAGGGCTATCAACGAATGAGTTTTTTCAAAGGTAAGAATTATTGAGCACGGTAAAAGGGCATAAAAAAAGACCGCCGAGGCGATCTTTTCAACAGTTTTCTATTATTAATGTCTTATGATCAGTTTTCGGTTCATCGGTTTAATTCCAGGCACTTCGACGATCACGAAGTAAACGCCGTTCTTAAAAGATGACACATCTACATTCTTCGAACCGTTGGTGATAGTTTCATTGTATACAGTGTTGCCGAGGACATCAACAACTTTGATGTTTGCATTTTCAACTGCTACCAAGGAGATGTTCAGATCATCACTCGCCGGATTAGGGCTCAAGGTCACGCCGGGATTCTGTTTCAATTGAGTTACACCTAGTGTGAAGTTTATCTTGAGATCGATTGAGTCAAGATATTGACCACCCTGATTGATGTAGTACCGGTAATGCGCATAGGTATTGTTACTTTGATCCAGGAATGAAATGCGCGGCTTTAATTCCGCCAGCGTATTTCCTGATGATGTCACAGCAGTAGATGAGTTATTCAGTATTGTTGGCGCAGGATTACCTGAAGTACTCGGCGTGGTGTATAAATCACCTGATGGAGTGTAGCAGAGAGGCGGCCAACAAACTTGCTCTTCCCATACAGGGGATGACGGACCAACCAACTTTTTACGGGTAATTCTCCATTGTTGATCTGTACCGGTTTCATTTCGCACTACGAAGTGAATTTCAAGAACTCCACCAACCAGATCAGGGTGGGTTCCATACACGTTGGTTTCGTATACTCCTCCTGCGAGATTCGGACCAACCCCGTCGTGCTGAATGACTACTCCACTTTGCGCCAATAATAAGGTTGCATTACTTGCGATGAAAGCAATTCCTAGTAAGCGTTTTTTCATAATCGGTTATCTTTTAATACTGAATATCTGCAAAATTAATACCTAAATATAGTAAAAAAACTTCAAATAAGAATTGTTATTGAATTCCTATTGGGAAATTTAGCCGATAAAATACAAGTTTGATAGCCCTCAGGCCTTGCTATTCGTGAGACCGTGCGACAAGCATTCCGGCATAGGAAACCAAGAATTGTTTTAATTGTTGGGTTGGTCAACCACCGGAAGTACCCTATCTTTGATTGCGGCAAGGTTTTTGAAAATGCCGTCTCAAACATAAATAAATCAAAAAATGAAAAAAACAGCTCTATTCTTCGTTTGTGCAGTTTTCGCTTTCGGTTCTTTTGCTCAGGAAGGGGAGCCCCACTCTGATGGAGTTAAAAAACTGCCTTCCGTTGATTTGAAGAATATGGATGGCAAATCCGTAAATACCGGAGACCTTGGTTTTGAAGGACCAGTAGTGATCAGTTTTTGGGCGACTTGGTGTTCACCGTGCAAACGTGAATTGAATACAATCCATGAAGTTTATACTGATTGGCAGGAAGAGACAGGAGTAAATCTGGTAGCGGTTACGATTGACGATGAGAAGACAAAAAGCTCGGTTCCGGTTTATGTAAATGGAAAAGGATGGGAATACCTGGTTTTGATGGATCCGAATGGTGATTTCAAAAGAGCAATGGGAGTAAACAATGTGCCGCATACTTTTCTTGTGGACAAAGACGGAAATATTGTTTATTCGCATAACAACTATGCTCCTGGTGACGAAGAAAAATTATATGAAGAGATCAAGAAACTTGCGGCGTCGGAAGAATAGATCCTTACTTCACACTACTTCATACATGAGAAAACTTACTTTAGGCCTGGCTTTGGCAGTTTCGACCTGTGGATTCGGACAGCTTGGGCAAGGAAATTTAACAGGAAACATTGAAAGTACTTTTCAGTACCTTGTGGAGGATTCAGTTATCGGCGCCAGCCAACCAGACCAGAAAGGGTTGTTGAATTCTTACATGAATGTCTTCTACACGAACGGCAATTTTCGTGCAGGATTGCGTTTTGAGTCTTATTTACCAAGGATTCAGGGTTACCCAACAAATTTTAACGGCACAGGAATCGGTATGCGTTACGTGGGTTATGCTAACGATTTTATCGATATTACCTTTGGATCCATCTACGAACAGTTTGGAACAGGACTTACACTTCGAGCGTATGAGGACAGGGCGCTTGGGTATGACAATATGCTTGACGGTGCTCGGATCATTGTGCGTCCGAAAAAAGGATTTGTCATCAAGGGAGTATACGGCTACCAGCGAGAATCTTTCGATGAGGGGAGGATCATTCACAGTCCCGGTATAGTTCGTGGATTTGATGGTGAGATCCACCTGAATGAAACATTCGAAAAACTTATGGCAGAAAGTAAACTGGATGTAACGATCGGAGGATCCTTTGTGAGTAAATTCGAGGAAGATGACAACTCTTTGCTTACGCTTCCTGAAAATGTTGGGTGTTATGGAGGTCGCCTCAAGTTAAAGTACGGTAAGTTTGCTTTCGATGCAGAATACGTGCTAAAGGAACAAGACCCGTCTCGCGATAACGATACGATCTTTAATTATGGTCATGCCGCTGTTGCTAACCTAAGTTATACTCAAAAGGGGTTGGGGATTTTGTTGTCAGCCAAATCGTCTGATAACATGTCGTTCCGTTCAAATCGTTCGCAAGTTTTACAAACTTCTCTGATCAATTATTTGCCGGCATTAACGAAGACGCACACCTACAACCTCGTTGCGTCTCTTTATCCATATCCAACCCAGCTTGTAGGGGAGATGGCGTATCAGGCTGAGGTTTTGTATACCTTTAAGAAAGGTAGTCTGATAGGAGGTAAATATGGGACATCTGTTAACGCAAATTTCTCGACCGCATATCGGCCAATGCGCCATACTTCGGGGATCAATCCTTTGGATTCGACAGGCGTTGCTTACAGTACGGGATTATTTGAGATGAGTGACAGCCTATACTGGCAAGACATTAATTTCAATATTTCCAAGAAGTTCTCAAAGAACTTCAATGTTATTGTGAGCTATTTCAACATCCAATTGAACAATGATGTTGCAACTGTTACAAAAGAAACGGGTATCATCAAATCCAATATCTTCGTTTTGGAAACGGGCTATAAGTTCAAGAATAAATCTTCTCTCCGAGCTGAGCTGCAGGCATTGATCGTTAACAGACGCGATTCGCTGGGGAATGAACTTCGTTTGGGTCAAGGAGGCACTCCTGTTGACAAGGGAGATTGGGCTACCGTAGTGATTGAATACACGATCAATTCGAATTGGTTCGTGAGTGTTATGGACCAATATAATTTCGGCAATCCGGACAAGCAACACAGAGAGCACCATCCGTATTTAACGGCAGGATATATTCGTGGAGCAACACGTATCACTGCTTCATACGGTCGCCAACGTGCCGGATTATTCTGTGTAGGGGGTGTTTGCCGACCGGTTCCGTCATCAAATGGTTTAACCTTATCGTTTACTCATAGTTTCTAAAATGTAAGCCATGAAGAAGTACTTTTTTATCATTTCCATCCTTGGTTTCTTTTTTTCTACCTCCTGCGACCACGTTGAAAATCCGTATCCTCCTGCTATCGATTTGGACACTACGATCTATCCCGGGAATTGGGCGGACTACGAAGTAAATAATTTCCCAGATGCAGCCGATTTCGACGCACTGCCAGACCAGACAAGAAATGCGTTGATAGAAGATTTTACGGGGCACAACTGTAGTTTTTGTCCGGCCGCCGGGGAGGTTGCACACACACTTCACGAGGCAAATCCGCAAAAAGTATTCGTGGCAAGTATCCATGCTTCGAACACTCCGAATGGAATGTCTTCTTTCCAGTCGGTGAACTTAGCACAGGGATATACAGTTCCGTTTTACAATGACGAAGCATTGGAGTTGGGCGGTTATTTCGGAAATACGTTAGTGAACAGTGGCTTTTTCGGTAACCCCGCGGGCACTGTTAACCGAACCAATGAAGCAGGTGAATACTTTACCGCAGCCGGATCATGGGGAACACGTGTGAGTGCCATTCTGGCATCTCCTCTCAAGGTAAATATAAAAGCGGTCCTTAATTACTATGAAACACCTGCTCATGGATTCTTCCTTCATACGGAGGTGGAAAAACTAGATGCAGGCTTGTCGAATGATCTTGCGATCGTTGCGTGTATCATCGAAGATTCGCTGGTTGCGCCTCAGAATGTTGAAAGTGTTTTTACTTCTGATTACGTTCACCGTGATATTTTCAGAGGTACAGTTCTTGGTCAGACATGGGGGGAGGTGTTGACTCCAGCGATGATGAGCAATGGTAAATACTACAGAAACTACAGTTATATCCTTCCTGATCAGTTGTATCCGCAAGGTGGCACACCAACAGGACACAACGCAGAGAATATGCATGTGCTCATTTATGTATATGATAAGGTTACTCTGGAAATCTATCAGGTCATCAAGAAAAAGATGGTTCCTTAACAATACTTTCTTGATTTGACTAGTGTGTTCATTCTTGAATGCCGCTATATTTTTAACAATTTGTGGAGTACCAGTAGAATTAATTTTCGTTATCTTGTGAATACAAACAACGAGTTGCTATGCTTGAACTGACAAAGAAAATCCTTACATTGGTGAGTTTTGATGCGCACCTTTTTCAAAAAGAACTGGATAAGGCGTTAAAGTGGATAACGGATGCTGAAGAGATCGTTAAGTTCCAGGAGTGGTGTATAAAGGAATTTGGAATGAAATACCCGCTTATCATTAAGAAGGCATTTGCTATTCAGAGATCTAAATAATGCCAGGTCTTTGACTTTCTATTCGCTCGGGTTACCTGCAAAATTTAAATTTTCTCCACGCTCACGGCAGTGCCATATGCCAGAACTTCTGTCATTCCCTGCATCACTTCATTTGACTCATAACGCATACTTACGATCGCATTGGCACCAACCTGTTTCGCGTGATCCATCATTAATCGGAAGGCTTCTTCACGGGAATTCTCGCAGAGATCAGTATAGATAGAACTCTTACCACCGAACATGGCCATGAAACTACCAGCAATGTTGCCTCCCAATCCTCTCGAGCGAACTGTTATCCCTCTGACTAATCCCAATTGATCAGTGATCTTGTATCCTTCAAGGTGTGTACTTGTTGTAATTAGTAGATCTGTCATTTTACTCAGTTAAATTATTCAAATTCAATAAGTACGGTTCCTTTATCAACGACCTGATTAGATTCGATCAGGATGGACTTTACTTTACCGATCCCTTCCGCCTTGAGCACATTCTCCATTTTCATAGCCTCCAATGATAAGATTTCGTCACCAACATTGAGCTCCATACCCACCTCTACGGTGATCTGGAGAATGCGGCCAGGCATAGGAGCCTGTAACTCTTTCAATTTGCGCACTTTTGGAATGTCAAGACCCATGGCGGAGATCAAATCATCCAGTGATCCTTTCTTTTTTACATCAAAAACACGGTGATTGATCTTGATCTTCAAAAAGTTATCTTCCGATCTGTCTTCCAAAAGCTCACCAAAGTATTTCTGTCCTTTGTATGTTAGTGTAAAGAACTGATGATCATCCCATTTCAGAACAGCTCCTTCAGTTCCGACAACCTCTTTTCCGTCAATGTTCCAGGTACGGTTTGCCATTTATCATGTATTTAATGCAAAAATAACAGAATCAGCATCCCTTGCTGTATTTTAAGCATGAGATTTCAAATTATTTCTACAGTTTTGTATTCAATCAAATTGAACACATGAAGAAACGTTTTTATGCGATCGCTATTCTCTTTTTGGTGGCCTGTGGAACGGGCAAACCAGATGCTGAACTGACAGTTGGGGGGCGAACAGACATGTTCCCTGAGGATGTCACAATTGAGGAATATGAAGATGAAATCATCGAGGATGTTGATCAGGAGCGCCCTGTCTATAGAGCTTCCGAAACGATCCTGACTGATCTGGTGCATACGAAGCTGGAGGTAAACTTTGATTGGGCGAAGTCGCGCATGAATGGTGTTGCTTCGATTACGGCAAAGCCCCATTTTTATGCTTCGGACAGTTTGATCCTGGATGCAAAGGGAATGGATATCCTGAAGGTCCAATTAGAAGGTAAGGACCTTGCCTATTCGTATGACAGTTCTTATCTTAAGATCAAATTGAACAAATCCTACACGCGCAATGACAAGTATACGGTGATGATAACTTATGTTGCAAAACCGGAGGAGCGCACAACCGGGGGTAGCGCAGCGATTACTTCGGATAAAGGGTTGTATTTTATCAATCCCAAAGGAGAAGATAAGAATAAGATGCCACAGATCTGGACACAAGGTGAAACAGAAGCCAGTTCTGTCTGGTTTCCAACGATCGATTCACCAAATGCGAAAACAACTCAAGAGATCTTTATTACGGTAGAGGATAAATATGCCACACTATCGAATGGAAAACTTATCGCGTCCAAGAAGAATTCAAACGGAACAAGAACAGATCATTGGAAACAAGATCTTCCGCATGCACCCTACCTCTTCATGATGGGTATCGGACAGTTCAAGGTTGTGAAAGATGTATATGCGCGTCCGGATGGGACTAAAATGGAAGTGAACTATTATGTAGAACCGGAGTGGGAACCTTATGCGAAGTCTATTTTTGGAGAAACCCCTAATATGATCAAGCACTTCTCTCAACTGCTTGGAGTTGAGTATCCATGGGACAAGTACCATCAGATCGTTGTGAGAGATTACGTATCCGGAGCAATGGAAAATACAGGTGCAGTAATTTTTGGGGATTATGTATACCGCACCGATCGAGAATTATTGGATGGAAACGATCAATCAACGATCGCACACGAATTGTTCCACCATTGGTTTGGTGATCTTGTAACCTGTGAATCATGGTCAAATCTTCCATTGAATGAATCATTCGCGAACTACTCACAGTACCTTTGGGACGAATACAGATATGGATTGGATGAGGCTGATTACCAGGCAGAATCTGAAGCAGACGGTTATTATCAGTCTGCTCAGATGCAGGGTTACCATAATCTGATCTGGTTTGAGTATGATGACAAGGAGCAAATGTTTGACGGACACTCATACAATAAGGGAGGTCGTATTTTGCACATGTTGCGCAATTACCTTGGCGATGAGGCCTTTTTCAAAGGGATCAGCAATTATCTGAACACAAACAAATTCAAACCGGCCGAGTTTCACCAACTGCGACTTGCGTTCGAAGAAGTAAGCGGGGAAGATCTGAATTGGTTCTTTGATCAATGGTTCCTTGGTTCAGGTCACCCCGTGCTTGATGTTTCCCAGACAGTGGATGAAACAGCAGGTACAGTAACCGTGACGGTTAATCAGAAGCAAAGCCTGGAACTATCACCCCTTTACAAACTTCCCTTACAGATTGCCGTGTTTGATTCAAATGGTAAACAGGTTCATGACGTAACGGTCGAACAAAGCGAGCAGTCGTTTACATTCCCATTCAGCGGTACATTAAAATGCGTGATATTCGACCAGCAGCAGATGTTATTGGCGAAGATCCGGGAGGAGAAACCAGCGGATCAGTATATCTTTCAATATTACAGCGGGGATCGTTATAAAGCAAGGAAGGATGGTCTTCTTTATGGATCCAAGAATAAGGAGCAGAAGGGCCAGCAGTTGATCCTCGATGCCCTTAATGACAAGTTCTGGAGTATTCGTTTGCTGGCGATCGAAAAGGCAGTTAAGTTGAATGCGGACAACAGCAGTAAAGGACTGGTTTTAATTAAAGATCTTGCGATGAACGATCCGAATTCACAGGTGCGTTCGGCTGCATTGAATTTCTTATCGAAAGAATTAGATGTTGCAGCATCAGAGGTGATCTATCTTGAAAAGATTGAAAAAGACCAATCATACCTTGTGGTTTCAACAGCTTTGAAGAACCTTGGAAAAGACAATCCTGACAAGGCCATGGAGAAAGCAAGAAGCCTTGAAAAAGAACGATCTTCAAAAATGATAGCAGGTGTAGCCCAATTATACGGTCAGCATGGTGTAAAGGACAACTATGACTTTTTTGCAACGGCCTTGAAAGGTTCTATTATTCAGGGGTTTGATCAGTTAGGAGTGATGAATTCTCTGACGTATTTCATCTCGCGGCAGGAGCCTGAGTTGGTAGAGCGCTCATTGGAGCTTTACACATATTTAAAAGAAGAAGGTGGTTTTTACACGCAAATGTTCCTTGGTCAGAATGCAACTTATCTGGTGTCGATGTGTGATTCAAAGATCGAGGAGTTAAACGAAGAAATAGCGGCTCATGAAAAGAACAACGATGCCGCCTATGCTGATCAGGCGAGAAGAAAATTAAAACAATATTCTGAATTGAAGGTGAAGTTTGAGCCTCTTGCGGTATCTGCTGAAGAAGAATAAGAATTCTTAATGAAGATAAAACCCCTTGTGTTTGCGAGGGGTTTTTTGTGCAGAGAATTTTTTTTGACGAGAAACTAAACATTTTTTGAGTTTAATTTTTGTTTGTATATAAATTCAATGTATATTTGATTAATAAATCGTCAAAATAATGTTTAATAAATCAACAATATGAAACAATTTAAAACAGGAGACAAGGCCCCGGTATTTGAAGGAACAGACCAGAATGGAAAGACGATCAGTCTGAACGATTTTAAGGGAAAGAAAGTAGCGATCTATTTTTATCCGAAAGATAATACTCCGGGATGCACAGTGCAGGCATGCAATCTGCGTGATAATTATGAAGTACTGATGGAAGAGGGAATTCAGGTGATCGGTGTCAGCGCTGACTCAGTGGCTTCTCACCAAAAGTTCATCGATAAGTTTGACCTACCTTTTCCATTGATTGCAGATGAGGATAGAAAAGTGATCGAGCAATTTGGTGTTTGGGGACCAAAGAAATTCATGGGGAAGGAATATGACGGCATTCACCGTACCACTTTTCTGATAGATGGGGATCAGAATATCGCTGGAGTGATCGATAAGGTCAATACAAAGGACCATGCAAATGAAATTTTAGAAATTTTCAAATAAAAAAGTAGGCCGTAAATTGATTACGACCTACCGGGTCTATCTTTGCATTAACAATAAAACATAACAATCGCTTAACTTTCGAATTACGACGAAGGCAAAGGCAAAAAATTAAACGATATGGCAGTTAAAGAAGTAAACGCAGAAAAATTAAAGGCTCTCCAGCTGACAATGGAGAAGTTGGACAAGGCATACGGTAAAGGAGCCGTTATGAAATTGGGGGATTCACCAGTAGAAAAGGTAGAGGTGATACCTACAGGTTCTATCACGTTGGATCTTGCCTTGGGAGTGAATGGGTATCCAAAGGGTCGAGTGATCGAGATTTACGGACCTGAGTCATCCGGTAAGACAACTCTCGCCATCCATGCGATCGCAGAAGTGCAAAAGCAGGGAGGTATCGCAGCATTCATTGATGCGGAACATGCATTCGATCAGTTCTACGCAAAGAAATTAGGAGTGGATGTTGACAATTTATTGATCTCTCAACCGGACAATGGTGAACAGGCATTGGAGATTGCAGATAACCTGATACGTTCCGGAGCGATTGACCTGATCATTGTAGATTCTGTTGCGGCATTGACACCAAAAGCAGAGATAGAAGGTGAGATGGGAGACTCTCAAATGGGACTTCAGGCCCGATTGATGTCGAAGGCTTTGAGAAAATTAACAGCTTCAATTAACAAGGCCGGCTGTTGCTGTATTTTCATCAATCAGTTACGTGATAAGATCGGAGTGATGTTCGGCAACCCGGAAACGACAACAGGTGGTAACGCGCTGAAGTTCTATTCATCGATCCGTATTGATATTCGTAAAGCGGCTCAAATCAAGGAAGGTGAAGAAGTGATGGGAAATCGCGTAAAGGTGAAGATCGTTAAGAATAAAGTAGCACCTCCATTCAGAAAAGCCGAGTTCGATGTAATGTACGGAGAAGGGATCTCCAAGGTTGGTGAGATCATCGATCTGGGTGTAGACCTGAATATCCTGAAGAAGAGTGGTTCCTGGTTCTCCTATGGAGAAACTCGTTTGGGACAGGGAAGAGATGCAGTGAAATCGTTGTTGCATGATAACCCGGAACTGATGGAAGAACTGGAAGCGAAGATCAAAGAAGCTCTTGGAGCAGGAGGTACGGAAGTACCGATGTTGCAAGACTAACTGCATATCGTAACAGGAACGGCACCTAGTAATGGGTGCCGTTTTTGTTTCAACTCTTTTTGATACATTTGGCACTCAACCTGAATCATTGAAAGTAGCATTCATCATCAACGGGGCACGCAGGGTGATCGATCAAGTAGCTGAAACGATCGGACGCTGCGGAGAAGATAATTGTCTGGAAGTTCAATTATTCAAAACAACTCATCCAAAGGAAGCGATAGGCTTAGCCCACCGTTGCGCGATCGAGAAATACGATATTGTGATCGCAGTTGGAGGTGATGGAACAGTGAATGAGGTGCTGAACGGATTGATGGAATACAAGGGTGAAAGGCCGATCTTAGGTGTTTTGCCGAATGGAACAGGAAATGATTTTGTCAGGGGAGCAGACCAACAGTTATCATTTAAGGATCTTCCTGCAGCGATCAAAGAGAAGAGAATTGAAAAAATCGATGTGATAAAGACTTCCTTTTCGGATAGTAATCGCTACTTCTTGAATATTGCAGATATTGGATTTGGCGGAAAGGTTGTACAGGTATTGGATAAACAACGCAAATTCATTGGCGGAAAGGCATCTTATGCGATAGCGATCCTCAGGGCATTCATGGGTTATCGCCGTCCCGAACTTGAAATTTCCGCAGGTGAGTTCAAATATGCCGGTTCGGTGTTGATGGTAGCGATCTGTAATGGGCGAATTTTCGGTGCTGGTTTGACTATCAATCCCTTTGCGAAAATAAATGACGGCAAGCTCAGCATCACCCTACTCGGTAGGGTAACCATATTCGATTACTTGAAAAATCTGAAAAATCTTAAGGCCGGGAAAGTCATCAACCATCCTGAGGCAATCTATCTTGATGCTGAAGAGATAACAGTGCGAGTTGTCATCGGAGAGGCCGTCGGTGAAATGGATGGTGAGTATTTTCCGGAAGGTACCTGTAATATGATCGTGTTGCCATCGGTAATAAAGCTTTTGAAGTATTAAAAAACAAAAAACCCCGATATTACTATCAGGGTTTGTACCTCGGGCCGGAATCGAACCGGCACTCCCGAAAGAACAGGATTTTGAATCCAGCGCGTCTACCAGTTCCGCCACCGAGGCTTGCTTGGACGTCCTGATTTCTCAGGATTAGCGGCTGCAAAGTTAATGGTTTTATTCAATTCACAACTACATTTGAGAATTTTATTGATGGAATAACTTGAAAATATCGGGGTAGTCTCATTCCATAAGAATACCCAACAAGAAAAATCATTGTACTTTTACTTCAGTATTAGCATCAAATTATCCGGTTGTTATGAAAAAGCTACTGATCAAGAATATCAAGGGACTGGTGCAAGTTGGCGAAGATATTCCTGCTGTTCGCAAAGGTCTTGATATGAGCATTTTACCGATCATTGAGAATGCTTTCTTAGCTCTTGAGGACGGGATGGTCGTTGCTTACGGATCCATGGAAGATTGGGGAGGGATAGAGGATTGGAGAAACCTTGAGATCATCGATGCGGATGGGAAATATGTGCTTCCAGCATTTTGTGATGCTCACACACATACTGTTTTTGCAAAAAGTCGAGAAGAAGAATTCGTAGACAGGATAAAAGGATTGACTTACGAAGAGATCGCGCTGAAAGGCGGCGGTATTCTGAACTCTGCAAGAAGGCTTACCGAAATGTCAGAGGATGAATTGTTCGAGCAGTCGAAAACCCGGGTTGATCGACTGAAATCATACGGAACCGGTGCTTTGGAAATAAAATCAGGTTACGGTCTTTCGGTGGAAGCAGAACTCAAAATGCTTCGCGTAATTAAACGTCTGAAAGAAGCGTGCGGAATTGCCATCAAAGCTACCTTTCTTGGCGCTCACTCTTTTCCGAAAGAATTTAAGGAGAACCACCGCGGTTACATCGATCTCATCATTAATGAAATGCTTCCAAGAATCGCAAAGGAGGGATTGGCAGATTACATCGATTGCTTCTGCGAGCGCAATTATTTTTCTTTAGAAGAAATGGAGGAGATACTTCTTGCAGGTGCGAAGTACGGACTACTACCAAAAGTGCACGTGAACCAATTCTCGGTGATGGGTGGCGTTAAAAAAGCGGTGGAGTTAAATGCGCTCTCTGTAGACCACTTGGAGGAATTGGATCAGGCGGATATTGAAGCATTGAAGAATTCTTCCTGTATGCCAACCATCCTTCCAAGTTGCTCCCACTTTATCAATATTCCATTTGGCAATGCACGTTTGATGATCGAGAATGGTTTACCTGTAGCACTCGCCAGTGACTTTAATCCGGGAACAACCCCGAGTGGTAATCTTGGATTTGTTTGGTCGCTTGCATGTGTTAAAATGAAAATGACTCCAGAAGAAGCGCTGAATGCCTTGACGGTTAATGCCGCTTATGCGATGGGATTGAGCGGAACACACGGAAAGATCGCTTTGGGAAGAAGGTCTCCGATACTCATTACAAAAGAGATCCCATCTTTAGCGTACATACCCTATGCATTTGGTGATCAGCATATCGAGCAGATTTTAGTATGATTTTTGTCTGAAAGCAGTACCTTTAACTTCTTTTTAAAATGAACAGCTGGAAATGGATAGTGGTATGTTTGATCAGTTTTACTGGTCAGGCTCAAACTATACATTATGAGAACGAGCTCTTATGGGAAATATCAGGGAACGGACTGAAGGGAAAGAGCTACCTGTACGGCAGTTTGCACTCCAATGATAAGCGTATCTTCCGCATGTCCGACTCCACCTATGTTTGCATGGAAAAGTCGAATGCCGTGGTTCTTGAGACGGATTTGTTTTCTCTTTTTGAAAAATGGGATACACGTCAGGAGGATGTTAAACTTTTGTACGACAATCAGGGTAAGCCCTACACAGGGACAAAAAAAGCAACCAGAACGATCTATGGGAACGAGGACGGAATGCCGCAGTTCCTGGATGCCTATTTTCTTGAATATTGCTACAATGCCGGAAAGAAGTTCTACCCACTTGAAACGGTAGAAGATCAATTAGACGTGATCAACGAATGGGCGCAACCGGAATCAGGCGGACTGGGATTGAACGCAGTAAATATTACCCAGGAGAAGATGATCGAATTCTACCTAAGAGGTGACATAACTTCGTTGGATCGCATGATGCGAGCGAATCTTTCTTTGTATCCGGGTATGTACGAAGATATTATTGTAGGCCGAAATCAGAATATGGTGCAAGGAATTGACAGCATGATTCACCTCAATTCAGTTTTTTGTGCGGTTGGAGCAGGGCATCTTGCCGGTGAATCCGGTTTAATCAATTTATTACGAAAGAAAGGATATAAATTACGGAAGATCACTGCTACATTTTCAGAGACGAATGTTCCCGAAAAGACTGCTGTGCGTTCAAAAAGAACGTATACTTATGTAAACGATACCGTTGGAGTAGTTGCTGTTTTTCCCGGGAAACCATTAGAATTGAAGATCTGGGATGATCATCCGTACCTTGTATACCGAGAAATGGGTCAGGGTAATACTTATTCGATCGAGATCATTCCGATAGACGGGACATTGACGTTGGAAGAGCAGGCAGCAATTTATATTGCATCACCGGATGTGACACACTACCATCATATTGTTCAGGATGACGGTTCTGAAGTATATGAAGGATTATCCGATACTTATCCGGAAGGATTACATTGGGTTAGGATACTACAAAGTGATCGAAACCTATTGATTCTTAAAGCGTATGGAGGTAATAAATTCATGAATTCCAATCGTCCAAATCTCTTCTTTTCTAAAGTATGGTTTGAGTAATATCGCAGAATTCAAGAAGTTAAAGCGGATTAAGGTCAAATTCTGTTAGATTTGTAAGAAAATCAGCAGTATGGTTCCGCGTATTCAATTTGAACGACTCAAGGGAAAAATAGCCGAAAGTCGCATTGTGCTTGTCAACGGTCCAAGAAGAGTCGGAAAGCAAACACTTGTCGGAAATTCCCTCGCAGAATTAGGTGAAGAGTACATGGAGTTTGACGCCTCCGATAAAAAGACCCGAAAGCAATTCGAGATTGTAAGTGGAACGTTATTGGTTGAGCTTTTCAAAGGTCACCGACACGTTGTGATCCATGAAGCGCAGTACCTTGAAAAATTGCAGGATATGATTGAAATCTTGTTATCGGAAGAGATCAATGTAACCCTCATTCTTTGTTGTTCATATCAACCACTGATCGATGAAGTTCTTCGAGAAGTTTTGCAACTTCAGGGATTGGAGTTTACACTGCTTCCTCCTACATTTTATGAACTCGCTCAGAAGAACAGCTTGCCCGAAGAGGAAAAATTACTGGAGACACGGTTGATCTATGGAAATTATCCTGAGGTAACTGAGAATCTTGCGCATGCTGAACTCACTCTTCACGAAATGATTCAGGAAGTAATCTTTACCAATCTCGGTGTGACCGATCGAATCAACAAAGGAGACAAACTTCTGCGCATGCTGCAGATCATTGCTTTTAATATCGGAGAGCCAGTGTCTTACAATGAGATCGGCGAAAAATGCGGACTCGATAATGAAACAGTTGAGCGCTATGTGGATTTGCTTGAACGTTCATTTCTTTTGATCAGAATACCATCTTTTTACAATGGTCAACGCTACGAATTGAAAAAAAGTCATGTTATCTACTTTCTGGATAATGGGATACGGAATGTTTTGATACGTAATTTCAATCCGGTATTCCTGCGAAATGATATTGACCAGTTATGGCGAAACTGGCTTATTTCAGAAAGGATCAAATGGAACAGACTGAACAACAAAACGGTGGAGTACAAATTCTGGCGAACGCATACCAGACAAACCATGGACTTCATTGAGTTGTTTGATGGTAAAGCTTCGGCGTATAAGACATCCTGGGAAAAGAAGAAAAAGTTGAAATTCCCTGCCTTATTCAAAAGTTCATACCCGGATGTTGCAATGCTGACATTGAATCGTTCTACCTATTGGGGGTTCCTCACTAAAAAATAAGAAGCATGAAGTTTACGGACCAGATAGCGGATTACATATTCGAACAGCAGCTCGACCTAAAACAACTGACGATCGTTTTGCCTTCGGAAAGAGCTAAGAAATATATTGCGGCATCACTATACAGAAAATATGGCAAGCCGATACTTTCTCCGGAGATGATCACAATTGATCGTTGGGTCAGAGATTTATCTGAAAGAACGGTGATCGATAAGACACGAGCGCTGGTCAAACTTTTCGGAATTCAGCTGGAAGACCCCAGTGACCCAAAGGATACTTCATTCGATGAGTTTCTGGCATGGGGGAACATCCTTTTGAACGATTACGACGAGATTGATCGTTATCAACTTTCCTCCGAAACGGTTTTTAAGAACCTAGCCGACATCAAGGATATGGAGAATTGGGAGGTGGATAACTGGAGCTTTGGTAATCCAACCCTGACAGAAGGTCAGAAACGATTCATGGATTTTTGGGATCGACTACCCGGATACTATCGCCGCTTGAACGAGATACTCGAAAAGGAAGGACTCTGCTATATGGGTCAAGCGTACCGATTTGTAGCGGAGAATATCGATGTGGTTTTCAGGAAGGATAAGGAACGGTGTTTTCTTTTTGCAGGATTCAATGCCATGTCACCGGCGGAAGTATCGATTATCAAGCAACTTCACCGAATGGGAAGGGGGCATGTGCTGATCAACGCGGATAAATTCTATCTGGAAAATACCACGCACGAAGCAGGTCGTTTCCTACGCAAAATGATCGCAGATCTGGACGTGCCGTCTTTGCCTTATGTTCAGGACCATCTGCGATCTGCCGAGAAAGAAATCCATGTTATCGAATGTGCACAGCACACGGGACAAGTGAAAGCTGCAGCGACACTTCTCAATGGAATGGATCAGGAGCAGATAGACCAAACGTTATTACTGCTTGCCGATGAAAGTCTTATTGCTCCTTTGCTCAAGAATTTGCCTAAAAAGATCGGAAAAGCGAACATTACTCTGGGTCTTCCATTGCGGGATACTTCACTCAGGACTTGGGTCGAGCTAATCTTTTCCATTCAGGAGAATAAAACGCGTTTCAGATCTGAAGCAATCTACATCCACGATCTTCAGAAACTATGGAACCACCCATTCATTGCGGCGATCCTTACGAGGGATGAACAAGTAGCATTGGTTCAGTTGGAACAGAACCTGATTAAGCGTAACAGCATTTTTCAACCGGTAAAGAATCTGAGTATTGGACCTGTTCCGGACAAGATACTTGACTTTATGGCGATTAATTGGGAAGGTAACTGGCAAACCGCAATGACCATGATCCGTGAGTTGAATACCTTGTTGTATAGTGCTTTCGCGGACCAGGATGCCTTCGAGAAGGCGATCATTCAGGGATTCGACCACAGTTTGCAGGATTTTAACAACATCGTTCACGAAGGATTGCCGGACATGTCTCTGAAAAGTTTCAAGCATCTTTTTCAGCAGCACTGGAATACAAGAAGTATCGCCTATCATGGTAATCCATTGGATGGGCTACAGATAATGGGATTACTCGAAACGCGCTTGCTGGATTTCAGTAAAATCATCGTGTTGGGTCTGAACGAGGGCAAGATGCCTCCAACAAATCCTATTCAGACGATGATTCCGATGGATCTACGTGCCTATTTCGGATTACCAACACCGCGTGAGAAGCAGGGTCTTTTTGCCCATCATTTTTACCGCTTATTGCATCATTGCGAAGAAATGTGGATCACTTATACCAGCGCTCAAGAGTATATAGGAAGCAATGAGTCAAGTCGTTATTTATTGCAACTCGAACTGGAGATGAGCAGAATCAATTCAGGTATTCGCATCGATCGACAGTTCTATTCGATTCCTGAAGAGAATGTTGAAACAGAAACCGTTCAGGAAGTTGAGAAATCAGATGCGATCATTGTGCGTCTTGATGAACTTTTTGACCGTTCAGTATCTGCTTCCGCGATCAATAAGTACCTAACTTGCCCACTTGATTTTTATTACCGTTATGTACTAGATTTTGGCGAAGAGGATACTGTAGAGGAAGAGGTAGAAAGTAATACGTTGGGATCATTCATACACAATGTTCTGGAGATCCTTTTTGAACCATTTGCGCGTCACGACAAGAAAGGGGTACTCAAACCGAATCAGCCAAAGAACATTACCTCCTTTGATATAGACAACATGTTAAAGCAATATGAAGTGTTGATCCATAAGGAGTTCCTCAAACACTTTAATGAAGATAAATCATCTTTTGATTCCGGAAAGAATTTGCTCAGTTATAAAATGGCGATGGAGTTGACGCGTCGGATACTCGAACAGGAAAAGGCGTTCCTGAGTAAACAGATCGACAAGGTGTTCATTGAGTTTATCGAAGTTGAAATGCATGCCGATATGGAGATCGAGGTAGGGGGTGAAAAGAAGACTATTCATTTGAAAGGATATATGGACAGGATAGATTCAGTCGGATCCAAGCTTCGGATCATTGACTATAAGTCCGGAAAAGTCAAAACTGAAGATGTAACAATGGGTGATGTGCCGGAGGACGATGATCTGATCAAATTCTTCAAAGGAACCAAGCATGCTGTGCAGCTGGCATTTTATTGCTATTTGTACAAGCAGAACTTTCATCGTTTACCGGAAGAAGCAAGTATCCATTCCTTGGTCAACATTACCGAAGGTGGATTCCCGTTCGATGCAAAAAACAATACGCTCCAAGATGTGATGGATCTTTTTCCCCAATTTATGGAGCAATTGTTCAACGAGATCTATGACCGTGAACTACCTTTTACGCATACATCAGGTTCTTTCAGAAATTTTTGTTTGTACTGCGATTAGGGTATAAAAAAACCTGAAAAGAACTCTGGAAGATGATCCTGTAGAGATCGAAGAGGTAGGAGTTCTTTTCAGGCACCTGCAAGGAAAATAAAACCAGTGTTGAACAATCGTTTTTGTCTCAACAATAACATGACGAAGTACTGTCATCAATGGTTGGCTCGGTCTCGAAAAAAAGTCAAAAAAAAACTCCCATCGGTTGATTGGGAGTCTCTTTAATATTATCAGGAATTAATACAATTCCATTTTCAATGCTGTCCTGAAATCTTTGATCTCCTCGCGATTGATCTTGTGATCCGCATTCTTAAGCAAGTTCAAAAGATACAACAGGTTCTCCTTATCATCTATCTCGATCGGATATTCATTTCCTTCTTCGTCTTCATCGTACTGAGCCTGAACATCGAATGCACCATTCTCGCCAATGAATTCATATGTTAAACGCAGCACTTTTGTAACCAAGGGATCCTGCTCTTTTAATGCGTGCTCTCTCAACTCCTTCAGGTCCTCGATCAATTTGGTTGCTTCAACGCCCTTTTTTTCGACCTTCGCGATGATCTCGTCTAACTTTTTATTTGCAGCTGCAATTTTCATATCTCAATACGTTTTCTGTCCTAACACACTCCTGAACGAAGCGGTCGGTCGATGCAAAGGTAAAACAACTTCCTAAATATTCCCCCTATTTCCCACAAAACCTGATTAATTTTTCGAATATTTGAAAGTAAAGTGTCTCGGAAACCTGTTTTCAACTTTGAAATACTAATTTTGTATAAAAGCACGACGGTTTGTTTGAATTGATCATAAAGGGTATTGTGACAGGGTTCATCCTGAGTATTATGATTGGCCCTGTGTTCTTTGTTCTTCTTGAAACCAGCATCCGAAGAGGTGTGAAAGCGGCAATAGCATTCGATCTTGGTGTTCTGTTAAGTGATGTCGTTTATGTCATGATTGCCTATGTTTTCTATTCTCAGGTATCTGCATTGATGGCCGGAGAAAAACAGGATCTTCTTAAAATCGTGGGTGGCGCCTTGTTCTTGGTTTATGGTGTGTTGACGTATTTTAAGAAACCGAAGGAGATGAAGGTGGATGAGGTAGGAAATGTCTTGCACAAGTCTTCGGACTATATCGTGCTGATGCTGAAAGGATTTTTCCTAAACTTCGCAAATCCTCTTGTGATCTTTTATTGGTTCTCTGTGATAACTCTTGGGGCCAAAAAAGCGACTGGTGGGGATACCGGCGACGATTCGATTCTTTTTTACATTGGGGTCATTTTGATCACTTTTTTCTCATTCGACCTACTTAAGATTCTTGGTGCTAAAAAACTCCGGCCGCTTGTGACTGACAAGCTTCTCATCATTTTAAATCACTTCATCGGGATCGTATTCTTTGTTTTTGGCGTTTTCCTTATTGCTCAAGGGGTGATGGGAAAGGTGTAACCTGAAGAAATGGAAAAGTTATATTCCTCAAAACTGTATTTCATGAAATTGATCCAGATTGTGGCAGCACTCACTTGTTCACTACCTGCTTTTTCTCAAGTGGTGTTGAAAGAAAACCTGACCAAAAAGGAGTCGCTTTATTGGGATTTCAACAAAACGCAGTTACAGTCTACTGGTTGTTACTACAAGGATGAGGTCGATGAAACGACCGAAAAGCATGGGAAGTGGTTGTATTATGATCGTTTGGGAATTCTTGAAGAAGAGCGCAATTATTACAAGGATATGCTCCATGGTAAAGTGGCGTTATTCTACTCGAATAAAAAGCTAAAACAGGAGGGATACTTTTACCTGGATCGTCAGGACAGCATATACCGGGAATGGTATGAGAACGGCAAACTTTCTGTTGAGGGGCAATATAACATGAACGAACCGGTTGGAAAGTGGGCATACTATTATCTTGACGGACGTGAGAAATCGATTGAAGAATTGATCGACAGTGTAAATTATTTGATCTCTTTTTGGTTGCCGGATTCTCTGCACACACAAACCATCACAGGTGGAACGGGTGAATTAGCGACCTATTATACAACAGGTACTGTGAAAGAATGGTATAATTACAGAGACGGCCTAAAAGACGGCCCATTTGAGGAATTGAGTATTTATGGTTATTCGACGCTGACCGGTTTCTTCAAAAAAGGGGAAAAAGACAGTACATGGACCTACGCCTACTACACCGGAGATGTTGAAAAGATCAGCAATTACAGGAATGGTGTTTTAAATGGTGCATACAACTATTTCTACGATAACGGTCAACTTAACGTTGAAGGCTATTACAAGGATGGGAAGAAATTCGGAAAGTGGACATGGTACACAAACAAAGGGACCAAGGACATGGAAGGAACATTCAAGGATGACAAACAGCATGGGGATTGGGTTTATTGGCATCCAACAGGGGAGGTGTCCTACTACGCTCATTACTCGGAAGGCTCGAAAACTGGTCAGTGGACCTACCTTTATAAGGATGGTACCAAGTTCAAGGAAGGGACATTTAACAACGACTTGAAAGATGGAACCTGGCAAACTTGGTATGAAGACGGAACACTATTGATGAGAGGTGATTACAAGGATGGAAAGGAACAAGGAGAGTGGAGTAATTATTGGGAAAACGGGCAGCTAAAGAACAAGTCAACGTTTAAAGCAGGGTTGTTGAGCGGAGCATGGGAATCCTATTATCCTACGGGTAAACTGAAGTTGAGTGGCAAATATGAGGATAATTTCAAAGTAGGTGAATGGACTGATTATTTCGAGAACGGAAAACCGAAAGACATCCTCACTTATAAATTATTCAAAGAGAAATCAAAAGTAGAATATGGCATCATGAAGGATCGAGTGCGCTCAGACAGCAAGAAAGATGGTCATGCCGTATCATTCTCGATGAAAGATTACCGTAAAACGGAAGAAGGTGATTACAAGGAAGGAGAAAAGCATGGAGAATGGATTGCATATTATCCTGGGGGAAGGAACCCAGCGGTGATCTCGAACTATAAGAATGGGGAGTTGGATGGAACGATGAAGCAATTCGACAAGCGCGGAAATTTATTACAGGAAATGGATTACAAGGAGGGATTGAAACATGGGCGTTTTATTGTTTACGACAAGAAAGGAAAAGCTGTTGTGACGAAGAAGTTCGAGTTCGGAATGGAAGTCATCGAAGGGCAGCTCAATACACCAGGAAGTTTTTCTCCGCGATAGAAAAATCAGATCAACGCTTGCAGGTTACTGGTGAACAGTTTTATGGCAATTGCCAAAAGGATGATACCGAAAACCTTTTTAAGGATAGCGATTCCCCCCTCTCCCAATAGTTGCTCAATACGGGAAGTTAAGCGGAGTACAATGTAGATAATGATGACGTTGATAATGATTGCTAACAGGATATTTATCTCCTGGAATTCTGCTTTCAAAGATACCAACGTCGTCATCGTACCCGCACCTGCAATTATCGGGAATGCAAGAGGAACGATACTGGCTGTCTTACCGGTCACTTCATCTTTGAATAGTTTCACCCCAAGGATCATTTCCATAGCCATGGCAAATAAGATGATTGCTCCGGCTACTGCAAAGGACTCCACGGTTACTCCAAACAACTTTAGAATGCTCTCTCCAAGGATGAGAAAGCCTATCATGATGAAGAAGGAGACAATACTTGTTCTTGCTTCATGAATAGATCCCGCCGACTCTTTGAGTTTTATGATGATTGGAACCGAACCAAGAATATCGATCACAGCAAAAAGAACGGTGGTTGCCTTGAACACTTCGCCCCAGTTGAAAGCAGAAAAGAAATCAGTCATGGATACAGGATGTTACGGTTTCTTGTATTACAAACGGAAAATATACCTGTTCCAAGAGTTTTATTTTAGCGCCCAGGGTTTCAGCGGTATCGGTGCTCTCTACTTTACAACCGAATTGTGCAATAATTCTGCCTTCATCAAAATTTTTGTTGACATAGTGGATCGATATTCCGCTTTCCTTTGAGCCGGATGAAATAACCGCTTCATGAATACGTGATCCAAACATTCCTTTTCCTCCGAATTTCGGCAAAAGAGAAGGATGAATATTAAGGATGCGTTCCTCATATTTCTCAATTAATTCAGCAGGGATAAGGCGGAGGTATCCGGCCAGAACGATAAAATCTATCTTGTGTTCTTCGCATATTTTGAATAATACGTCAGCTTCTGCAACCAGTTCATTATTCAAGATGATCGTTTTTACTCCGCGCAGCCGGCACTTTTCGACAACAAGGGCATCGGCTCTATTCGTCAGAACAAAGGCTACTTCTACGCACGAGTGACCTGCAAAATGATCTATGATGTTAAGAGCATTGCTACCAGTGCCAGAAGCGAAAAGAGCAAGACGGATATTCTTCATACTGCGAAGTTAGAAAGTATCTCTTTAAAACACAGAATGGATCAAAGAATATAACCAAAGTAAATTCTTGCCAATTGAATGGATCACAATGAATTTAGAGCTTGTCGGCCAGTCATTTGAGCCCACTGGGTGCACCTTTGGAATTATATGACTAAATAATTTTGTTTTTTAAAGCATTGTTTTTTTCTTTGCAGCCTGATTAACCCTTAAAAAAAAAGAAATGTCTGACATCAAATCTAAAGTAATCTCTATCATCGTTGATAAATTGGGTGTTGAAGAAAGCGAAGTTACTAACGCAGCATCTTTCACAAATGACTTGGGAGCTGACTCTCTTGATACAGTTGAATTGATCATGGAGTTCGAAAAAGAATTCAACATTGCAATTCCTGACGATCAAGCGGAGAATATCCAAACAGTTGGTGATGCTATCTCTTACATCGAGGAGAACGCTAACTAATTGATTTAGCTAGTTATTGTCGAACTAAGAGCATTTCAATGGAATTGAAAAGAGTTGTTGTGACCGGCCTTGGTGCACTAACACCAATTGGCAACACATTAGGTGAATACTGGGATGGGTTGATCAATGGAAAAAGCGGCGCTGCCCCTATCAAACAATTTGATGCTTCTTTGTTTAAGACTCAGTTTGCCTGCGAAATTAAAGACTTCAATATTGAAGATTTTATGGATCGCAAGGAAGCAAGAAAATTAGACCAATTTGCCCAGTATGCCATGGTATCTTCTTCGGAAGCCATGGCAGACTCCGGGCTCATGGAGTCAAACCCCAATGTTGACCGTATCGGTGTGATCTGGGGTTCAGGGATTGGTGGTTTGAAAACGTTCCAGGATGAGTGTGAAAACTTCTTCGGCGGTGACGGAAATCCTCGTTTCAATCCATTTTTTATTCCCAAAATGATCGCAGATATTGCAGCGGGACATATCTCGATCAAATTTGGTTTGAGGGGCCCTAACTATGTAACTGTATCTGCTTGTGCCTCTGCCACCAATGCCATTATCGACGCATTCAACTACATTCGTTTAGGGAAGGCTGATGCCATTGTGACCGGAGGGTCCGAGGCAGCGGTAAACCAAGTCGGTGTCGGAGGATTTAATGCGCTCAAAGCCCTTTCAACCCGAAATGATTCTCCTGAAACGGCATCCCGTCCATTCGACGTGGATAGAGACGGTTTTGTTTTGGGTGAAGGTTCAGGTGCCCTGATCCTTGAAGAATATGGGCATGCAGTGAAGCGTGGTGCAAAAATCTATGCTGAGGTAATAGGTGGTGGGATGTCCGGTGATGCATATCACATTACAGCACCCCATCCTGAAGGGCTGGGTGCAAGGAATACCATGATTGCGGCATTAGATGATGCCGGTATTCAACCTTCACTGGTAGACTATGTAAACGTGCACGGTACTTCAACTCCATTGGGAGATATTGCCGAGGTTAAGGCTATTCAGCAGGTTTTTGGTGAGCATGCCTACTCAATGAATATCAGTTCAACCAAATCGATGACCGGACACCTTTTGGGTGCTGCAGGTGCGATTGAAGCGATTGCATGTGTGATGGCTGTCAAACATGACATTGTACCTCCAACTATAAACCACTTCACGGATGATCCTGAATTGGACAGTAAGTTGAACTTTACGTTCAATAAGGCTCAGAAACGCATTGTTAATGTCGCAATCTCAAATACATTTGGTTTTGGTGGACATAACACTAGTGTTATTGTAAAGAAATTTAACGGGTAAGACCTCTGAAATTTCCATTTTTCAAGCAGAAGCGGTCACAAAATGAATTGGAGTTGATCCGGTTCATTTTACAACGGTTCGGATACCGTCCAAACAACTTGCCATTTTTTGAGCAAGCGATCACCCATAAATCTTTGAGTACAGGTGATACTGATACTTCAAATGAACGATTGGAGTTTTTGGGTGATGCTATTCTTGATGCAGTTATTGCAGAGTATTTGTATCAGCGTTTTCCGGCAGAGGATGAAGGTTATCTTACGAAGATCAAATCCAAGGTTGTGAGCCGTAAATCACTTGGGGAGATAGCTGAAACCATGGAGTTACGTAGTATTATCCGATATCACCAAGGTCGATCCATCAACCTTTCAACAATCGAAGGAAATGCCTTTGAGGCGATCATGGGCGCAATCTATCTTGATGGTGGATACGAGGCTGTTAAAAAGAGTATCGAACATCACGTGTTCAGAAAATATGTCGATCTGAATCGTATTCTTGAGGAAGAGATCGACTTCAAATCACGATTGTTCATTTGGAGTCAAAAAAAACGATTGAAGCTAGAATTCGTTGTCATATCAGAGGAAAATATCGGGGGGAATTGGCAATATACTGTATTGGCGACGATTAATGGCACAAATTATGGCCGGGGCATCGGTTCTTCCAAAAAAATAGCGGAACAAGCCGCTTCGAAGGAGACTCTCGCTTTGATGGGTGAAATCTAAGGCAGCTTTAAAAAATCAATGAAGTATCTCATGATCTCGCGGTTCAAGACATGATCCCAATTGCAGTAAAATCGTGAATAACCGCCGTCGATAATGAGTCTGCCGCCTTTCACCAGCCCTGATAGGATCAAGGGCTCATCATTGATCCATGCATCCACATTTAAGCGATAGTCCATCGGAAAGGCAACTGTTGTATTTCCTGCCGGGAAAGACTTCAGTTCCTTTAAAAGACCCTTGCTATCAGCTGTTGCTACAGTTGTTTCGAAATTGCCCCATACTTTCTTCTCGTAAAGAGTTTCAGTAACCTGGTTACTTTCTGCCTGAAGCGGCCAATTTTCAGAACCAAGGTAAAGTCCTTTTCCCATACTCAAAAAATTGAGTAACTGATTTTGATCGTGAGTTGTCAGAACTGATCTGGCATTGGAGAAAATGAAAATGACCTCGTAGTGGTCGATCTCTTTCGGCAGTGCAGAACTTGTATCTGCAAAAGGTAAAATTGAATCGATGCAGATATTATCGGTGTTGCCGACGAAGAGGATATTTTCCTGTGTGAGCGTCATTAGCGGTCTAAGAACAAGAAGCAAGACAACGTATTTCATTACTTTTTTTACACGTGAAAGGTTAAAACGTTCAGTTGCTTTTTTGAAGAAATCTACTTAAATTCAGTTAACATATATTCTGACCTATGAATTCAACCGAACTTGGGACCCTTGGAGAAGCTCTTGCTGAGCGGTATCTGCTGAAAAAGGGATACATGATATTAGACAAAAACATACGATTCAAGAAGTGGGAGATCGATCTTGTAGCACTTGATGGAGAAAAACTCGTGATCGTTGAGGTAAAGACCCGGCAGACGGCCGAGATAGGTGAACCGTGGAGAGCTGTAACAAGAAACAAACAACGACAGATCATCAAAGTAGCGGATTATTATATCCAATCAGGAAATATTGACAGGGAGACTCGGTTTGATATCATCTCGATCGTTCATAACTCTTACCGTACGGATATAGAACACATACTCAATGCCTTCTATCCGCTTGTTTGACCGATCGATTTTTGCAGTATCTTTGCACTATAATTCTGCTCGTGATGAACACAAGAAAATCAGGAAGAGGCAATTCCAAACCTTCGGGAGGCCCTTCACAAAAAGGATCCGGAACGGCGAGATCCTCAAAATCAACTGCTAAACCTGCATCACCTTTTTCGAAAGGAACAAAAAAAGATGCTACACCTGTCCTAAAGAAGGGAACCGTAAAGTCTGTAAAAACGGAATCACAAAAACCAGTTGGTGTTTCTGCCAGGGACAAGAGAAAATACATCGATTTTAAAGAGAGGGTAAAGAAAGGAGATCCACTTCCGTCCTTTAACGAAGATGAGATCCGTCTGAACAAATACTTGTCAAATGCCGGAGTGTGCTCGAGAAGAGAGGCTGATGTACTTATTGAGACCGGCGTTATTGCAGTGAATGGTCAGATCGTTACCGAACTCGGTTATAAGATCAAATCGGGGGATGTTGTTCAGTATGATGGTGAAACGATCAATGCTGAAACGAAGAGGTATGTTTTATTAAACAAGCCAAAAGGATTTATTACCACAATGGACGATCCCTTTGGAAGGAAGACGGTGATGAGTCTCATGAAGAAAGCTTGTCGCGAGCGCATTTATCCGGTGGGAAGACTGGACCGTGACACAACAGGTTTATTACTTTTCACGAATGATGGTGACCTTGCCAAAAAGTTGACACATCCGAGACATCGAGCAAATAAGATCTACCATGTGGAGTTGAATAAACCCGTAAAAAAGGAAGATCTTGAGAGATTGCTCACCGGCCTTGATTTGGAGGATGGAAGAACTTCCTTTGATGTTGCTGAATACGTGAAGGACGGAGATTTCAGAGAAGTAGGGGTAGAGCTCCATACGGGTAAGAACCGTATTGTTCGGCGTATGTTCGAGGCAATGGGATATGAAGTTGTTAAATTGGACAGGGTGCAATTTGCAGGATTGACCAAAAAAGACCTTCCACGTGGTATGTTCCGTCACCTGTCAGAAAAAGAGGTTGGATTTTTAAAGATGTCATAATGAGGTCATTCATTCTATTTTTAACACTGACACTAATTTTAGTTTCCTGCGGTAGCAGAAACGAATCGGCGTCGAAGAATCCCTATGCTAACTATTTTTACGAGATTGATTCGGTGCCTAAGATCTATCTTTTTAGAGACGTGGCGAATGGGCTAGATGAACAGTTCCACCGGATATATTCAGTTTCAGATTCTAAAGGGGATCATGTAATCGTTGAGATCTACTCCGCAGATGGAAGGATCCTGGAAGCATTGAACTATAACGTGGATTCTTTGGATATTATGGATCACATGGTAGTGAATCGCAATGGAGAAAAAACTAAAGCAGAAGTGTTCAAGACCAAGGTTATTCCGATGAATGCCACGGATGAGGTTTGGTTTGCAAGCCGTTTCCAGGGATTCTTGGACTCAACGCTCATCTTAAAGGAGATTAAAAGGAAGATAAGCGGTAAAGAGATCGATCACGAAGTATTGGGCAAAAAAGTATCTACAATCGTGATGAAAGATAAGATCCGCTTGACGAACTTCAATCCGTTCACGAAAAAGGAGAATGTATTGGAAGGTGAGGCGGTCAATTATTTTTCCGAAGGCTACGGCTTGGTTGAATGGCATACACCAAACAAAAAGGTGCACTTTAAATTAGAGAAAGTAATGCCTCAGGAAGAATGGGTAAAGATCATCACCAGATAGAACCGGCATGAGAATTCTTATGATTCTAATGGCTTTTATGCCCTTGTTCGCAAGCGGTCAATATGGTAAGCGCAAACCAAAGACATCTGTTGCGAGAGGCACCCTATACGGTTATTATGGCTACAACAGAAGTTGGTATTCCAAAAGTAAAATAGGTTTTGTTGGTCCTGGTTATGAATTCGATCTTAGTGGGAGTAAAGCCACAGATTCTCCGATTCCTTTTGATCCTTCGATCCACTTAAATCCAATGCGGACTACCCTTGCGCAGTACAATGTACGTTTAGGTTATTATATCCGGAATCATTTTGCCATCTCGCTAGGGTATGATAAAATGAAATACGTTTTCGACAATTCGAATCCGGTTCTTTTATCAGGGACCGTTAACCCAGGAGTAGATCAGGAAACTAACTGGAGCGGCAATTATACGAATGCATCCGTTAGCCCTGATTCTGATAAGTTCTTGTACCGCAATGCCGGAGGGATGAACTATATCAGGCTGGAAGGTACGCGCTCCGATCAATGGTTCGCAATAGGAAGTGAACAGCAATTCATATTCAGTACCCATATTGGAGCCGGGCTAGGTGCACTGATGACTGAGAACACCTTCAGATTTGCAGGCATGACGGATATTAATACGAAAGGGTTATCCGGCTATGCGCTTTCACTGCACGGAGGATTGCGTTTCGAGTTCTTTAAGCACTTTTTTATTCAGTCGAACATCAGCGGTGGATTTATGCACCAAACGCATGTTAAAACGCGTTTGAACGAGCTCAATGCTTATGCGCGCCAGAAATTCGGATTCTTTCAGTTTGACACGAACCTTGGATTTCTACTCTACATTCGCCCAACAAATGACTGCAACAGTTGTCCGGTCTGGTGATTAAGTTGCTTTCTTCTTGTCGATCCGGAAATCGATCTTATAATAGAAAATAGGCAGGAATCCAAGTTGCTGTTTCTCTGCAACAGGCTCATATCCCGGTTTACTGTACACCGCAGGATCAAGTGAAGGAGCATAGACAAGACTTAGCAGGTTTTGAGTGTTCAAAACGTTAACCAGGTCCAGACCGATCTCATGGGTAACATGTTTTGTGTTCAGCTTCCATCCGATCTTGGCATCCAGTCTGAAATAGTCCTTGAACTGACGCTCATTGAACAATGAGTCCCTGAAGATCACTTCGTTTAACAAACTAGAAGCTGCTGCATCAACATAACCATAGCGTTTCCCGCCTGCAACTGTCGTTTTAAAGCCCAAAGACAGCGTTTGTTTCTCGTTAATTTTAAATTCCTTGCCTGCCAACAAGTTGGCGACATAGGTTCCATTGTATGATGTGTTGCGCACTATTCCATCACTACCAAGGTACTTGGAATCGTAAATCGTTCCCGAGAAAAGGAAGAAGAATGACTTGTCAAAATATTTCTGAACAGTTAGTTCAAGACCGTAATTGTACCCTGTTCCGGTATTTTGCAAAGAATCCGGGAAGAAACGGGCAAAACCACTACCCATATTGATCAACGAGAATGAAGACGGGATGATTGTTACCGGTATGTTGTACAGGTATTGGTAGTAAGCTTCTGTGCGGATATTAAGTCCTTTGCCCAAGGATTTTTCGTAACCCAAACCGGTGTGGATACTTCTGGAGAAATCCATATTCTTATTGTGATAGATCTTTTGACCGGCAGCATCGTATTGATGATAGGTGTATGTATACAGAGGCTGAGTTCCGCTGTGCATGCCTGCACCTGCGAAGATCGATTGGTTACCTTCCATTTTGTATTTCCAGCCAACACGCGGTTCAATCGGGCTGACACTGTTGCTCATAGAAAAATATTGGGAGTGCAGTCCTGCTGTCAGATCCATCTTGTCAGACATACGGAATTTCCATTGAACGAATGGTTGGATGAGCAATGCAGTACCATTATAATCCCATCGTGTAACGAAGTTGTCATCGGAAACCAATGCCAATGCAGAATCCTTTTGATTGATAAAGAATGCATCTGCATTGATACCGGCTTTGATTAGGTGTTTCTTATTGATTTTATGGTTCAAACTGAAGAATGCGGAGGTTTTTGTATTCTGGAATTTATAACCCATCAGTGGATAGATCGAGTCGATCCTGATCGTAGTATTGTTATTCTCAAGTGTACGAATCAGGTAATTATGATTAGCATGCTGTTCTTCGTATGAAAGCGCGAGAGTTGAAGTAATATAGGTCTTTTCAGAAAGAGACTTTTTGAAGTTTAAGCCCGTAACCCCCATCGAGGTGCCGAAATATTGGTCTCTGTCACCTTCCCCATAAAACTCTTCAGAATATTCAGTTTGTTCCGAGATCAGAATATCAATATCACTTTTCCCTCCTATCCCGAAGAAGGAAAGTGAACCTCCTTTCTTGAGTGACCAATTAAATTTGAACGCAATGTCACCGTATACAGGAACAGCATCCGTTCCGATCTGTATCCCGAGTTGCTGGAATAAGCTCAAGGTCGAATAGCGCCCCATAATGAGGTAACTGGACCGATTGTTTTTGCCCATAGGTCCTTCTGCCATTACTTCAGTCCCCAGAAAACCGAATTGACCAGTAAATTCATGAATATTGTTGTTTCCATTTCGAAGTTTTAGGTCAAAGATTCCAGAGGTGCTATTCCCAAATTCTGCAGGGAATGCGCTCATGAAGAAGTCTGAATTTCCAAGAATTTTGTTGTTTAGGACAGACACAGGTCCACCTGTGCTTCCGGAGATTGCAAAGTGAGAAGGGTTTGGAATATCGATACCCTCCACTTTCCACACAACTCCAAGTGGCGAATTTCCGCGGATAACGATGTCGTTTCGCGAGTCATCGGCCCCCTGAACCCCTGCAAAATTGGATGCCATTCGTGCTGGGTCCATGCGGGAACCCGGATACCGGTTGGTTTCTTCAACACTGAATTGCTGAGCTGAGATAAGGGCCATTTCATTGATCACTTCCCCTTTCTTACGGGCTGTAACCTTCACTTCCTGCTGCTCTATGATACGCTCGTTCATCGGAATATTTGCCACAGTCTCTTTACCTGAATTCACCTCGATGGTAATTATCTTAATATCATGTGATGGAATTTTTACCTCCAGCTCATATTTTCCAACGGGGACCTTCTCAATGGTGAACTGACCCTCTTCATTGGTTATGGCGCGGAATTTCTTCAAGCTATCACCGGTAAAGATCTCCACTTTTGAGCCGTAAAGCGGGAAGTTGGTTTCACTGTCATACACCTTGCCGCGCACGGTTTGAGATGGCTGAGCATACGCTGTAGAGTTAAGGACCAGAATGAGGAAAAGCGAGTAGAAATTTTTCATTTTTTTTCAGACAATTTTAAAGGTTAATGATCAGATCAGATTATTGAATACCACAAACGTTTCTTCTTGTTTTGCGCTATCCGCAAATAGTCTTGAAGAAAAAGTAATTCAACGTTTTGGAACACGATCAGTTTTTAGCTTTATTATATTCTTCAGGGGTCCATGCTTTTTTATAGACCTCCCGGAAAACAAACATGTTCAATGCGTTAAAATGTAGGTTGCGCACATTGGAATAGATGATCTGAATATCACCACTATACCACAAGGGGATGACAGGAGGGTTTTGCATTAGTATCTTTTCTGCCTTTGCATAATAATCAAGTGCTTGCGCCTTGTTATTGCTGTTCTTGGCTTGTTCGAAGAGCTGGTCGAAAAGCACATTCACATATCTTGACTGGTTTATACGAGAGGGTTGAGTTCTGTCTGCAGGCACATTTTTACCGTAGAAGTTTGACAAGAAAGTTTCCGGGCTTGCATAATCCCCTGCCCAAGCACTTCTGAATATATCTCCATTGGCAGCAGAGGCGTCCTTGTCTTTTTGCTCAAAACTCGACCCATCGATGTTTACATTAATATTCAGCACCTGAAATATCTGCTGGGCGAATTCGTCAGCTACTGCTGAATGAATATCGTCAATATTGAAACGAAGATTTACTGAACCGAACCCTTTGCCATTGGGGTAACCCGCTTCAGCCAATAATTTCTTTGCTTTCTCAGGATCGTATGTGTAAGATGCCTCTTTTACCCCGGTGAAGTCATAGCCTTTAAAAATCCTGGAGATTGGAGGAACCATTCCATAATACCCTAATTCGTAATACTGATTCCGCAGAACTTCCCTACCAAGTTTTTCTTTATCGATCGCCAGGTTAAATGCCTGTCTAACCTTTAATTTTTCAAAACGAGGATCGGTCATATTAAAGAAATAGTAATTGGTAGATAATAACGGATTTTGGTACATCAACAATAATGGCGGATTTCCATTAAAATCCTTTATCCTTCCTTCAAGCATCTTCGTAATTCTGCTTGTAGGTAATCCCAGGATCAGATCCGTTTTGTGTTCCTCGAACATTTCAAGTTGATCGAGTTTACGGTTCTGAAATATAAATGTCAGGCTGTCAAGATAAGGAAGTGCATTACCATCTTTATCTTTTAAGTAATAATCATTATTCTTCAAAAGCATCATTTTTGAAGGAGAACCTTGCTTGTACTCGGAATAATAAAATGGTCCGGTTCCGATCATGTCTTTTTCTGCATCAGCAGAATGAGTCTTTTTGGATGTGATAGACGCACAGATATTGCTCAACTTGTAGAGGAAATTATCGTCCTTATTTGCGAATTTCATGATCACCTTCGATCCAAGAATGCTTAATCCGGAAATGGATTTTGACGCGCCTTCAAAAAACTCCCTTGCACCAACGAGATTATCCTTGTATAGGAATGAAAATGCATGTGGGGCCTCACCCTTCTCGTTCTTCGTACAGGCTAGTTCGATGGTATGTATTACATCCTTTGGGCTGAGTTTACGGTCTTCCTTTGTGGCAAAAACCTTGTGCGGATGGAAATAAACGTCATCACGGATCACAAATTCATAAGTTAGTCCATCATCACTTATATTCCAATCGGATGCTAACTGCGGGCGAATCTTCAAATCCTTTGGATCCAGTGAAACCAGCCCTTCCATTACCTGTGTGAGGACCGTCGCGGTATAAAAATCAGCAACATCTCTGGGTATGAAGGTAGAAGGCTCATTATCAATCGCCATACTGATTGTTCCGCCCGCATGTTGGAACTGTTTTTTCGACTCCTTAGAACAGGAATAGGTCAGAAACAAAAAAGCGAGCAAAATCCCGGTCGTCTTCATAATGGATAGCAATTCTCTGATTACAAGATTAATAAAAAATCCGTGATTAGGCCAATATTTAAGTGTTCAAGTGAAAAGTATTGTACAGATTACTTTTTCGAAAAAACGACTAAATCGGTTAGTATTTTGACCGTTCTAAAAAGTAGTTCAAAATAGTTGTAAATGGCCGAAAAATGAGCGCATTTGTTTGGTTTATAAAAAAAATGCTATTAATATTGTGCAACGAATTATGAAACCCTACTGTTATACACAGTTTCATGAAGATAATTTTAAGTGTTTTATTTTTTGGCTTAACAAGTTTGTTTTCACTAGGAGCGTCTCTTTCTATAGAAGGAACCTACCAAGGCAAGAACCTATACGTTCAGAATCCGATGGATGATGACGGTTTCGGCTATTGCGCCACAAAAGTGACAGTCAATGGTGATGTGATGCCGGGGGGGACCAATATGGGAGCCTTCGAGATCGATTTTGCCAATTTCAATATTGCTATCGGTGAACCGGTTTTTATAGTGATTGACCACAATGACGGTTGTAAACCAAAGATTCTCAATCCGGAAGTACTGCTACCACGAAGTACATTTAAAGTAACTGCTATTTCTGTTACGACGGGCGGGAAGTTAACATGGACTGCAACCGGAGAGCAGGGGAAGTTGCCTTATGTTATCGAACAATATCGCTGGAACAAGTGGGTGACAGTTGGTGAGGTACAAGGAAAAGGTACTCAAGGTTCCAATTCATACGAGTTTCAAGTCACTCCTCACTCGGGCGAGAATACTGTAAGAGTCGTTCAGGTTGATCATTCAGGGGCAAAGAGAACATCGAAAGAGGTGAAATTCTCTTCAACGGTTCCGGCAGTAACGAAAAGTCCTGTTAAAGTTAAGGATGTCATCAATTTCTCGGCTAATGGACAGACTGTAGAAACGCGTTATGAGATCTATGATGCCTATGGTAATATTGTGAAAAAAGGTGTCGGTTCTTCAGTGAACTGTTCGAACCTTTTGAGCGGTGCTTACTACATCAATTTCGACAATGTGAATGAAAAGTTCATTAAGAATTAATAAAGAACCATTTTAAAACTGACCTGAAGCTTGCTTCAGGTTTTTTTATGCCATGTTAAGAAAAATAGAACATTTGGGAATTGCAGTTAAGAACATCGATGAATCTCTTAAGACTTTTGAGGTTTTGCTTGGGACAGCTTGCTATAAGATCGAAGTAGTTTCTTCAGAGCATGTTCGAACTGCATTTCTTCAAATTGGAGAGTCTAAAATAGAATTGCTGGAAGCTACTGATCCCTCCTCTCCTATCGCGAAATATCTTGAGAAGAGGGGGCCTGGAATACATCATATTGCATTTGATGTTGACGATATTGATGAAGAGATAAGACGTTTAAGTGCTGAAGGATATGCATTGATCCATACAAGCCCGAAAGATGGGGCGGATAACAAGCGGATTGCTTTTCTACACCCAAAATCAACGGAAAGTATTCTTGTAGAACTCTGTCAGGAAAAAAGCTGACCCAGAGACTGATGTTCTGTCAGATGGATGGTTTGTAAACCAAAGTCTGAAGCTCCTTGAATATGCTGTATCGAGTCGTCAATGAATAGGGTTCGATCCGGTATGAGTCCTTCTTTTTCGCAGACATACTCAAAAACAGCTCGATCAGGTTTGCGCAAATGGATCTCATGTGAGAAAAAAATTCTGTCAAAAAAATGCTCCATGGCCAGTGAAGTTATCTTCGACCACTCTCGTCGCACAACAGGAATATGAAGCTCATTGGTGTTACTTAAGAGATAAACGGGGTATTTGCCCCTAAACGATTCCAATAGCTGCAGTTTTTCTGGAGGCACATCTAGAATCATGGCATTCCAGGCGTGAACCACCTTGTTTGGTGTGGTGCCCGGTTTTAAGTACGGAAGTAAACTGTTAATGAAGCGTTGTGCTGAGATCTTTCCCGTTTCAAAGTCATCAAAGAGATTGGTTTGTGTCGCCTGACTGTAAATAGTTTGGAAATCTTCCATGCCTAGCTGCTCAAAGGCATGAATTGTTCTTTTGTAATCCAAGTTGATGATCACTCCACCCAGATCAAAGATCAACGCATCAAAGTTCATGGTGCAAAGAAATAAAAAAAGGATGAGAAGCCCCCATCCTTTCAGTCACATCAATTGATGATTATTTTTTGTTCAGATTCAACAACAGATCGTATTCAATTTTTGAATCTATTTTGTCACCACTCTCAGGGTCTGGCTCCATTCCCATCATTTTTAAAGCAGCAAAATCGATGCTAAATTTACCACTGATTGAAACAGACTTCTCATTGGACGTCAGTTTTACAGGGATATTCTCTTTGATCTCCTGACCTCTAACATTGATGGTAGTGGAAAGTTTCCCCCCCTCATATCCGTCAATGCTTACGGTTACTTTGGGAAAGTCTGCTATAAAAAAGAAGGAAGTATCCTTCAAATGTTCAGCAAGGTATCCTTTCTTTTCATCAGGCAGTTCTTTGTCTTCTACGGTGATGGAATTCATGTCGATTGTGAATGTTCCGGTTGTTAGTTTATCCCCTTCCATCTCAAGTGATCCATCTATAAACTTAATGGATCCGACATGAAAATATTCAGGGCCTTCAGAGCCTTTCCACTTCAGCGTGGAGCTATTCACGTCAAGAGTGTAACTAGTTTTTTCAGCTGTCGCCTCTTCTGATCCTCCACAAGATGCTAATGTAATTGCTGCAGCTGCAATCAATAAAATGTTAGATGCTTTCATTTTCAATATGTTTTTTTACAAATATATAAAATAACTACCATGGTAAATAAAAGCAGGTATTTTTTTTCAGTAGCTGAATACATGGGATCACGGGCTTATTTGTATCTTCGAAATAAAAACATGAGACTCTTCTTAAGCCCAGATCACTATGTTGATACTGCAAGGCCGATCGATATTTCTATCCCCATCGTCAATGGAAGCGAAAACCTTCGGGCCTGGTATGTTGATCCGCCAAAAATGGAACCTGTTCGGGCGAATGGTTTTGTCGGATCAGTGGTTGAGGGGGGTGCAGTTAATTTCAGGGATATCTATTTTAATCCTCATGGGCATGGAACGCATACCGAGTGCCTCGGACACATAACGGAAGAGGTATACTCGATCAATGAGACATTACGTTCGTTTATATGCAAAGCTCAACTCGTGACACTCGAACCTGTAACGATCTGGAATGAGACCTATGATGAAGAAGATCTTGTAATTTTAAAGGATCAGTTTGATCGGATTGCCTTCGAAAAGGATATTGACGCGTTGGTAATTCGCACGACGCCCAATCCTAAAAGCAAGAAGCATTTCAATTATTCGGCAACAAATCCACCATACTTGCATGAGAATGTATATGAAGTGATCCAACGCCTCGGCATAAAGCACCTTCTGATTGATTTGCCAAGTGTGGATAGAGAATCAGACGGCGGAGTGTTGAGCTTTCATCACCTATTCTGGGGAGTGCCTGAAGCACCTGATCATGAAAAGACGATAACAGAATTGATCTATGTTCCGGATAATGTGAACGATGGAATTTATTTACTTGAGCTTCAAGTAGCTGCTTTTGAGAATGATGCCTCTCCTTCAAGGCCTGTACTCTATCAAATAGCGACTGTGTAAAAAGAAAAAAGGTTGATCCCCATCAACCTTTTTCTGTAGTAGTAAGTTAATCTAACTTGTGTTTCAACAAACCTTCCAAGTAGTAAGTTCGGAAGTATAAACCCTTTTAATTTAAAAAAATCAGGTCTCTTCTTAGGAGTAATAAATTACTATCGATACATAGAAGACAAAAGAACTGTTATACTCTTTAATCAAACTAGAAAATGAAAACTGCCTCTCCAAGCAGCGCGTCCCTATGTATTTCAAAGTGCCTAAGAAGATAACCTGAATTTTTCTCCTTATTTCTAAAATCGAATATACGGGCTTTGTTCAAGACAAGTTCGTTAAATGAATATTGAAGTACGTTAACTGAACAAAAGAGGTTTGTCAGTTATTTTCGCATCAGAGATTTTCAAGGATCTTGAAGAAAATATCCCTTTTTGCAGGAGAAAGAGGGACTTCTGACCCATCCTTCATAACTACACAGCCCCCGTTACCTTTATCGTATCGGTCAACGTAATCTAAATTAATCAGGTGCGATTGTTGGACACGCAAGAAATTGTGGCCTGTGAGCAACGTTTCGTATTCTTTGAGTGTTTTCGAAACGAGAATTTTTTTGCCTCCAGTTAAGAAAAATGAAGTGTAATTTCTGTCTGCTTCACAACGGATGATCTCATCAAGTTCAATGACATAAACACTTTCCTGAGTCTTCAGAACCAGTCTGCGTTTTTGATTGGGTTGAATATTGTACTGAAGAGTGTCGAAACGGGTTTCATCGTTTTTCTCATCAATGGCTTTGATAGCTTTTTCTACAGCCGCCTTTAATTCACTTGGATCGATCGGTTTCAGCAAATAATCCAACGCAGAGAATTTGATCGCCTTAATTGCGAATTCTTCATGCGCAGTGATAAAGATAACCTCAAAGTTTTTGTTTTTTGCAGATTTTAAGACATCGAAACCTGTTCCATCCGGCATTTGAATGTCCAGGAAAACGATATCAGGTTGTATCTCCTCAATAGCCTTTATTCCCGATTTCACATTTTCGCCGGCAGGGATTGCCTCTATATCGAATCCAAAAGAAGTGATCATTTTCGCGATCAATTCACGGGTTCTGTTCTCATCGTCTATGATCAGCGCTTTAATCATGAATGTGGAGATTGGTTTTCTTCTTTGTAAGGCAACGAAATTAATACTTTTGTTCCGGTTTTCAGCGCTTTATGGAAATCTTCCACTAATAAAAATCCTTCAGTTCGGTATTTTTTGTTCAAATTGTCGATCCTTTCCTTTGTGATATTCATCGCCATGCTCTTGTGTGCTTTACTTTTTTTGTTCAGTTCAGAGCCTTTGCGTCCGATGCCGTTATCTTCGATAATGATTTGTAAAAGATCGTTTACCTTGGCGAATGTAATGCGTATGAAACCGCCTTCAATGGTATGAAGCTGACCATGTTCGATCGCATTCTCGATAAATGGTTGGGTGATCATCGGTGGGATCATAGCATATTCTGTATTGATATCCTCAGAAACACGAATATCGAATTCGAAACGGTCTTCAAAACGAAGCTTTTGTGTTTCGAGATATTTTTGTAGGATCTCTATTTCAGTGTCAAGCGGGATAAATTCCTTGGGTGAATTTTCCAATATTAATCGCATTAAACGGGAGAAATTTACCAGGAATTTGGAGGAGTTCACAGTGTCGTTCTCATAAATATAGCTTTGTATCACTGACATGGCGTTGAAAACGAAATGGGGGTTCATCTGAGCGCGCAAAAGTGTTTGAGACATTTCTGCTTCTCGTCTTTGTTGCTTTATTTGAGTCTGGTTCCAACGGTAAAATCCGATAATCCCTGCAAGGATGATTATGATCAGGAAAGCAAGGATAATATACATCTGGAAATTATTCCTTAATTGGCTGTTCTCCAGAATGGTGGAAGTAAGTGCCCGCTCCTGTTTCTGACGTTCGATGGAATCAGCTTGGGACAGAATGAGCCTTTCTCGTTGCTCTGAGCGGTATAATTCACTTAGTTCAGCGATCTTGGTAGCTGCCTGAAGTGTCGTATTGCTATCGAGATAATCCAGGTAAAGTTCCATATACTTTAGCGACTCATCCTTTTTGCCAACGTCCTTATAAACGCTCGACATAACCCTGTAGGTATTGTATATCTGATTTTTTGAACCGAACTGCTTCCGAATCTCGATCGAACGTTCCAGGTAGTTCAGAGCGTTTGCATATTTTTTCTGTTTTTGAAAGACCGTGCCAACATTGTGATATACCGAGGCAATACTTTCCTTATTTCCGGTCGATTCGTAGAATACGAGTGCCTGATTGAAGTTTGTGGATGCTTTGTTGTAATCTTTCTGTTCGCGATAGATCATTCCGAGGTTGTTGTGAGCCTCACCCAAACCATTGAAATCATTGAGATCTGTAAGAATCTTGATCGCTCTCCTCGTATTTTCAATTGCCTTGGGAAATTCCTTCCGTGCATAGTAGATCGTTCCCAAATTTGACAAGGCGAGGCCCATCTGGCGCATATCGTTGATCTGTTTGGAGTATTCAAAGGACAATTTAAAATAGTATTCGGCATCCTCGTAATTTGTGATCGAACGCTGAGAAACTCCGAGCTCTCGATTGTATTTTGCAAGACGATAGACATCATTGATCTCTTTCGCAAATTGAAGAGCACGAATGTTTCGTGCAACACTCAATTCCACCTGCCCGAAGTAGTCGTAGATCCTTGCTTGAGCATGGAAGCAGTCCGCAAGGTTCCCAAGGTCAGAAGTTCTTCTTGCGTATTGGATAGCCTGTTCTGTGTAATAGAGTGCAGAGTCTTTTTTATTTTGGAACATAAAGTTCAAAGCCAAGTAGTTGTTCGTCTCCGCAATTTTGGCATTGCTCCTTTTCTTTTTGGCAATCCTACTCGCATACCTCAAGTAAAAATCAGCCGTTTCAAATTCTAGGGAGTAACTGTGGTAGTATCCCAAATGGCGGTAGATCTGATACGTCACCTGCTCTGAGGACAACTGATTGAGAAATGGCTGACAGGCAAGAATGTCGCGAAAATACTCCTCCTGATTACCCTGGATTTCATTGATTTCAGCACTGAACATCAATGCTGCGAATCGAATTGAGTCGTCAAATACCCTACTTTTGATCAAAAGCAGATGCTTCATGGAATCAGCCCGGTAGATATTATTCTTCTTATAGTATTCCCCTAAGGCCAGCATCCGAAGGAACTGACGCGTTTCGTTCTTTTCCTTGCGAATGGATTCTTTCAGTTGTTTTTCGCGCGAATTCTGACCAATTACGCTGGGAGCATTGATCAGTAAGATCAACATCACGAGACACGATACTATCTTGTTGAAAGACATCATTTAAGAATCTAAAAATAGCGTTTTACGGGCAAAACAAATCAATTTTAAAGAGTTTTATTCATTGATCTATTTCTATCTTTACACCCTTGATCGAATACAACTGTCATGGAATATAATTTTCGCGAAATAGAGAATAAGTGGAGGAATTTTTGGGCTCAGCACAAGACCTTTAAGGTAACCGAAGAAACAACCAGGCCTAAATTCTATGTTTTAGATATGTTCCCATATCCTTCCGGTGCGGGACTTCATGTTGGACATCCACTCGGCTATATCGCATCGGACATATATGCTAGATACAAGCGACTTCAAGGGTTTAATGTTCTTCACCCCATGGGATATGATTCTTTCGGACTTCCTGCTGAACAATATGCGATCCAGACAGGACAACATCCTGCCATTACGACAGAACAGAACATTGCGCGCTACCGTGAGCAAATGGATAAGATCGGCTTCTCTTACGACTGGGACCGCGAAGTCAGGACATCCTCTCCTGAATATTACAGGTGGACTCAATGGATTTTTAAACAGTTGTTCGAATGCTATTATGACAACACCACCAATAAAGCAGAGCGGATATCCAAACTTATCGATGAATTTGAGACTAATGGGAATTTGTATGTGCATGCTTGCTCCGATTGCGAAACCGTTTTCAATGAATCCGAATGGAAAGGCTTTGATAATAAGCGCAAACAAGAGATCCTTCAGGAATACCGTTTAGCTTATCTCGCAGATAGCTGGGTGAATTGGTGCCCGGCTCTGGGGACGGTTCTCGCCAATGATGAAGTGGTGAATGGTGTTTCTGAAAGAGGGGGACATCCTGTTGAACAGAAACTTATGCGTCAGTGGTCAATGAGGATTAAAGCCTATGCTGAAAGACTTTTAACAGGACTTGAGACGGTCGATTGGACCGAATCCATTAAAGACATGCAGCGAAACTGGATTGGAAAGTCACAGGGGGCATCGGTCCAATTCGCAATTGAAAATTCGCAATTAAAAATTGAAGTATTTACCACTCGTCCCGATACGATCTATGGTGTGTCATTCATAGTACTCGCTCCTGAGCATCCTTTCGTGGACGAGATCACTGCGCCCCATCATGCCGATGCGATCGCAACTTATAAGAAGGCAGCATCTTTGAAAACAGAGCGTGATCGCCAAGCGGACGTGAAGAATATTACCGGTCAGTTCACCGGATCCTTTGCGATCCATCCGTTCTCAGGGGAAAAAGTTCAGATCTGGATCGGCGATTACGTTTTGGCCTCCTATGGAACGGGTGCTGTAATGGCGGTTCCCTGCGGCGATCAGCGAGACTATGATTTTGCAAAGCATTTCAACCTTGAGATCAAGAATATTTTTGCAGATATTGATGTTTCGGAGGCAGCATACACTGAAAAGGATGCTGTTATTGCGAACGCTGATTTCCTGAATGGCCTGGATGCAAAAACTGCGATCAAGAAGGCCATTGAAGCGATCGAGTTAAAGGGCATCGGAAACGGAAAAACGAATTATCGATTGCGTGATGCGGTTTTCAGTAGGCAGCGTTACTGGGGTGAGCCATTTCCTGTTTATTACAAGGATGAAATGCCATACGTGGTGAATGACGAATATTTACCTATTGAACTACCTGAAGTGGACAAATACCTGCCGACCGAAGATGGTGAACCTCCTCTTGCGCGTGCCGAGAAGACTGCATGGAATTATTCGCAGGGAGATCGGATGGAATACAATACGATGCCAGGTTGGGCAGGAAGCTCATGGTATTTTCTGCGTTATATGGATCCCAAGAATGAAAAAGAGTTCGTCTCCAGAGATAAAGCGGATTACTGGAAACAGGTTGATCTCTATATCGGTGGGTCTGAACACGCTACAGGACACTTGTTGTATTCCAGATTCTGGACAAAATTCTTATATGATCAAGGTTACATTTCCTTTGATGAACCTTTTGCAAAGATGATCAACCAGGGAATGATCTTGGGTAGAAGCAGTTTTGTTTTCCGAGTGAAGGATTCCAACAAATTCGTGACACTTTCGAAGAAGGATCAGTTTGAAGTATCCGCAATTCATGCGGACATTTCGCTGGTTGACAACGACAAATTGGACGTGGCTGCTTTCAAAAAATGGCGCCCGGAATTTGCGGACGCCGAATTTATTTGTGAGGAAGATGGTTCATACATTTGTGGAAGCGAGGTGGAAAAAATGTCCAAGTCCAAGTATAATGTGCAGACACCGGATGAATTGGTCGAAAAATTCGGAGCGGATACCCTGAGGATGTACGAGATGTTTCTTGGACCTCTGGAGCAAAGCAAACCATGGGATACGAAAGGGATAAATGGCGTTCATAATTTCTTGCGCAAGTTGTGGAGGTTGTTCCATGATTCAGCCGGCAACGTTTCTATTAGTGAAGAACAGCCCTCGAAGGAATCATTGAAGACATTGCACCGGACCATCAAGAAAATGACGGATGATCTGGATCGATATTCTTTCAACACGGGAGTTTCGAATTTCATGATCTGCGTTAACGAATTGACCGATCAGAAGTGCAATAATAAACGCATCCTTCAGGACCTTACCATCATGTTATCTCCTTATGCCCCTCACATTTGTGAGGAACTGTGGGTAAAATTAGGCAATAAAGCAGGAACAATTAATCATTCGTCCTTCCCTGAATTCGACGACAAAATGCTGGTTGAAGCAAATGTAGCTTACCCAGTTTCCTTCAATGGAAAAATGCGTTTGAAGATTGATCTGCCAACAGCATTTTCAGCGAAAGAAGTCGAAGAAGCTGTTCTTGCGAATACTGATGCGCAGAAATGGCTGGATGGAAATACACCAAAGAAAGTGATCGTTGTTCCGGGCAAGATCGTGAATATTGTTATCTGATCCTAAGGTTTCTGCATAGTCGATAGAAGTAATCGTTGATTCAATACAATGAATTTGGCACAGGCTTTGCTTCTTGCCAAGTATCTTAAATTCAGCGTTATGAAAAAGTTGATTTATTGTACAGGATTGTTCGCGATCCTTTTAACAATGACGAGCAGTGCGGTGGTTACTTATCCCGCCGTTACCAATAAAGCTTTCCAGACAGGAGAAAAACTCCGCTACCGCGTAACATATGGTTTCATGGATGCCGGCGAAGCAATAATGGAGGTAAAATCCACTACAAAAAAAGGAGCCGGAAGGGAATTGATGCATTGTGTCGGAACCGGTAGAACCTTGGGAGGATTCAATGCCTTTTATCGCGTTGTCGATAAATATGAAAGTTACCTCGATAAAAAGGGAGTATTTCCCTGGTATTTTGTGCGTCGAGTAGATGAAGGAGGATATAAGATCAATCAGGACTATACATTCAAACACGACAAGTACAAGGTAGATAATGGAAAGGGTAAGGAGTTCAAAGTTCCCTTGGCAATACAAGATATGGTTTCATCCTTTTATTATGCGCGCACCCTCAATTTTAAGGACATGAAAAAGGGAAAGACCTTTGAATTCAAGTGCTTTATGGATGATGAGATCTACAACCTGAAGATTAAATATGTCGGAGACGAAGTGATCGCGATCCGCAAAGGGAAATTTAATTGTCACAAGTTTGTGCCGGTGGTGCAGACAGGTCGCTACTTCAAAAGCGAAGAAGATGTCAACTTCTGGGTAACCAATGATGATAATAAGATACCGGTCATGGTGAAAGCAAAGATTCCCGTCGGAGTAGTAAAAATGCACCTTGTTGAATGGAGCGGTTTGAAAAGTGAATTGAAAAGCAAGCTGAAATAAAAATTAAGGCGTCAGTAAGGGCGCTTTTTTTATGCAAGTGACTTTCATAAAATTTATTAAAAATCGACGTTTGAAAAAAAAAATGATCTTGAAAGCGCAAAAATTAGGTTAGTTTCTCATTTCATTTAATTTTGCTCAAAATTCGGTCAATGGAAAGTCAATTTGTGCTGGTAGAGAAGGAGGCGGTTGCCGGTTTTCATTTTCCTCAGGAGGAAGTCTTGAAATCTGAAAAAGAGATCAAACTGCTAAGATCGGAGTTGGAACGAGCAATCGCTTTGGGAAATTTGGAGCACCAAAAGGTTAAGATCTATTTTGAAGATGATAAGAAAAAGAAACTCGTTCATACAACTATCTGGGCAGTAACCGACAATTCGATCGTTTTGAAGCAGAATGTGGTTATCCCGATCAGAAGAATTCATAAACTTGAAATATAAGATCAAAACATGTCTAAAAGAAGGTCAATTATCAGCTACGATAAATTAACTATCGATCAGAAAAAACAAATCTTGAAAGATTTTCCAGATGGATTCATTAACCACTTAACAAGTATTAAAACACCTACAGGAGAAACACTTGAAGCAC
>JBKCJG010000034.1:0-24959 GCA_046301895.1 Flavobacteriia bacterium
CCAAACAGATTGGGAGCACTTGTGCTCCTTTTTTGTTCCGAAACAGGATGCTCGGATGGTGGAATCGGTAGACACGCCGGACTTAAAATCCTGTGGGCATTTGCCCGTGCGGGTTCAAGTCCCGCTCCGAGTACTAAAACCAGAGTGAGTGTGAGCGCGAGAGCGGTAACACGGACTCTGGTTTTTTTCTTCGCTCTCACGCTCCAACTCGCACTTCCAATTCACAATCAAATTTTTTTTGTTCCTGTTTTAATTCTCGAGTTGCTTTAGTTTTTCATTGGCGCATCCAAATACAGCCATCAGTGTACCAATCATCAAAGAAAGCCCTCTTCAGTGTGTTTTGAGCATATTTTGACCGGACTCCCAACCCTTCACCGTTAAGATTCGTTACACGGAAAATACATTTTTTGTATTTGATGAAAAGTTTCCTATTTTTACGCACAAATTTTAAAGATCTATTATGAAAAAGTTTTACATCAGCTTACTTGGATTGTTGGCAGTTGGAACTGTTTCTGCACAGGTGACTAGCGTGTCTCCTGCTAAGAAGCATGCCACGATCTCTGAGAAGGTTAAGCCTTCTGCTAATCTCGTTGAAAAGGGTGCTACTCTTTGGTCCAACGACTTCACGAATGCTTCTGACTGGACATTCCAGAACACCTCAACAGATGGTAATGGGAACCCTGCCTCTGTGGATTGGGTAATCACTGCCGATGCAAGTGCTAGTCCTTCAAGTGCTTTCGTTCCATTTGGTTTTACAAACATTGGAAATTATGCGTTGATCGATTCTGATACAGAAGGTCAGGGAGCATCTCAAAATGCAGACATCACAACAGCCTTGCCAGCAACAAACGGTGGGAATCCGTTCCCTGCAAACGTAAGTTTGGTGTTCGAGCAGGCGTACAGAACATACCTTGATATACGTGAAGTACACATTTCTACAAATGGTACAACCTGGACTCCTTTTGTAGTTACTGACGGTACAGAAAACACAGGTGTAAACACTGCAAATCCTGATCTTTATTCTGTAAACATATCTACTGTTGCTGCGGGTCAGACACAGGTTTGGGTTCGTTTCCACTATGAAGGTACATGGGGATGGTTCTGGGCAGTTGATAACGTGAAGATCGTTGAAACAGACGATTACGATCTGAAGATGCAGGATGTATACTGGGGTTCAGTTGGTGCATGGGGTACTTACCTTCCATACTACCAGATCCCTACAACTCAGGTAACTGACATCGAGTTTGGTGGAATCATCAAGAACAATGGAGCAGTTGCTCAATCTGACATTGTGTTCAATGCGACAACTACAGGTTATACAGGGGCGTCTGCTAGTGCGCCTTTGCAGCCAGCTGAACTTGACACTTTCTGGACAACTACACCATTCGCGCCTGCTGCAACGGTTGCAGCGCATGCTGTTAACTTCGAAGCATCTTCAACAGCAATAGAGGCTTACCCGGTAGATAATACACTTCCTGCGACAACTATCAACGTGACGAATTACACGTATGCACGTGACAAAGGAACTGCAGCGGGTGGTACGTACAACGCAGGTGAAGGTTTCGAAGTTGGAAACATCTACGATATGTATGCGAATGCTACTTTGAAAGGTGTTGATGTACAAATCTCTACAAGTGCAGTTGCTGGTGCTGAGATCTACGCTACATTGTATTCAATCGATCCTGCAACTGGTGATTTCATCTACATGGAGGCTTCTGCGCCATATGTATTGACTTCAGGAAACCTTGGTCAGTTGATCACGTTGCCACTTCAGAGTGCACAAGCGTTGAATGCCGGTGAGCCTTATTTGATCGTTGTTGGTTCTTACGGAGACGGTGGATTAACAAATGACCTTGTAGTTGCAACAGCAGGTACATCTGAAGCTCAGACAACATTCTACTACGATATGACTGATGCTACATGGTACTACACAACTTCAACTCCAATGGTTCGAATGAACTTCAACCCGGTTGTAGGTGTCAACGAAGTAGAAAATACGTATGCATTGTCTGTTTACCCTAACCCGGCTAACACAAATGCAACTGTTTCTTTCTCATTGAACAATGAGGCAGCAGTTAGTATCAATGTAACAGACCTTTCCGGTAAGGTTGTTTACATGAACACATTGGGTACAGTTAACGGTACTCAGTCTGTAAACGTAACTACGGATGCTTTGAAAAGCGGCGTATATATGGTTAACGTAACTGTTGACGGTAACGTTTCAACTCAGAAATTGGTTATCAGAAAGTAATTTTCTGAACACATACTATTCGGAAGGGGTCGGTTTTTGCCGACCCTTTTTTTATGCTTCAACCGAAGATTGATTACCTTTGTCCCCTAATTCTAAATCAACTGTATGAAGGCATATGTATTCCCCGGTCAGGGAGCACAATTCTCCGGAATGGGTAAAGACCTCTACGAGCGATCTGAGAAGGCGAAGGAAATGTTCCATCAAGCCAATGAGATCCTGGGCTTTGATATTATGAAGATCATGTTCGAAGGAACGGATGAAGAGTTAAAGCAAACGAAGGTGACGCAACCTGCTATTTTTCTTCATTCTACGATCCTGGCAGCATGTTTGGGTGATTCTTACCAACCCGATATGGTTGCAGGGCATTCTTTAGGTGAATTCTCGGCGCTTGTAGCAAACAGAACACTCCGCTTTGAAGACGGCTTGAAGTTGGTCTATCAGCGTGCTTTGGCGATGCAGAAAGCTTGTGAAATGGAACCGTCGACAATGGCAGCGATTCTCGGACTGGAAGACAATGTCGTGGAGGAGGTTTGTGCCGGAATAGAAGGAGTGGTTGTTGCTGCAAATTATAACTGTCCCGGGCAGTTGGTGATCTCCGGTGCAATACCAGCTGTAGAAAAGGCTTGTGAAAAACTAACGGAGGCCGGAGCAAAAAGAGCGATGATCCTTCAGGTTGGAGGAGCTTTTCATTCACCATTGATGGAACCGGCTCGCGAAGAATTGGCAAAAGCAATCGAATCTACTTCGTTCGCTGTTCCGATCTGCCCGGTTTATCAGAATGTGACTGCATGTGCAGTATCTGATCCCTCGGAGATCAAGAAGAATCTTGTTTCTCAGTTAACGGCGCCTGTTCGTTGGACCCAGACGATGAATCAGATGATCGCAGATGGAGCGGCAGAGGTTGTCGAGGTTGGTCCGGGAAAGGTTTTACAGGGATTATTTAAAAAAGTTGATCGCGCCTTCCCATGTTCGAGTGCAGAAATTTGAACTGAATTTAAACGATAGTATAGGTCCTCAATTTTTTGAGGACTTTTTTTATGGAAAATAATTCAACCGGGCATCCCAAGAGAAACTTTAAAACAGGAAGTCATGAAAAAGTGGATGTTATTCGGATGTTTAATCATCAGTAAGTTGTCTTTTGGACAGGAAGCGTTAGGAGAGATCGTTGGAACAGTAATCGATCATCAGTCAAATGATACATTGATCGGAGCGCAGGTTTTTGTCATTGATCAGGACAGGAAATATCAAGCGGTAACAGGATTGGACGGACGCTTTCGCATCACTGCCATCCCTGCAGGTGAATATTCGCTGAATGTAAAATATGTCGTTGACACGATGCCTGGGATATTTGTGAAGGTCCCTATGGATGGAATTTACAACACCGGAACCATCCGATTCATCAAGGCGAAGGAGCTGACAGGTGTGATCGTTACAGCAAAGGATCGCATCAGACTTGAATATGGTTCCTTACCTATCAAGGAGCTCACTCCGGAGGAGATCGAAAAAAGTCCTGCGAAATTCAGTGTCGCAAATTTGGCGACAACAATGTCCTCTGAAGTGAAGATGGATGAAGACGGTGAGTTGATGTTCCGTGGTGCAAGAAAAGGCGACATGATCTATCTCCTCGACGGCGTAAAAAGCAATCAGATCAGTAATGTGCCGAGCGCTTCAATTGGCCGTATGATGGTCTACACAGGCGGGCTTCCCGCGAAATACGGTGATACACTGGGAGGAGCAGTGGTTGTTGAGACCTTGAGTTATTTCGATCTTTACAGAGCTTGGGAAAGGGCAGAAATGAAAAAGAAAAAGAATTAGAAAACGGGAGTCATGCGGCTCCCGTTTCTGTTTTAATAGTGAAAGAATCGCGGGCTTTTAGTCTCCATGATCTTCAGGAAGTTCTTTAACTCCTGTTCGTTTTCATTTTTCAATACCATTAACATATTTTCAGACTCGACAACAATGTAATCGTTGAGTCCGTCCAGAAGGACAAGTTTGTCCGATGGAATGTTTACCAAACAGTTGGATGAGTTGAATAAATGGGCATTATCTCCGATGATCGAATTGTTATGCTCATCTTTTTGCAGGTGTTCGCTCAAACTTCCCCAGGTACCAAGATCACTCCAGTCGAAATCAGCCAACACAACATCTACGTTCTTAGCGTGTTCCATGATCGCAAAATCGATGGAGATATCTTCACACCGATCAAAGCATTCATTAATTCGTGTTTGTTCGTCGCTGGTATTATAGAAACCCGGGTCGCCTGCGAACAGGTCGTATAATCCCGGCTGAAATTGCTGCAAAGCATTCAGAATAGTTTTCGCTTTCCAAACAAAGATCCCTGAATTCCAATAGAAATTACCGCTTTGAACAAATTGTTCGGCCGTAATCAGGTCAGGCTTTTCACGGAACTGAATCACCGGTGTTACTTCTCCAGCTTTAATTCCTTTTTCTGCGGAAAATTCGATATAACCATAACCGGTATCCGGCCGGCTTGGCTGAATACCGAGTGTTACCAAACGATCGTCCGAATTAGCCTGTTCTATTGCGGTGTTGAGAATCTCAGTAAACCTGTTCTCTTTGATGATCAGATGATCGGCAGGAGAAATGACCAGCGTAGCTTCCGGATCCAGGGCTTTTATCTTTGCAGATGCGTATGCAATGCACGGGGCAGTGTTCTTGCGTTTGGGTTCCGTCAGGATCTGGCCGTATGCAAGGTCTGGCAGCTGTTCCTTAACAATTTCTGCGTAGGCGGCATTGGTTACTACAAAGATATTCTCTGAAGGAGAGATACTCAACAAACGCTCATAGGTCATCTGTATCAGTGATTTCCCGATTCCCAACACATCCAGGAACTGCTTTGGTTTTTGTGGCGTTGACATTGGCCAGAAGCGACTTCCAACGCCACCCGCCATGATAATACAGTAATTATTGTTCTTCATCTTCTTTTCGTTCGATTGGGGTCACTTGAGCGAGCGCATTGACCAAATATGATCGTTGCGTCTTTACCTCCTGACAGACATACCGTTTTCGGCGTAAAGGGCCTTTGATGAAATGTCTTCCATTAAGCGCAAAGGTAGAATTTTTTGGTAATCGTTCAAGTAATTCAACACCTTCCGCGGGTTTATCATAGGACCTCAATATTCTGGAGAGATCATGGTCTGAACAGGACGATGCTTTCATTTTTACAAGTGAGTTGACCAATGCATTCTCAACATCTTTGGGCAATGCCCCACTTTGGATTACCGGCAGCAATAGTTTGCGAAATTCATTTTTCCATTCTTCACCGTGTGGGAGCACCCTGTTTTTGTGCATGTTGTAGGTGTTCAGGTGAGCAAATTCATGCAAAGTCGTCACAAGGAAGGAATACGGATTGAGATCCCCATTGACGGTAATCTGGTGTTTTTCACCAGGTAGTCCGGCGCGGAAATCTCCCAGCTTTGTTCGTCTGCCATTCACGATCTTGAATTTGACCGCAGAACTCAGGAACAGTTCAACCGTATATTCGACAAAAGCTTCCGGAAGATACTTTTTAAATGCTTCAGTTACTTGAGTTCGCTTGGTTATACGCTGGTTTTTCACACGCTAAATTTACGCGAAATGAACATTGAACCGATGGAAAGTTTTCAGCTATCCCATGTGAATCCAAGAAATATGACTTAAATTAGCAGTTCATGAAGGTGATTTCCAATATTGGTAAATACATTATGATGATGTGGGTCGTCTTTTCCAAACCGGAAAAGATCAAGATCTTTCGCAAACGTGTATTCAATGAAGTAGAAACAATCGGCATCAATTCAATTCCGATAGTTGCTTTGATGTCAACCTTTATGGGTGCTGTGATCGCGCTTCAGACTGCTTCCAATATGGAGAGTCCTTTATTGCCGGATTACACGATCGGATACATCACGCAGTCAAGTACCATCCTTGAATTCTCACCAACGATCATATCCCTTATACTTGCCGGAAAAGTAGGTTCGAATGTAGCATCTGAGATCGGAACGATGCGTGTTACCGAACAGATCGACGCGCTTGAGATCATGGGTGTGAATTCACTGGCATTTTTGGTTCAGCCCAAAGTCGTGGCAGCAGTCATCTTCTTCCCTGTACTTGTGATCTTTTCAATGGCCTTGAGTTTGATTGGAGGATGGTTGGCATTAATGACCTCAGGATTGGCGACTACGGAGATCTATGTACTTGGTATCCGGTCATTCTTTGTGCCGTATAATATTTTCTATGCGCTCACGAAAACAGTTGTTTTTGGATTTTTGATCGTTTCGATCGCTTCCTTTTATGGTTACTATACAAAAGGTGGTGCATTGGATGTTGGGCGTTCATCGACTCAAGCTGTTGTAAGTGCCAGTATTGCGATATTGATAGCCAATTTCTTATTAACCCAAATGATGTTGTTGTAATGATCGAGGTGGTTGGGGTAAATAAGACATTTAGACAAAATCAGGTTCTCTTCGATATTAATACGAGCTTTGAAAAAGGTAAAGTTAATTTGATCATAGGACAATCAGGACACGGCAAGTCTGTTCTGGCAAAGTGTATTGTTGGTCTTCACGAAGTGGATACAGGTAAGATTCTTTTTGACGGCCGTAACTTTTCCGAGATGGATCGTTCAAGGCGCACAGAGATCCGCAAAGAGATCGGCATGCTTTTTCAGGGATCCGCATTGTTCGACTCCATGACCGTAGAAGAAAATGTCATGTTCCCGTTGAGTATGTTTACAAAAATGACACAGAAAGAAATGCAGGACCGTGCAGATTTCTGTCTTGATCGCGTGAATTTACTTGGAAAGAACAAACTTTTTCCAGCCGAATGTAGTGGAGGTATGCAGAAGAGGATCGGTATTGCACGTGCAATTGCGATGAACCCGCGCTATCTTTTTTGTGATGAGCCGAATTCAGGTTTGGATCCAAAGACATCAATTATCATTGATAATCTGATCAGGGAAATCACTTATGAGTACGATATCACGACAGTGGTGATCACACACGACATGAACAGTGTGATCGAGATCGGCGACAGTATTCTTTTCATGTATCAGGGTAAGAACTGGTGGCAAGGCACGAAGGACGAGATCATTAAAACTGAAAATCCTGAGATACTTGGCTTCGTGTATGCATCTGAATTCATGAAGGAGATTCGACACGTCATTCAGGAGAACAGAAGAATTTAATCTGTCAGTTCATTTTCTTCGGAATCCATTAAATCTTCGGAATCCAGGTATTTTTTATCAATCGACTTACTCGCTTTGGCGCCCATCTTTTTCAGTTTCTCGGCACTGCGCAGTAAATTTCCATTACCGGTTGACAGTTTGTTCATTGCATTGTCATAAGCTACCTGAGCCTCTTTTTGTTTATTTCCAATCTTTTCCAGATCCGTTACAAAGCCTACGAACTTGTCGTACAGCCTTCCGGCTTGTTCAGCAATCTCCAAGGCATGTTTATTCTGCCGCTCTTGTTTCCAAATACTACCGATTGTTTTAAGCGTTGCAAGCAGTGTAGAAGGAGTAACCAGAACAACCCTCTTTTCCCAGGCTTGCTGATATAGATTTGGTTCTTCCTTGATCGCCAAAGCAAAGGAAGACTCCAGCGGAATGAACATCAGCACGAAATCAGGAGACGACAGCCCCGGGATGTGGCTATAATTTTTATCACCCAACCCTTTGATGTGATTTTTGATCGAGATCAGGTGACTTGCCAGAGCGGTCTTTCGGGCTGACTCGTCATTTTCATTAATATACTGTTCGAACGCTTTTAATGAAACTTTTGAATCAACGATAATGTGTTTGTCATCCGGCAACTGAATAATGACATCCGGTCTGAGCTGATTTCCGTTTTCGTCTTTGTAGCTGTTCTGAACAAAGTACTCGCGGTTCTTTTCAAGCCCACTAGTTTCCAGGATCCTTTCAAGGGCCATTTCACCCCAATCCCCTTGTACCTTTTGTTCACCGCGCAGAGCATCAGCAAGGTTCTGTGCAGTATTGTGCATTTTGGAGTGTTGCTCGGACAGCGATCGGACGATCGTTTCCATGGAAGTAAAGCGCTCGATATCTTGTTTATTGGCTTCGCGCACTTCTTTTTCAAATGAAGAAAGTCTTTCTTTTAATGGTTCAAGTATCGCATTGATCTTTTGTTCACTTTCCATCTTAAGCACGTTGGCTCCTTGTTGAACAATGTCCTTGCCCATGAGTTCCATCTGTGTCTTTAGCTCTTTTTGTTTTTCCGAGTTATTCTCCCTTTCCAGCACCAATAGACTCTCCAGACCTTTCTTTTCTGTTTCGAGTTTGATGGCTTCAATTCTGAAATGATCAGACTGTTGCAGTTTATCTTCAAGCAATGCATTCTGCGTTTTTGTCCTTTTCAATTCAGCTAAAAGATAGATCAAGGCAACAAATGCAACTGCAGTAATTCCGAAAAAAAGATAATAGGTCATTGATAAAAAATGGATTAACTTAAAAATACGCAATATATCCGAAATGGATCTTTCCGTTACGCATTAAGATGGGGTTGCCTTGTTGTTTTCCCAATGCATAGGAAATAGAAAAGATCCCAAGGTTTGTACCAAAAGACAGCCCTGCACCAAATCCCAATGGGTTGTCTTTGCTGTAAATTGCAGCGTTATTCTCATAGAAGGCCTGGTCATAAAAAACAAAGACATTTGAATTACGATCCAATAGAAATCTGTACTCTAAGGTTCCAACCACCCGAGTTGAAGCAAAAAGTTCTTCTTCATTGAATCCTCTAAGAGAGTTGAGTCCACCAAAACGGAAGAGCTCATTCTGGTAGATCTCGGGTGCATAATAGAATTCACCTGCACCTGAAAATCGCATCACATGACGTTTGGTCATTGGTAAATAATATTCGAGTAGGATAGATGCACGGTAGGTCGAAGATCGAATCCATGCCGTTGAGTCATTTTCTTGAGATCTTCGGCTGCCAATAGAAATTTCAGATGCTAGCCCCCACCCTTGAGAAGGATTTGGAATATCCTCAACTTGTCGTCTGAATAAAGACAGCCCATCTGCGTTTGTACGGACTGAGGAGAGATTACTGAACTCTGAATTGTTTGTGCTTCCACTTAAAATACTCGAACTGAAGTTTTGATAAAAAGCTTTTAGATAGTTTCCGCCGCGCATAAAATATTGTATTCCTATGGTAGAGCGAAGTTCTAAAAAGGTTGTGTCCCGTTTGTAAAGTTGGAATTGCCCATCTATTCCGAATGGTGTTTTAAAAATGAATGGGTAATTCAATCGGGCGAGGAGAGACTGTGTTTGGGGCCGAATACTTCTCCAGTTCAAATTGATCAGTTCACCATGTTTCAGCGTGTTTAGCAGTTTAAGGTTCAATTCACCGACCACTCCCATTCTACCTGTTTCAACATTTGGTTGAAGTCCGATAGCACCATTCACTGTGCTTACCGGATTTGATTTCAAATAGAGGAAAAGCTCGACACCTTTTTCGGTAAACAATAATTCGTGCGGTTTTATCTCTTTCAGAAAACTGATTTGTTCAATTTTTTGAGAAATACCTTTTAGGGCTGTTTCGTTATAGGTGTCACCGGGTTTGATTCCAATTAAACTTGTCAAAAATACTTCTGACACAGATGAATCACCTTTGATATGGACATCTGAAAAGGTATAGCGTTCCCCTTTTGTGAGGACCAGATCTGCCGATAAAACATTGCCTACCACCAGACAGTTCTTCAATGAAACACTGACAAAGGGATAACCTTCCGAAAGTGCGGTGTTCTGGATTGTCTCTATTAAATGTGATATCTCCGTCGGGCGAAAAGGAATATTCGTGATTGCCTTTTCTTTCAGGCCGGCATTCTTTCTTAGAAAAACAAGGTCTTCCTTGCGAATACTAATGTTTGCCTGACCGAATTTTTCTCCGATGAATAGGTCCACGATCCAACTTGAGTCGGAGTACATGATATTATCAACAGAGGCGGTAAGATATCCCTTCATTACAGCAAGATCCCGCAGGTCTCGAAGATAGGTCAGGGCAGACAAGCTGTCCTTGAATGATGTTTGGATATTTTTTTTAACCTGTTTGAAATTTTCCGTTGTAAAGTCCAGGGTGTATTTTCTTTGACCAATAGAGCCAAGGCTGTGAAGAACAAAAAAAATAAGAATGATCGGTCGCATTTTTAACAAAACGAGATGGAAATTACATTATTTCAATGTTTAACAACGGAATTGTGAATAATAATTTTGGGCATTGACTTTAAATTATTGTATTTTCGCATGAACAAGAACGACCTATTAATAAAAAACAAACAACAATGAAAAGAATTTTGACCTTGACACTTGTCGGGATCGTGTTGTCTTTCGCGATGGCAGCATGTGGATCATCGAAGGGAGGATCATGTGATGCTTACGGAAGTATCGATCAAGTTGAAAATGCAGATGTTGCATCGAAGTAATTTGATTTAGTTCTCAAGAAATCAAGGTCATCAGAAGGTGGCCTTTTTTTATGGCATAAAAAAACCGGGAAACTCCCGGTTTTTGTTTTAACTGTAGTTGATTTATTTATCCGTGTAAGTGATGTCGTATGAAACGACATAATTCGATGGAAAAGCGGGTACCAAAATATAGTTCTCCGTCATTCGTTCTTCCTTGCAATTACTACACTGTGTAACAGCTATTTTGTATACTACCGTCTGGTTCGCATTATCAATCGTCACTGTCTTGTCGAATTTAGCATTACACTTCGCAACGATCGGGTGACAAAGAACGGTGTAGTTTGCGTAGTTAACAGGAACTTTTCCCCCTCCATTTATGCTGACGAACATACGGCCCGCATATGGATGCGCAGCATTAATGACGTAATTGCCACCCATATTGCTTGTCAAATATCCGCTTTCAGGGTAGAATACTACTTCCGGAATGAAATCGCCGGCTAATGTGTCATCCCCATCAATGATACATTTCTTTGAGCAACCGGTTATGGCAAACGAACATGCGAGCAACAACAACGGAAGGATGAACTTTAATTTCTGCATAATGAATCTATTCGTACTATCGTCAAAATTAAAACAATATACTGAATAGAGAAAATCTATTTTTTCCTCAGAACAAAGTTTTGTCCCAGATAGACCCTTCGGACCTGCTCATCAGCGGCTAATTCTTCAGCTGTGCCTGACTTCAGGATGCTTCCCTCAAAGAGTAAATATGCACGATCGGTAATAGAGAGTGTTTCCTGTACGTTGTGATCCGTGATCAGAATCCCGATGTTCTTCTTGCGCAACTCAGACACAATACTTTGTATATCTTCTACGGCGATCGGGTCAACACCTGCAAAAGGTTCATCAAGCAATACAAACTTTGGGTTGGTTGCCAATGCTCGTGCTATCTCTGTCCTTCTTTTTTCACCACCTGAAAGCCTGTTTCCAAGATTTTTTCGAACATGGGTTAAATGAAATTCCTCTAAAAGTTGTTCGAGGCGCTCCTTTCTTTCGATCTTTGTCATGTCAGACATTTCAAGGATCGCCAGAATATTATCTTCAACACTCAATTTCCTGAATACCGAAACTTCCTGCGGCAGGTAGCCAATTCCAAGTTGCGAGCGCTTATACATGGGGAAATAAGAAATGTCTGTTCCGTCGACAAATACCCGACCGGCATCTGGTTTGATCAGCCCAACGATCATATAGAAGGATGTGGTTTTTCCCGCGCCATTAGGACCCAGCAAGCCAACGATCTCTCCCTGGTTAACCTCTATGGTTACCCCTTTAACGACATCTCTGCCCTTGTAAGATTTTTTGATATGATCGGTATGAAGTTTCAAGCGGGACAAATATAGCTTAAAAATTCAACGCCCAACGGGCGCGTACACCCAACATTTCCAGCGGTTTGGCATCAGGAGAATTATGTGTTATCCTCCAAACGAGGTCTACCCTTCCAATATTGAAGATGTTCTCGATTCCCACTGCTGCCTCAGCATAAGGGATATAACCGAATCTTTTTACATAATCGGGTATCAACATCTGTTCGTTATGTTTTGCGGAGATAGAGCCATAGGCAATTCTACCGGTTGTGACCAGCCTCCATTTTAATTTCTTGATGAGTGGAATTCTGTCAAACAAAAGTCCTTCCCAATGGTTTTCGATGAAACCCCCGACATATTTATCAGAAATGAATTCAAAGAAGTTTAGTTTATTGAAGGTACTCGTAAGTAGCCAGTAAGACTGATTTCCTTCATGAACTTTCAGGAACGGATAGGCAGCAGTTCCAAAAATATACCCCGCATTTGCTCCGTAGCGAATTCTACCGAAATAGCCAATAGGCCGATTATGTTCCATTTGGAACTCAATTCGCTGGTAATTGTACTCTGCCCCTAATAATCCTTTGACGCCAAAAATACCCTGTATTGAAAAAATAGGGTACTTTGAACGCAGTGTCGTCCTGTCGAATGAGCCAGCAAGGAATTCTTCATCTTTAGTCCACCTGAAACGCGCTGTAAACTCACTTGTTCTGATGGCATTAATGTTGACCGTATCGCCCGATGTTTGATCGATTCGTCGGTATGGCCATACATAACCTTCCGGAACCTGTGGCGTGAACTCTTTCCATTCGAAACCTCCGTAGAGGATAATATCCTTTTTTATATCTTTTTCAAGGTTAATCCCTGCTCTTTTAACCAATGTTAATTTGTCTAGCGGTCCTGTCCTGAGCAACGTACCAAAAGTTGAACCCACTGCAGCGGCCGTAGGGGACTGACCGATCTGTTCAATATCAAAATTGTAATACGTCGTGAGCATACCCCTTTTCTTTGGGGTAATATTATAGCGGATCGACCCACCATATTTAAAACGTTCATCACCAAAACCATATGCAATTTTACCGCCAAATTCGATCCTTCGTGAAAAATAATTTGATGTTCTCAAAGCGAGGCCCATTCGGAATTTCTCCACGGGGTTCGTGCTAACCAAGGCAAACGCGTTACCAAGCTCCAGCTTTCCGAATGGATAGTATCCGGTTGTTGCGAAATACGACAGGTTCTTCAGCATTTTAAAGAAGGGCATTTCGTTCAGGGAGTCGACCATATTTTCGATACCTTGTTCTTGGTCGTTCAGTGGTTCATGGCGATTGATTTTCCAGTAATCCTTTGATCGAAATTTGGCGCTATCAGCAAATTCTACTGTATTATCGGATTTGTAAAAAGCATCTTCTCTCCGTTCATTGATGAGAAAGTATTTTCGGGACGATAATTTTCTCCCATAGAATCCATAAACCTCCGTGTTTTTTGTAATCTTTAGGTCCACGATCATCTTTTCTTTCGTCAGCATCCATACTTCCTTTGATACCTGGTCAAATTCATGTTCGAAATACAGATCCTGAACATAATTGATGTTTGCTCCATCGGAGATATTTCCTTTGATCGATTTCACAGCATAGGTTGTGTCATGGATCCACATTTCCCCCTGAAATGTCATGTCACCCGAACGTTTTGGAACGAATCTCAATTTGTAGCACCACTGATCTTCAATGAATGTCGAATCGTCAAGGTAGAAGCGGTAAAAATTGCGAGCATAATCCGAAATCGGACTGATGAATGCACGATTGAACATGTTGATATTGTTGTCATATATATTGATATCAAGGTACATGTCACCAAGGAACTGATTCAGTTGCAAATTGTCTACTCCGGTGATCCTTGTAGCGTTCACTACCTCTTTCTTTTTCTTTGGATTATTCTTGTAGTAGAAGTTGGAAATAGACTCGGATAGAATTACAGGCAAGTATGTTGTGCCATTATCTGCCGAGTCAAGATAGTCCATTACGAGATCCAGTCGCTTGACAATGTCTCGTTCCGTGAATTTTTCCCCGATATTATTCAGATCAAGCTGCACCTTGTTGTACACTTCATATTCGTATGAATATAACTTCTCCTTATTGTTGATCGGTTTATTGGCGACCACCCGCTTGTGCAATCTGGTTGAAGGAAGTTCATCCGGAGGGCGGATAACTATCTCCTGGATCTCCGCGATCCTGGTTGTCATTCTGACGTTTATCTCTTGGGATTTATCAAGATCTATGCTAAACGTTGATGTAATATAACCATTGAATGAAAATTGAATGGAATCCGTAGCATAATAGGTTTCTATCACATAATTTCCGACGGAATCTGTTAGAATACCGATCTTGGAGTTTACGAATTGAACCTTTACGAAAGGCATCTTTTCACCCGTATTTGCATCCCAGACAGTACCGGAAACCCTCGTCTGTTGTGTAGATCCCACAAGAGAAATAAACAGTAAGATGAGGGTCAGGATCTTTTTCATGATTTAGAAAAGATCAAATTTAGTGATTGGAACAGTTAAAGAGATTATTGGGTCTCCTGTTTTTTACGATTCTTATCAACACGTGCAACAACCAAAATTCCTACTTCGTACAAAGCAAGAATTGGAATACTCACAATGATCTGAGAAATCACATCGGGCGGGGTAATAACTGCTGCAATTATCAAGACACCAACAATTGCATGCTTTCTGTATTTTCTCAGAAACTCTGGGGTAATGATCCCAAGTTTTGCAAAAAGGTATGAAATTACAGGTAAAAGAAATAAAAGACCCGAATAGAAAACCGTCGATAGAATCGTGCTCATATAGGAGCTGATCGTGAAGATATTTTCGATCTGACCACTTATCTGGTAAGCTCCAAAAAATTGAACCGTCAGGGGCGCTACGATATAGTAGCCGAATAATATTCCTAAAAAGAACAGCAGACTTACCCAGAAAACGATTCCTTTCGCCACAGATTGCTCATTTTGACGCAAGCCGGGTTTCACAAAAGCCCAAAGCTGGTAGAAGATGAATGGGAATGAGAGCACGATACCCCCCATGATACTTGTCATCATGGCATACGTGAACTGCCCCGCCATTGTAGTACTTTGAAAGCTGACAGGAATCTCTTCAACACATACATTAAAATAATCGCAGAATAACCTGAACGTAATGAAATTGGGGTCTCTCATTGACAGGAACACTGTTTCTATGATCCATTCCTGGAAATAGAACAACACTCCAGCGATCAAAACGACCGAAATAGAACTGCGTACAAGCCGCCATCTCAGTTCTTCAAGATGGTCCAGGAAAGACATCTGTTTTTCTTCACTCATGATCCTTTACAAAAGTAATCATTCCACTTTAATCTGTTAGTGGCCTATTTTATGGTTGAATATTTTTTATTCGACCTATTTTCCAAATCAATTGTGACTACATTAGGAAAAAAAGATAGAAAAACGTTAAATTCGTGTGAGATTTTTATTATCTTACTTAGGTATTCAAAAACCAGCTGATGGCAGAAAACGATCTTAAAATTGCACTCCGCAACTATTTCGGCTTCGACAGCTTTAAGGGTAAACAAGAAAGTATCATCACAAATGTGCTCGAAGGAAGGAACACATTTGTGATTATGCCAACCGGTGGGGGTAAGTCAATGTGCTACCAATTACCGGCCTTGTTGTCAAAAGGAACTGCGATCGTGGTTTCTCCCCTTATTGCGTTGATGAAGAATCAGGTTGATGCGATCCGCAATGTAAATAATGACGATGGCGTTGCGCATTTTCTGAATTCATCCTTGAGCAAATCCGAGATAACCAAGGTGAAGCAGGATATTCAGGATGGCAAAACCAAGTTATTGTATGTTGCTCCTGAATCATTGACAAAACAGGAGAATATCGACTTCTTGACTGCTGTGGATATTTCTTTCTTTGCCATTGATGAGGCACACTGTATTTCTGAATGGGGACATGATTTTCGTCCCGAATACAGAAGACTCCGGGAAATCTTTGAAAAGATCTCAGATGTTCCAATCATTGCCTTAACGGCAACCGCAACACCTAAAGTTCAGCATGATATTCAGAAGAATCTGAACATGTTGGACGCAACTGTTTACAAATCTTCATTCAACAGGGATAATTTGTTTTACGAGATCCGTCCAAAACGTGATGTGGAAAAACAGATCATTCGGTATATCCGGTCACAAGAAGGAAAGAGTGGTATCATATATTGTCTTAGTCGTAAAAAGGTTGAGGAACTGGCTGAACTTCTTCAGGTTAATGGGATCAATGCCCTTGCTTATCATGCCGGACTTGATGCCAACACTCGCGGAAAACACCAGGATATGTTTCTGATGGAAGAGGCAGATATTATCGTTGCTACGATCGCTTTTGGAATGGGTATTGATAAACCTGATGTGCGTTATGTGATCCATCACGATATTCCGAAATCACTCGAAAGTTATTATCAGGAGACAGGTCGTGCCGGCAGAGATGGCGGGGAAGGGGAATGCATTGCGTTCTACAGTTACAAGGATATTGAAAAACTGGAGAAGTTTTTACAGGGGAAGCCGGTCGCAGAGCAGGAGATCGGCCGACAGTTATTGAGTGAGATCGTTTCTTATGCGGAAACATCGGTTTGTCGCAGAAAGTTCATCCTCCATTATTTTGGGGAGGGATTCAATGAACACGAGTGCAATGAGTTCTGTGATAATTGCAAAAACCCAAAAGAGCGTCGAGAGGGACAAGAATATGTGCTGATGCTGCTGGAGGCGATCCGTGATCTTCAGGAAACCCAAAAAGCAAAACACTATTGTGCGTTCCTATCCGGGCATGTTACTTCAGATATGAAATCGTATAGACACGACGTACTTCCCAATTTCGGTGTTGGAAAGGAAAGGGACGAGCATTTCTGGAACGCCGTAATCAGGCAAGTCATCGTTGGTGGTTTGGTTTACAAGGATATCGAAACATACGGTACGCTTAAGCTGTCTGAAGATGGAAAGGAGTTTCTGAAGCATCCGAGGTCGTTCAGTTTGTTGAAAGAACATGATTTCTCCGGGACAGATGACGATGATACCCTTATAAATATGAGTGGTAAAGGAGCTGCATTTGACGAAGCTCTTTACGACATGTTGATCGACCTTCGCAAATCGATCTCAAAACAGAAAAATATCCCGCCATTCGTAATTTTCCAGGAGCCATCATTAAAGGATATGTGCTTTCAATATCCCATCACGATCGAAGAATTAACGAATATTCAAGGTGTAGGGACTGGGAAAGCTTCCCGCTATGGTTCTCCATTTGTTGCATTGATCAAGCACTATGTTGAGGAGAATGATATTGAACGGCCTCAAGATATGGTGATGAAATCACTGGTTAATAAATCGGGGCTTAAAGTGCAGCTGATCCAGAACATTGACCGAAAATTGCCTCTGGAAGATATCGGCAGATCCCAGGGAAAATCGATGGATGAGGTGATTGAAGAGATCGAGGCGATCGTGTCATCAGGTACTCGGGTGAACATCAATTATTACATTGATGATATTCTCGACCCAGAGAATCAGGATGAGATATACGAATATTTCAGTGAGGCCGAAACGGATGACCTCATTCAAGCTTATGAGGAGTTCGATGGGGATTATACAGAAGAAGAACTGCGTCTAATGCGCATCAAGTTCATGAGCGAAATGGCTAATTGATCTATTTCTTTCGAAAGATCATCATGTGGTAATACCCTTCATTGCTCGTAAACTCCACCTGAAGATCTGTTGAGTTGAGGGTAAGAATTCTATATTTCACGTAAGCGCTCACAGTACCCTGTGCATCTACTGTGCTCAGAAACATGTAGTCGCCTTTGTCTGTTATTTTATAGGTACCGCTTTGTTCGATAGTACCATTGCTCAATGTCAGATCTGCATTGATAACCAAGGAATATGCGGATGAATCAGAACTTAACTCATTGAACTGAAAGGTTCCGATAGGCGAGCTGGCATACTCGGTGAGTCCCTCCCAATTTGTTTTTCCAAAAGTGATTAATTCCCATTCCCCCTGAATTTTTTTACCCACTACTTTTTGTTTGTCGCAATGTGAAAAGAGTGCGATGCAAGCGGACAGGATTAAAGCTATGTGCAGGGTCTTCAACATCCTTTTAAAAAACGGCCAAAGACATCATCTCAATTCCAATTTTCAGTGCATTTTCATCAATATCGAATTTGGGATGATGCACTCCGTGCACGACACCCGTTTGTTCATTGCGGACACCCAAGCGGAAGAAACAGACAGGAATTTCTTGCGAATAATAAGAGAAATCTTCAGAGGTGAGTCTGATGGGCAATTCCACCACATTATCCTTCCCAAGGAACTGCACAGCCTTTTCGCGCAGGGATGCCGTGACAGTCGGATCATTTTCAAGGTACGGGTATCCTTTACTTATGATGAGTTCAACGGTGGCGCCATGACTATGGGCAATTGCCTTGATCTGCTCATCGATCAGCTGAAGCGCTTCTTTCCGCCATTCTTCGTTCATCGTTCGGAAAGTACCTTTTAAACAGGCTTTAGAAGGGATGACATTGGTTGCGCCTAAAGCTTCAAAATGTCCGAAAGAAAGCACACAAGGGATCTTTGGGTCGCATTTTCGACTGACGATCTGTTGCAATTGAAGAATGATGTTCGCACCTACTACGATTGGATCGATGCATTGATGGGGAGTTGCTCCGTGACCTCCTTTTCCGTTGATGGTCAGATGGATCTCATCACAGGAAGCCATATAGATCCCTTCCTTAAATCCAACCTTCCCAACTTCCAGATCCGGAAAAACGTGCAATGCGATCATTTCTGTCACCGCAGGACTGGAAAGTACTCCATCTCTGATCATCAATGTTGCTCCGCCGGGGTTCATTTCTTCGCCGGGCTGGAAGATCAATTTAACAGGTTGTGGCAGCTGATCCTTCATTTCGTTTAGAATAAGGGCGGCTCCCAACAAGACAGCAGTGTGGACATCATGACCACAGGCATGCATCACACCCTCCACTCTCGATCGGTATGGAACATTGTTCTCTTCCGTGATCGGTAGCGCATCCAGATCACATCTCAAACCTATGCTCGGCATTTCCGGAGGATGCTGCTCATTCCTGATCAGAGCAACAACACCTGTTTTTCCTATGCCTTTCTCGTGACTAATATTATGTTCAATAAGGATTTGTGAAACATACTCCATGGTTTTAAATTCCTCATAAGACAATTCCGGATGCATGTGAAGATGATGTCTTATCTCTCGGACCTTATCAAAAATAGCATTTGCCTTTTCGCGGATAATATGATGAAGGTTAGTTTCCATTTTTCAGTGCATTAAATCCGGACAAGATGAGGCGAAGAGAAACATAGGCCATGATCAAACCAAATGCAAGTTTCACGACAGATGGCGATAATTTAAGAGATATCTTAGAACCAAAGAATCCTCCAATAACAAAAGCCAATGCTATGATGAAACCATAATTCCAATTGATGCTGTTCTCTCGCCAATAATTGTATACGGCCAGACCAACAACAGGCATCATCAGTACAAAAAGACTTGTTCCTTGAGCTTCATGTTGCGATAAACCAAGAAAAAAGACAAGAGCCGGAACAATTATTACACCTCCGCCGATACCTACGAATCCACTCAGGATTCCGGCAAAGAATCCTATTAAAATGAGAATAATGATTGTCGACGAAGTCATTTTCTTACTTATCACAAGATTAAAAGTACATAATATTCTACTTATTCCACCATCAAATTGCAACCACGCAGATCTGCGTGGTCGAACCTTCCCATGATGCGGAAGGAGGAGCCTTCGATCCTGCCTAAGTCTTGCGTAGCAATAAAACTGCAGCTGTAGAGGTTGGCCAGATCGATCAGATTCATACCACCTGTTTTACCTTCTGCGACATAGTGGAACGGGTCATTTACATCACGGCAAAGAATCTGCATCCAGTTAGGACAAGTAAATAGCCCGTCTTTATCACTATATGCCTGCGAAAGCAGTTCTGTCATTCCATATTCTGAACTCACGAACGGCACTTTTAATCCCTGAATGAGTTCTTTGTGTAATTCTTCTTTGGTCCGTTCCCTTCTTCGGCCTTTCATTCCACCCGTTTCAATAATGATTGCCTGCGACAGATCGGTTCCTGTTTCTGCGAGATCCAACAATGCATACGATACTCCAAAAACGATCACTTTTTTACCTGTAAGAATAGCCTTATCATAAGAATTCTTAACCTCATTCAGATCTTGTAACATGAATCTTGAAAGAGGGCTTCCCGACAGTTGAATCAGATGTTCGACCATGTAAACAAGACTGGAATGCCCTTGTTCCGTGTAATTTGGCAGAAGTGCAAGTATGACATGGTTTTCAGGATCACCCATATATTTACGGTAGGTATGCACAAATGAACGGATGTAAACGGAAGATTTTGCAACAAGATGTCTACTCCTTTCCATACCCGTTGTACCACTGCTTAGAAAGGTGAGTTCAGGCAGAAGATCCCTGGCCAGGATGTCTGTGTTTTTAAAGAAAGAAATGGGCAAGAATGGGATGTCTTTGACAGTTATTGGATCAGGCCTTCCCATCGAACGAATGAACTCGCCATAAACCTGACAATTCTCTTTTTGAAACCGGTAAACCTCCAATGCTACTGAACAGAATTCGTCGGAGTTGCTGATGGAAAAGATCTTCTCTTCGAGGTTCATTTCTGAATGGACTGATGATCCGATCAATGGTTGAAGTCCTGGAATTCTGCCCTGTTGTGCTTGTGCTTAAATAGAAAAGCAAAAAGAACAGCTACTACCAATGAATAGGCAGCAAAGGCGATCCAGATGTTTTGCCAATCATTGGAACCGTCTGAAAGTTTGAAGAATTTATCGATCACGATACCACTTGTGTAACTTCCGAAGACTGCACCAAAGCCGTTCGTCATCATCATGAACAATCCTTGCGCACTTGATCTGATCCTTGAGTCTGTGGTCGACTCAACGAACAGGGAACCTGAAATATTGAAAAAATCGAAAGCCATTCCATAGACAATACAAGAGGCGATGATCATCCACAATCCACCAGCCGGGTCTCCAAATGCAAACAATCCGAAACGAAGAACCCATGCAAGCATACTGATCAACATGACCTGTTTAATACCGAAACGTTTCAAAAAGAATGGAATGGCAAGAATAAACAGTGTTTCTGAAATTTGAGATATAGACATTATGATCGTTGAGTACTTCACAACCAGTGAATCTGCATATTGAGGAACATTCTTGAATTCTGAAAGATAAAGATCGCCATACATGTTCGTCAATTGCAGGGCTGCTCCCAACATCATAGAGAAGAGAAAGAACATCGCCATTTTGTAACGAGCAAACAACTTAAAGGCATCGAGGCCGAGAATTTCTCCAAGTGTTGAGTGCGAATTGGTTTCCTTTCTCGGAGGGCATTTGGGTAATGTATACGAATAAACTGCCAGTACAAAAGCGGCTATCGCAGCTATATAAAATTGACCTTCCAACGCTTTATTGCCTGTTAGATTTGTGGTCCACATTGCGATGATGAAGCCAATCGTACCCCATACACGGATTGGGGGAAAAACCTTCACAACGTCAAGGTTGTGCGATTTAAGGACATTGTAGGAAACTGAATTTGCCAATGCGATTGTTGGCATATAACAGATCATTGCAAAAAAGATAAGCCAGAAAAAGGAATCCGGATCATCTACGGTGGGAATAAAGAAGAGCGCAATCCCTCCAAAAAGGTGTAGGGCACCAAATAATTTCTCTGCATTGAGCCACCTATCGGCAATGATACCTGTTATTGTCGGCATGAAAAGTGATGAAAGGCCCAAGGTGGAGAATATAGCACCAAATTCTGCAGGACCCCACTGCTTTGTCTCGAACCAGTAGTTTGCGATCGTAATCAACCATGCTCCCCATACATAGAACTGAAGGAAATTCATGATTATTAATCTGTTCTGAATGGAAAGCTTCATGATTCAGGATAGTTAGTTCGCCTGACGCTTGTTGATCTCGTCACGGATCTTTGAGGCCATTTCGTAATCTTCGTTCTCGATGGCTTCGTTCAATTGGTTTTCCAGCTCTTCAATACTTTGAGTGATCAGGCCTTCTTCGCCCGCAGCTTGATCGTCCTCATCAAGCAGGAAATCGTCTTCTTGATGTTGATTTTCATCCGACGGAGTTCCGGCACTTGAGAGGATACTTTCAAAGGTATAGATCGGGCAGTTGAAACGAACCCCAATAGCAATCGCATCTGAAGTGCGAGCATCTATCTCCGTTGTCATTCCATCCTTTTCGCAAATCAATTTAGAATAGAAGATTCCCTCCACAAGGTTATAAATAACAACTTCTTTTACTTCAATAGAGAACGCCTGCGCAAAATTTTTAAAAAGATCGTGGGTTAAAGGGCGTGTTGGAGTCATTTTTTCTAACTCGATAGCTATTGCCTGAGCCTCAAAACCACCTATAATGATTGGCAATTGACGCTTTCCTCCAGACTCAGCCAAAACCAGAGCATAAGCACCCGATTGAGTCTGACTGTATGATAGACCTGCAATATCAAGTTTAATTTTCTCCATCCCTCACCCGCGTAGTCCAGTTACTCTAAACAATTAGGGAAGCAATTGAGCTTCCCTAACGCTTACATGTGGCTGTAAAAATAGTATTTCTCTTTGTATTTAATGTCCTGCTGAACGGAATTTTTTAACTGCTTCCGTGAAACGAGGCAATACTTCGAAAGCGTCTCCTACGATTCCGTAATCAGCTGCTTTGAAGAAAGGAGCTTCAGGGTCTGTATTGATCACAACGATCACTTTTGAACCGTTTACCCCCGCAAGATGTTGTATTGCTCCCGAGATACCTGCAGCGATGTACAAGTTGGGACGGATCGCAACGCCCGTTTGACCAACGTGTTCATGATGAGGTCTCCAACCTATATCGGCAACCGGACGAGAACAAGCAGTTGCTGCACCCAGGGCCTTTGCCAAGTCTTCAACCATGCCCCAGTTCTCCGGACCTTTCAAGCCTCGACCGGCAGACACAACTAATTCTGCTTCAGGCAACGGAATTTCTCCCTCTGGCTTCTTCGTACTCACAACCTTTACTTTTGCATCGCCTGCATTACCATTGAATTCTTCTACTCCGCAATCAGAACCAGTTGCTTCCGGTTGGAAACTGTTCGGAAGTAAAGAAATGATCTTAACTCCTGAATTCACTTTCACAGATCCGAAAGCTTTTCCGGAGAAAACGTTTACCTTCACTGTTCCATCTCCTGCCGGCACATCGATGGCACCTGAAACCAACCCTGCCTTCAGGCGAACAGATAGACGCGGAGCTACTGCTTTTGCGATCAGGTCATGGGAGAAAATAATTGTAGTTGCTCCAGTCGAAACGGCAGCAGATGCGATCAAGCGCGTCAACTGCTGGTTATCCTCTCCAGATAGTGATCGGTCAACCAAAACTTTGCTTGCACCGTATTTTCCAAGAGATGCCAAAAGCCCTGCATCTGCAGATCCGGAGGTGATCACTGTAACCTCACCACCTAATTTCTTTCCGTATGTCACAACTTCTAATGCCGCTTTGTGCAATCCGTTGTTACTGTTTAAATAAACTAATACTGACATGATTCTTCGATTAAATAACTTTTGCTTCGTTGTGAAGGAATTCTACCAATTGATCCAAGTTTGTCGGATCGATCATCTTGCATGCTGATTTTGCATTCGGCATGGTATAGCCAACATATGTTGTCATGTTGTCTGCTGCTGTCGGAGTTACTACCTGAAGCGGTTTTGTTCGAGCCGCCATGATCCCGCGCATGTTTGGAATGCGTTGTTCAGCCATTCCTTTGGCACATGAAACCACTGCCGGAAGAACCACCTCTACAACCTGCAATCCACCAACGATCTCTCTTTCCAACGTAAGAGAAGTGCCGTTAACATCAAGTTTGGTTGCAAGTGAAACGAATGGAAGATCCAAAGCCTCTGCAATCATACCACCTATTTGCGATCCGTTGTAGTTGATCGTTTCTTTTCCGGTAAGGACAAGATCGAAACTGTTCGATCTTGCGTAATCTGCTATTTGAACAGCAGTAAAGTATGCATCGGTAGGATCAGCATCGATGCGCACTGCATCGTCGGCTCCGATCGCCAATGCTTTTCGTATTACAGCTTCATCAGTTGCTGAACCAACAGTGATGATCGTAACATTTCCACCCAGGGTTTCTTTGATCTCAAGTGCTCTTACCAATGCATACCATTCGTCATATGGATTAACGATATACTGCACACCGTTCTCGTCGAACTTCGTATTGCCTTCAGTGAAGGCGATCTTGGAAGTTGTATCCGGTGACTTACTGATACATACTAATATTTTCATTTTCTAAGGATTTTCAAACGTGCGCAAATTTATAACAAATAAATTATCTCCCATGAAAAGTTAAGGTCAAATATCAGTTGTTATCGGATGATATAAGTAGATATGACCTTGTTTATTCAATTATTTGTAGCAACAAGTGTGGTGTGCAATTGTTCAGGTGTTGCAGGGCTTTTTGAAGCGCCGTATGCCCGCCTCATTTTGAAGATTAGTTTTTTAGCAGATCGTTCTGATTTTCGCATTAATTATTATTTTTGGCATCCCTTTGAGGTTTAAAAATTTATTGAATGAAAACTGTACAGTTCAGAGAAGCATTAAGAGAAGCGATGACGGAAGAGATGCGCCGTGATGAAGGAGTGTTCCTGATGGGTGAGGAGGTTGCTGAATATAACGGAGCGTACAAAGTATCGCAAGGTATGTTGGATGAATTTGGTCCTAAGCGAGTGATCGATACCCCGATTGCGGAATTGGGATTTGCAGGCATCGCTGTTGGTGCTTCCATGAA
>JBKCJG010000035.1:0-37685 GCA_046301895.1 Flavobacteriia bacterium
TTTCTAATCTTAATAATGGTATTTGGACTTACCCCCGTTATTTTGTTGATTTCAGATTGTTTATAACCCTTTCGTAGATATTCTATAACCTTGATATTTTTAGGTTTATTTAGAAACTTGTGATTATCCTCTGTGGTTCCCGATTTTCTACCGAGGTATCTTCCTTTTGCCTTTGCAATCTCGATTCCTTCACTAATTCTCTCTTTGATTAGTCGTCTTTCTAATTCGGCAATAACCCCCATGATAGAAATAACCATTTTGGAAACAGGGTTTTCATTTCCTTCTTCATCTAATGTTTGTAATCCTTGCGATATAAAAACAAGATTTACTTTCTTTTCATTCAGGTAATGGATTGTATGAAGGAAGTCAATCATATTTCTGCATATCCTATCAGGGTGATGAACAGATAGTTCAGAAATCTCTCCATTCTCAATCATTTTTCTAATTTTCAGTCCAGATGGTCTATCAAAGAATGGAATCTTACCCGAGCATTTGTCTTCGAGCAAAAGGTCACAGTGAACATTCACTTTCTGTCTATCGGTATTCTGTCCATTCAAGGAGGAAACCCTTACATAATGTACCTTTAGTTTTTTCATTTTTAGGTTATTTTGGGCATCAGCCTAATTTTGTATCAAAAAACGGTCTTAGGCTAATGTATTGCCAGTTTTTTGATTGCGCCGCATCGGCTGAAAAAAAAGTATAGCCTAAAAGTGAATGTAATTAGATTGGAAAAATCAACCTATCATTGTTCAAATTGCTCAGGGAATTTATCCTTGAAAAGTTCTATGAATCTGGCTTTACTTTGTGCTGCATAAATTTTCGAATTCTCAATTCCAATATAAGACCTATTGGTTGCATAGGCGACAATTCCTGTCGTTCCAAGACCTGAGAAAATGTCAAGACAAACATCTCCCTTTTTTGTTGAAGGTAGAATACACAGCATAGGAACTTCATAGGAGTAAAGAGCTGAATGGGTCAACTTGAACCCTTTATTTTCAAGCAGTTTATTCAATGAATGGTTGTTGATTACATTGGTTGAAATCAAAGGAGGAACTACAAAATCATCGTCTTTTAATGAGGATTGGAAGGGTAAGATTAGATTGCGTATCAATGGATGTTCTCCATTTTCTCCGTATAAAACATCACTAATGAACTCAGTGTTGTTTAATTCAGCACTCCATGATTTATTCCAATAATAATGTTTTACACTTTTTGTGAAGTGGAGAATATATTCACATGAGGGCTGGGCAACCTTTTGGTTTGTGGAATACTGAGGATTCTTTTTAAACCACATTATGCTTTGAATGTTTTCGAATCCAAACTCCTCCATTTTGTCACAAATTTTACTTGGAATCCTTTGATTTTTGCCTTTATACACCTTGTCCATGACATTAATGAAAATGGATGAGGTCTGTTTCATTTTGGATTTATACTGAGCAAAAATCTCAACTAATGCGTTAATATAGGAGTCTAAATCAGGCTCATTTCCCAATGGTATTCTTTTATTTTCTTGAGGATTTTGGTCATATTCTCTGAAATTGTAATAAGGAGGAGAAGTCATGAGGCATTGAATAGAATCGTCCTCTAATTGATTGGCAACCTCAAGGGAATCACCTTGAATAATTTTAAAACCATCGTGTTCAAAATCCTCATATTGTTCGGCCTCAGAAGCATTTTGAATTTTGTACTTCTGAGCTTCAAGTTTTTTTAAAATTGAGGATATATTTTTCCCCTTATCGACCTCCTTTGAGAGTTCAGTCCATATCTCTATTTCTGACTTCTCAGGATAAAGTTCTTTGTTAATTTTTACCGCGGAGACAACTCGTTTTCGGGTTGTATCAGAAATTCTTTCAGCAGTTGAGGATATTATTTTTTCAAAAATTTGCCGTTTTTCTTGACTTAAGCGTACACCTTGTTTAGAACCAATTTCTTTTCTTACTTTTTCATACTCATAAGTGACTTGAACATCGTTTTTAATTCTTTGTAGGTTGTGTATAATTACATCCAATTCTGTAACTATGTCAACATCAAGCACGACAACAGGGACTTCTTCAATGTTTAGTAGTTGAGCAACCTCATATCTTCTCACTCCTGAAATAACTTCATTACTTTTCGAAATAATCAGTGGTTCTCGAATCCCATCTAAACGAATCGATTGAAATAAGAAGAAATCATCGTCCTTTTGTAATGTAAATCCACCATACATGCGAGTACTATGTGGGTTAGGAGTTAAAGTACTAACCTTTACTTTCTTCATCTCTAAAATGGTCAGGAAATTGTGAACGAATCTTTTCTTTTATCAGTTTACCTCCTTTTTCAATGAGACGTGGGTCATCTTTCCCCTTATACATTTCATCGTCAATGCGAGCAGTAATCCGAATTCTTTCTTGATTAAAAGGAATAAAGGCTTGAGCGATATAGTGGTTGTTTTGTTTCGAAAAACTGATTTTCGGGTCAAATAAGGATTCTAAGAATGGTAATGCCAGGTCAAATTCATCGACAAAGGCTTGGTATTGTTTGATTTTTTCAACCAATCCATCCCTGTCTTCCTTAATCTTTCTATATCCTGTTTCTGAAAGGTCGGTTAGTAAAAACATGTTCAAATCATTAAAAGGTTCATTTGGACTTTTTATTCTCAAGAGCAAAAAGATAAAGATAGCAAAATGATGGATTTTTCAAATTTCAGATTGGTGTTTTGAGATACAGATAGGGTTTAGAATCAACATTGTAATCTTTTGGAACCATACAAGATATTTATTGGTATGTCAATGAGAATCACGTATAGGTTTCTATCTACCTATTATGAAGACAAAGAAGAATTACTCGATGCAATAAGAGAAGTCATTTATCAGGAAAATTCTCCTGAGGTGAAAAGATTTCTAAATACTGACAGAGTATTGAACTTACTGATGATTCCTTTGAAATAACTATTCCTAAAAATTTGACCCATGAAAAAAAATACCAGCAGTAGACCGATGGTTTATACACTAAACATAAATGATTTTCAAGATGACGAACAAATAATTGACGTCATACGGGCAATTTTAAAGATGCACAAGTCCAATATGTTTAAAAATTCAAATGGGAATTACCAAGTAGATTTCCCCCAAATGATTCTGAGAATTGAAACCATAGATGAAGATTTATTGGAACCATAGATTTTCCATTAAAATCCTAAAAAAACCTTTACAATTAGACTGTGAAATCTATTTTATGGTCATCGGAGAGAGTGAAAAAACTCCCTTTGGATAAACTATATTCAAGAATAACTAATGTATCAGATTCAAGACATTTTACACCTAACCAATGTAAGCAGAAAACAAGTCAACAACCGTATCAGGAAACTAAAGAATAAATACCCCAATCTAATAAGAGGTGGTGGAAGAGGAAGAGGGGGGAAATACTTGATACACCCCTTGATGATTCCATTTCTTATTCGATTGAATGAAGAAATATCCCTTACCAATAGTGAAAAAGAACAATGGATACGGAAACAACAGTTGTTTTATGAATCCATATCCAATTACAACAACCTCGATACGTTTTCTAAAGTTGAATGGGATTGGTTTTGTTGCTTTAGACCTCCTAATGAATACGACATCCAATCTTTGATTGATTTAATACCTAAATCCGATGCAACAGACCTAGCCTATTTCTCCATTCATCGGCAAGAAGATAAACTTCATATTCATTTTGTCCTGAGAACAAACATGAATAAAAATGAAATCTTAAACTCAGTAAAGACAATCTGTGATAAAGATTGTGAGTTATTCGATAGAACGAAACGGACCCAATGTTACACTTATCTCTCAGACCCTCATATTAGGAGGAATGGAGGTCAGGTATTGGTTGATTGGGGCTACAGGTTTTGAATAAAACAAACAACATTTTTTGTGTCTTTTACAGAACAATTATCAGTAGCTACAATTAGGACAACGAACTTTGAATTTCTCAAAACTTTTATGTGGGTTTTGATATGCAAAACCATTACAACTCGAGACATTCAATAGTTTCTTTTTGCATTTAGGACAGACAGGGTCAACAGAAAATCCACAAGAATTACTCTCATAATTTGGCCCCATGCCTAAAACTCCATTTTCCACAGTCAAATTCAATCCGCACTTCGCTACATTATTGGTAGGTGATGACCATTTTACAGTTACTTCAAACTCGAATGGTTCTGTTTTTTGAGGTGATGATGTGCTATTTGAATTTGTCACATTTGAACTATTTCCTTGAACGCTATTATTTGTGGAAACTGATGAAGTTGAGGAATTGTTATTATAATTTTTCATTCCATCGAGTATTCCAAGATAAAATTGTTTGGTGAGATAGTCATTTGTGTTATCTTTTTTGTCACAATATTCTTGCACATTTAATTCCTTATCGAATTTTATAGCATCCTCATTACCTAATTCAATCGCCTTCTTGAAATCTAAGCAACAATTTTCATTCTCGCCCAAACCAGCTTCGGCTAAAGCTCTAATTAAGTAAAAATCAGAATCTAAAGGGTTAAGTGATATAGCCTTGTCAAGGCTCAATTTACATCCTTTATAATCTTTAGAAATAAACAGTATCCTACCTTTCGTATAGTGCGCAGTAGGTTCATTTGGATTAAGTTCTATGGATTTATTAATGAGACCAAGTGCTGAGTTAAAATCACCTTGTTTCAATTTTGTGCTTGCCATGTAAATATAAGCGTAACTTCTGTTTGGATTTATTTCTAATACTCTATTAAAATCGTTGAGGAAATTATTATTATCACCAATATCTCTATACATTAGCCCCCTTGAATAATAAGCGTCTTCAAGCTTGACAGTGCCATATACAGGTATCAGTTCTATTGCTTTTGAATAATAATATATTGCTGAAGAATAATCTGATTGGTCTTTTTTAATATTTCCGAGTTGCACGTAGGATTTTGGGTAATTTGAGTTCAATTTTATTGAGTTTTCAATATCAGATATTGCCCCAATTAAATCATTTGTAAAATACTTTGCACTACCTCGCTTAAAAAAACTCAAATAATTTTGTGCATTTAATTGGATTGACTTGTCAAAAAAGGATATTGATTGGGAATACAGGTCCTTGTCATACAAAACAATCCCTTGATTATAGTATTCATCCAATGTTTCAATTTGATTTTCCTGATTTACATTGTTCAATTCAGCTATTTCTTTTTCGGACAATGCCCTGTTCCATAATGCTACGTCATCAATAGAGCCATTAAAATCGAGCCAATTCTCTAATCTTTTTCCTATTATCAGGTCGTCAAAGTTCAAGTTGTTAATTACTCCTGACCAAACTAATCTACCGTTGTTGTAAAAAGAAATATTTGAATTGGTTTTAACAATTACTCCGTGGTACCATTGACTACTTTCAATATCAGTTAGGTAAAACACATTGGAACAAGCGTTAATAGCATCGAATAAAAGAACTTTGTTCGCTTGTGAATTACATACCTTTTCTAAACCAGAAATTCCAAATCCTGGTAAGCCATAATTTGATGGGGCTTTACTACCAAAACCAAATAGATATTGAATGCTATATTTGTTACTCGGAGGTGTCTTAAACCAAAAACTTAGAGTTATACTAGATGAATTTATTTTGGTATTAATAGTGATTGAATTATTGGCTCCATTGAAGTCATAGGCCATATTTTGCCTGCCAAATCTATCAACTGTTAAATTTACATTGTTTACAATACCATGTTTCGTGTTTCCACTTATGTCTTCAGCATTACCGTCAAAAGGCCAATAGCCAATTAAACCATTTTGTGATAAGTTCGATGAAAGTTGTGAATGGCTCGAAAAAACAACAAAAAATAAAAATACTGTAAAGATGAACTTACATTTCATGGCAGTAGTGATTGATTATATACAATTATAAAAAAAAATTACCATTCAACAACTTTACTTTTCCAAAAATCTGCTCTATACTTCTTGTATATGAGTAAAGTAGCCGAAATAAGAGAAAAGTATATGAGTGCCCCAAGGGACTTCATTGAAGAAATCCAAACAAACGTGGGTTTGCCCATTAAGAACGTTCAAATAGTTGATGATACGGAAGCCTTTATCAAATTAATTGAAGGATTGAATACTTATCCATTTGAAGAAGTATTGTTCACCAACCCATTTGTAATATTCTCATTGGTGGAAAATAAAAAAGGATTTACCCTGAAGGTCCATAATTGTCTAACTTTTCAATTACATGATGGAAGTCTTATTCGCATTTCCCCAACGGATGATGATAAAATCGAATTAACACGCATAGAGACATCAGAGTCAGGTAAAGGAAAAGGGTCTGAGCTGATGAAGTTTCTTTTGAACTACATAGATTCTTTGTTGGGTTACATACCTCCTATTCAAGCAGAATTGACAGGAGCAATTGGAATGAATACCACTTACAAAGAAACCCCCATATCAAAACAAAAACTGTTCTTTCAAAAACATGGGTTTAAAGTTACCTATTCAAGTAAGGGGTTTTTGAAAATGGAGAGACCCGAGTCAAAAAAGTCCAATTGAACCTTTTAGGTTGTTTTATCCATTTTCGAGGGTTGTAACTACGATGTGTAACATTTTGAAACAATAAAAATTATACAAATCAGTTACATTCGCAAGAGGTTTAACCTTCTTGTTTCATGACAAAAGGGAAACATATGAAAACGGCACTTTTTTTTATTCTCCTATCATCTGTAGTCAGTTTTTCTCAAACAAAAAATGACACTATTGATTTCAATAAGGTAAATTACACCTTATTGAATGATTTGATTTTTCAGAAACATAATGAGGAAAGGGAAAAGGAAGGTTCTCAATTAAGAATTAAGGATGACATTTGTAAATCTGCGTCTCAGTATCAAGTAGACTACATGTCAACATACTCGGTAGTATGTCATGATAATGACAAAAGCTTTAGAGGAGTGACTCTTACAGGTCCTAGAGACAGATTCAATTATTTTTCCAAAGGGAGTAAATTGAACCATACATATCATGGTGAAATTTGTTATAACTTTTTCTGCGGTAAGAGTCATAAGATTACTTATGAAGATTTAGCTCAACAAACTATTAACGCATTTCTATCATCCGTACCACATAAAGCGGTTATGTTAAGTCATATAACAACCCCTGGCGAACAATACGGATTCTTCTCAACTACCTCAACACAAAAAAGTGGTTATTTTAACTTCTTTGTCACAGGTTTTTTTGGTTATGTGTTGAAATAAAAAATAGGGTATTCCCTCCATTCTTTATTAATCATCTACAGTACTTCAAAAATCTTTCAAAAACATATTTTTATTCATTCAATTTCTCTTTACATTTCTCACAAAAATCACCGCTATCATAAGCGTCATTATTCGTACTCATTACACAAGTTAAGTCATTGCAGTGTTTTAATCCAAGTGTATGGCCAATTTCATGAATAATGGTTTCTCTCATAAATCTTCTTTCACCTCTAACGATAACTGTTAGGTCATTTCCTGATGCAACTCCCCTGAGTAAGGTGTTATCTTCATCGTACAGTTCCTTTTCCGTGATGTAAATTGTTTTGTTGTAAGTGCTCAATTCAGCACAGGTATTTACCGATGATAATTCCCCATTCTCAGTCAACATGGACGGCGAGATTCCTACTTCGGACTGAATAACAACATTGTAACCATAAAAATCCTCAATTACATCCGTTGCGAAGGCAATATCACCCAAGTCGACTTCACCCAATGGTCTGATGTATATTGTGTTTGAATTACTTTCAGATTTGACACTTGGTTCTTCAATTGTCTCCTGAACTATTGATACTTTATCATTCGATTCCTCCCTTGTTGAACTATTGTTTTCAGGTAAGTAAATAGCAGAAACAACCTCATCTTTAACAATGAACTTTAATTCATCCAATTTCCCATCATTGTATGCGAGAAAAAGGATGAAAATCATTCCAAAAAATCCCATTTTAAAAAGTTCTTTCATACATAATCGGATTTACATTGTATGAATAACGTTATTTGTTGTTAGAAAATTACAGACGTTTCTTTTACTGTTTCCTTAAGGAATCAACAAAACTGTTTATCTCTTTTTTAGAGAAGGTAAAATCTCTTTTAAACGCTTCTCGAACGTCTTGTGGTTGACTCATTAGCCAATCAGCCAGTGCTTTTTGAGAATTGATGTAATTTGACTCGGAAACTACTTGGTTAGCCGTTGGATTAACTGAAGTCATGTTTTTTGAGGAATGACAACTCAGCAACACGAAGAGTAGAAATATCGGAGGGATTACCAACACTTTGTTTTGAATTTTAGATTTCATCATCTCAATACTTATTGATTACAGGAACTTTCTAAACAGTAATAACGAAAGTTCATGAAATAATTACATCTATAGAATTAATTTACAGATATGAACTTGGGAGGACGGGGGGAGGGGGTATTGCTGTGTATCCCTCCCTCTCTCCTGTTATTCGAGAATTCTGATAAACGGGGTACAATCCTTTAAATGGATTTAACCATCAAAAAGGAAAAAAATCCTGAAAAAAATTTTTGGAAAAATTGAATGAAAATTCGGTAGTTGACGAGGTTTCGTTTTACACAATGTTTTACACAGTGTTTTACACTTTGAAATAATGAAAATAAAAAACCCTTGTAATCTATTGATTTACAAGGGTTTTAATTTCGGAATCATTAGATGATTCGCGGTCTGGACGGGACTCGAACCCGCGACCCCATGCGTGACAGGCATGTATTCTAACCAACTGAACTACCAAACCAATTTTCTTATTCTTACAAACTTTAGCTTCAGCTAAATTCAGAAATTGTGTATTACTTTTCGTTAAAAGTGCTTGCAAAATTAAGACTAAAATTCATTTATGCAATAGAAAATTCAGATATTTTTAAAAAATCGCGTGCTATTCTTTTTCAGTAAGACGCGGCATAATGGCATTGAGTACTTAATTGAGATCGATGATCTTATATTTGATCGCATACATGATGAGTCCGATGGTATTCTGAGCTCCTACTTTTTGGATCAGCTTGGAACGGTACTTTTCAATAGTTCTTACACTCTTGAAGAGCTTGTCAGCGATCTCATTATTGGTGCATTCCTGACTGATGAGTTGTATTATTTTGACCTCTTCATCATTGAACTCGATCTTCTCATTCTCAAACTCCGGGTCAATTTTTCCTCTCTTCATCATTCGGTTGATGAAGAGCTTAGAAACACGGTCGTTTAAGTAATAATGGTTGGAAATAACACTTTTGATAGCAGCTTCGAGCTCGTTCAGATCATCATCTTTTGAAAGGTATCCGTTTGCACCACTTTCAATGGCTGATTCTACGAACTCCTCGTCATCATACATGGAAAGCAGAATGATCTTTGTTTCAGGGAAGTTGGTTCGAATGTACTGCGCCGTTTCAATTCCTCCCATTAACGGCATACTGTAATCTATTACCACGACATTCGGAACTTCCTGATGGAACTTGTCGACCAACGCTTTTCCGCTCTCGCCTTCGCAGATGACGTTCATTCCTTTAAAGCCGTTCAGCAACATAATAAGTCCTTTTCTGAAGATCTGCTGGTCTTCTGCTATTCCTATAGTAATCATCCGTTCGGGCGCTTTAAATGGATAGAAGCTATTGTTCCTTTTGGTACATTCATTTGGAATTGTATGGTACCATTGATCGACTGTAAACGGCTGATAATGTTTTTTAGTCCGAGCGAATCCGACTTCGAGAGATTTTCCACCGAAGGGATAAAACCGTCACCGTCATCCGAGAGATTTATTTCAAGGAAATCTGCTGTATGTAAAATGCTTAGCCTTGTATTCTTTGCATTCGAATACTTCAGAATGTTGTTTATCAGTTCCTGTATTACACGGTACAAGGATAGCTGAGTCATTTTAGTTAATTCGAACGGTTGCCGCATCTCAGTTTCAAAATCAAATTTGATCGGACCGGATTCATTGTTTTTCCTCACTAAATGGCCTATTGCCTGATTGAAACCGAGTTCATCCAGAACAGATGGCATGAGTTCGTTCGATATTTTGCGCACTTTCTGGCTGATCTGAAATAGCTCCTCGGTGAGTTTTTTCTTCAGTTCAGGCCGAATGTCCAACGGAATAAGTGACATTTTGATCGCGTTGATCGAAGAGCCGATCTCGTCGTGTAATTCCTGAGCAATCCTTTTCTGTTCGTTCGCCTTCGTTACCAATACAGCCTCAACAAGTGCCTTTTGGTTTCCCATTTCCAACTCGGAAAGCTGCTGGTGTTTGTGGAATATCTTTCGCTGGTAGATGATCACAAATCCGATAATAGCAATAATTATCACAACCATCAATATAGTTCCTACCGCGATCATGATAAAGATATTATCGTCACTCATATTGCCGTTTGTATTGCGTTTCGGTGGGGTAACGGTTCGTACTCATTGTGTCTATGATAAACGAGGTAGGCACCATAAAGCAGTAATACTTTTGAAACAAAGAAAATGAATAGGTAAAAAGAGAAAAAGAAATTATATATCCATAATGGGAGATTGTAAACCATGAAATTATTGAATAGCGAAATAAAAATGGTACAGCCGAAGTAGATTAGGACAGAACAACTCAGCCAGAAATAAGGGTGTCGATCAATAAAGAGGATCTTTCCTTCACGAAAGATCTGGTAAAACAATCCCAACGAACAGAGAAAACAGATCACACTGCCGAAGAGTAAGATGTTTACAGGAACTACAGTTGTATACGGTTCCAGATATATCGTGTCAAGCACAGAAAAAACAACGTAAAAAATTCCAAGTAGGATAAGACCGTTTTTTAAACGTGTATCTGTAAAGAATATATAAAAGCATACCCCCAGGAGCACGAACTCCACATGAGTAGAAATATGCTTGATAATCGAGTTATTCAAAGACGAGAACAGCATGTAGGTATTGATCATAACAATAGGAATTTGAATAAAACTGATTATCGCAATCAGTTTATATGGCCGGTCTAGTTTCCTGAATAATAATAAAAATACGATCGCACAGGTCCACTGAATGGCATGCGTAAGAACTTCGCTTAAAACCAGCGCAGAAAATTTTAGATCTTTGATCTCCTTCTTTTTGTTTAGCGCATCAAACTTTTCCTGCATTTCGATCATTGCCTGATTCCTTTCCGCGTCGAGTAATTCGAGTGAGTACGTTGAATACCGCTCGTAAAAGTCTCTACTTTGTTTGTAATCCCCCAACGCATAATGCAAATCACTCAATGAAAGCAGCAGTGCTGAAGGTATCGGTTCTCCGGGAAGATACTGCCGATGAATCATGTAACTTTGATACAGATAGCTTTTCGCCGTTTTCAAATCCTTCTTTATCAGTGCAATTGTGCCTAAGTTGTTTAATGCATTGAACATAGAAATGCTATCTCCGATCTGAATAGCCAGATCCAGGCATTGTTTGAAAATTCTATTTGCACTCGTGTAATCCTTCAATTGATAATAGACCGCTGCGAGATTATTGTTTGTAATGAGTTTGGAATCAATCATTTTAGAGGTGCAATAACTCAAAGACGAATTGTAATAGCTCACCGCTTTCAATAAGTGACTCCTACTTGTCTTATTATATTCTAATAATCCCAAACCATTCAATGCAATGGAGATTAAAGACGAATCTTTCAGGATAACTGACTCAGAATAAAACTTTTTGAAATATTTTTCGGCATAATCATCATTCCCGAGCTTCGAATGTGCGCTTGCCAAAATCGAAAGGGTCTTAGTCCTGGTCTTCCTATTTTTTACACCATTATTTAAAATTTTGTAACAAGTAGGAATTGTCTTATCGTATTTACCTAATAGAAAATAAAATGCAGCTGTTTCAAGCAATATTTCGGCGTTGAGTTCCTTATCGCCTAGTTGGTTTAAAACAGACTCACCATAAACAAGCCCTTCTTCGAATTGACCTTTCGTGCGATACTGTTTTAAACGAAATATTTGCAGCTTTCCTTTGTAATAAGATGAGCTCTTTGCGCACAGAGATTCAAACCGATGAATATCCTCTTTAGGGTCTTCGTTTGACTGAAAAGAAAGTTCTATATTTTCAATTAGCTGATCACAGGATTGAGACTGAGCATAATTTGTTGCAATCAGAAACGCGATAATAAGAATTCCATGCTTCATTAATGATTTAACTTAGTGGGATGTTTGAGACTAGTCAATAAAATTATATTTGAACCAAATAAGAACTGAAATAAGTGTTCAAAGCAATCTGTGAATCGTAACCTAGGGGATATTCTGAACCAACTTCAAGGATGTTATGAAGCAGATGATTCCCATCATGAACGTCCCCCGTCAGAATGAGTTGAGGTAAACACCCATCGTTCATTCCATCGAATGCATTGATTCTCATGTAGCACCTTTGAGCCAAGTTTGACTGCAGCTTCTTTTTTCCGAAGAAATAACCCTGAACTTGTGCGATGTTATTTTTTCTGTGATTTCTGGCAAGTTGCCCTACCAAATCAGTCCTGTTCGTTGATCCTTTTTTTCCGTCAAATGCCATAGTTTTCACATTTAGTGCATAGAGTGGAAGACTTAAACAAAATAATTCAGGGTTCAATTCAACGGCCAATTTAATAAAAAGGACCGTTCTTTTTTGCGCGTTGTTAGAATTGGAGTATTTTCCACACGCTCAAGGAGTATTTCCCACCTTTTTATCGGCAATTGAGTATACTACCTTTGTCTAAAAAATATTTAGGCAAATGAATTCAAAAGGTAATGATGAGGTATTGATCGATCTTACGAACTCTGAGGAGATAGAAAAATGGTGTCGTGAATTTGATTGCGATGAACAAACTCTCCGTCGTTGCGTGAATTATGTCGGGCGATCGATCCTTTCAATTGAATCCTTTCTTTTTATGAACCGGAGTTTACTTGAAGCTACAAGGAATAATAATAATGGGGATACAAATTGATCAATTATGATCTGATAGTGAACCAAATTCTAACCTATATACCTCAAAAACCAAAGAATCCCCTGATAGAAATGTCAGGGGATTTTTTTTGTGTTCTTACAGCGGAATCTATTAATTTCAGGATTTAAAATAGTTTAGTGAGGTTGATCCTTTTCTTTTTCGTCATTTTTTTATCAGGTATCTTAATAGGACAGGAGGATACGAATTTTTACTATGATGCTCCTTTAAAATTTCCTGTTAGGATCCATTATCAGAACAATAGCGCGGAGATTAGTCATATTAGTAGATTGAGATTGTTGATTTTAGCCGAATACCTCAATGAAAATCCAACCTACAAGATCATTATAGAAGGTCATGTTTGCTGTGGCCCTGCACCGCGTATGTCGCGCAAGCGTGCAAAGTCAGTTTACAAGTACCTGATCAAGATCGGCGCATCAAAAGAGCAGATGACTTATATCGGTAAATCGTTTGATGAGCCTTTGGTTCCCAAAGAGCGAAACGAAGAAGATAAAGACATGAATAGGAGGGTAGAGATCGAGATCGTAAATTAATACAACTAAATTCTTTCCGATCTACGTGAATTATTACTGTTAACACTCAGTAAAAACACTTAATGTGATGAATAATAAAATTAATCACAGTTAAAGATCGCTTTATTCAATGGATGTTTGTGGCTTAAATAGTAGTTTATGTTTTCAAGTTATTCATTGCTCTCACGAGGTATCACATTCGTTCTTTTTTCCATTTGCATTGTTCAGGCAACAATTTCAAATGTGCACAGTCAAAACAATTTATCCGTTCCATTCTCTTCAGGATTCGTTGGAGATGTGACAGGTAACAACTCTGCGGGTAACTGTTTATACATGTCGTCTCTTGGTTGGAGCAATATTTATTTTACGCAGACTACCTCGAGTACTGTTTTTGTCGCTCAAGGGAATGATATAATTGGGAACATTGTTATAACTGACGCAGCAGGAGTCGTTCATACAATCTCCGGCTATATCAAATGGCGCGCTCCAAGTGGTTCACCAACCTGCCTGGTATTTTCGCCGTCTTCCACCGCCACTCTTGCGAAAAGTTCGGGAGGAACTTATTCTGTCAATTCTGGTAAATATCTTGGTTTAATCTTCAACGGACAATCATTGACATTTTCCGGAAGCAATGTAAGTGGTAATGCGGCTACAAACGGACTGTTGGATGTTCTTAACTCCTATTTGGCTGTTTTTCCGTCAATATCCATTATAGACTATACCGTTAACGAAAGTATTGGGAGTTTCTTAGCAACCGTTACACTATCACAAGCTTCGTCGAGTGAAATAAGAGTGAATTACAACACGTCAAATGGAACTGCACTATCGGGGTCGGATTATATTTCAAGCTCCGGGCAGTTGATCTTTAGTCCTTATCAAACTTCGAAAACTGTGACTTTAAATGTCTTAGCTGATCTAATGTCCGAATCTACCGAATCGTTCTACCTTAATCTTAGTGGTCCTGTTAATGCATCCATTTCAGTAAGTAGATCTCTTATAAGTTTAACAGACAATCCGCCATTACCAGTTGAACTCTTAAGTTTTGGTGCGGAATGCGAAAACGGAGCTATCATCATTCAATGGGAAACAGCTTCTGAAATGAATAGTGACTATTTTACGGTTGACAAAAAGACAGATGATACTGATTGGGTTGAGGCCTTTGATGTTCCGGCTTCCGGTTTCAGTCAAAAGGTAATTGTGTATTCGGTTTCGGATGAGCAATTATTGAATGAGAATATATATTACAGGTTAAATCAGTACGATACCGATGGTAAAAAACGCACATACGCTTCAATTTCTGCCCATTGCACGAAGAGTAATGCTGACTTTGAACTTTTCCCAAATCCTGCGCAATCAACTTTCCAAATTCGAATGATGAATTCGTCATCAACATTTTCGACGATCACTGTTATGGATCAAAATGGCAAAGTTCTTTTTACTACAGAAACTTTTGACCTCAAGAGTGATAATGTTTTTAATGTTGACGCGAATCAATTCGGTAAAGGTATTTTCACAGTTTTGATAGAAAATGGTGATATTCAGTCAAGGAAAAGAATTGTCCTACTCTAAGAATTTACCTAAAAAAGAAAAGCCCCGCATTTTTGCGGGGCTTTCGTGATCCCGTTTGGATTCGAACCAAAGACCTACTGCTTAGAAGGCAGTTGCTCTATCCAGCTGAGCTACGGGACCTAATTTTTTTTCACACACTCTTCCGAACCAAAGACCTTCCCGATGCGCTTAGCTTTCGGAATGCTCTATCCAGCTGAGCTACGGAACCTAATTTTTTTTCACACACTCTTCCGAACCAAAGACCTTCCCGATGCGCTTAGCTTTCGGGATGCTCTATCCAGCTGAGCTAAGGACTGAATGTTTCAAAAAAAAAAAGGGGGATGATCGCTCATCCCCCTTGTCGGGGCGGCAGGATTCGAACCTGCGACCTCCTGGTCCCAAACCAGGCGCGATGACCGGACTACGCTACGCCCCGAGCTAATCATCAATCCTATTTCAAGTTTTCAAGAATCGTTTTTCCTGAAAGCGAGTGCAAAAGTAATAAGTTTATTGTCTTTTGCAAATATTCTTTGATAAAATCAAACCTTAAGGTTCTGATTTATCTTGCGGTGGGAGCGGGATTACCTCGTCCGCCTTGACGGACTCGATGGTCTTCGCTACGCTACAGCACGAACCCTGCGGGTTCTCATCCCAATAACGTTTCACCTTCTAAAAATTCTGCGGTGGGAGCGGGATTCGAACCCGCGGTACAGTTACCCGTACGTCAGTTTAGCAAACTGGTGGTTTCAGCCACTCACCCATCCCACCTGGGTTCCAAAGAACTAGGGGGACAAAAATAACAAAACCCTTGATAAGTCAAAGATAATTTGCCAAAAAAATGGAAAAGATATTAGGTTAGATAGATCATAACAGCCTTCATGATCTGCAAAGTACAAAGTAAGATCCATAATAAATGATTGGAATTCTGACTTTTATAGCGGGTTGTATACAATACAATTGCGCTCAATGGTACCAGCTCTACCCATGGGATCGGAAAGATTGTCGGAATCAGGAATAGGAGGGCGGCGAGTATTCCATGCAGCATGGTCGAATTTGGAAACATCCGCACTGTATTGATGGCCCAGATACCGAGAAGCACAAAGTAGATGAGCTTTAAAATGTCAAGTAGTGGACCTGTGGTCAATAGTTCCATTTGAATTCCGTCAAGCCACAATGACCAGAAGAACTGTGTTGACAGCAAATTGACCAATGCACTAACAGCAGGATACAGAAAGATCTTTCCCGGAATGTGTCGGTTCCACCAAAAGAACTGAGTACTGATGAGCAAGAAAATAACTTCGTTGAGTGGATAGGGAAAGAGTATTGAACCTTTTTCCAGGTAAATAAAAACCGAATAAACGATCAGCGTTAAAATGGCTAAAGAAACGCTTCGTTCTTCCCGTGTCATTTCTTTTTCGCTAGGGCTTCTTCAACGTAATCGAAAGTCGAAAGGATCACCGGTTTTCCGTCAATAACTGCAATGTCGTGTTCGAAATGGGCACTTGGTTTGCCATCAGCTGTAACGATGGTCCATTTATCGTCGAGCTGCAGCACTTTTTCTGTTCCCATGTTGATCATGGGTTCGATCGCGATTGTTAGTCCGTTCTGGATCTTTTTCCCACGACCCCTTCTGCCGTAATTAGGAACCTGCGGGTCTTCATGCAATGAACGACCTAAACCGTGACCAACAAGGTCCCTTACAACCCCGTATCCATGATTTTCTGCATGTTGCTGAATTGCCCAACCGATATCTTCAATACGGTTTGAGGTGGTACATTGCTCAATTCCTAAGTAAAGACACTCCTTCGTTACCTCCAACAATTTTTTGATCTCAGGATGTACTTCCCCAATTTCGAACGTGTAGGCATGATCCCCATAAAATCCCTCAAATACGGCACCGCAATCTACAGAAATGATATCTCCTTCTTCCAGAATACGATCATTTGGCATCCCGTGAACAACGGCCTCATTGACAGAGATACACAAGGTGTGTGGAAAACCATACATTCCTTTGAAACCGGGTATCGCATGTTGTGATCTGATGTAATCCTCAGCGAGTTCGTCAAGTAAAAGGGTATTTATTCCCGGCTTTATCACCTCAGCGATCTTGCCTAGTGTGCGGCTAACGATCTGCGCTGCTTCCCGCATAATCTCGATCTCTTCAGGTGTTTTGTAAATTATCATGTTTCGGTTGAAGATGTTCATTGAGTTGCAAAGATAAGCAGATTCCCGATTACAATTGATTGGATTTTCAAATCTCTATTTGTTATTCTTTATTCTCTATTTGTTCATTTCTATGGTTGATTCCAATCAATTTTATCATCTGATTCTCTGATGTTTTTTCTAAACTCGAATAGAAAAGTGAAAAAATAATTAAGAGAATTAAGGATTTAGGTATTTGGCTCGAGGCTAGAAATTTGTGTCAGAATATCTAACTGGAAACCAGAAAAGGATGCTTTGCCAAGGATTGGGTATTGAAAAATCAGATAAACAGATCGAGCGGATCGGTAATGGACAATATCACCAAAGGACATGTAAGAATGGTGAACAAGGAATTCATAGAATTCTTGTGAATAAGTAAAGCTTGGTGCTTAGGTCTCAATTCTATCGAGCTCATGATAGGACTCACACCACTCCGGATACCTTTCCGTTACTTTTCAAGATCACATATGAGTTGTCCAAGACAATAGATAATCACAAAAAATGAATCCCGAATCTTCTTAAAATAAAAAAGGCCTCTCGTTGCCGAGAAGCCTTTCGATTATGGTGTTGACTAAATTTAAGCCAAAACTTCTTTTACTTTGTCAGCTGCTTCCTGAAGAAGCACAGCAGAGTGAACGTTCAATCCGGATTCGTCGATCAGACGCTTCGCTTCTTCAGCATTTGTTCCCTGAAGCCGAACGATGATCGGAACCGGAATAGATCCAATGTTCTTGTATGCATCAACAACGCCCTGAGCAACACGGTCGCAACGAACGATACCACCAAAGATGTTGATCAGGATCGCTTTAACATTAGGATCCTTCAAGATGATATGGAATGCCTTCTCAACACGCTCAGCGTTAGCAGTACCGCCCACGTCAAGGAAATTTGCAGGGTTTCCGCCTGAATACTTGATGATATCCATTGTTGCCATCGCGAGACCTGCACCGTTCACCATACAAGCAACGTTACCGTCCAGCTTCACGAAGTTCAGTCCGGCTTCATCAGCTTCAACTTCTGTTGGATCTTCTTCCGTCTTGTCGCGCATTGCTGCGTAGTCGGGATGCCTGTACAAACCATTACCATCCAGCGTTACTTTGGAGTCCACTGCAATGATCTTGTTGTCAGATGTTTTCAACACCGGGTTGATCTCAAACATCGATGCATCAATTCCTTCATATGCTTTGTATAGCGATGTAACGAACTTCGTCATTTGTTTGAAAGCCTCGCCTGAAAGTCCAAGGTCGAAAGCAATCTTTCTTGCCTGGAATCCCTGGATTCCAACGCGAGGATCTATAAACTCCTTGTAGATCTTCTCGGGTGTGTGCTCAGCTACGTGCTCAATATCCATGCCGCCTTCGGTTGAATAAACGATCACATTGCGCGCCTTTTCCCGATCCAGTAATACTGACATGTAGAATTCTTCTGTTTGAACTTCTCCCGGATAATAAACATCTTGAGCGATCAGCACTTTGTTGACTTTCTTTGCTTTTCCATTTGTTTGCGCCGTTTCGAGATGCCCACCCAGAATTCCACGCACTTTCTCCTCGATCTGATCGATGCCTTTAGCAAGAACAACTCCGTTTGATCCTGTTTCCTGAACGATACCTTTACCTCGTCCACCAGCATGGATCTGCGCTTTCACGACATACCAACTTGTTCCCGTTTCTTCCGTTAGCTTTTTCGCAGCAGCGACAGCATCTTCGACCTTGTCTACGACAACACCTTCCTGTATCGCTACACCGTAGCTTTTCAATATCGATTTACCTTGATACTCGTGTAAGTTCATGTTCTGGATTTTAGTGCGGTAAAAGTATAGTTAATTGATAATAATTTCAAGTTAATTCTCACATATTTTTAGCCTCTCAAGATCGGGCATTTTTCCAGGAACTGGTGATCTCTCTGGATGCGAACTCTTTCCTGTCTCGTACCTTGATAGAATCCCAGATCTGATTGATGCCATGCTGTAACGCCTCTTTTTCTTCCTCCATAGCAGTATACATTATCATCGGATCTTCAAAATAGTGTTTGATGAAGTTTGTGTCGAAATTGCCTGAGCGGAATGCTTCGTGTTTTAGAACGAATTTTCCGAAATCCAGTGTGGTTTTAAGGCCGGAGATCTGGTAATTATCGATCGCTTTGATCGTTTTGTCGATGGCTTCCTCACGGGTTTTACCCCAGACAACGAGCTTCGCTATCATTGGGTCATAAAAGATCGGGATATCCATTCCTTCAATGAATGCATCGTCTACTCGAATATTCCTTCCGGAAGGAATACGGTATCTTTTCAGATTACCAATATCAGGTGTGAAACCGTTTAATGTATCCTCGGCATACACACGCACCTCAATGGCATGTCCATTGATAGAGAGTTCATCCTGCAGCTTAGGCAGCCTTTCTCCGCGCGCCACTCTGATTTGCCATTCTACAAGATCCAGACCGGTGATCTCCTCGGTAACTGGGTGCTCTACTTGCAAGCGGGTATTCATTTCCAGGAAATAGAACTTCATATCGGCATCAACAAGGAACTCAACCGTCCCTGCTCCTTCATAGTTACACGCCTTACATACTGCTACGGCTGCTTCACCCATCGATTTTCTCAATTCAGGGGTGAGTAATGCACTCGGAGCCTCTTCTACAACCTTCTGATGTCGACGCTGTATTGAACATTCGCGTTCGAACAAATAAACAGTATTTCCCTGACTATCTGCAAAAACTTGTATTTCAATGTGACGAGGTTTTGTGACGAACTTTTCTATGAATACTGCATCATCCCCGAAAGAAGAGCGTGCCTCGTTCTGTGCCATGCGCATTTGTTCGGCAAAATCTTCCGAACGGTATACCAAACGCATTCCTTTTCCACCTCCGCCAGCCGAGGCTTTGATCAGAATCGGATAACCCACTTTTTCGGCAATTTTGATCGCTTCGTCTGTATCTGTGATTGCTGAATCTACTCCCGGTACCAATGGTACGTTGTAAGATTTAACTGCCTGTTTCGCACTTAACTTGTCGCCCATGATCTCCATGGATTCAGCTGACGGCCCGATCAACTTGATCCCTGCTTCCTTCACTTTACGCGCAAATCCTGCATTCTCAGACAAGAAACCATAACCCGGGTGAATCCCATCGACGCCTAATTCTTGACAATATTGAAGAATCACATCCTGTTTCAGGTAACTCTCTGCCGAAGGACTTGGTCCAACATATACCGCTTCGTCAGCTTCAAGCACGTGCGGCGCATTTCTGTCCGCATCTGAATAGATCGCAACACTGGAAATGCCCATTTTCTTTAACGTTCTGATCACTCGCCGCGCAATCTCTCCTCTATTGGCTATCAATACCTTTTTCATACCACTTTTGTCTGTCGATTTTAGAGGTAAAAATAAAGAATTGATTTTAGTTGAAGGGAAGTGTGTGAAACAATTTATCCAAGGATGCCGGTTTTGTCGGGAAGCACGAAGATCCTTGTGCCATCGCCTGACGCAGGGACGGGCATTTGCCGTTTTTTACGCTTTATGGGATATTTTTTATTCTGTTTACTTCTGAAAATATCCAGGAAGGACTGTGCTAGTTTGAAATTATCGAAGTTATCAAAGTCTTCCTGATAATGGATACCTGCGCCCTGGGTAAATTGAATGGTCTTTTCCTGGATAACGGTATTGTCATTTGATTCGTTGAAAACATTTATACGAAAGGTGCCGCTTTCATTCAAGAGGTATTCAAGACTGACATCACCCATCAAACCACTTGCGGTCGACTTGTTAGATTCTTCCTGTGTCTGTGTTTCCACACCGAAATTACCGGTAAGTATAAGTCTATCGTCGAGGAATCCTTTGGAAACACCAAACTCGTATGCTTTTTCTCCGGTTTGTTCATTGGCATCGAGGTTCACATTCATTTTGTAGTCCTTGGAGACCTGAGAAAGCATTGCATTTATCTGATTTTGTGCCAACTCAGACACTGAAGACATTCCCGTGCCTTCCAATCCCTTCAGCGGCTGAAAACGTTTGAGTACCATAAGAGAGAAGAACTGTTTGTTCAATTCGTCCGGTTCTCCGGTTACCCTGGCCAACAAAGCCTTTTCTGTTTCATCTGCTCTTGGAGCTTTTATGTCGAAATTGATGGTTGGCTTCAAAAGTGATTCGGCAAGTCCAAGGTAGCAGATGATTTTATCGTTCCTGTTATTCTGGCCGTTCTGACTTGCTGTTTGTAATTCGTTCGGTGAGATCTGGCTGATATCTGCATTCACCTCACAAAATGTTTTGATGTCCAGCGTTGCGTTATACGGGTCGCCGGTCCATGCGATAGAGCCTCCTTCTTCAATATTAAATGGCTGTTTGACCACTCCCATGGCAAAATTATAAACACCATCCTTCACCATGTATGTGCCATCCATTGTGAGTTCACCCAGATTGTCCAATTTTATCGAGATATCGCCACTTCCTTTCGCTGTAATCTCGTCTCCGGTCATTTCATTGAAGGTAATTGTGAGTTTGGCATCAGGTGTTACTCGGAAATTGAGGTCCAGATCGACACCGGTGAAGTCGATCGGTGGAGGAGTTGCGGCTGCTGTGGTTCCTTTTTGTTTGAAGGAGATGAATCCGTTCTCTTCCTCAAGTTCGGAAGCGCCGTACATTGGGAAATTTATGTAGGTGCCTTTTCTTGTCTGAAGATCGACGGTTATCTCAATATTATCTGCGTATCCAAAGATGTTTGCAGTTCCTGTCACATATGCCTTTCCGAAATAAAAATCACCTTCTTTGTATTGGGTGTTCAGGATAAGGAACTTATCCATCGTATTGAAGGGTAAAAATGCTGAAAATGGTGTTTTATTCAGCATCACATCATTTTCAAGATCGAATTGTAGGTCGAAGTTCCAGTCCGCATAATTGTCATGATAAATGGATCCTATCAGTGAGCCGGTGTTGCCTTCTTCATCACTTACAGGCATGTTGTCGATGTAGAAACCATATTCATCCGCAGCAATCTTTCCGTTTAAGCCCAAGTTAACTCCCAAAAGTTCAATCTTTGCATTACCCCCAACAAGATCAACATCCCCTTCTATTATCGGTTTTTCAGGTGAACCCGTTACTTTGAGACTTCCATTGAGCAAACCATGTATGTTGTTCACCACATCAGGATCCATGAAGGCATTTGTGAATTGAAGATCAGTTTGATCAAATACCAGGTTAAAATCGAGATTGTCTGTATCTCTTTCAAGGAAATAGCTACCATCAAATTTAAATGTTTGATTGCCCCGATACAAAAGGTCTCCCATCAATCCAACACTTTCACTCGCCCTGTTCCATTCTGACTGCACAAAGATGTCCCCAACCTCTTCATTGTTGATGAAAAGTCCCTGTATAGCAGCGTCGCCAATATAGGTCAGGTTGGTATACGGATTAGAGATGTATCCCCATCCGTTCACTTTTCCTTCCATTTTTACGGAAGAACCGATCAACGTTCCAAGATCTGTAAGATCGATATCGCTGATATTGAAATTCAGCCTGTCAGCATTGTTTCTGGAAATACAGCCATCTACTGTGATGAACTGCTCCTTTCGTTCGACCTTGAATTTGGCAATATGGATCTCATTATCCGTAATTGCCAGGTCTGACTGATTTTCAATTTCCCATCGCTGCTCGTTGATACTGAAATAAGATGGCCTCAGAGTGAAGTTGAGGTGTTTATTATTGACAATATTCGTTTCCCAAATTATCAGGGATTCATTGGAGCTTCCCGGGTTCCAGGAAAGTTCCGAATTCAGCAGTCCTTGTGTTCCTTTTGTTTTAAAATGAACATCCTGTAGTGCGATTGAGTCGGAATACGAGAAACTCATGACCTTGTAATCGGCAGAGATCTCCTTCGAGGTCAGGTTTTGATAAAGCGAGATTCCTTCGAAATGCATCTCGTTGTAATCGATCCCGTCAGATGACAGTGTCATGTTAAATTCAGACAGTTTTCCGTCATAGTGCCCACTCAACGTTGTTTGTGGGGTCACACTGAGGTCCGGTGCAAAGATTGCGAGGAAGTCATCAAGCTCATGGGTTGTGATCCGATAGTCAAAATGACTTGGCGTATTTCCGCGTTTCTTTTTAAGTATCTTGACATCGGCAATGGAAGGAAATACTTTCTGGAACTGTTCCGTGAAATCAGAAGTTAATGTTGTAAAATCGATCTTACCTTTCAAATTGATATCCGCAAGTTCACTGCTGATGATGAATTGGTCTTCTAGCATACTGCGACTAACCATTAGCTTCAGACGGGGTACACTGATCTCTCTTGATCCCTCGGTGTAAAGCAGGCCATTCGTTGTGATGCTTCCTGACATCGTGTTTGGGTTCTTGCCGAAAATATCAACACTGAAGCTCGAGACCAGGCTTGTACTGTCTTCTTTTGTTATTCCCAACTTATCGAGCATGGCTTTTGTCAGATCGATCGAAAAGGACATGTGCTGATTTCCATTAAAGTCTATAGACCCGTCGTAAACAAGGTTCAGATTTTTATCGTTCACCTCTATCTTGGCTATCAATTTGTTGTCGACGAATTGTCCTTTCCTGATTGAAATATTTTCGTATGCATAGTCCATGTAGTCAAACCTGTTCAGGTCTCCTTCGATCAGATTGAAATGGATCTCTGATGAGGAAAATGCCTCACCTGAGAGGGAAAGAGTGCCGTCCAGGGTTCCCAAATTAGGGTCATTCAGGAATTTTCCAAGTTGGAATTGCTCAATTTTCACGTCGAATTCGCCTGGTCCTGAACGCCCAAAAAGATAGGAATCGTTCTTCTTGTTCTCAGTAAAGATGATCCCGTTGTCCAGTTTTAGGTTCCCAAGCTTCGTTCTGAGGTTGTCGGCAGATACAACAAAGCGGGAATAAAAACCATCAAGGTGAAGGTTGTTCGCTTGAAAATTACCCAGTCGCTCGAGGTATTCATCAAATGATAAGTAGGTGTTATCCGCACTTATGGGCATGCGAATCTTTTTGAGGTCATTCAGTGAAATGTTCGCGTAAACGATCTTTTCCGAGAAAAATGACTCCTTTAAAATTCTGAAGTCAGGAAGGTTGAAGGTTCCCCGGATGACTGTTTTTTTACCGGTTCTTAGTTCAAGATCTGTTATCTTTAGGTTCTTTACCTTATTCGTCACTTTTCCGGTGATCTCCACCAATTGATCCATCCCCTCCAAGGCATTTGCAAAGTACGACACATCCTTCAGGGAGACCTTACTTTTTAGAAATCTTGCGTCAAATTCAACGCTATCTTCGAAATACTCAAAATCCTCCATTTGATCCATGAGAAGAGAGAACTTCGATGCCTTTATATCTGATAGCGAGGAAACGATCGAAACGTTAGACAGATTCAGGCCTTTCCCTGAAATACTCATATGAGTGCTTAACTTTTTTAGCTCGAATCCACAGCGTTCATCCGCAGAAAGATGTGTGATGTCAGCGGTGAAAGTGTCATTAATTGAACTGAAGTTGTTAGCGGTGAGCGATACGTTTTTGAGTGAGATATGGTCGTAATCCATGCCAAACGCAGAATACCCTTTCCTGAAATCATCGTATTTGAAATTGAGGTCTGAGACCTGAATAGCGTCCAAGAATATGTCGAACGGCTTTTTTGATTTTTTCTTCTTTCCGGAGTCGAAATAGTCAGTGATGAACCAAAAATTGAAATCTCCTGTTTCCTTTTCACGGTTGATATGCACAGTACCTCCCTCCAGTTCAGCATGATCCAAATGAATAAAGTTCTTGTTTAGGTTGAGTTCTTCAAGGGTAACGTAAAGTGTTTTGATGTGTGCGAGAGTGTCTTGCTGCTGGTCGAGAACGGTGATTCCATCCAGTGCAATTCTGTCGATGAATACGATCGAAACAGCTTCCACATGAAAGGTCGTGCCCAACTCACTGGAAAGGAAGGCGGTAGCCTTTTGAGCCAGAAATGTTTGAACGGCTGAAGTTCGGATAGCGAAAGCAAAAAGTATCAGTGCGATCAGGAGCCATTCGATCGAGATCCCGACTATGCGTCCGATAATTTTGAATACTTTTGTCATCCGAAATACAAACTTACACAAACTTGCGTCAAAAAGACATCATCATCTTGGGTATTGAGTCGTCATGCGATGATACGTCGGCTGCTGTCCTCAAAAATAACACCATACTTTCCAATCTGATTGCAAGACAAGATATTCATGAGCAGTATGGCGGCGTTGTTCCTGAGCTTGCCAGCAGAGCGCATCAACAAAATATTATTCCGGTAGTGGATGAGGCGCTGAAAAAGGCTGGAGTGACCAAAGAGGAGATCGATGCCGTTGCGTTTACAAGAGGTCCGGGTCTCATGGGTTCATTGGTCGTAGGCACCTCCTTTGCCAAAGCTTTTTCCTTGGCGCTCAATATTCCAATGTTGGATGTTAATCACATGGTGGGCCATGTTTTAGCCCACTTTATTGATGATGAAGGTAAAGATCAACCGGACTTCCCTTTTTTATGTTTAACGGTTTCCGGGGGGCATACGCAGATAGTGCTTGTTGAGGATCATTTAAAGATGAAAGTCATCGGGAGCACGATCGATGACGCTGCAGGAGAGGCATTTGACAAGGCCGCGAAATTGCTCGGCTTTCCTTATCCCGGAGGTCCGTATATTGACAAACATGCAAAGAATGGTGACCCGGCAAGATTTACCTTTTCGAAGCCTTCTATTCCGGAGTATAATTACAGTTTTAGTGGTTTGAAAACGTCGATTCTGTATTTTCTTCAGAAGGAATCGTTGAATGATCCGACATTTATAGAAAAGAACCTTGACGATCTGTGTGCATCTATTCAGCGCACCGTAATTGAGATCTTACTCAAAAAACTCATCAAAGCATCCAACGAACTGAAGATAAAACACATCGCCATTGCAGGCGGAGTATCCGCAAACAGCGGGCTACGAAGCGCAATGCACGAGACCGGAGAAGCGTTAGGTTGGAAAGTATTCATTCCAAAATTTGAATACTGTACCGACAACGCTGCAATGATAGCGATCACCGGTAAGTTTATGTTTCAAAAAGGGTTGTTTGCTGATCAATCAATTGCGGCAACTGCGAGGTATTCGATGAACGACATACACTATTGATCGAATTAATCCATCTTTTATTCATTGGTAGCGGCATAATATTCATTCATTAACGGGGTCTATAATTGATTGCCTACTTTTTGGAAAAGGTTACACGACTATGCAAGCTACTATGAATCCAGAACTAATTGAGAAGGAATCGATCTCCTCTTTGAACTTTAAGGAAAAGTTCGCTGTTGAGCAGCATCCCGAACTGATGAAACAGATCGAACAGGCAACCATCCTTGGCAATTCTCATCGCAGTAAGGTTTCGATCATTTTTCAGGATGATAATGGTTTGAAACGCGTAGATACGACTATTTGGGCAGCGGGGACAAAATTTGTCTGTTTAAAGGGCGGAGTTTGGATACCGATTCAGCGCATTCGGGAGATTAAGTTTTGAGACCTTCTTTAACCGTTTGTGAATCTAGGAATACAAGGATTATTGTTTTTCTACATCCCTGAGTTAGTTTTCAATTTGTACATTTGAACAAGTTTCAATTGCAGATGAAAACACAAATCTTGATCATTTTTTCAGTCTTTTTGACGATTAACCTAATGGCTCAGTCTAAGATCCAGTGGGGATACGTGTACAATGAAACGAATCATACCGTTGAATTGAAGGCGAATATTTCTGAAGGTTGGCATTTGTACAGTCAGCATGTGGCAAACGATATTGGGCCTGTTCCAACAAGTTTTGTGTTTGATCCAAACGGGGAGGTAAAATTGATCGGCAAAGTATCCGAACCAACACCTATTCAGAAATACGATGAGAACTTCGAAGCAATGCTTGATTTTTTCGAGAACGAGGTTGTATTTACACAGCGTGTTACTGTCAAAAAAAATACTATTCTTGCCGGTTCGGTAACGTACATGCTTTGCAATGATACGATGTGTCTACCTCCTGTAGATGAAAAGTTTACAATTCAATTAAAATAATAACTCAAAACGATGATATCGAGAAAGTTACTTTCTTTTCTGCTCTTTACTCTTTTCACGGGAACTTCCCTGACCTCTCAAGCACAGATCGAGTTACCTGAAGACAAGGTAAACTGGAGTTTTACACTGGAACAAAATGGTTGTGAAGCAACGGTAATCGCAAAGATCAAAGTCATCGAACATTGGCATATCAATGCGACAAAATTGCCGAAGGGAAGTTTTGGTTTTCCAACCGGATTTGAGCTTAAAACGTCCCCGAACTTCAAGACAGTTGGGGGAGTAATTGAGCCGAAGCCGATCGAGAAATACGACGAACTCGCCGATGAAAGTCTGGCATATCATGAAGGTTCTTTTCTACTTAAAAGAAAGATCAAGATCACTTCTGAGAAGGATTTTGAGCTTACTGGCACTTTTTCATTTCAGACCTGTAATGATGTGAAATGTCTACCGGATCATGCAGTAACTTTTAAATTGAGGGTGAAGGGTTGTAAAGTTGAGGGAATAGAGGTTGATCAAACCAAACTGAAATCTGAATTTAAGAAAATAGAAAATGACGTTGCTATCCATAGTGATGGTTCAACTTATGTTTTCGTACATGGGAAATGGCAGCAAGTTCCAGAAGGAAATAGCGTAGAATTTTATAAAAAATACTTATCAATCACTCAGAAAGATGAAGAATAGTTTGCTCTTAATCGTGATTTTTGTCATAGGAATAATTGCTTCCGTCAGAGCTAAAGATTTGCCGATACAAGATGCTCGTGATTTATTATCATTTGTTAAAACCGAACAGGATTTTGAATTAGGTTATGAATTGATTTCTAATTCAGATAATTCAAATGCGATATTATCGGATAACGACATTCAAAGGCTCATTAAGGTAAAAGCTGATGAGTTGAACATTAAGAATCCGATTTCGGATGTGAAATTCGAAGATTCAAGAGAAGGCGATAAAGTGGAATCAAACGAAGAGCCTAAAAAGAAAGAAGGTAACGGTTCATTGTTGACGATCTTTTTGCTTTCATTCCTGAGCGGACTTGCCGCATTGTTGACGCCGTGTGTTTTCCCAATGATCCCTATGACTGTGAGCTTCTTTACAAAGCAGAGTAAGTCAAAAGCTGAAGGGATCCGAAATGCAGTTATTTATGGGATCTCGATCATTGTGATCTACATTTTATTGGGTACCGTTGTTACAGCCGTATTTGGTGCAGAGGTGCTGAACGAGATGTCGACCAATCCGACGTTTAATATTGTTTTCTTCCTAATTCTGGTTGTTTTCGCAGTTTCATTCCTTGGAGCTTTCGAGATCCGGATGCCCAGTTCATGGGTGAACAAAGCGGACAGCAACGCAGACAAAGGCGGTTTGGTAGGTATCTTCTTTATGGCATTGGCGTTGGCCTTGGTTTCATTCTCATGTACAGGACCGATCGTTGGTACCTTGTTGGTTCAGGCTGCGTCTGAAGGTGGCGTGGCGCCATTCATTGGAATGTTCGGTTTCTCGCTTGCACTTGCTTTGCCGTTCGGATTGTTCGCTGCATTCCCGGGTTGGATGAACTCATTGCCAAAATCTGGAGGTTGGTTGAATACAGTTAAAGTTTTTCTAGGATTCTTAGAATTAGCGTTGGCATTCAAATTTTTGTCCACCGCTGATTTGGTTTCCCAAACCCATCTTCTCGAGAGAGAATTGTTTCTTGCAATTTGGATCGGAATTTTTACAGCTTTAGCAATTTATCTATTTGGAGGTTATAGGTTGCCTCATGATAGTCCCATAGAAAAACTCTCTGTTGGAAGAGCTATGCTCGGCACTATTACTCTTATTTTTATTGTTTATTTGCTACCAGGATTATGGGGAGCTCCTTTAAAGTTGATAAGTGGATTCCCGCCTTCTCCAACATATAGTGAATGGAAATATGGCCAGCCATCGGTAATGTCAGCCAATAATTCTGAGCATGTCGAAGGTATGCATGAAGGAGTCCATGGGATCATGATGTTTGATGATTATGATAAAGCCTTAGCGTATGCAAAAAAGGTTAACAAACCATTAATGCTTGATTTTACAGGTTGGGGATGTCAAAACTGCCGTAAAATGGAAGAAACTGTATGGAATACGGACGGTGTCTTATCTACTTTGAAAAATGATTTGGTAATAGCTTCCCTGTATGTTGATGAGAAAAAAGAATTACCAATTTCCGAACATAAAGAATTGGAATATGCCCCAGGTAAAAAAATGAAAATAACCCAGGTAGGTCACAAGTGGGGGTTCCTACAAATGAGTCGTTACAAGTGTAATTCTCAACCTCATTACCGTATGTTGTCACCGGATGGAAAAGATCTAGATAATGGTCCAGCAGATTTTGAACATCATGGAACTAGAGAAGCCTTTAAAAAGTGGTTAGACGAAGGTATAGAGCTTTCGAAGAAACAACACTGATAAAAAGATCCTCCGGTTTCGGGGGATTTTTTTTGAGCGTAATTTATTAAGTGAGAACATAAAACATCGTTCTGAATTCCTAATTTTATCAAGTGAACGATTTCCTTTTGACATCCATTGAATTCCTGAAAGGAGTGGGGCCGCAGCGTGCAGAATTGCTGAGGCAGGAGATCAATGTTCATACATTTGGTGATCTTCTGCATTATTTTCCGTTCCGTTACATTGATCGGTCCAGTTACCAGAAGATTTCTGATCTTCCTTACATTGATGCGTATGCGCAGTTAAAAGGAAGAATCGTACACGTTTCTGAGAGCAGCATGGGTCGTCAGAAAAAGTTGTCGGCAAAATTTCAAGACGAAACCGGAGTGATCGATCTGGTTTGGTTTCAGGGAGCAAAATGGATTAAGCCGTTGTTGAAAATAGGGGTTGAATATCAGATTTTCGGCAGACCAAAGATTTATGGGAATGTATGGAATATTCCACATCCTGAGATCACAGAGTGGAAGGACGTGTCGCAGAAGACAGGTCTGCAACCGGTTTATAGCACAACGGAAAAACTCAGTTCTAAAGGACTTCATTCCAAAGGGATCGAAAAACTGACAGCTGCTTTGGTTCCTCAGATCAAAGGTAAGATCCCGGAGTTCTTGCCGGAAACCGTTGCAAAAGAAAATCGGCTGATTCCTCGAGAAACAGCAATGCAACTAGTGCATGCACCAAGAACTGAACAGGATTATTTTCAGGCCAGACTGAGGTTGAAGTTTGAAGAATTGTTCCTTCTTCAAATGGAGCTCTTACTGAGAAAACAAATCGGGATGCAACGTTGGAAAGGATTTGTTTTCGAAGAAGTGGGTGGGGTTTTCAACGAATTCTATGAATGTTATCTGCCATTTCCTCTGACCGGAGCGCAAAAGCGGGTGCTTAAAGAGATTCGAAAGGATTTCCTTACAGGGCATCACATGAACCGATTGCTGCAGGGGGATGTAGGAAGTGGGAAAACCCTTGTGGCCCTGCTCACAATGCTGATCGGGATCGGAAACGGATATCAGACTGCATTGATGGCGCCAACAGAGATCCTTGCCAATCAGCATTTTGAAACATTGAAAGGCATGCTCGGAGAAATGCCAGTGCGAATTGAATTATTGACGGGATCCACAAAAAAGAAAGATCGAACATACATCCATGAAGGACTTGAGGACGGCTCTGTGCATGTTCTGGTTGGGACACATGCTTTACTTGAAGATGCTGTCCAATTTAAGAATCTGGGAGTTGTTGTAATCGATGAACAGCACCGATTTGGAGTGGCTCAAAGAGCAAGGATGTGGAGAAAGAATGTGATTCCGCCTCATGTACTCATTATGACGGCTACTCCGATCCCACGAACATTGGCTATGACTTTTTACGGGGATCTGGATGTTTCAGTGATCGATGAATTGCCACCGGGACGCAAACCGATCACGACAGTTCATCGCTATGAATCACATCGCATGCGCGTATTCGGTTTTATGCGAGATGAGATCGCTAAGGGGAGACAAGTGTACATCGTGTACCCATTGATCAAGGAGTCGGAAAAACTCGACTTCAACAACCTGATGAGCGGCTATGAAGCAATTACCAGAGCTTTTCCGTTACCGAACTATCGCGTTAGTATCGTTCATGGGAAGATGAAACCTGAGGATAAGGACTTCGAAATGCAGCGATTCTCGCGCAATGAGACACAGATCATGGTAGCGACAACTGTAATTGAGGTCGGCGTGAATGTGCCGAATGCTTCTGTAATGATCATTGAAAGCGCCGAACGCTTTGGCTTGTCTCAGTTACACCAGCTGAGGGGAAGGGTAGGGCGGGGAGCAGAGCAGTCCTATTGCATTTTGATGACCGGCGATAAACTGTCTAAAGACACGCTCAAGCGAGTTGAAACGATGGTTCGTACAAACGATGGTTTTGAGATCGCTGAGGTTGATCTGCAACTCAGAGGGCCGGGTGATATAATGGGCACTCAGCAAAGTGGACAGCTGAATCTGAAGATCGCTGATCTTTCTAAAGATTCGCAACTGGTCGTTCTGGCGAGGGATGAGGCGCGAAGGGTACTCAGTGAAGACCCGTCGCTTGAGCATCCGTCCAATTTAAAACTTAGTGAGATACTCAAGAATACATTGCGTTCCAAGCCGAACTGGGGAAAGATTTCGTGACGTAACTTTTAGGTACGGTATTCGTAGGACAACACAACAACAATTATCTTTATGAAAGCACTTATTCTTTTGGTGACATTATTTGTGTCTTCTATTTCATTTGGTCAGTTGATCAATGGAACGCTTGTTGATGAAGGAAGAAAAATGGTGTCAACTTCTGATTTCAGCATAACTGATCCGAACGAAGGTGTATTATTCTATGAATTGGCGGTAAACAGAAAGGGGATTGTTACCTCAGCCCGCTTGCTATCAGAAGGGACAACAGTGGTATCCACACCAACGCGCATCAAAGTGCGTAATTACCTCATGACACTGACTTTTGAAGAAGGAACATACTATCCGGAATTTCATCATGTCACAGTAAAGGTGACCACCAGGAGGTTATAATCGATAACCTAATTTCGCAGAAATTCTTCTACCTCATCAATTGCAGTAACACCAAAATCAGAATTATTCCAGATTTTGATCTGCGAATTTGCTCCCGTTAGAAGAAAAGATGGGAATTTGTTTCCAACCAATTTTGCCAATTTATCATAGTTTGGATACTTTTTTATCTCAAATAGTTTTTGAGCTTGTTGCTTGTATCGTACCAGGTCATTTTCATTTTCAGTACACACCAGAAACTGGATCTTAGCAGATGGGTTCCGCAGACAGATGAGTTTTAATTTATCGATCGATTCAAAACAGTAAGGGCAATTGGGAATTGCAACTACAGTTAGCTTTTTGCCGTTTCCGAATTCCATCGATGTAACGACGGTTTTAGAGCTGTTTGAAAAATCACCTTCATAAATCGGGTAAAACACGAAATAAAAAATAAACGGAGCAAAAAGCATCGGCACACGAACTAGCCACTTGGATTTTTTACCGCGCAAGGACTTGTTGAGAGCAAAGAACAGAATGAAACCCAAAAGGATAGAAAGCAGATAGGGTACTATTTTAGCAAGGAACCAAGAGAAACCAAGCTCTAACAAAAGTGTTTCGAAAAAATTCATAAGATGAATACTGAGAATTTTTCGCGACGCGAAAATTAATTATGAGTTAAAGCAATAAAAAAAAGGGAGCAAAGCTCCCCTTCAAACATTTATTGTTCAAATTACTTGATGGTACAAGTAGTAGTGATTCCCAAAACCGTGCTACTTCCGTTTTCACATGCAGCTTTTGCATCCTTCTTGGTTCCGTTAACAGTCGTTGACTGAGTGATTGTTGTACCTCCTCCTGTTGTAGTGCACTAACATGTGTAGTCTTTTTTACAAGAAGCTAAACCTAGTACCGCGAAGGCACCTAAAAAAAATACTTTTTTCATTGCAATTTTTATAAGTTAATTTCCTACTCTTACGGATTTTCAGAACCTCCCCGCTTCTTGTTTTCGGCCAACTTTTCTGATACGAATATAAAAAAAAAACGCTGTTTCGATAGTTAAGCAGAATAAATAGATGTGTACTCTGCTTGGTATTTTTCCAGGATCTTCTTGCGTTTCAATTTCAGGGTAGGTGTAAGTTCGCCACCTTCAATCGAGAATTCATTTTCCAGAAGAACGAATTTTTTGATCTGTTCCCAATTTCCGAAACCTTTATTGAGTTGATCCACGTCCTTCTGAATGCGCGCGATAACATACGCATTGGTCACAATCTCTTTATTCGAGCCCTCTCCGAGATCGATCTCTTTCCGATGTGCCCATTCCTTTGCGAAAGCATAGCCAGGAACGATGAACGCTGCGGGGAATTTCTCTCCTTCACCAATTACCATGATCTGTTCAATGAATCGGGATTCCTTGAATTTATTTTCCATGGCTTGAGGTACGATGTACTTCCCTCCGGAAGTTTTGAATATTTCCTTCTTGCGGTCCGTGATCTTCAAGAACTTCTCTTCAATGAAGGTTCCGATATCCCCTGTGTGGAACCATCCTTCACTGTCAATTGCTTCAGCAGTTGCTTCAGGAAGGTTGTAGTAACCGATCATGACATTGGGTCCTTTTACAAGGATTTCTCCATCTTCCGCTATTTTGACTGATACACCGTCTACCAACGCCCCAACGGTACCAAAACGAATTCCTTTCTGGAAGGAGTTAACGGATACCACCGGAGATGTTTCTGTGAGCCCGTAACCTTCAAGGATCGGAATTCCAGCAGCCATGAAAATACGGGCAAGTCTTGGTTGAAGTGCTGCACTGCCCGATGCTATTGCGCGAACATTTCCTCCCAGTGCTTCGCGCCATTTAGAGAAGATCAGTTTTCGTGCGATAGCCAGCTTGATCTTGTACCAAAGCCCTTTGCCCACAACATCGTATTCCTCTCCCAATGAAACGGCCCAGAAGAACAGTTTGCGTTTGATCCCTTTCAGCTCATCGCCCTTCGCCATTATCTTGTCGTATACTTTTTCGATCAATCGCGGCACAGCCGTAAAGACATCCGGTTTAACTTCCCTGATGTTATCACCAATCGTGTCCATTGATTCTGCAAAATGGACAGAGCATCCAATGTACATGTACAAATAGTGCAACATGCGTTCGTAGATATGACACACCGGTAAGAACGAGAGAACTTTAGAGTGCTGATCTGCCGGAATAGGCTCCCTGCACGCTTCGACATTTGAAAGGATGTTGTGATGTGTGAGCATTACTCCCTTCGGATTTCCGGTCGTTCCGGAGGTGTATATCAATGTTACCAGGTCATGTGTTTTAACCTCTTCCATTCTGCTGTTTACCTCACTTTCCGGTGTTTCATCGGCTCTTGCATGGATCTTTTTCCAGTGATCACAGTCTTCCAGATCATCGAATGAAAAAAGATGAAGCAATGAAGGAACCTCACTTTTCACGTTTTTGATCTTGTGACATAATTCGTGATTGGAAACAACGCAGAGTTTTACACCTGCGTCATTCAGAATATACTTGTAATCGCTTTCTGAGATATTCGGATAGAGCGGTACAACGATCGCACCGATCTGCTGAATGGCAATATCCATGATGTTCCATTCGTAGCGATTATTCGAGACCAAAGCAACATTATCACCTTTGTTTACGCCAAAGGCGATCAGACCCCGCGAAACCAGCATCACTTGTTCGAGGAATTGTTTGGTAGACATGCCTAACCATTGACCTTTGGTTTTGGTGACGAACATGTTTTGATTAGGGTATTGGCTCAGCTGATAATAAGGAATATCAAATAGTCTGTTTGCTTGGATCATATGGATTATTTGGTTTATCGACGAAAATATAAATATATCTTAAATTTTGTTCATTATCCATGCTAAAATATTCAGTCAAATAGCTACTCTGTTCGTTCTGCGGAGTCAATTGATAAATGTACTATACTTTTAGTATCTATATTCGTTACACTATTCATTGGAGGTGTAACTTTTACAGTTCTCAAATTGTTTTAACTGCAATTGCAAACGGAAAATTTTGAAGAGACACGAGTACAATAGTGTTGTGAAAGATCAGAGCAATAAGCTGTATGGCTTTGCGTTGAAATTTCTCCGTAATTCGGAGGATGCACAGGATATTGTACAGGATGTTTTTGAAAAATTATGGATCAACCATAAGAAGGTTGAGGTAACCAAAGCAAAAGCGTGGATGTTTACCACGGCTCATAACGCCATGTTGAACCTGCTGAACAGAAAGCAGCGCATCTCTTACCCGGGAAATGACAATCTTCCGGAAAAAGTGCGTAAAGACTTTAACATGTTCGAGTCTGGTCAGGTCGTTGATCGTGCAGTGAATATTTTACCACCGATACAGAAAAGTATCATTTTGCTACGTGATCTCGAAGGTTATTCTTATGAAGAGATCGGAGAGATTCTTGAACTTTCTCCTTCTCAGGTCAAGGTTTATCTTTTTCGCGCAAGGAATAAAATTAAAAAGCAGTTAAAAGGTTTGACAGAACTGGTATGAGTAATCCATCTTTTTCCAATATAGACCGTTGGCTTTTTGAGTTAATGGAGGGCAATCTCTCTCCCGAACAGGTCGCTCAGTTGGAAGCTTTTTTATTGAAGCATCCAGAACTTGACGTAGACCGGGATATGTGGGAACTGGCCAAAATTCCGAGCCAGGTCGTTGAATATCCAAACCGGGAACAATTGATCAAGCGCAGACCGGTAGGGCTATATATGTCGCTTGGGTTTGCGTCAATAGCCCTTATGATCAGTCTTGGGTTCTATTCATCCTTGGGTGATTTCGCGAACTTAAGGGCCAACGAATTATTGTTTGCAGATAATACTGAAGGCACTGTGGAGCTGTTACAAGATCAATCAGGCGATCTGAAGGAAGCATTGTCGGTTGGAAAACGCTCAAAATACCAGACTGGGAATTCAGTTATTGGTGAAAAAAGACCTGAATTCGAACGCAATGGAAGTGCTCCGTCCACTCGTTTTAATCATGTGCCGATTGATCAATTTGCTCGTCAAATAAATCCAGGCACTTCAATTGAGCCCACTTTTATCGTTGCCAGCCCGGGTGTTTTTGAGGACAAAAGTGAAGGTTCTGACATACAGAATAGCCAAAGGGTGTTGCAAACATTTGAACCGACAGTGTTGGTTCTGCCTCTAAGGGAGTCTTCTATTATCCGCAATAGTTCGTCAATCGAATCGTCCAGGCGTTTTGATAAAACAGAGTATAAATTATCCTTCAGTTCCAAGTTAAGCCGAATTGGGCGTAAAGTCCAGCGCATGCTCGATAATCCGGTAGCGTTGAAGAACATGAAGGATCCCCATTATCATGTTCCGGGAATGCAAGCGACCGACATTAACTATGGTGCAGTCGGAACGTTACTAGGTACCCGTGTCCAGACCATGACAAGAGCACAGTGGGTGGGTCAATCGAATCAGCAATTTACCAACAGATTGGTTGTTGACGGATACTCATATGGTATGAGGGGCGGAATTGGTTTCCAGTTCGATCACAACTATTATTCTGATGGAATGATCCAAAATTTTATGGCAGCCATGATCTATTCCCCAAAGTTTTCGGTATCACGCAACGTCGTTGTTGAGCCATCGGTTCGTTTTAAAATGGGTTCCAAGAATCTAGATTGGAGTAAAGTTAACTTCGGAGAAGATGTGGAATATGACCGAATGAATACACAATCATTTGTAGAAGGTTTTGGTGAACCCTTGGGCAATCAACTGTGGTATAGGGATCTGGGGCTAGGTTTGATGGTTAATACGAAGTGGTTCTTTGCCGGGATCCAAGGAGACAATTTATTCAAGCATTACGACAACATTTACCAATATGATCCTGCGAATCCTAGACGTGCAGGAAAGCATTTTGTTGCAACAGTCGGAACTGATTACCAATCTTACCGGGAGAACTTTACGTTGTCACCATATGCCGTTTATCAGCAGCAGGAGAATTTATCGGAGGGATGGCTCGGATTTAACATGAAGTACCGATGGATGACCTTTGGCGGGGCTATTTCAAGTAATTTGGAACCGGCGGCATCGGTTGGTGTCAAACTAGATCGTTTCACGTTCACCTATAATGCCGATTACATTCAGTCTGAAATGTTGCAAAATCGCGGGCTTTCTCATCAGTTAACCATACGTTTTTTATCTAAACCGGGTCGTGTTGGTCAGCGACTTCTAAATCAATAGCCATGAAAAGAATTATCGGAATATTCGCAATGACCGTTATCACAGTTTGTGCTAATGCCCAAGACCCTACGTTTACTCAGTTTTACGCCAATCCGCTCTATTTGAACCCCGCTTTGGCAGGTTCTTATGGTTGTTCTCGTTTTGCATTGAATTACAGAAATGAATGGCCGGCATTATCTGGAAACTATGTCACATACAGCGCGTCATACGACCAATACTTCAAGAACATATCCGGTGGTTTTGGATTG
>JBKCJG010000036.1:0-5123 GCA_046301895.1 Flavobacteriia bacterium
AGCTTCTGAACATCCAATGAAAACACCAAATCATTGTATTTGTCAAATTCCGCTTTAAAAGAGTTTCCGATCTTCAAATTCATTGGAATAAAATCACGTGCATCCGCAGCTGCAAGGTCAGAATAAGCGATCTTGTTACCGATATTGTTAATCGTGGCTCCAAAGGTATAAACACCATTCGTTCCACCTATACGGGCATCGTCGTTGTAGTAGGAAAAAGAAAGATCCGTGGCACCAACAACACCGGCCTTTGTGCTTACACCTGCAACAGTAAGACCGCCTGTAAGGTTAGAATATGCAAACTTACCGTTGATACCGATACTCATTCTTTCACTTAATCGAAATGCATAAGCTCCTGTAATCTCAAACTCGCTAGGCTTATCATCACGAATTACGTTTCCACTTGCATCTGTGAAAGTTATCTCACCAAGGCTAAAGAACCTCAATGCACCGCCTACTGCATGACGCTCATTAACCCGGTAATATCCGGAAAGATATGACAAGTGAATATCGTTGGTCAATTGACGCAACCACGGTGTGTACGAGAGACTCAACTCGGATTTTTCCTTCGCAAAATTCAACAAAGAGGTATTCCAATATACGGAGTTTGAATTTGCGCTAAGGGCTGTTCCGGCATCTCCCATACCCCCAGCTCGAGAATCCGGTGTGATGGCCATGAATGGAACAGCGGTAGTAATCGTGTTTAGCTGGAGATCATCATCCGTTACACCGCTTCCTGTTGGCTGAGCCCAGGAGATCATAGGAATTGCCAAAATAAATAGTACTGTTGCTTTATTCATCATATTCATTATCATCGCTGGCAAATATACGTAAATTGAGCACGAATATTGCATTGTCATTTCAATAAAACCAATTTTTCGAGTTTTTCGGCAACAATGCCTTCGGGAGTTCTGACTTTCACAGAATAGACGTAAACACCCTTCGCCAACTGATCACCAAAATCATCCCTCCCATCCCATGGAATGCCTGCCGATCTGAATCCTTCCGAATGAACCGTTTGATTGATCGTTTTTACAAGTTTTCCAGAAATAGTAAAGATCTGGACCTGGGCATCCAATTCAGAACATGCCTGATTGTGCTCAAAGAAAAACTCTGTCTTCGTGGTGAATGGATTCGGATAGTTCAAAACATGAGCCAGTTGAACCTCCTCCTTTTCTTGTACATTAAATTCCACAGTAGACTCTGAAGAATTATTGTTAACATCCCAAACTTTCAAGGTTAACGTATGTTTTCCTTTTTCAAGAACGGGCATGTTATAGCGAACAGATCCAGACTGATAAGAATCCAGATCTGCTGTATAGTACTCATTAAGTACGATCGGATCAGCGCTATTGGCATCGATGACAGCAGTGAGATCATGTCCTATGCCGTTACCAACAGTATTGATTCCGTTTTCATCGAACAACTTAGCAATGATCACCGGTGTTTCATCAGTAATACCTCCTGAAACAAAGGATTCATCATTCAGATAGAGCTCGATATCCGGGCCTTCATTGTCAGTGATTCCGATCGGATCAATCCCACCGATAACAAACCGTCTGTCATAGCCTGAAGCATCTATTAAAGCATCATTCGCATAATAACTGATCTTTCCGGGTCCAAAGGAATAGCTGATATCCTTCGGAACAACGAAAGTGAATTCAAAAAGGCCATTAACAACTGATGCTTTTCCACGGTACACCACATTCCGCTGAAGTTCGAAAGGTAATATCGGTGAATCATCGTTTTGCCCCAATGTTGACAACGTTTTTGACTTATCAAAAATGGAAGGTATTACGATACCATTAAACGAATTCAGTACGTTTCCGGAATGATCTTCAAGGTGACCCTTAATCGTTACTTTACTTAATGCTCTGATCGTATCTTCTTCCACAGCAGGATGTAAACCATTAATACTGTCGGTTACTATTCGCATTTTTGGATGAGCAATGCGCAGAGCAGGATCACCGACCAATGTAAAACTCCTCTTATTGTCAGAGGAGCCTGATGCGTTTTTTGTAAGGCGCATAATCTCTCCAAAGGCAAGGGGTTCGTTGTCTGTATCCCGCGTGAATACATTCTCAAAGAATTTGGAACCGGTGATCGTATTCACGCCAAAAAAGACCGATCGGGATGTTGTCATTAATGCAATCGCTCCGCCGTTGGGATTCAATGAAGCCCACTCCCCGGCTGATACTCGCGAGGGATCATCGTATTTCGTGAATTCACATGTTGCCGAAACAAACACATTCATTTTATCAATATTGCGCCAACTTTGGATTTGAGGAACATTTACCACTCTTTCTTCCGCTAATCCAACCTCACCGCCGTGACCAACGTAATTGACCACCAACGCCCCTCGCTCCACGCGATTGGTTATAGCATCATAGACGTCCGGATAGCGTTCACCGCCGGCAGTCGAAACTTGCGTAAATGCATCCGTGTAAAGTTTATCACAATTCATCTCAGGATGATTTACTGTTACATAATTATATTGTGGTTCAGTATCCTGTGTTACGAAATAGCCCCCTTCTTCATCGTCCGCAATCTGAACATATTTTAATCTCCAATCTCCAAAAGTAGAACTTTGACCGCTTGCATCGAGTGAACAATTTGTCGTTGCTTCTGAATACAGACCTGAACCGTTTTTCATATAGTGTTCGATCTTATCCACTTGCTCTTGAGCCGTTGTCAGATCAGAAATAAGCAGTCGTCCAACACCAATGTCGAGAAGATCTGATGCATACAAGGCTTCATTTGGATCAAACATTCCGTAATAGTCGTCGGAAACCATTGCGGAAACATGGTTTTCACCATTGAGAAACTGAAATGTAGGAACATAATTATTGTTGTTGGAAATCCGGTTCTTTGGATCATATGTTCCATCACCAAACAATAACAGGTATTTCGGTCTTGTTGCAGGATTGGAAGCCGCTCTGTCATAAAACATTTTTGAAAACATTCTGATCGCAGTGGGATCAAGCATCCCGGAACTGAATTCATTGAATATCTGCTCTGTTGTAACAACATGGACAGTCATTCCTTCGGCCCTGTGAAGGTCAGCTAACCTGTTGGCCTGTGACATGAAATTCTTGTGCGAAACAATAAGATAATCAGCTTGTGGCAAAGCGTGTAAATTCTGAGGATCAACAGAACCTATTTTTTCAGGAATCAAAAAGTTTAAACCATTCGAAGCCACGAATTCTTGAATGGTATCTGAAGGCAACCGGAAATCAAAGGTAGCCCCTGTCAAATTACCATTAACCAATTTAGGCTGATGACGATCTGTCACATCCCAGACAAATCCATTCACAGGAAAAGACGTAATAGTGTATTGGGCTACATTCCCTGTACCGACGACACTAAGATCTCTGAAATTGAACTGCTGACCATAAAAATTCAAAGATCTTCTTGCATTTAATAGAATACGATCGAGATAAACCAGTGTATTAGGGGAATTCCTTGTGATCGATATCTTAAATGGAATCACGGAAGAAGGAGAGTTCAAGGTCATGGATTTCACGGATTGAATAAAATCACCGCTCACTGCAGGTAATGCTGAAGTTGATAGAATCGCTCCGTTTACAGAATATTCCTGATTTGTTCCCGCAGAAGCTGCGGCATTCGTTGCAACGGAAGTTTTAAAATTAACTGGAACAGAACTTATGATGTCCGGCACTGAGAAATTAAAGGTTTTGACAAGTTCTGTATCAAACAACTCACCATACCATCTTTGACCTCCTTTCACAAGATTGACAAGGTCATTTTCATAAACATCAAAATAACTGTAGGAGTTAACAATGTGAGTGGCAGTGAGAGGCGAATTACTCACAGCGGATACCCTAAGAGGTATATCTGACGAATTAATATTAATGAAATAACAGGATATATCAGAATAAATATTCTTATCCTGATCAAACTCAGTTGTCCCATTTGCTCTCCATCGACTTGGTCCCCAACCATAAAATAAGATGTAGTCACCGTCATCAAATGATCCATCATCCTCTCCAACTATCACAATGGCATTCTTTGCAAGATCATCAGTCCTTGGGTCGGAGTTTTTTTCGGGTAATTTACCATCCCCATTACCAAAAATATTAATTGCTGAAGGGTTCAATCCTGTTGTGTTGATCCCGCAACTCTCCAAAAAAGATTTGTCCAATTTATAGATGCCATCTTTTTTAACCGCTATTTTATACCATGTACCTGAACCATCTTGAAGAACAGAGTTGGAAACAAATGATTTTAATACCGGTTTTAACGGAATTGGTGAAAGCTCCAATTGAACATTTGTCAGACGATGGACCGAACCATTGACTCTCAGGTAGGGGAACACATGAAGAATCGCACTTGGCTCATAGGCCGCATTCGTTACTTTCACTTCATAGTGAAGATCATTATCGACATCAAAACCGAAACGATTCAAGTAAACCAAATCCTCCTCTGGAGCTAAGACTGATTCAAAACTTTCCAACGTTAGCTCATAGGAACTTGACTTTATCTCTCTCCTCCAATGGAAAACGGGCTTTCCATTATCCAGATGCTGATCAGCAATTGACGGTGCAAAGACTATTTCACCGTTGTGCGTTAATCTCTTGGGCGCTTGCCATTCCACAATAAGTGAAAATTGCTCTTGAGCGAAGGTTTTTACCGAAGAACCTAAGATGAACGTCAGAATGATGATTCCTCTAAAATTGAATTTAAAACTTGCCGTTTCAATCATAAGACAAAGATGATAACTTTTGAATGCAGAAAGCTAAAAAACGCAACAAAGCTTTGAATATTTTGTTCGATTTTTAATATTTGTAACCTTAATTTGATTTTTGCGTTATCTTTGGTCAGATTTCTTTGTTATTTAATCAATATAAATGAAAGGACTTAAACGTTTATTTGCCACTTGCTCGCTCATCACTATTTTTTTTAGTGTGAATGCCCAAGACCCTACGTTTACTCAGTTTTACGCCAATCCGCTCTATTTGAATCCCGCTTTGGCAGGTTCTTATGGTTGTTCTCGTTTTGCATTGAATTACAGAAATGAATGGCCGGCATTATCTGGAAACTATGTCACATACAGCGCGTCATACGACCAATACTTCAAGAACATATCCGGTGGTTTTGGATTG
>JBKCJG010000037.1:0-25611 GCA_046301895.1 Flavobacteriia bacterium
AGCGGAATGAACTCTGCTATATCGCGGATCACATCGATAACCTTTTTGTCCTCATCGACCTGGATCAATTCCTGACTGTAATATCCGAAAACAACGGTATCACCGGTGACAACTTTCCCTTTGTCAACTTCTTCCCTACCCTGTATGATATTCAGGAAGGTAGATTTCCCTGTACCATTATTACCTACGATACCAAGGCGTTCCTTGCGCTGAAAATTATACGTGAAATTGTCGAGGATCACTTTCTCACCAAAGGATTTACCGATCTTGTGCAATTCGAGGATCTTGGAGCCCAGTCGCTCCATCTTTACCGGAATATCGATCTCATCTTCATCGATCCGTTGACTGGCGACTTTCTTGATGTCCTGAAAAGAATCAACGCGCGCCTTTTGCTTGGTTCCCCGTGCTTTCGGCTGACGCCGGATCCAGTCCAATTCCTTCTTGAATGTATTTCTGGCCTTATCAATGGTTGATTGCAACTGTTCCTGCCGCTCCGCCTTTTTTTCAAGGTAATAGGAAAAATTGCCTTTGTATTTGTAAATCGTCTTGTCCTCCAGTTCAAAGATCGTATCGCAAACTACCTCCAGGAAATAGCGGTCGTGGGTCACCATCAGGATTGTTGACTTCGATTTGGAAAGGTATTCTTCCAGCCATTCGATCATGTCCAGATCCAGGTGATTGGTAGGCTCATCGAGGATCAGAAAATCGGCTTCAGCTACCAGCACCTGCGCAAGCGCAACACGTTTCTTTTGTCCACCGGATAAACTTCCAATCAACTCACTTGTATCATCCAGTTTGAGCACTGAAAGGATCTGGTTCACCTTTACTTCCATGTCCCAGGCATTCAGCTCTGTCAATTCGTCAAAACACTCGTGGATCAATTCTTCGTTTCCTTCGCGCATCGCTTGATTGTACTTTTTGACAACCTGCAATTCCGGTAGATCATGCGAAAAAACGGCTTCAAGGATCGTATGTTCCTCGTCAAGGTTCTCGCTTTGCTCCATGAAAGCTACTCTAATATCGTTACGGTATACAACACGACCGGAATCATAAGGTTCGAGCCCCATAAGGCAGCGCAGCAACGTTGTCTTACCATTTCCATTCTTGGCAACGATCGCTACCTTTTGCCCCAGATCGATGCCGAAGGACAGATCGGAAAATATAACGCGATCACCAAAGGATTTGGTAAGATCTTCGACGGAAAGGTAATTCATAGATTAACGGATGCGATCGACTGAATCGATCAGGGATTTGTCCTTTTTAACACCTCTCATAGCAAGATAGGTCAAAGGAACTGTGATAAAAATAAAATAAGATCCGACGCCGTAGGCAATCGATCCAAAAAGAAAAGACGTAGCGATCACTGCTCCGGAAAGGACTAGAGAAACGTAGAATGACAATTTCGCAAGGGAAAGCTGGAATTTCAGCTTCTTATAGCTCATCAGTGTTAATACCAATAACAGAACGAACAGAATTCCAACAATGTACAAAGGCATGGAAAGATCAGCAATGTAATTATCACCGCCCTCCATCTTTAGAAACAAACCAAAGGATGTCAATTTCAATTCTCCTTCATCGATCATGAAAGAGGCAATTCTTGCGCCTGTCGTAACAATGGATAAAAGGATAATAGCGACAGCTAAATAAATCGACTGTATACGTTGGATCATACTATTTTATCTTTTGTTGATGATAGCAAAGTTAGTCAAATTAGACGGGATGTGTTGAATGGAAAGTGAATATTGATTTAGTGATCTGGTAAATGTACTTATGGAATTTGAACGGAACTTGCATCCAACTGTAAACGTTAAAAAATCGTGAATCATGGAGCACCTTCGCATTGAACAACCCTGTAAAGAAACATGGAGTGAAATGAATGCTACCGATAAAGGTGCATTTTGTAACAAATGTAACACTGAGGTCATTGATTTTAGAGACATGACAACCGATGAGATCAAACAGGAATTTAAAAAACTATCGGGCAATCATTTTTGCAGTCGATTCAAAAAAGACCAGCTTTCTGAACTGAACAATGATTTTGTTCAGTGGCAAACTTCCCAACCACGTTCTTTTCAAAGCATGATGCTTTTTTCAATGATCCTGGTTTTCGGACTTGGATTATTCTCCTGCTCCAATGAGCAACATTCCGAAACGATCACATCGATGCAAAAAGAAGCTGTTAAAATGATCAGTGGAGAAAAGAAAACCGAAACTGACAGTTTGATACCTCAAGAAATGTTGAATGTCGAAACAGAGGTAGCTCCGGAAGTGATTGGTTGTGCTATTCAATACACGCGTTGCAATATTGGAGAAGAACTCGTGGCTGTGACCTCCGAACAAAAGGAGGAAATGGAATACTACATCCTGGGAATGCCCGCAATGACAACTGTATATCGCGAATATATCGAAGAGCTACCGGAAGTCGTTCCAGAGTATGATGAAAATGGACTCGAGATACCGAAAGTACCGATTGCCCTTGCCTATCCAAACCCGGCAAGTCTGTCCACAAATTTAAAGGTCGGTATACCTTCTACCGTTGAACAGGCAAGCATCAATCTATTCAATATGAATGGGCAGCTGATAAGAAGTATTCACAATGGTAATCTGCGCAGAGGGACCAGTCTTTTCGAAATCGACCTGATCGACCTTCAACCGGGAATGTACCTCATCACCATTCTCTCCAAGGAATACTCAGAAACCATTCGGATCAGTAAAATGTGAGTACCCTATAGCGAAACGGCTTTATTGCGAAGATAGTGGTCCAGTATCACCATTGCAGCCATTGCTTCAACAATAGGAACAGCCCTTGGAACGACGCAAGCATCGTGTCTTCCTTTTCCTTTTAAAGTAGTCTTGTCACCTGACTGCTTGATCGTCTCCTGATCGGTCATGATCGTCGCAACGGGCTTGAATGCAACCCTCAACTCGACCGGCATTCCGTTACTGATGCCTCCCTGTATGCCACCGCTGTTATTGGTCCTGGTCGAACCATCCTCCTCGAAGATATCATTGTGCTCGGAACCCCTCATCGCAACGGATGAAAATCCACTTCCGAACTCAACACCTTTAACGGCATTGATCGACAGCATCGCCTTGCCGAGATCGGCATGTAATTTGTCAAAAACGGGTTCTCCGATCCCGGTTGGGACATTTATGATCATACAGCGTACACAACCACCGATGGTATCTCCTTCAGATCGCACTTCACGGATGAGCGCTTCCATTTGTTTTGCGATTTGCTCATCCGGACAACGAACCGGATTCGATTCGATCGCTTCAGGCAGAAAAAAAGAGGTGTCTGTTAAACGGATCGAACCGACCTGGTCTACATACGTTGAGAACTCAACTCCGAGTTTATTCAACACCTGCTTAGCGATCGCTCCTGCCACAACTCTGCAAGCCGTTTCACGCGCACTCGATCTTCCTCCTCCGCGATGGTCTCGTATTCCATATTTCTGATCATAGGTATAATCCGCATGTGAAGGGCGATAGGCTTCCTGTATTTCAATGTAATCTCGAGAGTGCTGGTCTTCGTTCGGGATCATAAATCCGATCGGTGTCCCGGTTGTTTTCCCTTCAAATATGCCGGAAAAGAACGCTACGGTATCTGATTCTTTTCGCTGAGTCACGATAGCTGACTGTCCGGGCTTGCGTCTGTCCAGTTCCTTTTGAACCAACTCAAAATCAATGACAATGTTCGAAGGCACACCATCAATCACTCCTCCGATCGCCTTTCCGTGCGATTCACCAAAGGTTGTCAATCGAAATAAGGTACCAAAAGTTGATCCTGCCATATCGCAAAGATAATGACCTATCTTATAACTAGTCCTAAATTTGTTTTCTGGTGAGAACAGAAATCATGGCTGGTGTTGTTTTATAAATGACTCGAACAAAAAAAAGCCCGCATAGCAAGGCTTTAGTAAGAATGATATGCAGGATCCGTTTATTGACCCTGTCCGAGAGAGTATCCTGCAACTCCGTCAAACTCGTAGAGATTTTCCGTCTTCACGATATCGATAGTTGAATCAAGAGCAGCTTTTAAAAGTTCAATGATGGCTGCTTTCTGCATTTCTTTCCCGGTGCTTGGTTTGAACCTGCATCTCCAGTGATCAGTGCAAAATGTCTCTTCGAAACCATTCGGCCATACTTTTATCCCACGGTTAGTGATCATGCTGAGTTCTGAATTGTTCATATTCAATGAGGACAGAGCCTCAGCCAGTTCTGACGCTTGCTTTCCAGACCAGTGAACGAAAAGATCCACACCAACCAAGGTTTTCGTCTTCGGCTGCTTCCGCTTATACTCCGGTAAAACAAAGGGTTTTGTTTCCGGAAAACTACTGACTGGAAGATGTTCCGGCTTTTTACCGAGGTTTGCAATAACCGCATCTGCAAATTCTATCGTCCCAACCTTCTGACGACTAACACCCTCCTTGAAAATGTCAGCTGTATGCACTCCTTGTTCAATCGTTGTCAACAAGGCATTACTGATCTTTTCAGCCATAGTATTTTGACCTATATGATTCAGCATCATGATGGCACCATTTAATAGTCCCGATGGATTTGCAATATTTTTACCCGCAATATCTGGTGCTGAACCATGGATTGCTTCGAACATGGAACACGTTTCACCAATATTGGCTGATCCCGCAAGCCCTACTGAGCCGGCGATCTGCGCAGCAACATCTGAAATGATATCACCATATAGATTCTGCATAACCACGACATCAAATACCTCCGGACTGTCAGCGATCTTTGCTGCTCCGATATCAACGATCCAGTGTTCCTTTTCTATTTCAGGGTATTCTTCACCGATCTCATTAAATACCTTGTGGAACAAACCATCCGTTTGCTTCATAATATTGTCCTTGGAGAAACAAGTGACTTTCTTTCTTCCACACTGTCTCGCATACTCAAAAGCATATCGAATGATCCTCTCACATCCGGGTACACTAATCAGTTTAAGGCATTGGATCACCTCATCGGTCTGCTGATGCTCAATACCTGCATACAGATCCTCTTCATTCTCTCTTACGATCACAAGGTCCATGACAGGATGTTTCGTATCAACAAAAGGGTGTAAACTCATGCAAGGCCGGACATTCGAATACAGCCCCAATGACTTTCTCATTGTGACATTCAAACTCTTGTATCCACCTCCTTGTGGTGTCGTAATAGGCGCCTTGAGTAGTATTTTATTCTTTCGGATTGAATCCCAGGAATCATGCGAGATCCCTGAAGTATTTCCTGACAGGTATACTTTTTCACCGATCTCGATCTCATCGTACTCAAGATCAGCTCCCGCAGCTTGCAGGATCTTGAGTGTTGCATCCATTATCTCCGGTCCGATCCCATCCCCTTTTGCAATAGTAATTCTCATCGTAAATGCATGTTTGGTTTAGACAAATCTACACCACAAAAATCATTTAGTTTTATTTATGTTTTATATGGCAATCATACAATTTTATATATAAAAGAAAACCCCGGATCGCTCCGGGGTCTCATGAAATGCTCTTACATTATTGACAGATGGTCTCTTCTGTTACTTTCAGTATGGTTCGAACCTCCTCCAGAGTTGGTGCCTCTGCATAGGTTCTTAAAACTGGTTCTGTTCCTGAGGGACGGATCATCACCCAGCGTTGATCGTCAAAGAAATACTTGAAGCCATCAATTGTCTTCAATTCACGCACATTGTAACTGCCGAACGAATGATAATTATTTGCCTTACAGTTAGCAATAATACGCTGCTTGAGGTCTTCGGTAATATGGAGGTCATTTCGCTCGAACTTGAACGCTCCAACGATCTGATAAACCTCCTCGATCAACTCATCCAGCGTTTTTCCTGATTTTGCCATGAACTCCCAAATGATCAAGCCCATCCAGATACCGTCTCTTTCAGGGATGTGCCCTTTCACAGCGATTCCTCCGGATTCTTCTCCACCCAGCAAAACATCGTCTTCGACCATGATCGAAGCAATCTCCTTGAACCCGATCTTCGTCGTCTGTAGTTCAAGTCCGTAATGCTGACACATTTTCTCAACACGCGGTGTAACAGAGAAAGCGATCACTACCTTTCCTGTCATCTGCTTGTATTTGACAAGATAATGGATCAACAGCAAGATAATATGATGCGAATCTATGAATTCACCTTTTCCGTTGTAGAGTCCTATTCGATCAGCATCACCATCCGTTGCCAAAGCACAATCGATTGTCCCTTTTTCGTTGATATAAGCTTCAAGTTCTTTCAGATTTTTTGCGATCGGTTCCGGTGCCTGTCCCATGAAAGATGGGTTATGATCACAATGCAAAAACGTCGTATGCGGCAAAATGCGTTTCAATACATTCTGCCCCGCCCCATACATGGCGTCATATACAAGGTTCAATCCCGAATGTTCAATGGCTGCGAGATCAAAGTTCTTCTGTACGTGCTCAACATAGCGCGTTTCGATATCAACAACTTCCAGTTGACCTGCTGCAATAGCTCCTTCTAATGAGATTGCAGAAAGGTCCAACGGACAAACATCCGGAATGATATCCTCCACTTCCTGAACATGCCACGGTGCTAGAGGCCCCCCGAAGAAAGCCTTCAGTTTAAAGCCGTTATAGGATGGTGGATTGTGACTTGCCGTCAAAATAACTCCAATTGCGCAGTTAAATTGCTTTGCAGCCAGCGAGATCATTGGAGTCGAAACGAATCCCTTTGCCATTCGAACATGAATCCCCTGACTAAGAAAAACACTCACTGCCGTCTCCATGAACAACTCTCCTGCAAAGCGACAATCATGACCAACAACAACTGTTGGTTTCTCATAGTTCTTTTTTAACCATTCTCCTGTCGCAAAAGCAACTCGTGCGACATTATCTGTAGTAAATTCTTCCGCAATTATGGCTCTCCAGCCATCTGTTCCGAACTTGATCTTTTTAGCCAAAACTTTCTTTTTTTATCAGACAAATATAAATAAACTGTCCTACCTGAATGTTAAAGAATGAAGAATGAAATTAAAAAAACAGGTGTCCCTTGCACGAATTTTTATCGTTTAAATTCGCTGATCGTTTTCTCAATTATCGCAACACATTCCATCAACTGTTCTTCTGTCATGACAAGCGGTGGGGCAAATCGAATGATGTTACCGTGTGTAGGTTTTGCCAGTAGACCATTGTTCTTCAACTGAACGCACAGATCCCAGGCTGTCGAACTTTCAGAGGTATCGTTAATTACAATAGCATTCAACAATCCCTTTCCTCGAACCAAGGTCACGAGATCGCTCTCATCCACTATCCGTTGCATTTCTTTTCTGAAAATATCACCTAATTTCCGTGCATTTTGAACCAACCTTTGATCTTCTACAACCTCCAAAGCAGCCATTGCCACACGAGCCGCAATGGGATTTCCTCCAAAAGTAGAACCATGTTGTCCCGGCTTTATGACCATCATCACCGCATCATCAGCCAATACGGCCGATACAGGATATACCCCACCCGAAAGCGCCTTACCCAAAATGAGAATATCAGGCTTTCGATAGGTTGCTTCTTGACGCTCACAGGATTTTTCACAACTGCAGTTTCCGCACATTGCTAAGACACTTCCTGTTCGCGCAATACCCGTTTGAACTTCATCTGCAATGAAGAGTACCTGATGTTCTTTGCATAGTGCGTGAGCTTTACTCAGGTAGTCTGCAGAAGGAACATCAACCCCGGCCTCTCCTTGAATCGGCTCAACTAAAAAGCCGGCAACATTCTCCTGCTTTAGCGCATTCTCTAGAGATGCCAGGTCATTGTACGGTATACGAACGAATCCGGGTGTAAAAGGACCAAAATTTGTCGCTGCGTCCGGATCACTTGAAAAGGAAACGATGGTGGTGGTGCGCCCGTGGAAATTACCCTCACAAACAATGATCTTAGCATCATTCTCGCGAATTCCTTTTCGTTCATATGCCCATTTACGGCATAGTTTAATTGCAGTTTCAACCGCTTCTGCACCCGTATTCATCGGGAGAACTTTATCGTAACCGAAGTAATTCGTTACATACTTTTCGTATGCTCCAAGAGCATCATTGTAAAAAGCGCGGGATGTCAACGTTAGATTTTGAGCTTGTTCCACCAATGCACCGATAATCTTCGGATGACAATGACCCTGATTCACTGCAGAATAGGCCGAAAGGAAATCATAATACCTGTTACCTTCTACATCCCAGACATAAACACCCTCTCCTTTTGCAAGCACAACCGGAAGAGGATGATAATTGTGGGCACCATACTTGTCTTCAAGCTGCATCAATTCAGCTGATGTCAATTTTTCCATTGTTGCATTCATAAAATAAGTTTTGATTCGTTGATTGTCACTCATCGCGGAGAGCGACCATCCTTTCCTCATTTCAACGAAGGAGAGAAATCATCCCGAAAGCTGAGCAAAGATAAAGAGGAATTTTGAGCGCTGCAAGGAACGGGGATTTGTTTTTGACAGATCTCTTGTTACTGATCCACACGAATGATCAGGGTCACTTCCTTTTCCCTCGTTTTTATCTGATCATCGGTTATGAATAATGTTTTGATTGATTTACCGATCGGCAATACTTCTATCTGGTATTGATCGAAAATCCCAATTTTTTTGCTCTCCCTTTCAACGTATCCAATCGTGTATTCTTTGTTTTTTCGAAGAACAATGATCCTGCGATCGTTCGGATCTTTCTTCGAGATCAAATAGATGTTCAATTTTCTTCCTGTTAGGTTTTTAAGTACGAATTGAACGGACTCCTTTTCGTAAACGGTTTGTTCCATGTACTCCTGAGGACTTATTTCTACAGGCATTAAGGTTGTCCGGTCTGGAGAATTGTCCGCTCTGCTTTTGAACGAACCGTCTTCATTGAAATAGGCGGTAACATCGGAATACTGAATACCCCCATCTGGTTGAAAGGTACTTCTTACCCTGCTGATACATCCGTTTGAATGGTAGTTGACATCAAGGGATCCTCCTCCATGACGATATCCATGCCCTCCCTCGAATATCTTGTTGCCTTTCGTATCAAAAGCAATGAATATCCAATAATTAAAACTTTCGGAATACCTGTATTCGAGGGTCGATTTCTGACCTCCCGAATGAAAACAAACGATAGAATCACCGAATTTTCCTTTGAAAGTCTTGCAATTTAATTGAGCATCAACAGCACCAATCAAAAAAATAAAAAGAAAGCTGACCAGGATTCTCATGATGGTTTGTTTTCTAGCATTCCGACAAGGATAATGCCAGGATGATCAGAACAACGTCATTTGGTCCTCATCATCTTTTTTGGTCATATCCCACTCTACCGTCGGAGTTCCATCACCGGGAGGATCATCCGCCTCATTTTCCGGATTCTCATGACTGGTTACATCAACCTCCACGATGTCTTCCGGCCATGGCTCCTCCCCTTCAATTGAATGAGTCAAAACGATCTCTTTCACTTTCAATTTCGTTAGCTGATTTCCCTGCGCTTTCATTCCTTTCACATCAATGAAGTCAGCAATTTGAACGTCATTATCGGGTAAATTCTTCGTTTCCTTGAGCAACTTATTGTACACGATCTTGACAATCGGACGGTATGCCGTTGAAACAACATCCATGTAAGAGCCTTCGGCTTCACTGATAAAGCTTACTTTTTTGTCGGTAGTTACTTCACACAAGAATCGCTTTACGAAATGAAGCTCTTTCTCAACGTCAAAATAAACAGTAGAGATCGGTCTTTCCGGATGCCATTTCTCAATGTGAATCATATCCTCATCGAAGTGATTGGACAGATCAAAATTACTGAGTCGATACTCACCGGTTTTATAGAGCGTCAAAATCTTATCCTCTCCCTTGAACGATCCAAGGAACTTTCCTCTACCCTCGTCATTCAAGCGACCAACAACGGTGTCGAACCAGATCTTGCGAGCCGCCAATGTGGAACCACCAACCTCTTTTTGTGTGATTTTCTGAATGATCTCTTTTGTAACACGATTCCCGGCAGATTGGCGCCCTTTTATCAGTAGATCCCCCAGATCGACATCAAATCGTAAACGTTTAAGGTGTGGCCTCGGTCTTAGTAAAACACTTACGACCTCGCGCTCGCCATTGGGATGTACTGAGAAATACAACATCTTTGAACCCTTTACTCCACGGGTGAGATCGTATTCCGTATCACGTGTAATGGAATTGACATAGAAACGTTTCATCATTGCCGAACCGCCTAAGCCATCTTGGTAGATTAAGTGGTAGATGGTCCTGTTATCTCCTTTTTTCCAGACATCTGCATGTACGATACCCTTGCCAACAAACTTTTTGTCCGCGACTTTGGTCACCATCATTTTCCCTGTTGCGAAGAAAAGGATAATATCATCGATCTCTGAACAATCATTAACAGGTTCGTTCTTCTTCAGACCGTATCCAATGAACCCTTCTTCGTAATCCACATATAGTTTTCTATTGGCAATGATAACCTTTGTAGCACTGATCGTGTCGAAGATCTTGATCTCCGTCTTTCGCTCTCTTCCGACACCAAATCGTTTCTTCAGATCCTTGAAATACTCGATAGAATATTCTATGAGATTAGCCAGCTTTTCTTTGACCACTGCCATCTCTTCTTCCAATTTGAGGATCGCATCATCTGCTTTATCCGAATCGAATCGCGTTATTCTGATCATCGGAATCTGCGTGAGACGATGAAGGTCCTCATCGATGATCTCACGGATCAATTTCTTTTGATGCTTCTCAAAGCGTTTGTATAAGTATGCATAAAGTGACTCCCTGTCGCTGTATAGCTTGAAGTCGATGTACATCTCTTCCTGAATAAAGATCTTTTCAAGGGTCGAAAAATGCCACTGTCGCTCCAATTCATCCAACCTGATCTCTAGTTCCATCCGTAGCAAACGAACCGTATTATCGGTGTTCACTTTCAAGATCTCACTGACTCCCATAAATCTTGGAGTATCCTTGTCAATGATCGATGAATTGGGAGATATTGACACTTCACAATCTGTAAAAGCATACAGCGCATCAAGTGTCTTGTCAGGCGAAACACCGGGAGAAAGATGAATGATGACTTCAGCCTCTGCTGCGGTATTATCCTCAATCTTCTTTACCTTGATCTTCCCTTTTTCATTCGCCTTGATGATTGATTCGATCAAAGAGCCCGTAGTCGTTCCAAACGGAATTTCATGGATCACTAACGTTTTATTGTCCAGCTTTTTGATCTTGGCACGCACGCGAACCTTACCACCGCGTAATCCGTCGTTGTAATTCGTGAAATCAGCCATACCCCCGTTAGGGAAGTCGGGAAGCAACTCTACTTTTTTACCGCGCAAATGATTGATCGACTGATCGATCAACTCAATAAAGTTGTGCGGCAGGAATTTACACGCCATCCCAACGGCAATACCCTCTGCACCCTGAGCAAGTAAAAGCGGGAATTTAACGGGTAACTGTTCCGGCTCCTTATTTCGACCATCATAACTGGAAAGCCAGTTTGTAGTTTTAGGATTGAACACAACGTGAGATGCGAATTTGGAAAGTCGCGCTTCAATATATCTCGCCGCAGCGGCTCCGTCTCCTGTCAAGGTATTCCCCCAGTTTCCCTGACAGTCGATCAACAGATCCTTTTGACCCAATTGAACCAAAGCATCTCCGATCGAGGCATCTCCGTGTGGATGATACTTCATTGTGTTGCCAATAATATTAGCAACCTTGTTGTAACGTCCGTCATCCATTTCCTTCATCGAATGAAGAATACGGCGCTGAACCGGCTTCAATCCATCATATAACGAAGGTACAGCCCGTTCAAGGATTACATAACTCGCATAATCCAGAAACCAGTTCTCATAAAGTCCACCAACAGGAATGATCTTGTCATCCACAGTTTTATTCTCAAAAGGATTTTTCTCTTCCTCCTGATTTTCGTGCTGGTCTTCCAATTCGTCTTCCGCCATAAATTAAGAAGCTATTTCCAGGTTTGTAGTATCATCATTTTCCTCACTCAATTCAGCTGCAAGGTCTTTTTCCACCCGCAGATTGTCAATAATGAAATCCTGACGTTCTGGAGTGTTCTTACCCATAAAGTAAGAAAGTATTGAATCGATCGACGCATCCTTTGAAAGCAATACTGGTTCCAGTCGAATATCCGCACCAATAAAATGCTTGAATTCATCAGGAGAGATCTCTCCCAAGCCCTTGAATCGAGTGATCTCCGGATTCTTCCCTAGCTCATCGATTGCCGAACGACGCTCATCCTCTGAATAACAGTAGATCGTTTTCTTCTTATTCCGTACGCGGAACAATGGCGTCTGCAAAACATAAACGTGATTCCGCTTAACCAGATCCGGAAAGAACTGCAAAAAGAATGTCAACAATAACATGCGGATATGCATCCCATCAACATCGGCATCGGTTGCGATCACGATATTATTGTAACGTAGATTATCCATATCCTCTTCGATATCCAATGCCGCCTGAATCAGATTGAATTCTTCATTCTCATAGACGATCTTCTTGGTCAGACCATAGCAGTTCAAAGGTTTACCCCTCAAAGAGAATACTGCCTGAGTATTGACATCTCTTGATTTCGTGATCGATCCACTCGCAGAATCCCCCTCGGTGATAAAGAGAGTTGTCTCTTCTCTGCGCTCATCCTTAAGATCCGTAAGATGGATCCTGCAGTCGCGTAATTTCTTGTTGTGAAGACTGGATTTCTTTGCTCGGTCTCTTGCGATCTTACGTATACCGGAGAGCTCTTTTCGCTCCCTTTCAGACTGCTTGATCTTGCGCTCGATCAATTCAGCAACATCCGGATTCCGGTGAAGGTAATTATCGAGTTTTTCCTTCAGGAAGTCATTCACGAATGCTCGCATCGACTTACCGCCCGGTTCAATTTCCTGAGAACCGAGTTTTGTCTTCGTCTGCGATTCAAAAACCGGCTCGATCACCTTCACCGCAATGGCAGCAACGATAGATTGACGAATATCTGAAGCCTCATAGTTCTTGTTGTAAAAATCACGGATAACCTTGGCTACCGACTCGCGAAACGCACTTTGATGAGTACCTCCCTGCGTCGTATGCTGTCCATTGACAAATGAATAATAATCCTCCCCATATGTCTTCCCGTGAGTGAACGCAACCTCAATATCATCTCCCTCAAGGTGGATGATCGGATAAAGTGGATCACCATCCATGTTATTTTCAAGAAGGTCCTTCAAACCATCTTTTGACTGGTACTTTTCTCCATTAAAGTAGATCGCAAGCCCTCTGTTGAGGTAGCAATAATTCCACATCATCTTGTCGAGATACGCCGTTTTGAAAGCGTACTTCTTAAAGATCGACTCGTCTGGCATGAACTCAACATACGTGCCGTTCGGCTCATCTGTCTTCGATATTGCAAGCTCTTCAACTAGCTCGCCCCGAGTGAAGGAAGCCTGCTTCTTTTCGCCGTCACGGACGGAATACACCATGAAATGCGTTGATAATGCATTCACTGCCTTCGTACCAACACCATTCAATCCAACAGATTTCTTAAATGCTTTCGAATCGTATTTGCCTCCTGTATTGATCTGAGAGACACAATCGATCACTTTACCCAATGGAATGCCACGGCCAAAATCACGTACGATCACTTTTCCATCTTTAACCTTGATATCTACGCGCTTGCCATTACCCATAACAAACTCATCGATACAGTTGTCCACAACCTCCTTCACGAGAATGTAGATCCCATCATCAGCAGCAGCACCGTCTCCCAACTTGCCAATATACATACCCGGTCGCAGGCGGATATGCTCTTTCCAGTCAAGCGATCGGATATTCTCTTCGGTATATTGATTTTCAGCCATTTTGCAGACATTGATTCGTAACTAACAAATTTAACAAGAGAACTGCTCTTGTAAACAGGAAGTTTTCAAGACTTTTGAACGTGAAAAGGTTGAAAAACCTAGTGCGAAACCGTTATTTTAAGGCCGTCTTCCACCACTTGAACAGTATCGAAGATCAATTGTGCCTCCTTGAGATGCAGCTCTGCATTTTCATAGCGCGCACTAAGGTGTCCGAGATACAGTTTTTGAACACCAGCCATTGCTGCAATTCGCGCCGCCTGGGTTGCTGTTGAATGATAGGTGGACTTGGCCCTTTCTGCATCTTTATCCGTAAAAGTTGCTTCATGGTACAGCACAGTAACACCCTTGATATGCGGAACAATCGATTCTGTATAGACCGTGTCTGAACAAAATGCATAAGAAAAACGTGGCTTGGAAGGGAAAGTAAAATCCTCAAAATTGCAAACCTTCCCATTATCCAGTATGACATTCTCTCCTCTTTTTAATTTAGGGAGGTGTTCCAATAAAAGCCCCGATCCTTTGATCGCTTCACTGTCCAATGGCCGTTCTTTTTGTTTTTCACGAATGATAAAACCATTGGTAAGTATCCGATGTTTTAACGGGAAACTGTAGATCTCTATTAATCGGTCCTCAAAAATGATCCCGGAATCCTTCCCGTTCAGCGAAATGAATTTCACGTCAAAATCAAGACGAGCTCCCCCTATTTCAAGCTGACTACGGACAATATTTTCCAATTCAGGAGGACCATAGACCGTAATGCCTTTATCCCTTCCCATAAGATGCATGGTGCTCAATAAACCGACCAATCCAAAAAAGTGATCCCCGTGAAGATGGGTAATAAGTATATGGCTTATCCGCTGGAATTTGATCCCGAACTTGCGGATCTGCATCTGTGTGCCCTCACCACAGTCAATTAGAATGTGCCGATCATTGCAAACGACGTAATGCGATGTGGGATTTCTTTTGGCAGTTGGAACAGCTGCCCCACTTCCTAGAACGGTTACTTCAAAACTCACTGATGAATCACTTCAAGCGCTTCCTCCTGACCGGCTGCAATAGACAGTACTTTGTCCAACTGAGCGATCTGGATCAACTTGAATACATTTTCCTGCAGACCGCACAAAACAAATCGACCGTTGGTATCTTTGCATAGCCTGTTTGCAGTTAGGACCGCACTCAAACCCGATGAATCACAGTACTTGGTTGCCGCCAGATCAATGATGATATTGTTCACACCATTTTTGTTCAGAAGGACCAATTCCGCCTTTAATTCAGGCGCATTTGAAGCATCCAATTTTTCGACATTCGTCTTTACTACTGCTTCATTCTTAGTTTGAGTCGTTTCGAAGTTCATTGTGTACTGTTTGTTCAAATGTAAAAAATTTTATTGTCTTTCGATTTTTGAAGCCAACAAATAAATAACTGCCATCCTGACCGCAACACCATTCTCTACCTGCTGAAGAATGATCGATTGGTTGGAATCGGCTACATCACTGGTGATCTCAACACCACGGTTGATAGGACCGGGATGCATGACGATGATCTCCTTCGGAAGTGTATCCAGTATTTCCTTGGTGAGTCCAAACTGCATTGAATATTCCCTCAATGATGGAAAGTACTTGATTTCCTGACGCTCTAATTGTATCCGCAGCATGTTTGCAACATCACACCATTCCAATGCTGCTCGCAGATTGTGCTCAACTTTCACACCAAGTTCATGAATATATTTCGGGATCAGCGTAGTTGGCCCGCAAACCATTACTTCCGCACCCAATTTCTGAAGACAATAAATATTCGATAATGCAACACGCGAATGAAGAATATCCCCAACGATTACAACCTTTTTACCTTCAACGGAACCTAGTCGCTCTCGGATGGAAAAAGCATCCAGTAACGCTTGTGTAGGATGTTCGTGAGTGCCATCTCCGGCATTCACAACTTTCGCATCGATCCTTTCCGAAAGGAACTTTGCAGCACCCGGATTAGGATGACGAATGACAACCATATCCACCTTCATGGAAAGGATGTTGTTGACCGTATCAATCAACGTTTCACCCTTTTTCACAGAACTGCTTGAAGCACTGAAATTAACTACATCCGCAGAAAGCCGCTTCTCTGCCAACTCAAAAGAAAGCCTTGTACGCGTTGAATTCTCAAAAAACAGATTTGCAATCGTGATATCCCTCAATGACGGCACCTTCTTGATGGGACGATTGATCACCTCTTTGAAACTGTCAGCCGTCTTAAAAATAAGCTCAATGTCCTCACGCGTGAGGTCCTTGATTCCCGTAAGATGATCTACACTTAAATTATTCATTAGTCTCCGGTGTATACAAAACAACTTTATCCTCTCCTTCGATCTCTTTCCACTCTACTGAGACACGCTCCTTACTGAGTGTATCCACCGATTGACCAACGTAATCGGCCTGAATAGGTAAATCCCTGCTAAAACGCCTGTCGATCAAAGTAAGAAGCTCAACTTTTCTGGGACGACCGAAGGCAAGCAACGCATCCAGACCCGAGCGAATGGTTCTTCCGGTGAAAAGGACATCATCCACCAACACTACATTTTTATTCTCGATCACGAAATCAATGTTGGTTGCACTGGGGATTAATGGCTTTTCTCTTCTTCGGAAATCATCACGGTAAAAGGTAATATCGAGGTTTCCGCATTGAATATTCTTGCCCAGAATGGACTCCAATTGAGCTTTAAGTCTGGCAACTACATTCACTCCGCGTGGCTGAAGCCCGATAAGAACCGTATCCGAAAAATCATGATGTGTTTCAATGAGTTGATAGCAAAGTCTCTTGAGGGTTAGTTCAAAATGTCTTTTATTCAGAATGACCTGCTTTTCCATCAGAACAAAGATAAGCCGTTTTCATTTTTTCTGTCTTCCATGTAAAAAATCTTTTCCTCAACTTTTTAACAATGGCAGCTCCTGATCATGATCGAAATGCAACATCTCACTCAATACATTTTACAGTTCAGTTCTTTTCAAAAAATTACACTTGCGTGAGTGCTATATTCGTATTGTAGTAGTAGCGATAAATGAATCCTTTCGATAGCATTCGTTTGTTTTTGGTTTAGGTAGAAAAGGTCCTGTCGATTTCTGGTTTTCGACAGGACCTTTTTATTTAAGCACCTCTGTCGGAAAGCAACTATTTTCATACTCCCCGGTCTCTTTCAAATCCTTCTGTGACAAGGATTCAACTCCTTCCCGGTTCCCGAAAAAAACTGTTCATCCAACGATTTCCTTGACTGGGATAAATGTAAAATACGGTAACAAGTTTTAACCGCCTTTCTTTTTTACTGGATAACCTTCCTTTACAAGAAGTTCAAAGATCTTTTCCTTGAAATTACCCTGGATCAGGATCTCGTTATCCTTCACAGTTCCTCCAACTCCGCATTTGTTCTTGAGCAGTTTTCCAAGTTCTTTCAGATCTTCCTCCGACCCAATGAACCCCTCTACTAATGTAACTTCTTTTCCTGCCCGCTGTTTCCGATCGATCGACACATACAACTTCTGTTGCGCATGGGGCAATGTTTCTACTGTTTCTTCTTCCTCAAACTGATAGTTGAAATCAGGATTGGTAGAATATACGATGTTCAGTTTTTCCTTTTTTTTCGCCATTAGTATTTTTCGATAAGGGTTGCACGAATATCATCTGTAATGATCCCATCTGGACGCTTTTTCATTGCACTTCGAATTCCTTTAGGAGAACGAACTTCAAAAATATAAACTTTTTTGTTTGACTGTTTTATCGCCATGACCTCATCGCCACGAATGTTATTGTTCTTAACAATAAAACCCTCAAGATCAGGGTATAGCTGTTGATAATGTGCGACTTCTTCCATGCTGTATACCGGAAAACAAACCTTGAAACCCGCAGTGATCAATGGCGCCAGCCAATCGGCACGGCCCGTAATACAATGAACGGAAAAACTGGTTGGGTGCTTCAGCCCATAGTACTCTAGCTGACTAAGCACCTGATCCAGTGAAACATAATCTCCTTGACACTCATTGTAATGACGAAGATCCAAAAAGAGCTTTTTCCCGACTAAAAAAGCAGTATCCAGCTGCTCAAGGGAGAATAGTTTTTCATGATGAACACTGCTGTAGGTAATATCGGACAACTCTGCAGAAGTTCGGTCAGGAATGCATCCTCCGCCATTTGTTTCTGACTGTAAACCACTGTCATGATAGAACCATAGTTTACCATCCTTTGAAAGCTGCGCATCCAATTCTACACCATTGCAACCATCGATGGTTAACGCGAATTCATAGGCTTCAAGAGAATTATCATGAAAGACCGAGTTCAGGTTTTCCAATCCCATTGCTCCATGACCTATTACCAGAATGTCTTCGTAATTTTTTTCCTTCGAACAGGAAAGAAAGACCATACACACTCCAAAAAGGATCAGACTACCACGCATATGAAACTCCTAATGAACAATAATAACCAAATGTATGAACACCAACTGTCTCAGTTGACACCTGATTTCTGTAACGCTCATTCATCCAACCGGACATCAAGGAATGACTGAATCGCCAGGTTTTTCCGATGGATAATGTGTACCCGCCGTAAAGTTCGTTCCATCGGTGCAGTGATCCTGAGGACTTATTGACTTGCAAGACCGAGTAACCATATGCAAAAGCCGGCCCAATTCGAATGTTATCCTTCTTCAGAACATTATAACCTGCTCCAACTGAAACGCGCGGAAAGAACCTCGTCTGAAAGATCGTTCTGTTGACTCCAACTTCCAGTGAAATAGAGGTTTCCAGGTGATCAAACTGCCTTTCAACCCGAAGACCGCTGAAAAGATCCATACGGTTTAGAGAAACTTGCATAGAAAAACGATACCCGCTCAGATCCTGAGAAAATGAACACAGGTGAAAGATCATAAACAGGAAAAGGATAGACACGGAACGCATGCCACAAAGATAGAAAGAATGCTGATCAGAGTTTAGGACACTTTTTACAGTGAACGCCTTTCTTTTTATATTTTTTACAGCAGCTCTTTTTTTTGCCACAAGAGCAATTACTGCACGTGATCAATCGAGAGAATTCATTTTCCGCTTGAAAAACTTCCTGCTTCATCCTTATTTAGACTAATTCCAAACAAAAGTAAAAAGATTTTGAAAATGAACCTAAAATTTTAGCACTGTCAGAATAAAATTTCTTGGGCACTTCTGAAAGTATTGGCATGAGCTTCAAGGATATGACGGATATCTCTGCTATATCCTCCTCCCATCGTACAGACAACGGGCACTCTCAACTGGCGAACCATTTCAAAAACAATTCTGTCACGTTCCCGGCAACCATGCATGCTAACACCCAATCGCCCTAACGTGTCTGTCTCTATAATGTCGACCCCACACTGATAGAAGACAAAATCAGGTTCAAATTCCTTTAGAATATCGTTGATCGATCGTTCCAGCAGATGGATATATTCCTTATCCTTGATCCCATCAGCTAAACCGATATCGAGGTCAGAACGCTCCTTTTTTAATGGATAATTATTCTCTCCGTGCATACTAAAAGTAAAGACATCCGGATCATTTTCGAAAATTTCAGCGGTTCCGTTACCCTGATGAACATCCAGATCGACAATCAGGATCTTGTTAACATGTCCCTCATCCAATAACCACCTGCACGCGATAGCCTGATCATTCAAAAGACAAAACCCCTCACCCCGATCTGAATAGGCATGATGAGTGCCTCCCGCTATGTTCATAGCCCCACCTGTTTCGAGGGCATACTCGGCACATCTGCGCGTTCCTTCCATGATATATGATTCACGATCAATGAGTTCTTTAGTATGCGGAAAACCCGAGATGCGCTGCTCCCGTTCGGTTAACTGAAGTCCAAATAGACGTCGGATGTATGCAGGTTCATGAACGCGTGCTATGAGCTCAGAGTTGGTCATATCCGGGGCGAAAAATTGATCGGTCGATAAGGTTCCTTCATGGAGCAACTGTTTCGGAAGAAGATCATACTTTTCCATCGGAAAACGGTGGTTCGATGGTAAAGGATGGACATATTCATCTCGAAAAGCAACTTTAAGCATGAAATCTTGAACAAGAAAACGTAAAAAAGGTTCAGTATGGCGTTACGAGCATCGCAACCTTTATGAGTTCTGACGGAGAATCTATCTCATAACTCATGATAATATCGAATGAACTGGTACTGTCTCCTTGGTAGATCTTCCCATCCTGGAAAGTATAGAGACAATGAGTAGAAAAGGTTCCGTCACCGATATAAAGTTTACCTTCTTTAAGGGTGTAAAGCTTGTCGAACGTTGTTGTAGAATTTCCTTGATAAATAGTATTGCCGACAACCGTGTATTTTATATCATTAAAGAACTTTCTATCCTTCAGATAAACCTTGTCGCCTTCGATATACAGGATATCGGTTTTGATAGCGGGATTACTGTACCTGTATACTGTATTACCCTCGACCTGATAGATAAGATCCGAAAGAAAAGTATTTTCTCCGGAATACACCTTTATCTGAGAAAATGCAGAAAAATTCAACAGGATTGAAAAGAGTAGTAAGAATCTTCTCATACTGTTCGGTTCAACGTTACTTCAACCGCAAATAAGGAGCGGGATTCATCCAGTTCGTCAATGGAATAGGTTAGCTGATTCTGTGATTTCATTCGCATCATGATGAAACCCAAACCTGCTCCTCCCTTTTTGGAAAGATAACCCTGACTCAAAATACTCAGATACAATTCTTTTAGTGAGCCATCATCCAATCCATTGATCTTGTTCAGATAATTCTCCAGGATCTCACGATCTGCATTCTGGATCATATTACCAAAAACGATCCTGTAGATCTCTCTGCTCTTGCAAAGTAAAAGAAACGCGAGTGGACGATCTTCCTCATCCCGCTCTGCATGCAATCGGATATTCTGCAAGCCTTCGATAAGAATCGAAAAAATTCGCTTGATCGTTTTTTTATCATCTCCGAAAGAAACCATGAGTTCTTCTACAGACAAAGACAAACTATTTATAAGATCCTGCGACAGAACACCAAAATGATTCACAGATACAGTCAACTCCTCCTTGACCTGAAGTTTCTCAAGGTACCGAAGGTAAGAGGACTTCATCTCTCCGGCAATGATGCTATTGGCACTTTCGATCATAATTGGCTTTCCTGAGTATAACGCAATTAGGATGTTAATCGCGGATCAAATGAACAAAACCATGCCCTGATTTACCATCGGAAGCTTTGAAGATATAGGTATAGACTCCATCGTGAAGATCACTTCCCGAACGATCCTTGCCTCCCCAGTCATTTTGATAGTCATCAGTTTCAAACACAACAATCCCCCAACGGTCTATGATCGTTATCGCTGTATTCGATTTCAAACCTTCGATCTCAAAAGTATCGTTCACATTATCCCCATTTGCAGTGATCACATTTGGCACAACAAGATTCCCGAATACAACGATCGTTTGTGTAATAGTATCAACACAACCGTTCGCATCAACAATTGAGAGCATGACTGTATATTGACCCTCTTCTTCAAAGACCTCAGATATATCTGTAGTTACTGAATCAGAACCATTGATGTTCCATGTTGAAACAATTGGACCTGCTCCATTAGAAGTATTGTTAAAGACAACCATTTCTCCTTCACTTGGTTCAACTGGGGTATAGGTGAATGATGCAGTAGCTCCTGAAGGCGCTAGAAGAACGATCGGTCCGTATGTATCGTTACAACCGTTTGCATCAGTAACTGTTAAAGAATAGGTTCCTGAAGAAAGTCCGTTCAGATCAATCGTAGTTTCAGCCGATCCTGCCCATGAGATGGTGTATGCGGAACCTGCACTGACTGTCAAACCAACGATCGAACCACCCGATAAACAGGTTGGATTCAGCACCTGAACGGATGATCCATCGATAACAGGTGCCGCATCATATCCAACATTAACAGATACAGTTGCAGAGCACCCTTCGGAATCAGTTACTTCAAGATCGTAGGGACCGGAAGAAAGACCGCTGATGTCGACTGTATTCAGAGAATTCGAATTATTCCACTCATAGCTATATCCTGGTGTTCCACCACTTGCAACGATCCCTGAAATGGATCCGTCAGCCTGACCACAATGCTCGTTAACAACTGTTAACCCTGTCAGTTCGATGGATGGATTCGGATTTACCGTCACAGTCATCGCTGCATTGTTTGCACATTGACCTGCATCTGGAGTAAACGTGTAATTAGTTGTTGAAGAATTATTTACAACTGGAGACCAACTCCCTATAACACCTTCAGATGAGGAAGCTGGCAGATCGATAACATCTCCGGAGCATACGGGGCCAACCTGCAGAAAAGTTGGAGTAAATGGACTTGTAACCGTAACGGTCATGGAAGTGTTCACAGCGCATTGCCCTGCATCCGGAGTAAAGGTATAACCGGTCGTGATTGATGTATTTATTGGCGGCGTCCATGAACCTGTAAATCCTTCCAGAGATGTTCCCGACAGAGAAAATACTTGACCTGTGCAAACCGGACCTACTTGATCGAAGGTTGGTGTAGCCGGCGCACCCACTGTCACGGTCATTGAAGCCTCAGTGGCACATTGACCTGTATTCGGTAAGAAATTATATGCTGTTGTCGTTGTATTGTCCGGAGCCGGCAACCAAGATCCGGGAACTCCTTCCAAAGAAGCTCCGGGGAAAGAGAGAGCGTCGCCAACACAGATCGGTGCGATCTGCGCGAATGTTGTGGTTACCTGAGGATTCACAACAACTGTCATTGTAGTGGAGGTTGCACATTCTCCGGCATCCGGTGTGAATGTATGAATGATATTTCCCGCAACGGAAGTCGATACCATTGCAGGATTCCATGTGCCGTTGATCCCTTCATTTGAAGTTTCAGGGAGGATCACTTGAATGATTATATCGTTTTGACAGTATGGGCCCCACGGATCAAATGTCGGTGTAACAGGGGTGCCAACGGAAACCGTCATTGTGGCAACAGTTGCACATTGTCCCGCATCCGGTGTGAACGTGTAAGGTGTGGTTGCGGAAGTATTGGTTGGAGGAGACCAGGAACCTGTAATACCTTCCAGAGAAGATGTCGGTAGATTGATCGTTCCTCCTGCACATATAGGAGCAATTTGCGTAAATGTCGGAGTCGTTGGGGCATTAACCGTAACAGTCATGGAGCCATTATTGGCACATTGTCCGGCATCAGGTACAAAAGTGTATGGTGTCGTTGCCACGTTGTTCGGCAAAGGTGACCATGCACCGGTTATATTTTCAATGGAAGTTGTTGGCAAGGAAAGTGGACTTCCGGAACAGATCGGACCAAGCTGATTGAATGTCGGATTAACCAATGGTATCACAGCCACTGTCAGTGATCCGTTAGTTGCACATTGCCCTGCAGTTGGCGAAAACGTGTAAGCTGTTGTCTGTGTATTGTCTACAGCCGGCAACCAAGACCCCGTAAACCCTTCGATCGAACTGGATGGAAGGTTGATCGTTCCGCCTTCACAAACAGCAGTGATCGGATTGAACGTTGGTGTAACAGGGGAACCAACACTCACGGTCATACTAGCTGTTGAAGCACATTGTCCTGCTGTTGGGTTAAAGGTGTAATCTGTCGTTGTCGAGGTATTTATCGCAGGAGACCACCCCCCGTTGATTCCGTTATTGGAGGTTGCCGGAAGAGTAAAAGACCCTCCACTGCAAATTGGTGCAACCTGCGTAAATGTTGGCGTCACGATCGGGTTAACTGTAACGGTCATCGTTACCACAGAAGCACATTGTCCAGCCGTAGGGTTGAAAGTGTATTCTGTTGTAGAAGCAGTATTTATAGCAGGTGACCACAATCCAGTGATAAGGTTGTTGGATGTTGCAGGCAATGTGAACGAACCTCCGGCACAAATGGGTGATACCTGAGTGAACGTTGGTGTAGTCGAAGGGGTAATGGTTACAGTCATAGTTGCTGTCGATGCGCACTGACCGGCTGAAGGTGTAAATGTATACAAGGTTGTCGCGCTTGTATTGATACCCGGTGACCACGTTCCCGTAAAACCTTCAAGTGAAGTTGCAGGAAGGGTAAATGCTACACCGCTGCATTGAGGCGTAACCTGATTGAACGTCGAAGTTGTTGATGGATTGACAGTTACCACAACCGGTACTCTGAAAGTTCCAGGGCAGCGCCCCACCCAGTAAGTTGTTGTTGTAGATAAAACAGGGGTCGTTATACTTGTTCCTGTTGCGAAGGATGTCCCCCCAAATTGCTGCGTATACCAACTCAACGCACCCGGTGAGGTTCCTGATAAAGTAACAGAAGGATTGGCCGTATTCCCTGAACAGATGGTAACGTTGTTTGGAGTGATATTGTAGATCGTCGATGTTCCTGTCATTCCGGAAGATCCGTTCGTTGCTCCGTTCGCAGGGAATTCTGAAACACCGGATGTTCCACCTGAAACGGTACAAACCCCATTATTCCCACCGGCAATACCGATGTTTGGTGTTCCTGAAGTGATCGAAACAAGCCCACCACCACCACCGGCTCCAGGACCAGCAGACTCAAACGGTGTACTGGCACCAAAACCCAAAATAAGAGCATGATTTCCACCTGTACCCCCTCTCGCGAATAGGGAAATTGTCGCAGGAATAGCTGATGCATTTTTAATGTAGATCGATCCGCCGCCGCCGGCACCACCGGCGCCATCATTCCCTTTTTTCTGTCCCGGAGAAATCGAAGTGTTGCCGCTAGGATTAGAGTTAATACCATTCGCACCATCTGCCTCAATACTTCCCGATCCGGAGATCGTTCCATAGCACGTGACCATCACCAAACCACCGCCTGTGCCGCCTGATCCACCCGTGTTTGAATCCTGATCTCCGGCACCGCCGCCGCCGCCGAGAAATAATCTGGTTGCATCATAAGCAAGAGGATGACCACCATAGCCACCATTCTCTTTCCGAGCGTCACCTGCCCAAGTACTCAGATTCGGCTTTTGGGTTGCCGCATTAAGATCAGCTGTTGAGAGCGAATACCCTCCTCGTCCACCACCCGGACTAACTGTTCCTGCAAACCCGGCCAATTCGATATTCCAGATAGAGGCTGCATAAGTCGGAGAAGGGATTCCTTTTCCGGTATATGTCCCTGTTCCGACATTGGCACCACCACCACCGCCGGCATTCTGAGCACCACCGCCACCGCCACCGTTGGCAGGAGCTCCGCGACCATAAGGAGAATGCATAATAATGTATTCTGTATTGTATCCACCGATACTTTCTCCTTTTCGTCCCCCTTCATCATCATTCTCAGAGCCTATCTGAGTAGCACCGTTTCCATTCCCGTTGATATGCTGCCCACTGCCTCCGATCAATCCTCCTTGTGCGGTCGGTACTGTGGTTGAACCTCCTCTGAATCCTTTCGCACTGGCTGTTATCTTTGCACCTGTTCCAATTGACAAATTACCGTTGACTTCAATCGCTGTAACCCCACCTGTGCTTCCGTTCCATGCAGGAGGCTCGATCGATGTTGCATTGTTCAAGGTTAGGTTCACGAAGCGTGGAACTCTGATAACCTGTACTTTCCCCGCTGCGGTGTAAGAGTTCTGAAGTCCGCAACTTAAAGTGATCGTATTTAGCCCACTCACACCAAGTACTTCAACTTGCTCGAATTTTCCGGCATTGTTGTATTGAGTTACGGCTCCCCACAGGGCCAATGTCGCCTGATTCTGGAACCAACAGCAATCTCCGAGATATCCGAGTGGATTTGTGTATTGTCCTCCCCAGCCTCCATAT
>JBKCJG010000038.1:0-20732 GCA_046301895.1 Flavobacteriia bacterium
GCCTGATCGAATGGGGGCCCGAATTCCACTTCAAAGCAGACAACGTTTTCGAATTCGATTTTAGTCCTCAGTCTAGTTTCAATACATATGAGAAAAATAATATTTCTGTTCCTTTCAATTATAGCATTCAATAGTGCTGAAGCACAGACTGTTGTGACAGGAACTGTGACCAATGAAAAGAATGAACGATTACCGTTTGTTTCAGTTGGAATAAAAAATCTAAGTAGGGGTGTTAAAACTGATTTTGACGGCAATTATCGATTAGAGATAAGTAATACAAGTGATACGGTTGTATTCTTTTTTATTGGATACAAACGTTTCGAAACGAGCATTAACGGAAGAAGCGTGATCGATGTTCAGCTGGTTGCAGAAGCCACAGATCTAGACGAGATCGTAGTCGTTGGCTATGGAGAATCAAGTGCCAAGGAATTCACGGGAGCAACGTCCAAAGTGAAAGGTGAAGATGTTGAAAAAATGAATGTCTCTCGAATGGACCAAGCTTTACAAGGACAGATATCAGGTGTTACAGTTAGTACAAACTCAGGCTCACCGGGAGGGAGTGCTAATATTCGAATCAGGGGGTTGTCAACGTTTGGTGATAATGATCCGTTAATCCTTGTTGATGGTGTTGTTTATGACTCCGAAGGTTTAAATGCGCTGAATCCGTCTGATATTAAATCGATCAATGTATTGAAAGATGCGACGGCAGGAATTTACGGCGTTCGTGCAGCGAATGGAGTTATCATTGTTGAAACAAAGCAAGGGAGACTGAATGCAAAGCCAAAACTTGAATACAACGGTTATTATGGTGTACAAACTACAGCGCGAAAACTCGATTTACTTAATGCGAGAGAATACGCAGTAATAAAGAATGAAATGTTCGGTCTTGGAGGTCAACCAATACCTTTTCCAAATCCAGAATTAGGTTACGGCACGAACTGGCAGGACTCGGTTTTTCAAAATGCACCTATACAGAGTCATAATCTAAGTTTAAGTGGAGGCACAGGCGCTACGAGATATTCTATCGGTTTGGGTTTTTTTGATCAAAACGGTATAGTAGGAGGGGATAAAGCGAATTTTTCAAGATACAATGCACGTCTGAATTTTGATACCGACCTTTCGGCAAAGTTGAAGTTGAATTCTGTCTTCTTGTATTCCAGCGATTCAAGGAGTTCACTCCCGGAGAATGGCATAGGTTCCGTACTTTATAATACTATAAATGCTTTTCCAAATGAACCGGTTCAGTCCGCAGATGGCAACTATTCTTATTTAGAAGAAGTTAGTGATATTATCAATCCGGTCGCACAGATCAAGAACCAGTACAATTGGAGTATAGCTGATAAGTTTGTCGGCAAAGAAGAAATCGCTTATGATTTCAACGATCACATCAAATTTACCAATAGGTTCAACTATAACTATGCTCAGATTAAAGGGAAAGTTTTCTCTCCATTGGTTTGGTATGGCGATGGTAAATATGCAAACACTGCTGTGAATGAGGAACTTGAATCTCCTGAGGTTGAAATTGCAGAAGATGTCTTTATTGAAAGGGGCGCTGCTGTTTATGAAGAGAGGTCTTCATTTGTCGATCTCACATTTGAAAGTTTTTTGAATTATGATCGTTTATTTGATTCCGTACACAGAGTGAAAGGTACCCTTGGAGTCAGTGTTTTTCAGCGCAAAGGAGAATCCTTGAACGGGACTGCATACAACATTCCGAACAACTCGGTAGAATACGCCGATATTTCCGCTAATACAGCTGAAGGTGGATACTTGAATAATACGGGTTCTTGGGAATTTAAGGAAAGACTATTGTCTTCATTCATCAGAGCAGAATATGCATACAAGTATAAGTATTTGGTTTCGGCAATTCTGAGAAGAGATGGTTCCAGTAAATTCGGTAAGAATAAGCAGTATGGTATGTTCCCTACTGTTTCTGCTGCTTGGGTTGTTTCAGATGAGCAGTTTTATAATTTAAAGTGGATGGAACTCTGTAAACTAAGAGTTAGTTATGGTGTTTCAGGAAATGACCAGATTCCAAATTTTGCATACCGTGCTCTGCTGAACGGTGAAGGTGTATATGTTTTTGACGATGTAATTACGCAAGGTGTGGCTATCGGTAGACCTGCCAACCCAGATTTGAAATGGGAAACTACCAGACAATTCAATGTTGGTGTAGACATGACGATCCTCAAGAACATTGATCTTACGGCAAATTATTTTATCAAGAACACATACGACTTACTTTTTCAGCCGGAGGTGACAGCAATATTGGGTTCCTACGGCCCTGGAGGATATCCTCCGATCATCAACGCAGGCGACGTTAGCAATAACGGACTCGAAATAGAATTGGGGTATTCAACTGATGCTAGAAAAGATTTCGTGGCAGGATTTAATTATACGTTCACACTTCTAAAAAACAAAGTCACGGGGGTACCTGAAGGTGTCGAATACATTCCGGGAGCGAGCTTTGGTGTCGGGGGAGATGTTGCAACACGCTTTCAGGAAGGATATGAGATCGGATATTTTTTCGGATATGAAATGGATGGTATTTTTCAAACACAGGAAGAGATCGATAATTCATCAGTGTATCAGGAAGGAGCAAAACCGGGTGATATTCGATTCATTGATCAGAATGGTGATGGGGTCATCAACTTTAACGATGATTCGGATAAGACAAGTCTTGGTTCACCGATACCCAAGTTCACTATGGGTTTAGCCATGAACCTCAAGTATAAGTCATTTGATCTATCAGCAAATTTCTACGCTGCAATTGGTCAAGAGATCATCCGAAACTTTGAGCGTCAGCAACCCTATGCGAATCAGATGGATTACGTAATTGACCGTTGGACAGGTCCGGGAAGTACCAATGAACACCCAAGAGTTACTACGGAGCCAACGAGAAACACGATTTTTTCGTCCTATTTTGTTGAGGACGGATCTTTTGTGAGAATGAAAAATATACAGTTGGGTTATAAACTTCCTCAAAGGGTGCTCAAAAAGATCAAAGCAGATAACCTGAGAGTCTACGTTTCCGCTAATAATTTATTTACACTCACCAAATACCAAGGATTTGATCCCGATATTGGGTCGACCGGTGTATTATCGTCAGGAGTAGACTTTGGATTGTATCCGCAGGCTAAAACATTTATGGTTGGACTTCAATTAGCATTTTAATATGAAAACAATATTCAGAATTTCAGTTTTATTTCTTGCGTTGACGCTTTTTAACGGCTGTAAGAAATTCCTCGCAGTGGACCCCCCTTATACGCAGGATGCAGAAAACTTCTTTCAAACAAAAGAAGATTATGAAAAGGCATTGATTGGAGCGTATGATTTGCTTCAAGGCTCATTTCTTTCTTTATGGATCGGTGAGATCGCTTCCGATAATTCGATTGCAGGTGGAGAAAGTGTCAACGACAGTCAGGGCTTGCATCAGATCGATAATATGACTCACGGAGGAGTAAATAATGAATTGAGAAATATTCTTCGATGGAATTATGCAGGAATTACACGTGTAAATTACATTATGGAAAATAAGGATAACATTGATTTTCCGGAAAAAGGTCAGATCATAGCTGAGGCCAGATTTCTAAGAGCTTATTATTACTTTGAGTTAGTAAAATTCTTTGGCGACATTCCATTAATAGTTGATAAGAGGATTGGTATCGAGGAGGCATTAACAATACCTCGTTCGCCAGCAGCAGAAGTTTATGCTCAAATTGAAGATGATCTTATTTTCGCAGCATCCGTTTTACCGTGGGTAGCAGGTGTGAAAGGGAAAGCATCTAAAGGAGCAGCATTATCGCTTTTGGGAAAGGCATATCTATATCAGGATAAGTTTACAGAGGCAGCTGCAACACTGGATGAGGTTAGAAACAGTGGCGTCTATGCTTTGCTAAGTGATTACGATCAACTTTTTCTTTCAGCTAATGAAAATAATTCGGAAAGTGTATTTGATATTCAGTATACAGGACTGGAAGGAGGAAGCTATGGCTGTCTGATCTGTCTTGAAGGAAATGCTGCTCCGGGTTTCCATGGGATACGTCAATACAACGGCCCTGTATATGGCGATGGTAATAGTTACAATTTACCATCACAAAGCCTTTACGATGCATTTTCTCCATCCGATCCAAGAAGAGGTTATACTGTTCTGGATATAGATGCATTTATTGCCTCTCAGCCGAATCCATCCTCTATAACTTATGCAGTTGGAGCAGGAGGCCATACCGGTTACTACAATAACAAATACATTAAGAGACAAGGTGAGATCGGTTTGCCAGACAATGACCTTACCAGCCCTGTGAATTATAGAGTCATCCGTTATGCTGATGTACTTCTCATGGCTGCAGAAGCTCATTTTCAGATCGGTAATACATCAACGGCTCAACAGTTGGTCAATTCGGTTAGATCTCGCGCGGGTGTGCAGGGAATCCCCGTTAATTCTCTCACTAAAATTTATGATGAAAGAAGACTCGAGCTATCGGGGGAGGGGCATCGTTTTTTTGATCTCGTAAGAACGGGACAGGCTTCGAATTATATTGATGGCTTTGTTGCCGGAAAGCATGAGGTATTCCCAATACCACAAGTTGAAATCGACTTGGCTGGCGGGGCATGGAATCAAAACGCAGGTTATTAAAACAGAGTGATATGAAGTACAGTATTTTATTTTTAACAACACTTTTGCTTTTTTCATGTAAAAAGGAGTATGAAATGAGTGACGCGCCGACCGATGCCGACGCAATATTTACTTATGCAGTTTCGTCGACAAGCAACAACGTGATCTCGTTTACGGCAGCGACTCAAAATATGCAATACGTATGGGATTTTGGCAATGGCACGACGAAACAAGGTTCGAGCGTAACCGGAGAGTATCCCTATGCCGGGACTTATACAGTGAAACTTACTGTGTTCGGAAATGGCGGGAGCAGCAGTTCTACACAGGTGATCACGATTGCACAAGACGATCTTTCGTTGTTGAATAATCCTTTTTACAATAAACTTACAGGCGGATTATCCGGTCCCGGGTATAAAATTTGGCACGTTGATTCAGTTGCCAATGCTCATATTGGTGTAGGTCCTGATCCCGAAAGTGCTCTAGGGGCAACTCCGGAATGGTGGTCCGCTACCCCTAATGAAAAGCCAGGTTGCGGTATTTATGATGATCGTTACATTTTCTATTTGAACGGCTTCAAATTCGACATGCTAAATCATGGTGATATTTATATCCACAATTCACTATCTTCAAGTTTTCCAGGTTCTTTTCAAAATCTATTTGATTATACGGCGCCTTATTCTGATCAGCTAAATGAAACCTGGTTATTAACAGAAGGAACTGAGAATACAATCGATATTTCTAATAATGCCTTTATGGGCTTTTATACAGGGGTTAACACATATCGAATTCTTGAACTGACTGATACAACAATGTATCTCCAGTATGGACATCACGCCGGTGGTTTACTATGGTATTTAAAATTAAAAAGTGAATAATATGAAGTGGGTAATCTACAGTTTAACAAGTTTTTTGTCAATAATTGCTTTGGCATCGTCATGTCAGAAAGAAGAAGTCTTACCGGATGCTATGTTGCCAAGCAATCTTAATTTTACTGCCTCCCATATATCTGGTGATGTCACAGTGAATGCCTCTGCACAATCTGCTAATTTTTACACTGTGATCTTTTATGATACGGATGATACAGTTTTTGTTCAGACAGAAACAGGCGTTGCGACATACACTTATGCTTTAAGTGGTACCTATAAAATTACCGTAAGAGCGAATCTAACAGAAATGGATTACATAGAAAGCTCTAAGAATGTAACGATTTATGTAGATCAGAATGTTACGGGAGCGCCAACAACAGGCTACTCTACACCTTCTTCATATCCCGGTTATACCTTGGTATGGAGTGACGAGTTCAATGGAACGACAGTTTCTTCTGATTGGACGTTTGATATCGGCACAGGAAACTCTGGATGGGGGAATAACGAATTGCAATATTATACCGATCAAAATGTAACAGTGGCAGGAGGTTTTCTTGAGATAAAAGCGAAATCAGAGACCTTCAATTCTCAAGAATATACTTCAACGCGCATGAAAACTCAAGGTTTGAATTCCTGGAAATACGGTAGGATCGATATTAGGGCGGCCTTGCCTTACGGCAAGGGTATTTGGCCTGCATTGTGGATGTTGGGTGACAATATTAGTTCAGTTGGATGGCCGTCCTGTGGGGAGATTGATATAGTAGAGATGATCGGTGGAGAAGGATTGAACGACCGAACGATACACGGTACTGCTCATTGGAATCAATCTGGTCATTCACAATATGGAAATAGTTATTCATTACCATCAGGTAAATTTGCAGATGAGTTCCATGTTTTCTCCATTATTTGGGATGCAACTTCGATCAAATGGTTGATGGATGATGTTCAATATAATCAGTTGGATATTACACCGGCTGAATTAAGCGAATTCCAGAATAATTTCTTTTTGATCTTCAATGTAGCAGTTGGTGGTAACTGGCCGGGAAATCCGGATGCCACAACCGTGTTTCCGCAATCCATGTATGTTGATTATGTAAGAGTATTTCAATGATTCTACAAACTAAATTCATCAAGATATTCTGTTTCTTCTCGATCCTTTTAGGAATGTATTCCTGCAAGGTTTTGTCAGATGTTAGTGTTTTTTCTGAAGATCCGATTGATAGGTTAATTGACGCTATGTCGATTGAAGAAAAAGTAGGTCAAACCTGCCAGGTAACCTTGGATGTTGTTTCAAAATTCAATGGTAGTACAGCTGCGGACCCGGCCGAAATTGATGAAGAAAAATTAAAAGAGGCTTTGATTGATTATAAGGTAGGTTCCATTCTAAATGTTGGTGCACATACCTTGTCGAGAAATGAATGGAATTCCATTGTAAATGCTGTTAACAAACCCTATAACGAAGGGAAGATTAAAATTCCAGTGATCTATGGAATAGACGCCATCCATGGGATGAATTACACCAAAGGTGCAACGTTATTCCCACAGGAAATCGGTCTCGCTGCTACTTGGAATGAAGAACTTGTTGAGGAATGTGCGTCGGTAACGGCCTATGAAGTGCGTGCTTCAGGCATTCGATGGAATTTTTCGCCTGTTTTAGACCTTGGTCGTCAACCTTTATGGTCACGACATTTTGAAACGTTGGGTGAGGATCCTTATTTGTGTTCGCAGTTGGGATCTGCAATGATCTATGGTTATCAGGGCAGAGGATCGATCGGGAATGATAAAGTAGCAGCTTGCATGAAGCATTTTGTTGGGTACAGCGCTTCTCAGAGTGGAAGAGATCGCACTCCAGCTTGGATTCCTGATAAATACCTGCGGGAATTGTATTTGCCTTCATTTAAAAAAGCTGTTGAATCTGGTGCATTGACAGTCATGATCAATAGTGGTGTTGTGAATGGTGTGCCCGGTCATACAAATTTTCATTTGCTTACTGAAGTTTTAAAGGGTGAATATGGTTTTGAAGGATTTGCGGTTTCTGACTGGGAGGACTTTATCATGCTTCATACAGTTCATAAAACATCAGAAAGTCTTGGTAAGGCTTACATCTCCGCATTTAATGCAGGAGTAGATATGAGTATGGTTCCTTTAAGTCCACAGTATAAGGAATACTGCAACATAATGGTTGCCGCGGTGAAGAGTGGGGACATTAAAATAGAACGTTTGAATGACGCTGTCCGAAGGATACTGAGTGTAAAAAAGAAACTTGGTCTGTTTGAAAAAGAAACCTTCTCTCCATCCTCTTATTCAGATTTTGGTTCTGAAAAGTCAAAATTGTTATCATTGAATGCAGCGTTAGAATCAATTACACTCCTGAAGAACGATAACAATGCTCTTCCCTTGAAAAAAGGAAAGAAAATTTTGGTTGCAGGCCCCACATCAGATAACCTCATCTTCCTGAATGGTGCGTGGACACATACATGGCAAGGTGCAGATACTTCGTACAACACAAAAGGTTGTTTAACTGTTAGACAGAGCTTTGAGAATTACCTGGGCAAAAGCAATGTGCTCTTTGCTCAAGGAGCGGAACTTTTTTTAGACAAGGGGTTTGAGCGTTCCCGTTTTGTGAATCTTGAAGATTATGAGCGTAAATTGTCTCAAACTGATGTTGTAGTCCTCTGTTTGGGAGAAATGCCTTCTACTGAAAAACCGGGTGATATACACTCTCTTAATCTGGATAATGAACAAAAGCAATTAGCAGAAATAGCCTACAAAAGTGGAAAAGAGGTCATTCTTGTTCTTCTAGAGGGTAGGCCAAGGATCATCAATTCCATTGTAGATGGAGCAGATGCCATCGTTCAATGTTATTTACCCGGAGATTATGGTTCTGAAGCTTTGCTAAAGTTACTGTATGGTGAAGTTGATTTTTCGGGAAGGTTACCTTATACCTATCCAAAATATGATGGTATTATTGAATTTTATGACCATCCTGCAAGTGTTGACAGGTCTAAATCGGGCGATTTTTTAGCATATGATCCTCAGTGGGATTTTGGCTTTGGATTGTCCTACTCAAACGCGGAATATTCCGGGTTAAAAGTATCCAGAGATTTAATCACAGGTAATGAAAAACTGACGGTAACTGTTTCTGTAAAAAATACGGGAGCTGGAAAACTTAAAGAAACGGTTCAACTCTATCTCTCTGATGATTACGCGACCTTGATCCCTGCGGGTAAGCGTTTGCGAGGTTTTAAAAAGATCGAACTCCAGCCGGGCGAGCAAAAGAATATCGAATTCGAAATAGGAAATGAGGACCTCATTTATTATGATAACAAAGAACAACCGATCCTTGAAGAGGGAAAATTTACAGTAACTATTAAGAATTTAAATTCAAGTTTCGAATACAAATCAAAATGAATCACAAATACAAAATAGAGTTTGAGAAATTCTTTTCTTATTCCTTTTCATTGGACTGTCTGATCTTTGGGTTTGAGAATGGTGAGATAAAATTACTACTGATCAAACGCAATATGGAGCCCTATGCCGGAGAATGGGCAATCCCGGGAGATCTCGTCTATCCTGAAGAAGATCTGGAAGAAGCAGCGAGCAGAATACTCTTTGATCTGACCAGCCTGAAAAATCTTGAATTACATCAATCCCAAACGTTTGGAAAGCCCGACAGACATCCTCTCGGAAGAGTTATTACGTGTGCATATTTTGCTCTTGTGAAGATAGATGAGTTAAATGCAATCGCATCTTCATGGGCAAATGAAGTGAAATGGGTGCCAATGCATCAGATTCCAAATCTTGCTTTCGACCACAATGAGATCGTGGAAAGCACCTACGAAATTTTAAAGATCAAGTTGGGTCATGAACCTATCTGTTTTGACCTTCTGCCGAATAAATTCACATTATCCGAACTGCAACAGCTTTATGAGTATGCATTCAAGGTGGATATGAACAAGGCCAACTTCAGGAAAAAAATCAAATCGATTCCATTTATTGAGCATAACGAAAAACAGCAAAATGTAAAACACAGACCTGCAAAGTTGTTTTCATTTGACCAAAAAAAATACAAGAAATTAACTGAAAGTAAGGACTATACGTTCAAAATGTAATTTTTTTTTGAACTTATTGTATAAAGTACTATATTTACAAAAAAAGGAGAGTTATGAAAACAATTTTTACACTTTTAGCAATTATTTTAGCTACACATTCGTTTGCTCAAATTGAAGGGACTTGGAGATTAGCTCCTGAACCCGGAGCTTTTTCAGTTGGCCCGAATCAAGGTGATGGTTCATGGTACTCAAGTTCTATGAATGATGTTACCACGCGGGCATGCTTTTTTGATGATTCAATTACCTTTGGCGCTGGAGGGACAATGACCCATTACATGGATGGTGCAACCTGGAGAGAAGGATGGCAAGGTGTACCATCTGACGGTTGTGGTGCCCCAGTGGCTCCTCACGATGGCACTACGAATGCTCCCTACACCTATAGTTTTAATTCCGTAACAGGAGAACTTACTGTTAATGGTATCGGGGCACACGTTGGATTAGCGAAAGTTTTCAATAATGGTGAACTTGGCAGCCCTTCTGCGGCTCCTTCATCCATCACCTATTTGACTAGCTTTTCGTCTAATACGGATACAATGAATGTAGATATCAACTATGGCGGAGTTGGAGGTGGTTGGTGGCATTTTACATATGTTCGATCCAACATATGGAATTTGGCTAACCCGAATGTCACATTTAGAGTCGACATGAGCAATTATTCTGGAACTATTGCTACAGGTGTTTTTGTAAATGGATCATACAACGGTTGGTGTGGAAGCTGTAATCCAATGGCTAATCTTGGTAATGGGATCTGGGAAGTTACATTACCTATCCCTGCAGGTCAGATAGAGTATAAATTTACTGTTGACGGTTGGACAGATGAAGAAATATTTACGGGTACGGAATCATGTATCGACCCGATTCAAGATGCTAATTACAATAGATACCTTTCTTTCACCGGGGACGTCACTCTGCCTACAGTATGCTTTGAGAGCTGTACCCCTTGCTTGACCGTTTCCCCTGAATTAATCGGAACATGGAAGCTAAAGGGAGCTGCGGGGTCTTTGGCAGTAGGGCCTAATCAGGGAGATGGTTCTTGGTGGTCAAATCAAGCCGCAGACGTTGTTACAAGAGCGTGTTTGTTCGATGATTCAATCAAGTTTGAAGCGAACGGTGTAATGACTCATTACATGGATGGATCTACATGGTTGGAGCAATTATGGCAGGGTGTAGCACAAGATGAATGCGGAGCTCCTGTTGCTCCCCATACAGGTGGTTCTTATACATACAGTTACAACAATGTGACGGGAGAACTTACAACAATCGGTTTGGGTGCGCACATTGGTTTACCAAAAGCATATAATGGTGGAGAATTACCCAACGGATCTGCGCCTGCATCGATCACATACATTACTGCTTTATCGAACAATAATAACACACTGACGGCAGATATTAACATAGGTGGCGGATGGTGGCGCTTTGTTTATGAAAAGACTGAGCAGATCATTGTAGCTGATCCAAACATTACTTTCCGTGTTGATATGTCAGAATACACAGCTGCAATCAACAATGGTGTTTATTTGAACGGTTCGTTCAATACCTGGTGCGGTGCTTGTGCGCCAATGACAAACATCGGTAATAATATTTATGAGTTGACTGTTGCTTTGCCTACCGGTCCGATTGAATACCTCTTTACTGTTGATGAGTGGACTGATATAGAGGCGTTTGATGTGACTGCTTCATGCATTGACCCTGTTGTAGACCAATACAACAATAGATATCTTGTGGTTTCAACAGACGCAACTCTTCCTGCTGTTTGTTTCAACAGTTGTGAAGTTTGCCCCAGTGCGGCCGGATTGCAGGATTTGTCGAGTGTTGAACTAAATGTCTATCCGAATCCATCAGAGGACAACGTAGTCATTACATCAAATGAGATAATAGAGTTTGTTGAATTGTTCAATATGAATGGAGAACTCATCAAATCATACAGAGTTGAAAGTAAAGAAGCTCTTATAAACGTCTCGGGCCTATCTTCCGGAACATACATTTTGAATTGTGTTAACAACGGAGAAATATCTCGAAAGTTGTTGTTCAAAAACTAATCTCAATTAAAAAAATAGTAAAGCGGGAAATGAAAATTTCCCGCTTTATTTTTGATAATAACCTCGTACTTTTCCTCTCAATGGTTCATTATGTGGAGAAATAATTTTGCTACTACTAAAAGTGTGTTCTAAATTGAAAATATTATAAACCGTATGAAAATTTATACTCTTTTATTGGTTCTAGTTTGTGGAATACAAGTAATAAGTTCCTCTCATGCCCAAGTACTTTCACTGAATGGTGCAGCATTGACCGCATCGGGAGGAGCACCATCCAATTGTACTGCAGGTGGTTACAAAACATTAAATTCTGCCAATGTGTCCGGAAATTGTGTAACATTTACTACAGGAACCTTTCAAAATGGAGCCATTTGGGCATGTAGCGGAATTAATTTAAATCAATCGTTTAAGCTGAATTTCACCATCAATTTTGGTAATGTTACTACTACAGGGGATGGCATGGCATTTTTACTTCAAGCCGAAGGTCCTACCGGTGTTATTGGAGGTGCTGGAGGTGGCTTGGGTTATGCGCAGGGAAATGGAACATCTTGCCAAGGAGCTCCTTGTCCGATCAGCCCATCTGTGGCCGTAGAATTTGATACGTGGAATAATATTCCTGATGGATTGAATGATTTGGTCTGCGATCACTCATCAATTCAAACAAACGGTGTAATGACAACGGGAAATACGCTTTCTGGACCGGTTTGTATGGTATCAGGTGGTACGACAGTAAAAGACGGGCTTGATCATGCTGTCTGCATTACCTGGGACCCGGCGATTAATAGGTATACTGTTTTTTTTGATGGGGTGCAATTAATGCAATACAACGGTAATATCAGAACCCTTTTTGCAGATCCAACGAATGTTTACTGGGGATTTACGGGCGCTTCAGGTGGAAGTGCACAAACTCAAAGAATTTGTTCAGCGACCATGCTCACAAATATTGCTTCCCCTTCTTGTTCATGCTCACCACCTACAGCAACAGCGACTCCAAATCCGCAGACTATTTGTTCTGGCAATGGAGTAGGGGTGGCTTTGACAAGTAACATAGTGGGTTCTACATTTACATGGTCAACCACGGCAAATACCAGTATAACAGGCGAGAGTACTACTTCTCAATCCGGAGCTACTATAACGGATGTGTTAACGAATACAACGGCTTCGCCAGTAACATTAAATTACACGGTTACTCCAACAGCGGCTGGTTGCGCGGGTACTCCCTTAGTTGTTCCGGTAACTGTAAATCCAACCCCGGTTATCACGGCAACACCAAACCCACAAACGATCTGTTCAGGAGCATCCGTAGGAGTTAACCTGACAAGCAACGTAACGGGTACTACCTTCACCTGGAGCACAACTGCCAACGGAAGTGTAACTGGAGAAAGTACCACAGCACAGAGTGGAGCGTCCATCACGGATGCATTGACGAACACGACAACTTCGCCAGTCAACCTGACCTATACAGTCAACGCAAGTGCTGGCGGATGTCCTGCAGTAGCAGTGAATGTTCCGGTAACGGTAAACCCAATCCCGACATTTACATCGTTATTTACGAACCCCTCAGCATGTGGACTATCTGATGGTACGATCACTCTGAGCGGTTTGGGCCCTTCCATAGGTTATTCTTTGAGCTATTTAGATGGTGGTAATCCTATAGGACCCTCGGCAATTACTTCTACTGTAGGTGGAACATATGTAATTGCCAGTTTGAATGCTGGGGGATACTCCAACATTACGATCGCTTTTGGCGGTTGTTCTTCAGTTCCCGCTTCAGGTTCACTATCCGATCCTTCATCTCCGGTATTTGCGGTGTCATTACTTACTAACCCTAACACATGTGGAGGAACACAGGGTTCTATCCATATCGAAGGAACTGGAACACTATCACCATCGACATTGTATTCACTATCATATACAGATAACGGATTAGAGGTAGGTCCAGCGAACATTACTTCAGATGCCAATGGAGATTTTGATATCACAGGATTGGATGCTGGCAGTTATACGGCATTTGTCTTAAATCTAGCTGGTTGTATCGGTTCACAGTCAGGTCCTGTAACATTGCTCGACCCGGCACTTCCATTAGCAACCGCAGGAACGACAACTCCAGTTCTGTGTGAAGGTTCAGTAATTAACCTGATCGGAAACACTATCGGTGGTGCAACCTATTCATGGATCGGTCCAAACTTGTTTACATCGAATGACGAGGATCCTGTCATTGCTGCCGCGACTGCAACTGAAAGTGGAACATATACATTGACAATCACGTTGAACAACTGTGTTAGTTTGCCATCAACAGTAGATGTAACAGTAAATGCAACACCGGTATTGATAATCACAGATCCTGTGCCTGTATGTTCTCCGGCAACAGTCAGCATAATTGTACCGGCTATTACTTCCGGAAGTGCAAACGCAGGAACATTAACATATTGGTCAGACGCAGCGGCTACTTCCTCATTAGCAACGCCTTCTTCGATCACGGCAACAGGCACTTATTACATTCAAGCTAATAATAACGGTTGTATTGCTATAGCTCCGGTTGCAGTAACAGTTGTGATCACTCCGGATGTCGTAACGAACAATCCTGCGGCAGTTTGTTCCTCATTAACAGTTGACCTTACAGTTGCTGCTGTAACGGCAGGAAGTTCGAACCTTGGAGTTCTTACTTATTGGGTCGATGCTGCAGGAACGTTGGCACTGACAACACCTGCAGCAGTTACAACTTCGGGAACATACTATATTCAGAGTGGTATTTCAGGATGCACTGATATCGAGCCAGTTGTTGTTACCGTAAATCAGACACCGAATCTGGTGATTACGAATCCGACGGCGGTATGTACACCAGCAACAGTTGATCTTACAGCAGCTGCAGTTACCGTAGGAAGTACGAATACGGGAACGTTAACTTACTGGACCGATGGTACTGCAACAATTGCTCTTGGAACACCTGGAGCGGTAACAACAGGAGGCACGTATTATATTCAGGCAAATAACGCTGGTTGTACAGATCTAAATTCAGTTATTGTTACCGTAAATCAGACACCGAATCTGGTGATTACGAATCCAGTCGCAGTATGCACCCCTGCAACTGTTGACCTTACGGTTGCTGCAGTTACGACAGGAAGCACTAATACTGGAACATTAACATACTGGACCGATGGTGCTGCAACAATTGCTATGGGTGCACCTGGATCGGTAGCATCAGGAGGCACTTATTATATTCAGGCAAATAACGCTGGTTGTGCAGACTTGAACCCAGTAGTTGTTACCGTAAATCAGACACCGAATCTGGTGATTACGAATCCGACAGCGGTATGTACACCAGCAACTGTTGACCTTACAGCAGCAGCAGTGACTTTGGGAAGTACGAATACGGGAACGTTAACTTACTGGACCGATGGTACTGCAACAATTTCTCTTGGAACACCTGGAGCTGTAACAACAGGAGGCACTTATTATATTCAGGCAAATAACGCTGGTTGTGCCGTTATATCTGAGGTTTCTGTAATCGTTAATGCAACGCCATCCTTTACATTGACTGGTGCAAATCCATCTTTATGTGACCTGTCAGATGGATCAATAACGATATCAGGTTTGACTCCTTCGGTAAACTATTCAGTTGGTTATTCAGATGATGGTTCAGCAATTGCTGCAGCAACCTATACAAGTTCAGCCGGAGGAATTATTTCTATAGCTGGTCTTAATGCAGGAAATTACAATAACTTCTCAGTAACGATCGTTCCGAGTGGATGCACAGGAACGAGCTCAACAGCAATCACATTGATCAATCCGGGAGCTCCGGTGGTGACAGACCTCTCGGATCAGACGGTATGTGACACATATACTCTTCCTGCGATCAACATAACTGGACCAACCACAGCTCAAGGTTATTATACTGCTACTAACGGAGGCGGAACGCAGCTAGCTGTAGGATCAGCTGTTATAAGTACACAAATGATCTATATTTATGCGGTTAATGGTGCTTGTTCAGATGAAGAATCAGTTTTTATCACTTTTAATAACACTCCTGTACTAAGTGTCAATGATCCAGCTGCTGTATGTTCGCCATTAGCAGTGGATATAACGGTGGCAGCTGTAACGACAGGTAGCAGTAATTTGGGTGTAATGACCTATTGGAGTGACGCCTCTGCGATAACTGCTTTATCGACACCTTCATCGATCAACACGACCGGTAGTTATTACATACAGTCTGCAAATGGATCCTGTATTGATATTCAACCGGTTAATGTGGTTGTGAATCAGACTCCTGTTCTTACAATTACGAATCCTACAGCGGTTTGTTATCCGGAAATGGTTGATATTACAGCAACGTCAATTACATCCGGAAGCACGAATTCCTCTAATTTGACATACTGGAATGATTTTAGTGCGATGTCGTCAATAACAATTCCATCGTCAATCTCGACTTCGGGTACCTACTACATCCAAGCAGATAATTCAGGTTGTACTGACATAGAGCCTGTTACAGTTGTTGTAAATACAATTCCTTCATCTCCTGTAGCTGGAAGTGATTCATCCTATTGTTCAAACTGGAATTTAGCGAATATGACCGCATCGGGAACCGGTGGAACATATACTTGGTATACTGATCCATCATTGACTGCGGGAAGCTTTTTTGGAACTGGGTCCACGATTTCACCTCAAGCTATGAATGGCACAGTTACTTATTATGTTACAGAAACGTTGAATGGATGTGAAGGATCAGCAAGTACGGTTACTATTACTATCGAAGATTGTGATATAATTGTACCGACTGCATTTACTCCCAATGGAGATGGGGAACATGACGTTTGGGAGATCATTGATCTGGATAATGTCTATCCTATGAACGCTGTAACAATCTATAACCGATGGGGAAATGTAGTATTCAAGTCCGAAGAAGGAAATTATTCAGCTAAACCTTGGGATGGGACGTATGAAGGTAATCCTTTACCTGTGTCTTCCTATTACTTCATAATCGACTTCAATGAAAATGATGTCGAACCGAAGACGGGAACTGTAACCATCATTATAAACAATTTATAAAACAGCAATATGCCAACAACTCTTATTGATCAAAACATTGAAAATAACAACAGCCGGGTCGATTACAAGTCCTTATCAACATTGATCACAGTCTTCTTTTTCTGGGGTTTTGTGGCTGCAAGTAATGATATTCTCATTCCAGTTTTTAAAAAAGAGTTCGATCTTACTCAAGGACAAAGCCAGTTGGTTTCCCTGTCATTCTACATCGCTTATACCGTGGGAGCGATTATTTATCAAGTGATTTCGTATAGTATGAAGTCGGATCTTGTTAATAAACTGGGGTACAAGAACTCACTGGCACTGGGGCTGGTTATTTCTGCAGTCGGAACACTATTGTTCTATCCTGCTGCGAATAGTGGTTCATTTGAGTTAATGCTTTCAGGATTGTTCGTTGTTGGCTTGGGGTTTTCCCTTCAACAGACGGTAGCAAATCCACTGGCTATTGCACTTGGGCCCTCAAAAACCGGTTCGCAGCGACTTACATTAGCCGGTGGTATCAACAACTTTGGCACGACCATCGGTCCATTGATCGTTAGTTTTGCTATTTTCGGAACGGCCAGTGCTTCAGAGGCCATTATCAGTATAGAGGCTGTAAAAATTCCATATCTCATTTTGGGTGTTGCATTTCTGCTTGTTGCATTTTTATTAAAGATATCCAGCATACCTGATCGACCTGAGTCCGATGATCGATCAACCGATCAAGATAACATAAACCGCGGCAGTGCGTTAAAATATCCGCAGTTATTGCTGGGGATGATCGCTATATTTCTGTATGTCGGAGTTGAAGTGTCAACGGCTAGTAATTTACCCGATTATATGGAGAAGGAACTTGGATTTGGCCCAAGTGAGATTGCACCATACATTTCTTTGTATTGGGCAAGCTTAATGATCGGCAGGTGGACCGGTGCTGTTCAGGCTTTTGGTGTTACAGATCAAATGGCCGGCATTTTAAAATTCATTGTCCCGTATCTTGCCTTTGGGGTATTTTTGCTTGTAAATATCATTGCCGGTCATGAAGTAGGATCTTTTTTAATTTACGCTGTCTTGATCATTCTCTTAATTGTGGCAGACATTGCTAGTAAAGGAAATCCTGCACGTATGTTACTTCTTTTTTCATGCCTAGCGATTGCAGCATTGATAACAGGGATGTTGACCGGTGGAAAGATTGGTGTTTTCGCTTTCATTTCAGTTGGGCTATTTTGTTCGACGCTATGGCCATGTATATTTGCCCTCGCGATCAAAGGACTTGGTAAAAATACCAGTCAAGGTAGCAGCTTTTTGATCATGATGATCATGGGCGGTGGAATTGTGAGTTGGGTTCAGGGATTATTGGCTGATATGATTACTGTGAATTACAGTTATATTATCGGAATCCTTTGCTTTGCATATCTTGCATTTTATGCTGTTCAAGCTAAGAAAATATTAATTAATCAAGGAATTGAGATTAAATAGATCTTATAGTTCTGTTAAGAGTACAGCGATGCTTGTTGTTTTAACATTTCTAATCCCAACGAACTCGTAGTGTCCTTTGTTAAGAATTTATGTTTTTCTTTCTAATTACCCACATGCGATTCATTTAGATGGTTAGCGTATCTCCCATCATTAATTCCTCAACTCGTTCAAGGTAGAGTTCATTATTTTTAATGAGTTCTTTTTCTGAGAGGAAGGTTTTGCGGGTAATGGGGAATTCGTCCATGAGCTCGCCACTGTAGTAAAATTCGAAGCAGAGTCCACCGAAAGTATATTCCTTACCGGCAACCTTGAAAGAGGATCCTCCTGCTTCTGGATTGGATTTTGGTTTACTTTTCTGGAATCCAATGTTGAATAATGTTCCCAAGGCTTCAGGTCGGTAGGAAATATCGTAGCCGGCCCTCGACCATTGTGCATAGAATTGTCGCAACATGAATCCTGTGTATAAGTAGCAATAAAAGTGATCACCTCCCTGGATAAGTCGCTGAATCGTCTTTCGTTTGTGTGAAGCTATAGAATCGACTATTCGAGAAGGGAATGAGTCATTGTAATTCAGGCACTTAGAGAAGTAGTCTCCCGGATAGTATGGGCTCTTTGCATCCTGCAAATTGGCTTCGATCTTCAGTGCAGTTGTCTCCAGAATGCTTGTCACCCCATAACCTCTGTTATTTGGCAACATTACACGACTGAATGGATAAACGTACTGCTTGAATTTCTCTCTTCCTGAATTGAACATGCGCACTTGTTCTCCTACGAGGCACATAACGATCAATCGTGCCTCAACCCCTGTAATGCGTGAGGCGGAATCAATTGCTGCTTTATCCTTTAAAACGGCTTGACAAAATTGATCCCATACTTCATAGTTTGACCATTCATAAATAGAATGGTCTTTCCCTTTTCGCCATTTTTTGAGTTGTTTGATCTCTTTCTGAAAATCTTTATCATCTTTTAATAATAGCGCAGTTGCATCCAACATGCGTGTCGCAATAAGCACATCCTTTGTTTTTTCGAAGGCAGAATAGATCTTGCGGGCATCAACCGGTTTATATTTTGCGAGGATGCCCAGTTTTTGGAAAAACATGTCTTCTTCCAATACCAAAGCTGCGCTGTCTAGGTCCTGATCTTTTCCGTATTTATCAGCTAACTCGTTAAAATAGCGGTTATTTACGTCATTCGTACCGCTGGTATTTGTCCATTTAAATTGTACGGCCAAGGCCGTGAAGATGAGGAACAAAGCGAACAACGCCAGTCCGTGGATCACCGTGAAATAGGAGATTCGGAAGAACTTGTGAAGTTTTCTTTTTTTTTGATTCACTATTTTTTCAGGACGATCGGTCATGATTTCAAACAGGATGCAAATATCGTTTTTTTTTCATGGATTTCATGAAGATATTACGTAATTTACCAGGAGGTGTTAACCTTCCATTGCTATTCCGTTTTTTGCTTAGTAACTTTGAAAGATCGTCTATTCGACTATTGAGCATGAAAGGCATAATTCTGATTTTTATATTGATACTAAATCTTCCGTTATATTTCGCCCAGGAAGAGGTAGATTCCTTGATGCCAGTCGATTCGACATTAGTTTTGAAAACGATTGAAGTTCCGGAATTCAAGCTCATTGATTCAGACACCATCACCTTGGGGGAATACGATGAACTTATCTGTGATTCTTATTCTGCCCGCGGTGTACCTTGGGTATATGATGCACTCCATTCATTCAATCGTAGACGGATGGATTATTTTGGCGGATATATGAACGTGCAGGTGAATGCCGCATTGGAGAGGGTAAGAAGTAACGGATTCCGCTCGGATATCAAGAAGTTATACATCCAGATCGATCCACTTTCCCTCACGGTTTACTGGATCGCAGTGGTTGGTCCGAGTAAAGACGGGAACTGTTATGCTTGTATCGATAGCAGAGGTTCGGCAGGCGGGGGACTCTCTGCCGTCAACAAGCAACTTTATACAATGCATTCGAAGTATTCGGGAATGGAACCGGTCATGTTGCTCGATTTCAATGATAACGTCATTCAGTGCTACGAAGGCGATGGAACACCATTGACGGCGTATTGTACCTATGTGAATATCCGACAGAAGTTCTACAAGTATGCTGTAAATTGCTATAATTCAGTATCTGACTCGGTGATTGTTCATCTTGATTTTCCAAATACAGGAAGTGACACTTACAAAGGTGGCGATATTGAACAAAAGCAGTTGGTGAAAAAGGTGAACACTCCGAGTTATAAAAAGCACAAAGTAAAGTCCGGAGATACGTTGTCTGAGATCGCTCGAAAGTATCATACAAGTATGGCGGCTATCAAGAAACTGAATCATTTAAGATCTGACACTATCCAGATCGGTCAAGTATTAAAGATACCCCTGTAACCGATTACGTCCAACATTTCGTCTTAAGATTTGAAGTTATTATTGACACGCAGAACAGTATCACTCTGTTCTTAAAGTTATATACCTTGATATTCTTTTAGAAACTATTATTTCACTATCTTGATATTTTTGGTTTTGAAGCCATCAGAGAGGTTCAACAGGTAGATACCTGAATACAGGTCTGAAAGGCTTATCTGTTCAG
>JBKCJG010000039.1:0-7605 GCA_046301895.1 Flavobacteriia bacterium
TGTAACGGTAACACAACAGGAGCAATTGATCTTACGGTAACGGGTGGAACAGCACCATACACTTACAGCTGGTCAAACAGTGCAACGAGCCAGGATCTTTCATCGATCGGAGCAGGCACTTACACAGTAACTGTAACGGATGCTAACGGATGCAGCACGACTGCAAGTGTAACGATCACACAGCCTGCAGCAGCACTAGCGGCAAGCACTACACAAACAAATGTATCCTGCTTTGGTAACTCAACTGGAACGGCAACTGTAACTGCATCCGGTGGAACAGGTCCATATACTTATAGCTGGAACACAACTCCGGCACAAACTACAGCATCGGCTTCTGGTCTTGCGGCAGGAACATATACAGTAACTGTAACAGATGCTAACGGTTGTACAACAACTGCGAGTGTAACGATCACACAGCCTATAGCAGCACTAGCGGCAAGTACAACGCAAACAAACGTACTTTGTAACGGTAACACAACAGGAGCAATTGATCTTACGGTATCGGGCGGAACAGCACCATACACTTACAGCTGGTCAAACAGTGCAACAAGCCAGGATCTTTCATCGATCGGAGCGGGCACTTACACAGTAACAGTAACAGATGCGAACGGTTGTACAACGACTGCGAGTGTAACGATCACACAACCGGCTGCCGTACTAGCTGCAAGCACAACCCAGGTCAATGTTACATGTTTTGGAGCTTCCAACGGAACGGCAACTGTCACAGCATCCGGAGGTACCGGTCCATATACATACAGCTGGAACACCACACCTGCGCAGACTACAGCAACAGCATCAGGTCTTTCAGCTGGAGTGTACACTGTGACCATTACCGATGCTAACGGCTGTACAACAAGCACGTCGGTAACGATCACACAACCGGCTGCTGCGCTCACGGGACAGATCCAGGGGCAACAGATCCTCTGTGGTGCTTTCCAAGCAACCTACTCAATTGCAATACCACCATGTTTGACAAGTTACTCTTGGCAGGTTCCTCAGGGGATGACAATCATCGATCAAGACGCAACCGTTCCGGGAATTGTTACAATCGATGTAGCGATCGACCAACTTGATTTTACAAGTGGGAATATCGTCTTCAATGCGTTGTTTAATGGCGGATCGGCTTCAGCTACCCTTCCAGTATCATTGATACCTTTCACGCCTCAATTCCTAACAACGTCCGCTTGTGGTTTACCGAATGCTACTGTTACGTTCGAGGTAGTGGATCTTCCGGGAGTAGATACCTACACATGGACACCGCCATCGCAGTCAACCATATTGTTTGGGCAGTATACAGATTCTGTTCGGGTGAAATTTGGATCATTGTTCAACAGTGGTATCTTGTCTGTTGTCGCTACAAATGCATGTGGTTCAAGTCCGGCGGCAGAGTTCTTCATTCTGGCTCCTCCGAAACGTCCGAATCAGATAGTTGGTTCAAGCAGTGCTTGTCTTGCGGTGCCATCGCAATTGTATTATGTTGATTCTGTCGCTAATGCTACGTATTACATCTGGGGTATGCCAACCGGAGCAACGATCATTTCTACTCCGGCAACCAACGATTCTATCTATGTCATGTTCCAAAATTTTGTTAGTGGAACGATGTCCGTAAAATCAGCGAACATGTGTGGAAGTTCCACTATGAGGTACCTCACAATATCTGCACCTACACTTGCTGCCGCGACATCCATCAGCGGTCCTCAATCTGTGTGCTCGTATATCGGAACAGGCCAGACGATCACTTATTCGACTCCTTCTGTTGCAGGAATCACCAATTATATCTGGAGTGTACCGACAGGAGTAACAATCGTCAGCGGTTCTGGATCAAACTCTATCGGGGTTCAATTTACGGCAGGCTTTACAGGCGGATCTATCGGTGTTGTGTTGAGCAATGGATGTAGTTTAAGTCAGCAAACTTCCTTACAACTATCGCTTCCACCTTCCGGAGGATCCCCTCTGCCAATTGCTATCAGCGGTCCATTGACTGTATGTTCATTTGTTGGTTCGGGGTCTGCAACGTACAGTGTGACACCACCAATAGGAGCCAATACTTTTGTGTGGACAGTTCCATCGGGTGTGACTATAACTTCAGGACAAGGAACTGCAAGCATTACGACCACCTTTGCTCCAGGATTCGTCACCGGACAGCTTTCAGTCAGTGTGACTACTTTCTGCGGAACGATCTATCAGCAATCGATCACGCTCAAAACCACCACATCAGCTGCAGGAGCTATTTCGGGTCCCGGATGTATTGCACTAGGTACAACTTATACCTATTCTATCAGCAGTGTTTCCGGTGCAACATCCTATCAGTGGACAGTACCTGCGAATGCGACAATCATCAGCGGTCAGGGTACAACCTCTGTAAGTGTACAATACTCTACGGCATTCACCGGAGGAACCCTTTCAGTAACTCCTTCCAACTCTTGTGGAAATGGTCCGTCTTCCAGCTTAACCATTGGATTATCACCGATCATTCCTGGTCAAATTTCCGGTCCACTGACCGCATGTCCAGGTAACACTCTTACCTATTTTGTGACACCGGTACCAGGAGCGACATCTTACATCTGGGGTCTGCCTGTGGGAATGAGTTTTGTTGGTCCATCCAATGGATCGACCATTCAGGTGTTTGTCGGATCGGCATTCATTTCGGGGGTTATTTCTTGTAAATCTGTTACCGGATGCGGAAGTAGTACCATGCGTTACACCAGTACTATTTCAACTGCCGGATGTATTGTTCAGTTGCAGGAAAATCCGCAGCCTGAGGAAATTTCGGGTGATCAATTCATTAAAACGATCACGAAGGCATTCGTTTCCGAGGCATCCAACGGATCACTTGTTTTTGCCTTTGAGAATGACCTTGAACTTGAAAATATTGCTATACTTGTTATCGATGAAGCAGGTGAATTGCGTTACAGGGCTGATCAAGCAGTAGTTGCAGGATACAACACTTTCAGGATCGATCTTAGTACGTTGGAAAAAGGCACCTATTATTTTACAGTATTGAATGAAGCGAACGATGAAATACTCAAACAACAAATTACAATTGACAATGACTAGAGCATTCTATGCATCCATACTTTCCTGTTTGTTTCTGGTATCCAATTATGTCATGGGTCAAACCGTCTTGATCGATCCCAATTCCGAGGGTGGTTTTGAGCAGGGGGCGTCTATTTCTGCGAATGGATGGACAGCCGTTCAGTCAACTGTTAATACCTGGCGAGCATCTTCTTTGCCTGTACCTTATTCAGGGAATAATGCCGCATTCATTTCAGCTACTTCCGGTTCGGACTACGTCTATGATCCTAACTCATTTCAAACCTCTCATATCTACAGGGATGTTACTGTTCCGGCGGGAGAAAATCTTATAAATCTTAATTTTTACTACAAAAATCCCGGTGAGAATCTGTTTGACCGATTACTGGTTTATGTTGCTCCAACCTCCGTTTTCCCAATTGCGAATGAGCCACTCTCCAGTTTCATTGACATTGCGAATGCAACACTTGTCTATACAGATCCTGCCAACGTAACCACTTACACGGCTGTCTCACTAGAACTGCCACAAACTCTTGCGGGAACAACATTTCGACTGATCTTTACGTGGCAGAATGACGATATGGACGGCTCGGGGATACCGGTTGCACTCGATAATATTGGACTTACATCACAAGTCTCGAACTTTGGTCAGCCATTAAATGGGTTTTACACGATCAATAATTTAAGCCCAACGTCGAATGCGATACCCAATCCGGGTTCCAATTTCAATAACTTCAACGATGCGATCAGTTATCTGAATACCTATGGAATTGCGGGTGATGTGCGCTTTGATGTTGCAGCGGGACAAACCTTCAATCATACCCCATTGTCGATAAACAGGAGTGGGACGGCAACAGATACCATTGCTTTTGTCAGGTCAGGTATCGGTGTCAATCCTGTAATTATCTTCTCGGGAGGAACTGCAGCAGCCGATGTCGGTTTATTGCTGAATGGAGTCGATTATATAACAATCGACGGGATCGACATTTCACCAAATCCAAATCCAGGGACTTCTGTAGCAAACATTGAATTCCCAATCAGGGTAACCAATGTAACAGCTACCAATGGCTCACAGTTCAACAGAATACAAAACTTAACGATCACACACAATCAGCTTTACACGCAGAATATCGCTCTGCTTCAAAGTACGACTGCTGCTCCGACGGCCCTTTCGGGAACGAACAGTAACAATATTTATGACAGTATTACAATACTGAATTCGCTCAATGGGATTCGAATCAATTCCAATGCGACCAACCGCGATGAATTTGTCAGTATCAGGAATTGTCATCTTGGGGCTAATGCAGGTCCGTCGTCTGGTGGAAGTGGTTCGAGCTACGGGATCTATCTTGTGAACCCGAAGGACCCGAGTATAAAAAACAATTATATTCAAAATATGAGTAGCCCCGGCGGAGCAGCCAATGTGTTGGATGGCATCTATGTCAGCAATGCGACCGGACTCACAACGATCAGCGGTAATAAGGTACGAGGCCTCAGGAATACATTAAATACTTCAGTTTGTGCTGTTTCAGGTATTCGCTGTGTTGTTGCAAGCGGGGGTTCGGCCAATATATATAATAATTTTGTCAGTGATCTTGCTACATCCTATTCAAGCATTACGAATGCGGTGCTTTTAAAAGGGCTTAGTATTCAGCCGCTCACTGCCGTTTCGACTACCAGTGTTTTTAATGTCGATTACAATAATGTCAGTATCGACGGAACAGCAAACACGAATGTTTCCAATGCTTGTCTGGAGGCGATCCAAACAGGACCGATCCTGAATATTCGCAATAATGTATTTGCGAACTTTACGACAGGCCAGACAGGCACTCCGTTCCATTATGTTATGGTTGTACCCAACCTAACGATAACGGCAGCCGGATCTATTTCCAACAACAACGATCTTTATCTTCAGGATGCTTCGAATGGCGTCATTGTGAGAAAGACCTCCGCAACAGCCACAAATTATGGGACAGTGGCTTTGTGGAATGCAGCATCATCCGGTCAGGATGCAACTTCGATCAGTGTAAACCCTGAATTCACAAATAATGATACCGATCTTCACGTGTTGTCATCAGCCCTTGATGGAACAGCATCGATGACAGGGATCACATGGGTTAGTGATGATTTTGATGGTCAGCAACGAGCAGTAACTCCTGATATCGGTGCAGATGAATTCTCTCTGATACAGCATGACATCTCCTTCATTTCGTTTTTATCCCCTGTATTTGATGATTGTTTTACCAATCAAGAGCAGGTTACGATCCGCATCCGAAATCTGGCTTATCTTGCTCATGATTTTATTCTCAAGCCACTTACCATCCAATTGACTGTTTCCGGCCCAGTGCCTACAACCGTAAATTTGACAATCTCCGACAATAGCCTGAACGGGGACGTTCCACTGGGTTCACTGGCTTATTTGAATATACCAGTCAGCATGATCGACCTGTCTGCATACGGTGCTTACACGTTGAGCTGTCAATTGTCCTCATTCGGTGATCAGAACGGGAGCAATGATCTTTCCTTGAATTATGACCTTGAGAATGCTACCCCGGCAGCACTTCCTGTTGCGGTTGCTTTTGATGGATATAGCGGCAGCAATCTCGGTGTTGTGTATCCGGGGTGGGTTGAATCCCTTTCAGTCAGTCCGGTTTCAGGCTCTTCCGACTGGACAAGCAATATTGGTTTGGACAGTCCCACAAACGTAACTGCATCGATCAATTACAATACAAGTAACGCCAGCAGTGTGATCGTTGGTCCGAAGATCAGTGCCTTATTCAATACTTTTGTTACTTTCGATCTTGCCTTGACAGCAACATCATCAATTGTCGGTAATGGTGCTTTTGACTCGGATGACACGTTCTCTTTACTCGTATCAACGGATTGCGGTTTTACATTCACGGAGGTTCTTGTTTTTGATCAGTCGGATATTCTCGGTAATCAGTTAACAACAGTTGAATTTTTCCTTGGATCATTTGCCGGTGAGGATATCATTCTGGCCTTTCGGGCTGATGACGGTTCCGTGAATGGACCTGCATTCAATCTTCACCTTGATAATATTAACCTGTTCAATTCTACGCAGGAAAAGATAGCGATCGTTGAATTGGTTACACCTGTTCAGAGCAGTTGTTATACCGAAAATGAGGAGGTTTCTGTAACGATCAAGAACACAGGATTCGTGCCGATCGATCTGTCTTTGATCCCGCTGGATCTCCAGGTTGAGATCTCGGGACCAAATCCTGCGACACTGAACGAGACCTTTACAAGCGGAGTTCTTCAATTAGGTCAGGAGGTTGTTTACACCTTTTCCTCCCTGTCTGATATGACATCACCAGGGGTCTACACATTTGATATTACAGCATCTATCAATTCCTCAACAGGTCTGTACGAGGACAGTCTCCGGAAGATCCTTTACGGTCAGAATCCAACCCCTGTTCTGATCTATGAAGATACCGCATGTCTTCTATCTGAGGTGACACTGTCGCTGGGAGATCCGATTCACGGGATTACAAGTGCGGCCTTACCGGCCTTTGTTTATGGGGGATTGCCGGTTGCCCTTCCTGATGTCGCTACCATTGATGTTCCGATCACAGTTACAGGATCAGGAGGATATGCTTCACAGTTGCTTTCCGTTGAGATCGATTCAGTATTGCATACCAATGTTACCCAATTGCGTTTCGAGTTGGTTGCCCCTGATGGCAGCTCGATCCTTCTTACGCAGCTGAATGCCGGATCCGGCCCAGGTTTCTACAGTACTACTTTCTCTGCAAACGCACTTGATGATATACAAACGGCAACCTCACCATACACCGGTATTTTCCATCCCGAAACCTCTTTTTCATCATTGACAGGATCGGCAAATGGAACATGGCATTTAAGGATCTCGGACCTTGGTGGCGGCATTACAGGCATTCTTCACAAGTGGAGTTTGAATCTTGCTGCAGGGAATGCTATCGCCTCGCATTCCTGGACATCGCAGAATACTGAACAAAGTTCAGCGACTCTGACTGCAACGTATCTCATTGAAAATGACTCTTACATCTATTATTCCGTTACGGATGCGATGGGCTGTACTTCCAGCGATTCAGCACAGATCATTTATCCGGTCTTTGCCGACGCACCTGTTCAAAGCGATCCTTTGTGTTTTGGAGATTCCAACGGCTCGATCACATCAAATATTTCGGGTGGTTTCGGTTCGTTGGATTATGTATGGTCTAGCAGTGATGTTGGTTCTATAGCTGATCAATTAGCTGCCGGAACGTACACACTTGATGTTACCGATGCCTACGGTTGTGCGGCTCAGTACATTTACACCTTATCCGAACCATCCGAACTTGTCGTCAGTGCCACGGCTACCCCAATTACCTGCGCAGGATGTGCCTCGGATATTTCGGTGAGTGCGAGCGGAGGTACCGCGCCGTATACCGGAGCAGGTAGCTTCACTGAGACAGCTGCGGGTACTTATTCCTTCACGGTTACTGACGCAAATGGCTGTTCGGCTGTTGCAACGGTTATTGTTGATGACATCAGTGGAATAGATGATTTATCTGCTTCCGGCCTGACGATCTACCC
>JBKCJG010000040.1:0-3470 GCA_046301895.1 Flavobacteriia bacterium
TCTGATTATCACACAACTAGCGATGGCGATTCAACCACCTACACGCTGGATCTGCATTCTTTCCAGAACCTCTTCTATGTTGTGGTGGACGACAGCTATGCCCTAATGTTCATGGCTATTAAGGGAAATGAAAAAGAACTCTTGCAGCACTATGTGAAAACAGCCGACCTTGCGCACTATGAGCTATACATTAAAGGATTGCTGGCATCTATTAAGCTGAAGGATTATGAGCAGTTGAAAACGCTTGCGGGAGAAGATAATGTGATGTTCTTTGACAAGAAAGGAAATTTCAACCTGGACCCATTATTTTTGCAAAGCATCGAATCGTGGGATGGATCGATTTCGGATCTTTATGTGACGGGCAACACAGGAACCGAAACTACCGAAGACGGAACGAGCATTGAAAAGACGTGGAATTCCTATTTTGTTCAGATTCCTAACGGGTTGAAGTTCACCCTTGACCTTGTTGACGGCGAGTACAGCATTGCCTCAATAGAATAGTATTAAAAAAAAATGCACCGTTACACAATAAATCTTGTAACGGTGCGTACTAAAGTCATCATCAAGACTTCCTGACTGATCATCAGGATGCCAACCGATCCGGCAGGACACGGTGGAAAAAGAGGTCACCTCCGCTTATGCATTGGTGACCAAGGATGAGAGGCTCGCGCCTAAAACAATATGCGAACTCCCACATTTTTACTTGATGGTGTAATTGTTTAACCTTTTAAATGTTTACATCATGAAAAACTTCATTGTTTCGATCCTGCTTCTTATTGGATCACAGTCACACGCTCAAGTTGGTGTTATTACAATCACCACCGAAGATTTCATCCCAAATGCACAATGGTATGTTGTGAAAAGTGACGATCCCGACTGGGATAATCATGTCTCATTCTATGCAGAAGTGGAGGTTACTAAATCTGTCCTACAGGATATTCTTGACGATTTTGATCTCAAATTCAAAGATGGCGATCCGGATGAGGAAGGGTCACTGTACTGGTATCTTGATAACGGCAACGGCTATTATTCGAACGTAATGTTCTATTTAGAAGAGGAAGGTACCGCATCGCTTGATATCTTAACCTTTACAGAGGAAGAGGATTAATAACGACGTCGAAAATACCATAGAAGACTAACCCATTAAAACAATAATTATGAAGTATTTATTTTCCCGATTCGGTGGCTCCACTTTTATCATAGGTAAGGGAAGAGCCAGTGCAGAGAATCTGCCGGACGATCAGTCTCTGGACAATCTACTCGATAATTTCGCGACTGAGATCAGTCATAACATCCTATACCTTTCATCCTACGATGCTTGTCCTGAATTCATGGGCAGCTATCCAACTTTACCGAAAGGAGCAGTAAAGATAGGTACGATCGAACATGAGTTCTTTGAAGTGTTCACCCAGTACGATATTCAAGTCACATCGGATGTTTACATCTTCAACCATGAGTACAAGAACGTGTTTGGGATCATAATCAAAACATACGGAAGTTATCTCGTGGATGTTTTCGACGGATATCAGGCGACATATGATTATGTCCAAACGACTTTCTTCAGGGAACTTGAACAAGACGATCTGAAACTGAATCCAAAACTCATGGAAATCATATTGATCATCCTGCTCTTTAAAATGGGGATCCATCAAACGGATTTCAAATTCACCGCGTCAAAAACATTCCTGGGAAAACGGATCTCAACGGATTACATTGACCGGTTGAATGACACCTGTCAGGCAATCGAATCCGAGGAGGATCTGGCTGAACAGATATATAAGTATCAATAAAAAGTTTACTGTTTCTTTCTAAAGAGCAGGTTTTAATATCATCAAGACTTCTCGCCTGATCAGCGGGATGCCAACCGACCCGGCAGGGCACGGTGGAAAAATGATGTGAAGTTTACGCTTAAAAGAATATGCGCTTCCCTCTTTTTACTTGATGGTGTAATTGTTTAACTCTTTAACCATTTGCATCATGGAAAACAAAAAGATCGAGCTGTCAGAGCTCAACAAAATGAACAGTCACCAATTGGTGAATCTTTACAACAAGTACGTAGACACCGAGGTGTTTTCTCCGACCTTGATGAAGTTTTATTGGCATATCCTCAGCGAATTGCGTAAGCGCATGATCGACTGCAACAGGATTGCCAGGGGTAATTCCATTTTTTACGGGCCTGCGTTCCGATGTTTTCTACACCGGAACAAGATCTACCTGCAACGCGAATATTCCCCGCAGGCAGGCATTTATTTGTATTTCAAAGACGGACGTCGCTGGGAGTTTTCCGTTCGGACCTTTTTTGTGGATCAGCCACATGTATCGATCGGGGATATCAATGGGAATGAAGTGGTCCTGTTGATCATTCGACACGATCACCTTCAAACGCACATTGACGCCACCGGTCTCAAACACCATCTGATCGGCGGTTTCGATCACCGCGGCGATTTCACCTCCATGACAATGCTCAATTCTAACGCAGATGGTCGATACGCATTGCTATCACAAGCCCGAACAGCACTAGTTCTGCGGGACGGCTGGGAACTATTGAAGTGGGATCACATCGAGTTCTATGAAGAAAAGAATCCTAACCTAACGAAGAATTGACCATGGATAAGGAAGGAAAAAATAACTCAAACGAGAGATCATTCGAGGAGCTTTGGGACGCATGTCCCAACTCCTGCGGATGCGATCATGGCTGCGCACTGGATGATCGGATATTTCTTGAAAGTGTGTTGCTGGATGAGTATAAGCGGAAGATGAAGAGCCATTTGGAACAAGGATCGAGTGAAGCGAAGCGGAAATCCGAGCAGTGAAGAGGTTCGGCAAGCGCAAAGAATTCATTTCAGAGAAAAAAATTAGAACGTAAATATGAGTACTAATCATTGGGCGGCATATGGAAAATGGAGGTCGGGAGTGTACCTTGAAATAGAACTTTCTGAGTTGACTGCCATTTACCAAATAATCTATCGACTTCCGGATCTTTTAGTCATTAGTGCAGAACTAAGACCTTTTCATGGTATTGTTCGGGTTGAATGTGGGTTTCCTGGGCGAGATGTGGACTGAGTTTTTTGTTCTGATTACGAACATTTTATTTTTCTGTTGCGCTTGGAGCATTACATTTTCTTCTAAAATAGATGGAATGGTTGAACACCCTTCTCGTGAGAATCTATTCAGTGAAAAAAAAGTATTTAAATTTTAATCTGAACACCAATGCTTAAATTGTAGTAATAACTATCAATTGGAAGGGGACGATAATAATCCAAGTTGTGGTCATAGTGAATAATAAGATTTAAGAATTTATTGACCTCAAAGTTTAAATTACTATCGAAGAACCATCTGGGTTGGAGGTAGTGACTATTAAAAGGAAATTGAACAAAAGAGGAACCGGAAAGGTCAATTCCCTTTGCAATTTTTAGTGCAAATTTTGCCGCGACATTAAATCTGAATAAATTTCGATAAACGATGTTCAG
>JBKCJG010000041.1:0-46879 GCA_046301895.1 Flavobacteriia bacterium
TGATAATTGGTGATTGAATATTTAATTTGAATGGTATCGCCTATTTTTAAATGAGAAACACTTTGATTAGCTGGCACTTTTGCTTCAATTATTTCATTTCTATCGTTCTTGAATCGCACATAAATTCCCGTACTTCCAACCCCTATTATGTTCTTAGTATAAACTGCAATTGTAATTTTTGAATTCAATAGATGAATTTTTCTATTTGATTTTCTAATTAAACCAACAGTGATCACTACAATAAGAAAGCCTATTAGAAATAAAATCTTTTGCTTTATTGTCATTGTTTTCTATCAGCAAGTTATAACGGTGTACGGTTTGCCTATCTCCCGAAAAATCTTTAAGGTTTTTAAATATAGGATTTTTAGTCTAGGAATAAACCGATGTCCCGAAGTGGGTGTTTAAAACTGAATCTTAGGACATGTCGAAAGTATCAACTCATCATTCTTATACGTATATCCTAAAGTAAAACGTGCAGTTTTAATAGGACTTTTTAATTCTTTTTCAGTTGATTGATTCAATATAGTCTACGCCTCCCTCTCTTTTCGTATTAGTTCTTGCAATTATGAATAGACCAGTTAGATTAATAATCCATTGAAATTTAAGCCCAATAAGTCTCTAGTCATCAGTTTCCTCGCACGTTGTATATTTCTATTAATTATTAAGTGTCATTTTTCATAGCTCTATTTTTTATGTCTATTCTGTTAAAAAAGCCAGGTGGTTTTGTACATTCACACCCACAATTCTGCGGAACGAGTAGAATTGTTTAAAATAATTGTAAGATGAAAAGAATGTCAAAATTTGGTTATATGCTGCTATTCGTAATGTTAGTGTTTAGTTGCAGAACAAGGGATGAATTGACAGCTACACAGGATATTGTAACACAGGTGGCCAAGTTAAGTGATACCAAACTATCTTTTTCATATACCTCAACCAATGGAGTAAAAAAAATTAGGATTCAGTTCTTGACTAAACCGGAAAGTGAAAATCAAATCGGAGAAATACTTCTGAATTTCTACAAGCAATCGCAAAAGAAAAAGATCGAATATTCATTTTATTCGGTCGCTGATGAACAAAACAGGGAGTTGTTATCCTGCGAAAGAAAACGTTTACAACAACTGAATGAAAAAGAGGCCTTGGTGTTGAAGTATGTCTTAGATCTCAAAAATCCATCTACTAATGATTTCGACAAATATTTTATTATAAAGAATTTTAAACCCAATGAATTACAGTATGTTTCAGATAAAATTGGTCAGATGCATGATCCAATAATTTTCAAGGGATTTTTCGAGAGGAAAATAGGCCCAATCAATTTCATTGTATTTCAATATAACTCTGGAGACAATGACATATTTATCACCCTCGACGAACAACAACAGAAAATTGCCGGTTTTGATTCTAATTTCTAAAAAACTTTTTAAACGAAATTCGATTAGAAAAAAGTAGTTAAACGTCATTCTACGCTTTTCTACGACGTTTTAGATTGGCTAGCGTCATAGCACGTCGTTTAACGTGCCTGGCGATAGGAATGTTAAGTGTTTTTATAAAATAAAAAAAGACCGACAAAATGTCGGCCTGTATCAATGAGTACCATTTTTCCCTTACAATCCCATTTCCTTCAGATCAGAAATCATTACTTTGCTAATTCTAAGCATTAAAGCAACACCAGCCACAATAACAGTTGCTATTGCTAAAGTTGTAACCACGCTTTGAATCCTTTCTTTATCAATGCTGTTATCCGCTCGTTCTCTCATCTTCTCTAGTTTTTAAATTGATTCTTTTTCGTTGGATCTCCCTGTTGATACTGAAAGAGACACCTATGGCTACTAATAAAATTCCCCCTACAATTATATAGGGCACCCATTTGTTCCCTCCTGGTTGTGCTGCAGGATTACCACTTAGATTAAAACTTGGTAGTTGATCTACCGGTGTTGGCATTTTCATCTTTTATAGATTTTAACTTGTTTGGGTTCAGTTTGAGTAATAACATAAAAATAGCGATAGGTATACCAAAAGCTTATTCCATTTTTCTCTGATTGTCCGATGTGATATCCGAAATTGAATCTATCCGCCTTCAAAACTTCATAATAGCGTAAAACCATTTTTAAATCCTTTTCGCTCGTAAAATGCTTGTGAAGAATCTGATCATTTTTAGCAAGGATAGCCTCTTCTTTCCTCCTGGTTCTGGTGGTTATTTTTCTTTTTCCATGGTTATAACCATAATTAGCATGTTGCCTATTCAAATACAACTGATCTTTCCTTCCTGGCTGAAATAGAATGCCACAATCACATGCACATTTACGCGGTGCTATCGGACGCGGCATTGGTGCGGCTGAAGAAGGATCCAGCACAATATTTTCATGAATATTTTTTTCGTCGTCCATAAATGATAAAATTATTTTATATTTGCAAATATAATATTTATTACACATATGTCAGAATTAAATTGGATAAATAAGAACGAATTAGATTATATAATCAAATGTGAATACATCAATGCTTTTCCTGGATTGTTAGAAGCCTTAAATACCCCTCGATTTACAATTAGTGATCTCGGGGTAACGGCTAGAGATGCGACCTATTGGGATAAAAAAGACATATTACCAAAACTTCAAACAAAAAGTACTACAAGAAGAAAATACACACTAAAACAAGCTGTTTGGATAAAGTTGATACAACAACTAAGAGAATTTGATGTATCACTTAATCAAATCAAAAAATACAAAGACTGTATACTAAACGAAGAAATCAGCGCAGGGATTTTAATGCAGGACAAACAAGTTGCCCAAATAGTCGAACAAATCGCTAAAAAAGCAGGACATTTAGATAAATTCAAAAAACTACTAGAGGACCCCGATTTTATTAAGTCTCTTGAATCAGAAAAGCTGGACATTTTTGAGATACTAATTCTTTATGTTATTGTTTTTAAACGAGATATGAGCTATGTGGTATTTCAGGAAGGTCAATGCATCCCCTATTCATTTGATAAACATCAATATTTTGTTGAGCAAATAGAAAACTTTGATTCTTTTATGAAAACTCCCCACATTGTTCTTTCAATTTCACAAGCGATAAGCAAGCTTATCCAAGATTGGGCGGAAAAGGAATGGTTTGAAGATGTTTCGATCATTAGTCGAGAGGAGAAGGAAATATTGAGACTTTTGCGTGAAGACAAAACCCAAGAACTAAAGATCTTCAAGATAGATAATAAACCCGAACGTGTTATTCAGGTAAGTCTGAATAAAGTTGATGCCATTGAAGACTTTGCGAAACAGATAATAGGAAATGGGTATCAAAAAATTACGGTTAATACAAGAAAAGGAAGAGTGGTAAACTTTAAAAATGAAGTCTCCCTTAAACTAAAATAAATAACCGGAAGCACCGGACCAATAATCGCCCGCTTTCAGCACCGAAGCACGGACACAAAGCACAAGGGTTAATTAAATGAAACTTAATGAATTTAATAAAGAAGAAAAATCAAAGAAAAAAGATCAAATAATCCAAAGACTAAAAAGCATTAAAAACATTTCCATTGATCAAGCGAAACAATTGTTTGATAACCTGGAAACTTACTGTGAACTGATTATTAATTACACACTCAAAAATACCGATGAACAAGATCAAGGAATTTGAGAAACTTTACGGCATAAAGGACAAAAAGAACAACCGAAACAAAGCCGTTATTTACACACGTGTTTCTACTAAGGAACAGGCTGACAACAACACAAGCCTTGCAACCCAGAAGAAATACTGCGAGGATTACGCTGTAAAAAACGGCCTTGAGATTGTCGAATATTTTGGTGGAACCTATGAGTCTGCCAAAACGGATGGACGTAAAGAATTTCAACGCATGATCAAGTTCGCCCGACAGAACTCCTCTGTTGGGTATATTCTTACCTATTCCTATGATCGATTCTCACGTTCAGGTGCGAATGCTTCGTCCATTGCCGACGAATTGAAGCGACACGGAATAACATTAGTTGCAGTAACTCAAAAGGTAGATACCTCCAATGCAGGAGGGATTATGCAACAGGATTTCTTTTTCCTGTTAAGTCGATTTGACAACGAGATGCGCCGAGATAAAACAAAAACAGGTATGTCTGAGTTACTTCGAAAGGGATATTGGCTCTGGACTCCACCGAGAGGATACACGAACACGAATAAATATCGAAGAGCAATTGATTGGAATATCGTAGTCAACCATGAAGGTGAATTACTCCGACAAGCATTTCAATGGAGGGTGAAGAACACCTACAGTTCAGCAGAGATTGTGCGCCGCCTCAACATCAGAGGTATGAAGATTGATGAACGAAGATTATTCGAAATATTTAAAAATCCCTTTTACTGTGGTATTCTTATCACACGGATGCTTCCGGGCGAAATAATTCAAGGCAAACACGAAGCGATTGTCTCGCAGGATGAATTCCTGAAGATCAATACGCCAGAAAGCAAGGTTGTGAACAAAACCTATGATACGATGTCGGAGTTCTTACCGCTTAAAAAATCATTATGTTGTCCTACCTGTGGTCATCTCATGACCGGATTCTATGTGGAAGCAAAGGGGCTTTACTACTACAAGTGTCAGAAAAAATGTGTGGGGGTGAATATTAGCGCAAATAAAGCCCATGAAGCGTTTAAAGTACTATTGAATGACTACCGCATCAATTTAAAAGGATTGGAGACTGAGATCTTACCCGAAATCATGCAAATGAAATTAATCGAGTTATCGAAATCGGATGCAAATGAGATGGCCGCGGTCAAATCCAAACTTACTCAAACGAGAAAAGATTTAGAGATCATAGAAGAGCGCTTCGCCACCGGTAAAATTGACCACGCCATCTACCACAAGTTCAGTGAAAAATACAAAAGTGAAATTTCAGAATTGGAAGAAAAACTGCTGAACCCCAACCTGACCAGTTCTAACCTTTCAAAATGCCTTAAAAACGGACTGAAGATCGCTGGAAAACTCAGTAAAATATGGGATGCCGGAGATTTGTTCGATAAACACAAATTACAGCACTTGCTCTTTCCGGATGGATTCGCTTATGACAAGCAAAACAAGCGAGTTCTAACTTTTCGGACGAACGTCTTCTTTGAGTTAATCCATTCAATATCAATAGCTTTGAGAGAAATAAAAAACGGAGATTCGATCAAAATTGACCAAATCTCCGCTAGAGTGACCCCGTAAGGATTCTAACCTTAAACCTCCACAGCCGTAATGTGGTGCTCTATACAGTTGAGCTACGGAGCCGATTTACAAACAGTCTAGTGCTGTATTGCGGGTGCAAAGATAATTTGTTTTTTCTTTTTTACAAGGCATTGGGACAAATTATTCAATTTCTGCAGAGATGCCCCTATCATGAAGTGCCGTGCACATATCTACCAATTGTTCGTATTCTCCGCGCTTAACCTGACACTTGCCATTGTGATGAATGATCCATGTACACTGCTCCGCTTGAATAGGATTATGCTCGCATACTTTGATCAGTGAGTCGATAACGTGATCAAAAGTGTTAAAGTCATCATTGTAAACGATCAAATCCTTCTGCTCGACCAACGACTCAACTACCATCTCTTCAAATTCTACTTCGGTATTCATTGTTTTACTTTAATTATTCTTCTTTATTCCAACTCAGTCCGAACTGGATCAACTTTCCTTCCAATTCGGGTAGTTTCTCATCCGGAACATTGTGTATACGCAATTCTATCGTTTCTTCTGTCTGTTTGAACTCTCTTCTGTAATTATAGCGTAACAACCAGTCGATGAAGTCACCCGGAAGACTCGCACCCGTAAAGTTAACTCTTATAACATTCGAAGATGATATCAGTTCATCAGAGATCACCAAGGTATCCACATCATCCTTGAAATAATAAATCTGTGGTAATTCATCCTTCGATTCAGCGATAGCAGACTTTACACGTTTGTCGGTTTCATCATAGTAGAAACTTCCATGACTATTGTATCGGTTCAGCACTTCTCGGGGAAATTCTTCAAAGGTTTTCTTCGTTACGATCTGTACGCGTTCCTTCTCAACCTCAACAAACGATTCAACTGTCTCTGATGTCTCTGGACCTGTTTGCTGAGCATTGATCGTCTGGTTAGTCGTTGCAGTCGGCTTGTTGATATTGTTATCAAGAATCGCCGCGCCTTTATCTGTAAATAACTGCTGAGCTTCCGCCAAAGTTACACGCTGACCATTGTAATACGCGGTTATGAAAGCATCCTTCACTCCTCTTTCGATCGCTTCCTGCTTCTTCGGGCGCGCTTCGTCCACAGAGTTGAAGATACCCGCTGAATATCGGATCTGTCCGTTCGGCAACCGAAGGGTCATTAACGGAGTAAGGTTGTAAAGTGTAGTTGCATTTACCGGCTTGTTGAACACCCCTACTTGAACAGTAAAGAACAATCCAAGGTGCTTTTCGATAGGCTCTGCCTTTGCAGCTCCCGGTGCCTGATTGTAAGTGTATGTTACCTGCTTTGGCAATTTGTTCGTGTCTGCGAGGCCCATCGTAACAGCCGTATTGGCAGCCATTTCCATCACAAGTTCGTTCTCTCCCTTCGGCAAACAAGTTCCGTTTGCTTCCATGATTCTTGCTTCAGCCAATGTGATCCGCTTTCCGTCACAATAAGCAATGGCGAAGGCATCTGCGTAACCTAGCTGACGGATCTGATTGCGAGCTTCAACCACTTTATTACTGCTATTGAAATAACCAGCCATGTAACGCGTAATTCCGTTTTCGTTGATCTTCTCTCCGGAAACCGGATTGAACTCCTTGAATAGATCCTGCGGTATTGGTTTTGCGAAGGCACCGACCTGCACACGGTAAACAAGCCCCGTAGGATTCTTCACGTTCACCGGGATAGCCGCAGTCATGTTATTTGGAGCCGTTGCATTCGGATTGATCTCCAGTCCACTTGCCGGAAGTGGCACAAGCGCTGCTGCAACAGCAAGTCGCTGAATCGGTTCCACTGCTCTTTTCAGAAGGTTTTGCATCTTCATCGCTTCATCCGCATTTAACGGTAATGCCTGCTGGGCAATTTCCTGTTTAGTCGCCAGATCAGACTTCAAGGTCTGTAACTCTGTTTCCATTTGTTTTACAAACTGAACGTTCTCCTGCACGCGTGCCTTGTTCTCTTCAGAAGGATAGTCCAGTTCTGCTGCAACAAGCTTTTTGGTCTCCGATCTTTCCGCATTCAACTGTGCCTCTAAAGTAGCAATTTGTTTCTCAACCTGCAATGCAGCGTTTGCTTTCTCACTGTAATCCTTGTACTGTTCTGACGAAGCGATCTCCTGCTCTTCCTGGTACGACACCTCTTGCTTCATCGCTTCCGGATCTGTGGTTGGCTTCACTTCCGAGTGTTTCGCATCCTGCCTTGCGAGCTGTTCGTTCACGGTATCCAACTGTTTCTGGATCAATGCACGCTCTTCAACTTTAACCTGTCGCTCAGCCGTCAAAGCCTCCACTTCTTTTCCTTTTGCTTGCGGGATCTGTTCGTCCAACTCCTGTATCAACTTGGTCAGTTCACCGATCTGAATACTATATCTGCGCTTCTTGTGCTCCAGTTGACTCTTGGTTTCCAGACTCTCAATACCGTTCTGTTCCTCCAATTGCTGCAAACGGTTCTCAATCACGGCCTCTTTTGCCAAGTCGTTCGAACGTTCCTGGGTTGTCACAGCTTGATCCAGCAAATAATTCTTCTCTATCGAAACTTTCGTTGCTGCGGCTTCGTTTTTCAGTTGTTCAGCCTTCGCGTCTAGGCTCTTTTGCTGAGCGATCGCTGAGCGAGTGTTCAACTGTGTCTCTTCATTCACCGCTGCGGTAGACTTCAATTCAGCATTAAGAGACTTGGTTTCCCGTTCCTGTGTTTTCAGTTGTTCGTTCAACAAAGTATTCTCCTTCGTCGTCTTCCTCTCCTGAATGGTCTCAAGCTGATCTTCCAATACAGCACGTTCTTTTTTCGACAGGTTCGGATCGTTCAATTGCTGGTCGATCCTTGCCTCTTCAGCTCCCAGGAGTTTCAACTCAGGATCATCAAAACGCTCATCGCTAACCCCGTCTTCAACAACGGCGATCTTTTCCAATTCACCCAAGGTGATCTTTACTGAACGACGCTTTTCCTGAACAGTTTGCAATTCATCCTTCAGATAGGTCAGTTGAGCTTGCTCACTTGCTTTCTGCGGATCCTGTTCTATGATCTTTTCCTGAGAAGCGATCTCTTTCTTTAATTCAGATTCGTACTGTGCCAGAACCTGATCCTGTTGCTTTAACTCATCTAGTGTCGAATACTCGGCTGTCAATTCCCCGGTCTTCCCTTGCAATAAAACCTCACGAAGATCTGCTACGAAACGTTCCTTCGCTTCCTGATCTAATAGAGCAGTTGTTGTTCCCCTTCTGAATTCCGCTTCACGCTGCTTGCTGTCAGTCAATTCAGTTTTCAAGATCTCCGTTTCTGCCTTCAGTTTAGGATCCTCCTTCTTCGTAAGCGCCGTTTCATTTTCTTCGATCTGCTGGCTCACGCGCTCCTGATGAACAGCCTCTCTTTCTGCAAGATCACTGTTCTTCGTAACTGAAGTAGATTGCTTTAAACGTTCGATATCAGCAGTGTATGAAGCATCGGTTTCCTTTACTAATGTCTCCTTCTTCGCTGCAGCAGCAAGTGCCGTCTGCTGATCCTTCAACCCATCGATCTCGTTCTGTTGCATTGCGATCAATTCCTGAACGGCTGAAATTCGCTGCTTCAATTCCTTATTCTCAGGATCCTTATCAAATGCCTTTTTCACAGCCTTTTCTTCGGCTTTTAGCTTTGTCAATAGTTCTGTTTCCAGCTTGATCAGATCCTCAGTTTTCTTCTGCTCAGTTCCTATGGAAGTTTCGATCGCCTCCTTGCGCGCCATATAATCCGGCAGTACGTCAGTGATCACTTTCATGCGAACCGCAGCGAGATCAGATGGCTGCTCGGAGGATTTAATTTCTTCCTTATCGCGCTGAACTCGTTCTTCAATTTCCTGTTGAGCAGATTCAGTAACAGCTAGTTCTTTTTTCAATTTTTCGTTCTGAGGATCTTTTGCAAGTTCCTCCTTGATGCGGATCTTTTCATCCGTCACCTTCTCGAGCATCTGATTATCGATCGCTAAAAGGTCCTCTGCTTTCTTGGCATCCGTTAGGTCAGTGTTGTTTTGGATCGATCCTCTATTTTCCTCATAGCCTTTATCTATCGCAGCGATCTTTTCTGCGCGCTGTTCTTCATTGACCCGGACAACATCTGTCGATGTACCTTTCAGCTGTTTATCTCGTCTTTCGATCGCCGCTTGAAGATCAGAACGGATCGCCTTCAGGATCTCCAGTTCCTTCTTCAGGGTAGTATTCGTTGGATCGCTGCTCAAAGCGTCTTCCTTCTCACTGATCGAACGCTCGATCTTCTCCAGCAGTGATCGGTCTTCCAGCTGCAGTTTTTCAAGTCTTTCTATTTCTGTCAGATCCAACTGTGCGATCACGGCCACATCGTTGTTATAGGTTGGATCTACCTGCGTGATCATCAGATCCATTTCATCTTCACTTACGCTTGCAGTCACTGTTTCCATCCGAGCGATCTCTTGCTGACGTTCATTGATCTGCTTTTCAAGTTCATCCGCTACAACCGTGAGTGACCGTTGCTCTTCTTTCAATTCCTTGGATGAAGGATCATCTGTTAACTGATCGTCGATCTTCTCCTGACGGTCATAGATCTGCGCCAACAATTCCTGATCAGCGGTCTGACGCCGCTTCAGTTTCTCAGTCTCACTAAAGGCCTGATCCGATTCTAAAGAGCGAATCTTTTCTTCATACTGAGGATCTACCATTTCGATCAATTGTTCTTTCTGGGTCTGACTTAACTCAGGCAACTGAGAAGCTTCGCTGATCGTGCGCTCATGGCCTTCTATCCGTTGTTTTGTTTCTGCTACAATTTCCTCCAGAACCTTAACTTCTTTCTGTAATTCTCTGTTGGATGGATCTCCTTTCAGCTCTGTTCTTGCTGCTTCCAAACGAGCCACAGCGACATTCAATAGATTCTTATCCTCTTCAAGCAATTGACTTGCCTTCTCTTCTTTCGCAATATCAGCTGACTGGACAGCCTCTACGACACTGGTATATGAAGGTGCAAGAGCAGAAATCTTGGCACTCTTATCTTCAGCTGATACAATCACCAACGGTTGTCCGGCCTTCAAAGCATTGATGTCAGTGTTCAATAGATCCAGGTTATTCTGAGTTTCCTCCTTCAGATCGTTGAGCACCATGTATCGCACCTTCGCCTCCTTATTCATCGGATCTTTACTCAAGATCTTTCTTATAGCAGTTTCTTCAGCAGTGATTTTGTCGAGCATCTGTTGTTCAACCTTCAATTCTGCTGCCTTCTTATCGAGTTCAGTGCCTTCTTTAGTGCGCGCTGTCTCGATCTTATTGTCGTAGGACGGATCCAACTTCGCCTTCAGGATGGATTTCTGTTCAGCAATGTTTTCAGCTGTAAGTTCACTTGCAAGCTTGCTGTCGATCAACTGTTCTCTTTCTGAGATCCTGGCTTCTGTTTCAGACTTTAACACTGTAAGATCTTGCTTCTGTTCGATCAGATCCTTGTTTTCAGGATCCTTTGCCATCTGCTTTTCTACACTTGCCAGTTTTGAATCGACAGACTTCAGCAATTCCTGATCACGCTTCTGGATTTGAGCAAGTTTCTCATCCGCTGTGAGTTGCTCATTTTTATTGATTGATTCGATCTCTTTAGAGTAAACCGGATCAACAGTTTCGATCAACTTGTTGATTTCATCTGAAAGATCAGATGGATCCGATGACGAAAGTTCTTTTCCCCGTTCTGTGATCGCTGACTCCTTCTCTGTCTTGATCGAAGTTAAAATTTCCTTTTCAATCAGAAGCGCTTCATCCGAAGGGTCTTTCTCCAGTTTTTCTTCGACCTGGTTCAAACGCTCATCGATCTTGCTAATTAGTGCTCGGTCCGTATTGTTCAATTGCTCAACCTGTTCTTCCGTTGAAAGTGTGCTGTTGGTTGTGATACTGCTCTTGGTATCTTCATAATTCGGATCCAACTGAGTGATCACAGATTCCTTGCTGGTGGTCGCTAACGTGTCCCGACCGGCTTCTATTTCCTTGTTTCGCTGTTCGATCGCTGCCTCTGTATCGGATTTGATCTGCTGCAATTTTTCCTGCTTGGCCTTCAAGTCCCGATTGTTCGAATCCTTTTTAAGATCGGATGTAACCTGTTTCAATTCCTTATCGATGGCCGTGATTAGCTTCTGATCTTCTGCATTTAACTGCTCAATACGTGTCTTCGTTGACAGTCCCGTATTGTTCTCGATCGTATTCTTGCGATCAGTATATCCGGGAGCAACTGCAGCAATCAGTTCTTCAGTTGTCGCGCCTTTCGTAGTCACGTCAGATTCACTAAGTTCCTTGTTTCGCTTTTCGATCGCTCTCTCTGTGACTGATTTGATCTGCTGGAGTTTTTCCTGCTTGGCCTTCAATACCACATTATTCGGATCTTTTTTCGGATCAGAATCTACCTTTTTCAATTCCTTATCAATCGCAGCAAGAAGCTTTTGATCTTCCGCATTCAATTCCTCAAGACGCATTTTCGTTGAGAGTCCTGTATTGTTCTGGATCGAGTCCTTACGCTCAAAATAACCCGGTGCAAGGTCGGTGATCAGTTCTTTAGTTGTCGCACCAGTAGAAGTCACGTCAGATCCGCTAAGTTCCTTATTTCGCTGTTCGATCGCTACCTCTGTGTCTGATTTGATCTGCTGGAGTTTTTCCTGCTTGGTCTTCAACACCACATTATTCGGTTCTTTTTTCAGATCAGCATCTACCTGTTTCAATTCCTTATCAATCGCAGCAAGAAGCTTTTGATCTTCCGCATTCAATTCCTCAAGACGCATTTTCGTTGAGAGTCCTGTATTGTTCTGGATCGAGTCCTTACGTTCAAAATAACCCGGTGCAAGGTCGGTGATCAGTTCTTCAGTTGTCACACCAGAAGAAGTCACGTCAGATCCGTCAAGTTCCTTGTTTCGCTGTTCGATCGCTACCTCTGTGTCTGATTTTATCTGCTGGAGTTTTTCCTGCTTGGACTTCAATACCACATTATTCGGATCTTTTTTCAGATCAGCATCTACCTGTTTCAGTTCTTTATCAATCGCGGCAATAAGCTTTTGATCTTCCGCATTCAATTGATCAAGACGCGCTTTCACTGATAGCCCTGGATCGTTCTCTATTTTGTTCTTACGACTGTCATAACCTGGAGCAACTTTGAGTATAAGGTCTTCCGATGTTGGACGCGTAGTCTTAATGTCAGATTCACCAAGTTCCTTATTGCGCTGTTCAAGCGCTGCTTCTTTATCCGATTTGATCTGAAGAAGCTTGTCTTGTTTCGCTTTAAGTCCTTCATTCTTGATATCCTTCTGCAACTGCGATTCCACTTTCTTTAATTCGAGATTTAGGGCAGCCAACAATTGTTGATCTTCCTTATTCAATGCAGCCAGCTTCTCATCTCGAGAGATCGTCGTGTTGGAATTGATCGCAGCAACACGGTTCTTATATCCGGACGCAACCTCTTCGATCAACTGTTCAGAAGTAAGATTTCGATCAGACTGTGAAACGATCTCTTTGCTGCGGTCTTCTATTGATCGCTCAGTTTCCGACTTTATCTTATTGAGTGTCTCCTGCTTCGTCAGTAGGGCTTTATCGCTTGGAGTTTTGATGAGTTGTGAGTCCACCTTTTTTAACTCCGTCTCTACCGAATTCAGTAATTTTTCATCTTCCTTATTCAGGGCCAGTACTTTTTCTTCAGCTGACAGGTTATTATTCGTTTCAATATATTGTTTGTTGGATTGATAGCCAGGATCGATCGATTCGATAACCTTGCCTTTATCGGCAACTCCGTCCTTCGCAACCAAGGCTTCCACCTGCTTTTCATGCACCTCTATTTGCGCTTCGATTTCCTTTTTGTACGACAATAACGACTGTTTTTCTCGATTCAGGTTCTCGTCGAACCTATTATCTGCCTTTAATTGTTCGATTTCCTCAAGGCGCATTTCCAGCTGTCGGATCGCTTGTCTTTCGTTTGACAACAGTTTATATAGCTTGTCCTCCTTAGAAAGAGCAGGATCATCCTGAATACCTCTTTCAGAAGACTTGAATTCTTCATAGATATTCTGTGCTTTCAGACCAGATGAAACAATAACCCTATCTTTGAGTGTCGGATCTTCCTTATCCAGCAAAGAGATCTGCTCAGTAACGTACGCTGTTAGTGTATTTGAATTCGTTTTTTCTGTTTCCGAAAGGGCTTTTGTGGCCTGTTCTTTTGAGACACTTGCTATAGATCTATTCGAAATTGCATCTTGAAGCACTGAGATCTGTTTGTTAAGTAACGATTTCTCAATAGCCTTTTTATCTATCATTTTTTGAATTTCAGCGCGTTCTTCGCTGATTAGTTTCATCTCCTGCTGTTTCTGAGCGATCCTTGCCTCAATAGCTGGAACTTCTTTTTTCTTCGCGGAGTAAATGGAATTCTTTAAGGATCCTATTTCGATGTCAAGATCTTTAAATTCTCGATCATAGGCATCTACCTTGGCTTTTTGAACCGTGATCTCATCATCCAGCTTGACTACCTTGTCAACTAGATTTTGAACAAAATCAGTTGAATTGTCATTCAAGACTCCAAATAAAAAATCTTTATTTGCGACAAGCAATTGTAATGCCTCGGATTCCTTACCTTCTTTGTATAAGAACTCAAATTGTTTGCTGATCTCTTCGATTTTACGATCATCCCCCGAATTTGCCGAGTTGGCAACCACTCCTTTTATCGAATCATTCAGACGAAGAAGGTTTTTGGAATATTTCTTAAGTTCCTCTTGTTTTCTTATCATGGCTTCTGCTTCTTTCAACAGAATGTACTTGCTTTCCGTATTCTGTACTTTATTAGCCTCAGCCACCTTGTTCTTGATCTGTTCTTCCAGTCGGATGAAATCTGCTGAATTCTCAACGACGATTGTATTTATATTATTCTCGATCGTATTCACAAGAACTTTACCGTCTTTTTTCTTTTTCACTTGCTGCTGTAAAACATCGGAAACTTCCACAAGTAAAAGGTCACCTATCCCTAATTCATTCAATATCTGCTTACTCTCCTTTTCTTTCTGAAGCTGTTCCATGTCAAACTCTTGCACATTGACATTAAGCTCCGAACGCATCTTGATCACCTCGGCAATCACAGCTTGCGGGTCTTCAACTTCCTCGTTGAACAGGTTGATGATCTTTACAATTTCACGACCCTCTTCTAAAGCATGTACAATCTTCTGTTTTAAGGGCTTGAACTCCTTCATAAAAGGCAATGATACAACCGATCGGAATTCCTGATCACTGCCATCTATAGTCATGATATACTCATATTTGCCACCCTTCGGGAAAGTAATAAGGTATACGCCCTTATCATTGGAATTGAATTTGCCGATCACATCACCATTTGCATAATCGCGGATCTCGAAATTGATCTTTTTTATATTCGGATCAATCTCAGAAACAAAATTACCTTTGATCACAACTAGCTGGATCGGAACCCGGTCGACCTTTACTTTATAAACATAAATTTTACCTTTTTCACTTTGACGGGCGGAAGCAAAATAAGCATCCTTATTCAACGAATCGACAACGTAAAAAAGATCATCGTCAGGGGATGATATCGCAAAATCCATATTCTCCGGAGGACCGAAGGAGTTGTTATCCGGATCGTACTTGCTTCTGAATACATCATACCCACCCATTGAGTTATGCCCCTTAGACGAGAAGTACAAGTAATTTCCGTCTGGGTGCATGTATGGAAAATCTTCATCAAATTTAGTATTCACATTGCCTGGAATAGGTTGTGGCAAACCCCATGATCCGTCCGGCAATTTACGTCGAACATAGATATCTTTTCCATTTGAACCATTCTCGCCATAACTTGAATAATAGATCACGGATGGATTTTGTGGAAAGTGTATCAACGGTGTGTGATTATTCTTCTTATCAAACTTGGTTTGAAACTCAGCTGTGACAAGCAAACTACCACCAATATCCTTCAATTCATAAATCCGGAAGAACTTGTCAATGGATATCTCCTTTTTATCGGAAACGATGATGTCAGATATTGTCGTCATCAAGCGTTTTCCATTCTGACACATTTGTATATCCCGCTCAGCATCGTACAACTTTCCCGCACCGGAGCGTTTTTCAAGATAGGCCTGATAATTCTTTATCGCTTCGTTGAACTGATAATTGAGGTGAAGCGCTCGTCCAAGGAAATAATATGCCTCGGGAAGAACTGCCGGATCATTTACGGCATAACCCAAATAACGGATCGCCTCCTGTTTTCGGTTAGAATTATAGAGCAGGCACGTACCGTATTTATAATTGTAGTCCAGCTCACGGGGCTTGAGAGAGAGGAGACGCATGTACAAAGGCGCAGCCTCGATATACTGCTCATTTTCGAACAGTTTATCAGCCTGAACCTTCATCTCCGCCTCTGTCTGCGCACTCAAAATGATAGGCAACAGAGCGAACAAGAAGAAAAGTACACTATGTTTAAAAAATTGCACTTAGTCTTGCCTCACACATTAAAATATCAAGAAGATAGTACGATTATTTCTTGAAAAGGTTCATTTTATTCTCTTCTCCCTTCATCAGTCGGTTAATGTTCTTTCTGTGCGCAATGATGACAAGTGCACTTAAAAGTAAACTGAAACTCAATAACCAAAACGATTTTTCTCCAAGCATAAAATAATTGATCAGCGGAAAAGCAATCGCTGCAGTGATGGCACCGAGTGAAACATATTTGGATGATACAAATACCACAAGAAATAAAGACACACAAATAAGGGCAGCGATTGGTTGCAAACCGATGATAACACCTAATGAAGTCGCAACACCTTTTCCTCCTCTGAATTGGGCAAAAATCGGAAAAACATGACCAGTCACAGCAAAAATAGCGGACAAAATCCTGATCTGAATCAGATGGTCAGGATCCTGCAAATTCGATTCAAGAATCATTTCAGGCAATGCCGTGGCAAGCGCACCTTTCACAATATCGATGAAAAGAACTAGTATACCCGGTTTTTTGCCCAGCACCCTGAAGGTATTGGTTGCTCCTGCATTTTTACTTCCATGCTCACGAACATCAAGTCCATAACGGTATCGCCCAATCCACACTGCCGTGGGAATAGAACCAAGTAAATAAGCAATGATTGAAAATAGTATAAAATCCATTGTTACTGTTCAAATAAACGAAGGAACTTGCTCAGATAAACTCGCTGCGTGGAGGCTTCATACCTGAAATTTTTTGTTTTGCGTTTTTCTTCCTTAATAGAGCTTACTGAATTGTTAAATTCTGCATCTCCAGAGATAATGCGCATTTCTCCTTCCTTCTTGTTCATGGAATAATCAAAATAATAATCCCTCAGTGGCACATCAATTTGTAATCCAAAACGATCACCACCTGCCTCAGAATAGATCTGTTGAAAGAAAGCCCTGAAAGGAACATACTTCATAACAGGCTTTCCATACATGTTTACGATAACTGCAGCATCTGTGCTGCTGATTAATCCTTTTTCCTGCATGGACATCTTGTCGAAAGAAGACAATCTCAAACCTGTTAATACAAGAGCTGTTTCCAATTCATCCGGCATTTTTTTGATCTCACCCTTGATAGCATAATCCGATTTGATACGGTCAGCTGTTTTCTGATCAGTCCACTCAACCAATGCCTGTTCCAAGGTTGTCATGCCGAAATCCATGGCTCTCAATCCTTCTACCGCATTGATCTTCATCGCTATATCTTCCATGATTCCTTTATCTATAGCCATTTTAAAACGAGTGGTAAGATTCATGGAGGTCTCACCTGTTGACTGATTATAATTCACAACACCAACTGCATCCACTACAACATCACCGAAATCCATTCCAAGATCAACAACACCTTCACCATTCATAGAACAGCTTTCGGTATGTAAAGCTATGAAGTTTCCTTTTTCTGAACGGTTCAATAGTTTTTCCTTGGATCCGATCTGAAACTCTTTTGCATTCATGTTATACTGAAGAAAACCACTAGCAGTCATTACTTGAGGATCTGAAGCAACAACGAGCTTGGATAAGAAAGTTGGATAGAGTTCGATGCTGTCAACTATTGGTGAATTGCGCCATACGATTCCTGCAGAAATGGATTCTCCGTTAAGGTTCTTAATCTTCGCCGATACAGGGATCTGAATATTCTTTGGATCGATCGGTGCCGAGAATGTCATCCAGTTTCGATCAAACTTTTCGCATCCGTGATTGATCCTCGTCGCTCCGTCGAAAACGATGAATGGATTTGAAGCATTTACTGCGACCTTACCATAGAAGTCAAACTCCTTACTCAATGTAAATCCTTGGTTCTGGTCAATTATGCCACTTGCAATAGTCTGAAACGAAGTATCTACCGCAATCTTTTTCATCTGGAAGTAAGTTAACGAACTATCCTTGTCATAATATGGGTAATCACCCTTACCGGTATATGACCGTCGTGCCGAAATCTTGATGTCCGCCTTGATAAAAGTGTGATACTTTGTAATGTAGTTAGCGACTACCCTTGCATTTGAAAACGGCGCCATATCCGCTTTCTTACGAATGACAACCTTCATACTATCCGGATAGATCCGTGCATCCGCAACTTCAATATACTCCACCTGTTCACAGAAGATGGAACGTTGCTTCAAATCGTATCTGGCCTTTGGTGAACGAAATTGCAGCGAATCCTGGTCCGGATGTGTCGAGAAAAAGTTTGGTCCTACAAGGTCCATATCGGTATCGATAGTAACATCCTTTTCTCCTGACTTTTCCATTTGCATTTCGGCATAATCCATGAACCAGGAGAACTTATCCATTCTGCACATGTATTGGTTAACAGGGAAGTTGATCTGGGAAGAACCTTTATTGGATATGAATTCACCTTTTCTTTCTTTGAACGAAATATTCGCCCTAACGTTCTCAGCGGCAAACGCCAGAGGATCTTCGCCGGGTTCTGCAAATGTATTTTTCAGACTGAAACCCGACGTGTCGGCGAGAATATCCCATCTGGTGAACCGATAATCATCAGATACTGTTGTTGCGGTCTTGAAGGACATTAATCCAAATCCACGCATCCCCTTCGGAGTAACGACGGCTGTTCCACGTAATTTTGCATCAGCCTTAAAGAAACTTAATTCCGTTTTTGGAGTTGATGCAGCTTTGAGCATGTTCTTTTTCGGAATGTATGTAATGAATGCTTCTTCAGACTCAACATCAGGGAACTGTATGCCTTCCTCGATCGGTTTATTCGAAAACTTAGCCAATCCGATGGCTGAATCCGGTAAAAAATTCAACGCTTTTGAAATGGAGGTAGAATGCACGAAATTAATGGTCCCTGCTCCTTGTAATCCATTGTTAGACAAAATGATTTTGTTGTCATATTTCGCACCTGTGCCATAGAAATCATAACCTCCATCCGGAGCTTTGGTCGAAAAACCGAAGGAATAATCCGGCATGATCTTCAATTCCTCTGCGATTTTTGGGAAAATACCTGCCGAGGTTAGTTCTCCCTTTAAACGGAAAGTCTTCTCATTGAAATTGTCCAAACTGTCCATTTGGAACGGAGCAACTGTGTAATAAAAACGTGAACTGTCATACGCTCCTCTGAAAATATTCTTAGAATTGTAATAAACAAAGGAGGCTTTAGTTGTTATCAGCTTTGGAAAATCATGGAACTTCTTGTTGTTCCCCGAACGGTTTGTTGGATCATCGATCTGCAATTCTCCTTTGATGCCGTTTATATTACTTTCCATTGCTATCGGCTTTTGACCGTCTGTTTCCTGCAGGGGTTTTACTCTTAAAATTGATTCACCTGTTTTGAGCAAATTGAATTTATTATCGCGATAATTGAAATTGGCGGAATACGTATTGATCTCCATTTTTCCGGAATTCAACCAGCCTGAAAACTCAAAATTTCTATTTTCTTTGACAACAACTCGGCTTTGATCCGGGAAGACAACCGTATTCTGAGCATCTGAGATCTTTACTTTATCTATTGCATTGAGATCAATATCCAAGGTTCCAAGGTTCATCTTACCGAAGTATGACATCAATCGTCGGTCTTCCGATTTCTTTTTGAATTCAGCTTGGATAGCTTGGAGGTTCTGATCTTCTTTAACCTGTTCTTCTGTATATCCTTTCAATTCTTTTGGTCTCAGATCCGATTCAAATATCAGGTTATCATAATCCTTCCTACCTGCTTTCCCCAGAACAAAATTGTCCAGCTTTGGATTCACCGTAACCATTTTAGATTCTATATCATAACTAATGAAACCGTAATTCGACAATTCAATGAGAATAGGCTTTGCCTGTTCAATTGTTTTTCCGAGAGCCGTTGCTGCAACACCTTCATTAAAGATATATTCGTCATACTTATAGCAATATTTAGAGATCTGAACAAGAGGATGGACAGCTTCCAGACCCTGAAGGCGGTCATATAAACGCTCGTCGAAAAATGCTTTCGATTCAAAACGGGCTATTCGCTGTTCTTGTGATGTACCAAAGTCATAGGTGAAATAAATATCCGCGTCATCTACTTTCCAAGTAATCTTGGCTACATATATATCTAATTGATGGTACGAATCCTGAAATGGGGACTGACCATTTCCTGAGCTCGTCCGTAACATTTCAACCACCTTTTTTTCCAGGTCATAACCAAACTGAATTCCAGCGTGCGTTATCGAATCGCCTGTATTCATGTACAAAGCAGATGCTGCACTGTTTGCTGAGATCTTTTTGGGTGATACATAGATCAACTGAGCAGCGGCTTTAATGAAAATCACATTGTTACGATAAATTAGAATCTTCGCAGGATCCGTCGGAGTGCCCTTACCCACAAAACTTGCCCCCTGCATGGAGAAACCGCCATCATAATCGACATTCTCTTTAATATTTTTGATACGTAATCGTTTCTCATAGGAAAGGAACTGCGGGTAAATCTTATCTTCTTCGCGATTGATCGTAAAGGCACGGTCTGACAAGGAACCCATGATAGGCGTTGTGAAATACTTTGTTGTCAGCGCTACTGAATCAGCTGTTAAATTGGGTGTTTTACATGAAACATCGTACTTTCTGACTGTTGCAAAAGTCTCCGTCTTTGGGAGACCAACTTTTTCCCAGGTTAATGTTCCACCTTCTCCTTCCCATTTCTTCAAAACCGGGTCATAAGTACCCGCTGTTTTAAAAACAACAAGACTGTCAATGTGCAGCTGGTCATTTTTCGTTTTGGAATCCCTGTTGGCTACCCGGCAAATAAGATTTCCATTTGAACATTTGATCAAAGGCTTATCCGTAAATTCAAATGAATAGTCTCCCCCTTCATAAAACCACTGAAAACTTGATGATTCTGCTATCTTACGTTCAGAAAAGAAACCTGCAGAGAGTTCAATAAAATCCTCGAACTTCTTGATATTGCGGTTGTCAAGTAGCTTATCGACAGAACTATGCCATGCCTGATAAGAGGCCGCAGACTGTTTACCTTTTACAAAAGAGTAAACTGAAAAAACATATTGATATATCTCAGGATAGGGCTTAAGTTTCTTCAATTCCATCTGATTAACGGTTTCAACCATCTTCGAGAAATAATTCTCAGGGAAATCACTTGTCTCCATAAGCATTTGAGGAAGTTGCTTTTTGGCAAAATCATGAAATTCACCTCTGCCATAGTCGGTAAGTGCTTTCTGAAATTCTTTTACAAATTTTTCCCTGTTATTTGAATAGGTCGTAACCTGAGAAAAAGCGGTGAATGTCAGCATCATAACACACGCGGCAATACATCCTCTGATCATAGTCGGCAAAATTTTAACTTTTTTGTAGCTCAATAGCAGCCCAATTATCTTTGTTCAAGACACGCATTTTTGTGAGACCGAACTGCTCTGCAAATGTTACAAGTTCGTCCACATCAGTATCAAAAAATCCACTGAGCAAAAGGATTCCATTCTTTTCCAACATCCACGAATAGTTTTGCATGTGTGCTTTTAAAACATTTTTGTTAATGTTGGCAAGAATCAATCCAAAAGTTCTTCCATGCAGAATATCAATGTCTCCACAAAGTGCCTCAATGCAAAGACATTCGTTTCGCTCAGCGTTTTCCAATGTGTTCTCTACAGACCAATCTTCTATGTCCACAGCGACAACATGTTTTGCTCCCAGTTTTTCAGCAATTATGGCTAGAACACCTGTTCCCGTTCCCATATCAAGAACCTGTGCAGGTATTTGTTCTAGCTCAAACAATGCTTTCGCCATCATCCACGTTGTCTGGTGGTGACCAGTACCAAATGACATTTTAGGTAGGAGCTCAACGATCATGTTGCTATGCTCCTTTTTATCATGGAAAGGGGCAATTATACTGAGATATTGCTCTACAATTACCGGTTGAAAATCTGCCTCCCATACTGCATTCCAGTTCTGCTGAGGTATGATCTTGAATTCAATATTTGCATTCACTTCAGGATGTTCCTTCTCAAGAAAAGTGTTGTTCGTTGGATTATCAATGTTTATTGCCGAAACTGGAGCATATGCAAGGATACCATCCTCCGTTTCTACAAAACTCTCGTAACCGGCTTCCGCCAATTCCGCAGTAACAATATCAGCCCAGGGATCTCTTGGTTGAAGTTTTATGGTAAGTTCCAAGTAATCCATCAGAAAGATTTTACAATTGTCATGAATGTTTCCAATTGAAGCGATGCTCCCCCTATCAACCCCCCATCCACATTCGGACAAGCAAATAACTCCGAAGCATTGGATGCGTTACAGCTTCCTCCATATAAAATAGATAGCTGATCCGCCGTTTCTTGTCCATAAACCTCACTGATCCAACTCCGAATTTCAAAATGCATAGCTTCTGCTTGCTGTGCACTTGCGGTTCTTCCTGTTCCGATTGCCCATACGGGCTCGTAGGCGATCGCACACCGAAGTATGTCTTCAGGTGTCAAATGAAAAAGGCTGTCCTGCAACTGTTTTTTGACGAATACATTTTCTTCTCCCTTTTCACGGACATCCAGCGACTCTCCACAGCAGAACATGATGCCTATATTGTGCTTAATAGCCGCGTCCACCTTTTGTTTCAAGAGATCTTGCGTCTCTCCAAAGATAGCCCTTCGCTCACTGTGTCCAATCAATGCCCAGGTTGCTCCGGAATCCTTGATCTGAACAATAGAGTTTTCTCCGGTAAAAGCACCGCTTTCAAGAGGATAAAAATTCTGAACTCCGGTTTTGATGGCTGTCGTATTCTTGGCAATATCTGAAACAAAAAGAGAAGGTGGAAAGATTATAACTTCCACCTCATTGACAGAAACAGCTTCATGATCGATCTCTTTTGCTAATTTGATCGCTTCATTTGAAAGCAGGTTCATTTTCCAATTTCCGGCTACAATTTTTTTTCTCATTACTTTCTAAGTAAGTTTTTCTTCAGCGCATCAAATGTTGGTGTCGAGCGATGCGGATATTTCGCCGTGACAACTCCTTTCTCAATCACCATCAAAGAAGGATTTGATCGCGATATCGCTTTCAATTCTGTTTCGTCGTTCAGGAATACCGGTACATTGAATCCGTTCTTCTTTCGAAAATACCAGATTTGTCCCTTGTCAGCATTGGTGATCATTACAAATGGAATCCCTTCCTTCCTGCACCCCCTGTAAATTGTCTTGTATCGTTCAATATTACTCCAGTCCCCCTTCAGCAGATTCTTTGATGTCAATACAACGATCTGATCGGCATTCACAAGGTAGTCACGAATACTTACTTCTTCCAAGTCAGGATCATCAAGAAGCATTTCGCGAACAGCCTGAAGGTCATTTTCCGGAAAGGAGAGATCCCTCACATCACGGAAAGGATTGAACTGTTCTGTGATTGTTGGTAATTTTGTAGGAATGATCTCCTCCTGATCATTCTTCAGGAATTTGTAACGTTTTTCGTCCCACAACTTCTCTTTACTCATGTACTGTTCCTCCGAGTATGATTCAGTTTTGCCTGTTCTGAGATTCTTCAGCACAAATGTATTCTCATACTTCCCTTCCTTTCCGTCATTCATTTGATAGATAAGATTCTTACCAACGGCATATGGTCGGTAATCCTTCAAAGGTTCATATAGCAAAACATAACCAATGAAGATTCCCGAAAAAACGGCCACTATCAGGGCACTCCCATAATGATTCCCCAGGAAATAGCCACCTGCTCGAAGTATCCACAAAGCACCCACAATTGAAAGACAAGCGAAAACGATCATGAAGTACCAGTCAAAAATCCAGGATAAGGCACTAACCATGACTATTGAAAATACAAGGAACTTTATATTTTGTCCGGAGCTATTTGGACGAATAATCCACTGTGCTGCAAATAACCACAAGGAAAAATAAAGCAGCACGAGATCTTTCCACATCGATTCTGAAGGTGTCAGTGAGCGTCCAACAGAACCTTTCATGGCATCGCCGAAGCAACCGCAGTCACTCACGCACTGTGGCTGTTTCATTTCTTCCACTATCACTTGTGCATTTGTCCTGGAGACAATCTTAATTGTTTTGTCTGATTTAGCAGCATCGATCTTCATCTGAGCTAGAGGATCCGTCACTGAATAAGTATCGCGATCTACGAATTTACTCGACGGGTCACAATCAGCAGTATGCCAGGTCAAAAAAGTAAAGAACAAAAGCATCAGAACGGTAAGCCAAGAGGTTAGCCTGATCTTTCCACCAATAATAATAAGTACCCCCAGAACTATCTCTGCAATGCAAATAAACACCGAAAGTGTCAGAGCAGAATCGATCAGAAATTCCAAAGAAAATCCGGGCGCACCAAACAATTCCTTGATCCGATAAGCCAAAGCACCATCCTCGAAATACTCTTCCAGTTTATAAGAAAATCCGATGGGGTCATTTGCTTTGACCAACCCCGATACAATGAATAACCCACCCATCAGGGCTCTTGAAACATTGGCCATCATTAGCCTGCCCTCAAAAATAAAAAGACCTGCAATACTTAAAGCCATCAACACATAGCCAATGAAACTGAACAAAAGAAAATGGTTCTCAAAATTCTTGTGGTAGCCCATCACCAGCATTGTCAGGCCCAGAAGATTAAGCGTCACAAAAAGAGCATTGAAGACAAAAGATCTCCCTTGAACCGAAGGTTTGTTCTGTTTTCCGATAGTCATATCCTAACCTTTGTTCGTTAAATGAATTAGAGAAAAGATTGCATAATTCAACATGTCAAAATAATTCGCATCGATCCCCTCACTGATCAACGTTGTTCCTTGATTATCTTCGATCTGTTTAACACGAAGAATCTTCATCAAAATGAGATCTGTAAGTGAACTAACACGCATGTCGCGCCATGCCTCACCGTAATCATGATTCTTTTTGGCCATGAGTTCAAATGCTTCCGTTGAATATTTATCATACAGTCCAACAGCCCGGTTTTCTTCCAATTCCGTTTCCTTCAATTCTGTCTCGCGTAACTGGATGATCGCCATTATACAATAATTTACGATGGCAATGAATTCGCCTTCCACATCCTCGCCGACTTTGTTTTCACCTGTCTCCTGAATCGTTCTGATCCGCTGCGCCTTAATAAAGATCTGATCCGTCAGTGAGCTTGGCCTCAATATTCGCCAGGCGGTTCCATAATCTTTTGTTTTTTTGAGAAAGATATCTCGGCAAACATTGATTACATTTGTGTATTCTCTATTTGTTTGATTCATTTATAATTTGATGGACTTTTCAAGGGTTGAAGATACACATTTTCCAGTTAAACGATACTTGCGTTTCGGTGATAAATTGTTGGATCTGTCGACTCCGAAAATCATGGGTATTTTGAATGTAACACCTGATTCTTTTTACCATCCCAGTAGAGTTGCCAGTGAAAAGAATGTGTTATCGGTCGCCGAAGAAATGCTCGAAGATGGTGCTGATATCATTGATGTAGGCGGATATTCAACACGTCCCGGGTCAGATGCCATAACAGAAAAGGAAGAGTTGGATCGCGTAATCCCGATCGTTACGATTCTAAAAAAAGAATTTCCGGATATCATCCTGTCTGTGGATACCTTCCGTGCAATGGTTGCTGAACAAGCTATCCTGAAAGGAGCAGATATGATCAATGACATCAGTGGATGGCAATTCGATCCAAAAATATTGGACGTAATCGATCAGTACAAAGTACCATACATTCTGATGCATGCAGAAGGAAATGTCGAAACACTCCACAACTCAAAAGAATATGTAGACTTTTTCAGAGATATTGTGTACTATTTTTCCGAAAAATTACAGGAATTAAATACGCGAGGAATAACGGATATCATAATAGACCCGGGATTTGGATTTTCAAAATCGCTTGAAGAAAACTATTCGCTGATCCGAAACCTGGAGATGTTGCATTTGCTTGAGCAGCCCATTTTGGTTGGACTTTCCAGAAAATCTATGATTTGGAAAAAACTTGGCGGTTCTCCGGAGAGCGCATTGAACGGTACAACCATACTCAATACACAAGCGATCTTAAAAGGAGCATCTATCCTTCGCGTGCACGATGTTCCGGAAGCACGGGAGATAATAAAGCTTCTTTTCTAAAACCTTTTTCTTCTTTTTTTCGTACCAAGTCGAAATGAATTTTTATTTTGGTAGGAACAAAACAATGCTATTGCTATGAATAAACTAATCTTACTGGTTAATCTGGTAGTGTTTTCCGTGTTGGGTATGGCACAAACAACCATTTGGACTGAAACGTTCAGTAACGGCTGCACTGCTGCTTGTACAGGAAGTTCATACACAGGGCCGAATGGAGCATGGGATATGACTATCACCGGAGTAGAAGGAGCCGATCCGAATGATTGGTATGTCTCGTGTGCCGAGAACAATACGGGGATTGGGAATTGCAGTGCAGGTTGCCAGGCAGTCCCGAATCCAACACTGCATGTTAGTGCAGCCATTGGGAATCCTTTTTGTCCGAACGACTGCGGTGCGGCATATGATGCCGGAGGATTTTGTGGAATTCTGACTTGTCCGCAGACCGATAGGAGAATTGAATCACCAACTATCAACTTGGCAGGACAATCCAACATCACACTAAATTTTTCTTACATCGAAACAGGTCAAGGAATTAATGATAATGCAACTATTTGGTATTTTGATGGTTTGACATGGTCTTTACTTATCGATGAACCCGCAACTAATAATACAGGATGTTCAGGACAGGGCCGCTGGACTGCATACAGTATCCCTCTTCCGGGATCCGCTAACAATAATCCACTTGTGAAGATAGGATTCCGATGGGTAAATAATGATGACGGAAACGGTGCTGACCCATCTTTTGCTGTTGACGATATTACCTTGACAGTTCCTTCAGGAGGAACACCACCGGTGGCTTCTTTCAATACTGCAAATACGAACTTGTGTGAGGGTGATTGTATCAACTTTAACAATACCAGTACTTTTGCAACCGGAGCCATTTTTAACTGGGACTTTGACGGCGGTGCTGCCAGCTCAACAGCTCAAAATCCAACCGGCGTGTGTTTCAACACCCCCGGAACTTACACGGTAACACTTGTTGTAACTGATGCAAACGGAACAGACACAGAGATTCGAACGGATTATGTTTTAGTGACTGCAGCGCCGAATGCAGGGGCTGACGCAACTCAAATTGTATGCGACAATACTTCGCTGTTCCTGAACACTTTACTATCTGGTGCTGATCCGAACGGAACATGGGCGGAAACCTCTGCCTTACCGAGTGGTCAGTTCAATTCAACCACAACGGAGTTTAATTCGAGTGCCTTGGCCATCGGGAATTATACATTTACATATACTGTCCCGGGCACAGGACCCTGTGCCGATGATGTTTCCACATTTACGATGACGGTTCAGGATTGTGCCGGTCCTTCAGCAAACATTTCAGCTTCATCGCTTACCGTTTGTGCCGGTCAGTCAATTATTTTCAATGATGCGAGTTCAGGAACAAATATAGATACCTGGAGCTGGTCTTTCGGAGGTGGTGTTCCAGGCACAGCCAACACACAAGGTCCTCACAGCATAACGTTTAATACTCCCGGGATCTTTAATATTTTGTTGGAAGTTTCAGATGATACGGGTACAGATGACCAGATTATTCAAATAACGGTTGCACCATGTAGCACACCAACCGCTGCTTTTGCAATTTCGAACAACTTGGGAATTGATGGGACCATCTGTGAAGGTGATTGTTTGACTTTCTTAAATAACACATCTACAACAGGACCGACAACGTATACATGGACATTCACCGGAGGTTCTCCTGCTACATCCTCAAGTTCTGCCCCGGGACCCATTTGTTGGTCAAACCCCGGTAGCTATGCAATTACACTTGTCGCGACTAATGCATTCGGTACAAGTACTTACAGTCAAACCATTACTGTATTGGCAAATCCGATTGTAACTACTTCGGGTGATGCCGTGATCAGTCCGGGAGATATTGTGACGATTGGCGCCACAACAAGCGAGGGTGATCTTACATGGTCAGCATCACCATCAAGTCAGCTATCCAGCCTTGAATGTATTGCCTCCGATTGTTCAACAGCTGAAGTTGCTCCTGTTCTAACAACGACATACATTGTAACCGCTACAACAGATGAGGGATGTTCGGCTTCTGAAATTGTCATCATTGCTGTAGATGCACCATCAGGAGGCTTTAACGTGGGGGTTCCAAATACCTTTAGCCCGAATGGAGATGGAGAAAACGACATACTGTACCCAAGAAGTTTTGGTGATAAACTCATTTCAGAAATGACATTCCGAGTATATAATCGCTATGGTCAGTTAGTTTTTGAGTCCACCGAACCCGGAGAGAATTATGGATGGGATGGAACATTCAAAGAAGAACCTGAAGCACCTGCAACATTTGTTTATACGTTAGAATATACGTTAGTCGATGGTACAACAGGATCGATGAACGGTAATGTAACACTTGTAAGATAATAACCATGAGAAAAATAGTTATCATAGCGTGCATGCTGACATTGTCAGTAACTTCTATCGCGCAACAAGACAAACATCTCACAATGTGGAATGAAAATGCTGCACAGATAAACCCGGCAGCAGCAGGAGCAATGGATGAAGATCTTCGCTTTCTGACCAATTTCCGTTTACAGTGGTTACCATTGAATGGGGAAGGTTTCCGAACGAATACCTTTACGTTTGATGCCAAGATGTTCAAGAACAAAACTTCAGGAAGTCATTTGGGAGTTGGGTTTAACTTTACGAACGATCAGACCGGAGACAATCGAATGACATCGAACTTATTCTCTGTGCCAATATCTTATACCATTGGCTTGGACAAACAAAGTTTCATGAGTTTAGGAATTGCCCCGGGTTTTTATTCTCAAACACTTGGAACAGGAAATCAAACATGGAATAATCAGTGGGATGGCAGTGCCTTTAACGCAACCTATGCAACAGGCGAGGAAGGAAATTTTCAGAACAGTGTATCTGCACTCGACATTGGTGCCGGAATTCAATATGAATACAAATTTGATGCTAATTCCCACATCAAAGTAGGGGCTAGTGTGAATCATATTACGCAACCGGATATGGGATATACGTCTCTGGAATCGACAATCTATCGAAATGCTAATTTTTACATTTCAGGAACAAAGTTCAATCCGGAAAGAAGGTTTGGTTTTTCTCCTCAAGCACTAGTTTCACTATATGGCCCGAATGCTAATGTTTTACTGGGTACATATTTTGATCATGAATTGTTCGAAAGTTCTCAACGGACGGATTACGTTCAACGGTCATTCATTTCTTACGGCTTTTTCTACCGTTGGAAGGATGCCTTGGCTGTCTCCCTCTCATACAAGTTCTTGGGATTCAAATTGGGAGTCAGCTACGACTTGAATATTTCGACATTGAACACTGCTACCCGCTCGATGGGTGGACTTGAATTCTTCCTCAAATATTCAATGATGGCAGACAAAAGTGCTTATATCCACGATCGCAAACTATTCCGTTGGAGAGGTGGGCGTGGCAGACTTTAATAATTTTGGAAGGTAAATAGAAAGCAGGGTCAGAAAAAGGTCCTGCTTTCTTTTTGGGCAATACTTTCTCCACCCTGTATTCCTCCTGTGTGAATAAAAAGAATACGTTGTCCGTCATGATGACCCTTCCGAATTCTGTCCATCAAAGCATAAAGTGCCTTCCCGGTATAAATAGGATCCAGCGGAATAGTTGTTTGACGAAAAAACTCCTCCATGGCATCAAGTAATTCAACTGAGTATTTTCCGTAACCACCAAAATGATATTCATCGCAAACAAGAACTTTTTCGAGAAGCTCTTCGTAAAGCGATGGTTCTATTCCGGAATAATTGAGTAATGCACGCATTTCACCGATCGAATCATATCCTTTGAGCACCGGGACCACATGCAAACTTGTCTTTTGTGCAACTGAAAAGAGAATTCCAATACTCGTAGTGGTTGTGCCTTGTGCAACATAGACAGAGTCGAAATCATTCGGAGTTTCGTTCAAAATTTCCTGACAACCAATTATTCCATAATAATTCGCACCGCCTTCAGGAATAATTAGATGGTCGGGATGTTCTAAGAGCAATTCTTCCCAATAATATCGTTCATTACGTAGTGCATATTTTTTGCGCGAAACAAATATCAGATGCATTCCCAATGCAGCGCACAATCTTAATGTCTTGTTGGACTGCGCATTCAACTCCCCTCCTCTCACTATTCCGACCGAACAAAGTCCGGCTTCTTGAGAGGCTGCAGCAGTTGCAACAAGGTGATTGCTATAAGGGCCACCAAATGTCAGAATCCCAATTCGTCCGGAGCGCTGTGCCATTTCAAGGTTGTATTTCAGCTTTCTCCATTTATTACCTGAAACGAAAGGATCTATCAGATCATCGCGTTTAATGAACAATTGTACCAAGTGCTTGTTAAGGATTGGTAGATCAATGTGTTGTAGGACGGATCGATTTGGATCAAACATACTTCTTCATTATTGAAAACTGTAACTTTGCGATATGGATAAGGATATGTCAGGTTTTTCTAAAAAGCCGAATCTTGAGGAGGAAGATTATTACCTTAGTCCCGAAGGCTATATTATTTTTACTGAAAAGTACCACTTGAAAAGGGGATACTGTTGTAAAAGTGGTTGTAAACATTGTCCCTATGGTTTCGATAAAAAAACGGGTTCCTTAAAGAAGGACCATTAATAAATCCCTTTATCAGGATATTTTCCTTTGAACTGACTTAAAACTGATTTTATATAAGTGATATCCTTGTCAACATCTCCTGTTGGTGTTAATAAACTGTGAAATCCACCGGTTTTCGTTGAGTAATCAACATAACAAATATAGATGGGTACTTGTGCCTTCTGAGCAATATAATAAAATCCTTTTTTCCAATTTGGATTGTAGCTGCGCGTACCCTCAGGTGTAAATACCATATACATCTCTTCATTTTCCTCAAAGATCTTGGAAGCAAGGTCAGTAATGTTATTGTTCTTCTTTCGATCGACAGGGATTCCCCCCAAAGCCATCAGAATCCATCCCAAGGGTGGGAAAAACAGTTCCTTTTTTATAAGTATCTTTGGTTTAAGCCCGTACATAATGAAAGCCATCCGACCAATTATAAAGTCCCAGTTCGAGGTATGCGGCCCGACCACGCACACACATTTTTTCACACCTTCGGGTGCATGCTGATCGATCTTCCATCCAGATATCCTCAGAATGAAACGTACTAAATATTTCATGATCCAAAGGTAGGTATTAAACAAATAGCTTACTTTTGTTTTGTGCAAATACGCAAGGCCATACTACGATTTATTGGAGTCATCTTTCTGATAGTATTCAGCTGGGCAATCGTCCTTACGTCACAAGCAGTTCTTGAATCAAATACCAACAAAAACCTTCATCACGTTCCACGAGATGTCACATTTGCCATGCGTCTTGACGGACGAGAGATCGCTGAAAAAACACTTTTTTCCGTATTTCTTGAATCCAAGGACGGAGATGTCTTGAAACTGATCCAAGAATCACTGAGAAGAGACTTGAAAACTGATTCAAAAATCAAGAATTACGGAGTCGATTATTTGTCTGACATTGTTTTTTTTCAGATCCCGGTGGGAATAACCACCGTTGAAGGCTTACTCTTGAATGTGAACAGTGAACCTCTCTTCGCTCAGAACCTAAAGGAATCAAAATACGTCTTTTCTGTAAAGGACAATGTAGGTGTGATCCTGACAATCCCCCCTCAAAACAAGGTGAAAAGGTCTGATTTGCAGTTGATAGCAGATCGCATTGTATCTACTGAGAACGACCATAAAATGGAAAAATTCTTCGCCAACCATGACACAGGAAAGTTCATTGAAACATACAATAAAGGATCGTTCTTTGGGAAGACATCAGTGTTCGGTCAAACAAATGTATTGTTCGAATTACAGGACAACAGCCTGTTACTTGGAGGAAATATTGACTTCAATGAAGGTCAGGAAAATAAAGCAATGGAACTAAAAAAAATCCTTCAACCAAAAGGACTCCATTTCTCAAGCGCAATAGTGCCAGCTGCATTGAGTGACACACTTAACCACTGGCTGAAACAATTTGGGATCACAATTCCGGAAATATCTTCTGTATCGATGAATTACATGGGAGCGAACATTGTTAATCATTCATCCGGCTATTTTGTAGTGCCTCAGATAGAATTACTGATCGATTGCAAAGACAATGTTGACATAGAAAGTATTGTGAACAATGAAGAGCTGAGCCATTTTTTTGATTATTCCCAAAAAAAAGGGCAGATTCATATTCAGAATGAGATACTTTATTACAAAAAAATCTCCCCTACTTCGTTTTATGTCGGTATAAACCCAAGCCCTACTTTTGCATCCGCCAAGAAAAAAGAAATGATGCTCTTGAACGGTGGGCTCAGTCCGATCATGAACATTCATGGTGGTGGTATGATGATGTCGTTCATCACTATTATTCCAGAGTTCAGAGCAGCAAAATTACTGGCTGATCACACAAAAGAGATCAATGTTCGATTTGTTAAGATCAATAACCGAAAGGCTTATTTGAAAGGAGAACTTAAGTTCAGAGAAGGATACTACCCGATGAATGAACTAATGAAGATAGCGCTGATCACTCAGGCAGAGTGATCTCATTAAACAAATCTCTGAAATACCGCGGAGCCAATCGCATCCTCGAACCGTACCAGGAGAACATTTCTCCATCCACAAGCATCACCTTAACACCATTGAATTGATCCTTCAACGACTCAACATCATCTTCCTTGAACGGGAATGGTTCAGTGCTCAAGAATAAAAATTCTGGCAACTCAGTAAGTTCACTTTTCCATTCTGGATAGCGCACCTCCCGAATCGAATTTTGAAAACCGATACGTGCGATCACAGAGTGGATAAATGTATTTGTACCAACCGAAAGGTAAGGATCCTTCCAAATGAGATAGACTACCGTCCGGCCTGCCATAGGATTGGCCAATTGATCAAACCTTGTTTGGATCGTTTTCGCAAGTTCAACTGCTTTCTCTTTACAGTCAACAATCTCGCCAATAGAACAGATCATTTCCAACGCATCCTCGATGTTATAGATATCACTCATCCACACCGGTGCAATCTCCTCCAATGCTTCAATGTCCTCTTTGGTATTCTCCTCCTTGTTTCCAATTATCAGGTCTGGCTGAAGTTTACTTACCTTTTCGATGTTCACCTGTTTGGTGCCTCCGACGCGTGTTTTGGACCCGAACCATTCGTCTGGATAGATACAGAACTTAGTGATTCCGACAACCTCATCTTCAAGCCCGAGATCATGAAGCAATTCGGTCTGTGAGGGCACCAATGAAACGATCCGACGTGGAATTCCTTCCAGTCGGACCGTTCGATTCATTTGATCTGTAAAGATCCTTTCCATCAAGACATTGCTGAAATGATATCGTAACGGGTCACAATATGGTGACCGCCGCTTGGCATTTCAACCAATACGGCAGGTGTATTTTTATTGATTAGTTTGCACACGTCATCCAGATGAGCCGCAGCTTTGACGATCGGGAACGGCTCATTCATGATAGAAGAGATCGGTGCATCGCGCAAATCAGGATTATCAACCAGCAACTGGTATACCTGGCTGTCGTCTATGGAACCTGCAAATTTGTTATCTTTCAATACGGGGATCTGAGAGATTCCAAACTTGCGCATCTTAGCAATTGCATGAGAAACCAATTCCTCTGCGTAAAGAGTAACCAATGGAACATCTGCATGTTTGGCCACCAATTCTCCTGCCGTTTTGAATTCTTCCTCAAGGAATCCTCGTTCACGCATCCAATCATCGTTAAAGATTTTTCCAACGTATCGCGAACCGTGATCATGGAACAATACCACCACCACATCATCCTCTTTCAATTCTCCCGAAAGTTGCAATAATCCTTTGATTGCAGCTCCTGCAGAGTTCCCTACGAATACACCTTCTTCACGCGCGAGTCTGCGTGTGTAAACCGCAGCATCCTTATCCGTTACTTTTTCAAATAGGTCGATCACATCGAAGTCTACGTTCGCGGGAAGGATATCCTCTCCGATTCCCTCAGTAATATAAGGGTAGATCTCATTCTCATCAAATATACCTGTTTCCTTGTATTTCTTGAAAACGGAACCATAGGTGTCGATCCCCCAGATCTTGATGTTAGGATTCTTTTCCTTTAAATATTTTCCAACTCCTGATATCGTACCACCTGTTCCAACTCCAACTACAAAATGAGTGATCTTCCCCTCTGTCTGTTCCCAGATCTCTGGTCCGGTCTGCTCATAGTGCGCCTGACGATTTGATAAATTATCATATTGATTCACATACCATGAATTTGGTGTTTCCGCAGCCAAACGACGTGATACTGAATAATAGGACCGTGGATCCGTCGGTTCAACTGCTGTTGGACATACGACTACTTCCGCCCCAACCGCGCGAAGGATATCCATTTTTTCTTTTGACTGCTTATCGTTCAACACACAGATCAGTTTGTATCCCTTGATGATACATCCCAATGCAAGTCCCATCCCTGTATTACCTGATGTACCTTCAATGATCGTTCCGCCAGGTTTGATCAACCCCGACTTTTCTGCATCTTCTATCATTTTGACTGCCATTCGGTCCTTTACGGAGTTCCCAGGATTCGTAGTTTCTACTTTTGCAAGAATTGTTGCCTTTACGTCCTTCGTGATCTTGTTGATCCTAACCAATGGCGTATTTCCAATAGTTTCAAGTATGTTGTTGTAGACCTTCATCAATTTTGTTTTGCGTAAAGATAGGAATACCTACAATTATTTGATGTTCGGGATTTGGAATTTGGAATTCTGAGTAATAATTTCTGTTTAAGTTTACGTCTTCGGCACAATTCCTGTAAAACAGAATTTTAACAAAATGAAAACCATGAAAAATCTTTACGCTACCCTTTCATTTTCGACGCTCTTGATGTTGATCATTTCCTGCGGTGGAACGCGAAATATGCAAGTTGAAGTAATGCGCCCTGCGCAGATCACGATCACACAGGAAATAAAATCAATAGCGCTACTTAACCGATCGGTACCCACTGCAAAAACCGGAGCTGAAGCTATACTAACCGGAGAGACACCTGTTCAAGACAAAGAACTTTCCGAAGAATGCCTCCGCGGATTGAGTGACCTGTTGAATACCAGCAATCGCTTTGTCGTGAAGCGCTGTGAAGGAACAATGAACGCTTCGGACGAAAAAAGTCTGCAATTCGGTGCTCCGCTCGACTGGTCTATCATTGACAGTTTGTGCAATAAATATGGAGTAGAAGGAATACTGGTTCTGGAGTATTTTGACACGGATTTTACGGTTGCTAATCCAGGTGCCACTGCAGCTGCAGCTGTTGGAAATGTACTTAGTGGAAATCAAACAACTTATGAAGTGCGCGGAACAGCCACTGCAAACGCAGGATTCCGGGTCTATTACCCAAAAACAAAATCGATTTTATACGAAGACCGCTTTGATTTCAAAAAGTATTGGACACAACGCTCAACAAATCTTTCGGAAGCGATCGGTAAAATGATAAAGCGTAACGCAGCTTTAATTGACGTCAGCTACGAAACAGGTGAAGAGTTCGCAATGGCAGTCGTTCCCTTGTATTACTGGGAACACCGTGATATGTACAAAGGTAAGAAAGGCGATATGGAACGTGGAGAGCGTCAGGCTTTAACGAAGGATTGGGAAGGAGCGATCAAGACCTGGACAGAAGTGTATGAAATGAACAACAAATCAAAGATCCGCGCCAAGGCTGCCTTTAACGTTGCATTAGGTTACGAAGTGATGGGTAAATTGCAAGAGTCTCAGGTTTGGGTCCAGCGTGCTTATGTCGAAGGCGGTAAGAAAGCAGCAATGGAATATTCGAACATAATTGATGGTCGACTGCGCGAGCAACAGAAACTGGATGAGCAGCTGGGTGAATAGTTAATTGTCAGTTGACAATTAGCAATTGTCAATTGTCTATTGTCAATTTATTGATGGATCTTTTGCAATCCCATATTGATCGAAATAGCACTAAGAGTGTATCAAGCAGCATGAAAAGTCTCATGCTGCTTTTTTTGCTCTTTGCGTCCCATGCTCTCTCGCAGAATTGCACCTTCAATTACCACAACAAAAAAGGTGGTCATTATTTGTTCAGCACCTATTACGAGAGCGATATGATGACGCGCCGCGAAGGCGTTTGTGAGTCATTCATCAATGGGAAATTATATGAGAGACGTGTTTTCAGCAAAGGTAGAATCATTGAAGAAGAATTGAATCATGTTGACCTAATTCCGAGAGTTCGATACAAACTTGATAGCAACCCAAAAGATTCGATCATATCTGTTCTTATCATATATACTGAAAAAGGAACGCTAACTGAAAAATGGATCTTCTATGAGAACAAGGAGAAACGACGTTGCCAGAAAACGATCCAATATGGTGTAAATGGAAAAGAGCACTATATCACACACAGAGCCTGGGTGAAGGATTCGGAGATCGATCAGTACCTTCGACCAAATAATCCGCCGCACACGATCGATGAAGAAGGCTACACATCCATGAGTGTTCCTTTTGGTGAAGATATCGCTTATCACAGCAACGGTAAACTGGCATCGATCAATTACCACCGATTCGTGATCACCAATTACCCAGATGAAGTTTCAAAGGAAGGTCCGATGATGAAGTATTTTGACAATGGACAACTCCATGTCAAAGGTCAATATAAGGAAGGAAAAGCAGAAGGCAAATTCCTCAATTACTATCCGACCGGAGAAATTAGCGAAGAGAAGTACTTCCATCGAGATATACATGTGGGAACATGGAAAGGCTGGTATTCGAACGGTAAAACCAAGTACCTGGAGTTCTACGATTCGCTGTCAAGGGATCCTTTCAATCCTTCGTTTCTGAAGTGGTGGAACGAGAATGGAGTTCTCGTGAAAGAACGGATCATCGACCGAGACGGAAAAGGATATGAAAAGATCTGGTATGATGACGGAAAACCCATGATGCATGAGGATATCATCCATTTTCAACGCTATGACGGTGAACGCTGGGACTGGACCCAACAAGGGCTTCTGATCCGTTATCAGGATAAATCGCCAAAAGCAGACACCGTGTTGATCATCAATTTTGAAAATGGTTCGCGATACAAACTGACTGTGAACAAAATGGAGGATCCAAATTCCGTTTATGAAGAAAAAGAATGGTATCCGGGTGGCATTCTGAAGATCCATGTGATCGCCCAACGCAATGCTAAGGAGCCTAAAAGTGAACGAAGGGAATATTATCCGAACGGGAAACTAAGTTCTTTGATGATCTATGATGGAAAGACGATACAGGAGACGTCTTACTACCGGAATGATCAGAAGAAACGGGAGATCCATTACCTTAATAACTTAATAGAAGGCAACTATCTTTTTTATGATAGCCTGGGGCAATTACGGGAAGAATCCTCTTACACAAATGGACTTCGCAACGGGACCTGTACCACATTTGATTCTTTGGGTAAAGTCATCCATCGGATGAATTATCTAAACGGCTGTCCGGATCATGCTCAGAAAAAAACGGTCAACCTGCCAAAAAGAAACATTAAGGAACTTGATGATCAACTTTCCGATATGATCATCCGAACTGCCATACAACTGCATATAATGAACTTGAACGCATATGGCAAAACGGAAATGATCCCGAAGGAACGGATCGATTCCACCGCTCAGCAATTGTTGTACTTGTACGATGAATGGAACTCTCATTTACCAAAGGATCCGTTTCCTTTTCAAAATGAAAATATCGTTGCTCCAAAATTCACCTTTGTACTTCCTGCAGCTGAATACGGTTCCTTGAGTACGGGCGATCTAAGTCATCCCAATACACAGATTTTATTGCATGTATTCGATTCACTCGGCTGGGTATTTCCTACTGACTGGAAATTAACCGGGACTGATCAAATAGCCACCTTCAGCAACGGAAACATTTACAATCATTATTTTTTAAACCGCATTTTCCAATACTGGTACCAACGGGGTCAAGTTGATTTTGGACCAATAGGTCAAACTGTGATCGATTACGGTTTACGATGGAGAACCGAAGCAGAACGGTCGGTTCAATTTGGCACTCCGTCGGGTTCTCCGTGTGTACAAAGTTTCAATGTTCCCGGGTATTCGTCCAATGGAGTCGCTTCCTTCCTGGTGTATGACGACGGCACGGTGGAGTTTCGTAATTGTCACATGAAGTGGGAAGACATGAAATACATTCCTGTTATTGGGCATCCAAACATGTACAAGGATTGACCATGACAATTATCAATTGTAAATTGTAAATTTATTGATGGATCTTTTGCAATCCCATATTGATCGAAATAGCACTAAGAGTGTATCAAGCAACATGAAAAATCTCACGCTGTTTTTTATATTGGTTACTTCCCTTGCTTTCTCGCAGAATTGCACCTTCAATTACTACAACAAAAAAGGTGGACATTACCTATTCAGCACATATTATCAGTCAGACATGCGGACCAAAATGGAAGGGGTATGTGAACAATCTATGAACGGTCAATTGTACGAAAAACGTATTTTCAAAGATGGTCATCTCATCGAAGAAGAACTGAACTATGCCGACCTGAAGAAACGTATTCGCTACAAATTGGATGGGAATCCGAAAGATTCCATCATTTCTGAGTTAACCGAATATCAGGAAAATGGCCAAATCAAACAAAATTGGATATTTTATTATAATCGTTCGGGACGCCGCTGTCAAAAGACAATGGAGTTTTTTCCGAACGGGAAATTGCGGTCTGTAAAGCACTATGGCTGGGTAAAAGAAACAGAACTGGAGGAACACAGTAAAAAGAACTACCCGCCTCACACAATCGACGATGATGGTTATACATATTTAAGCGTTCCGGTCGGTATCGAAGAATTGTATCATGACAATGGAAAATTGTTATCGCGTGTATCACACACATTCATTGTGAACGATTATGGTGGTGACGTTTCAAGGTCAGGGCCTTTTGCACAATACTATGACAACGGAAAACTTCATATTAAGGGTCAATATGTCAACGGAAAAGCCAACGGAAAATTCCTGAATTATCATTATACCGGGGAGTTGAGTGAAGAAAAATATTTCAAGAATGATGTTTCAGTTGGTACCTGGAAAGGTTGGCATCCAAATGGAAAGCAATGGTACCTCGAGATCTATGATTCTACGGCCAGTAACCCTTTTCAATCCAGTACTTCAAAATTCTGGAACGACAAAGGTATCCTGATAAAAGAGTATTCGGTCGACAGGTACGGAACCGGAAAAGAGAAAGTCTGGTACGACGACGGTACACCGATGTTGGAAGAAGACCTGAGTTATTACCAGCGGTACAAGGGAATTAAAAAAGAATGGTATCCCAATGGCATCTTAAAACGCTACTACAATAAATCGGCAAGCGCCGATACGTTGGTTATCGAACACTATGAGAACGGCACTCTCAAAATACTCTCTACAAACAGGAAGGATAATCAGTTCAACATCAGTTCATACAAAGAATGGTACCCGAATGGGGTATTAAAAAACGAGCGCACCCATGACAATGCGATCAGTAACGGAAAGATCACTGCGTTAAACTACTACCCTTCCGGAATTCTATCAGAGTATCGCGAATACGAAAGCAATCAACTCATTGAAGAGCTTTACTTTCCAAATGGCAAAAAACAACGTTCCGCCTTTTATCTTGATGGTAAACTGAGTGGTAACTTTCAATTGTTTGACAGCCTTGGAAATGTGTTGGAAGATATGACCTACCTATACGGTTTGAGACACGGTGTATGCAGGGTATACACGCCGAACGGCTCGATCCTTTTTTCTGTTGAGTACAACAATGGGTGCCCGGTACTTGAAACCAAAGAATCGATCCATCCACCGAAACGCAAACTCTCAGACCTCAAAGAAGACGAGCAACAAGCATTTTACAGCATAGCCAGAGAAATCCTCATCCGGGAATTGTTCTCCGAAACATCGGCAGATATGATCACCCAAGATCGATTGGACAGCATTGCTCAATCCATATTATGGCTGCATGATGAATGGGTAAAGCACGATCTTGCTATCGATTTTCCCGTTGAAACAGTGCCAAGCAAACACCCGGAATTCACCTTTACCCTTCCCGTTTCACAACATGGAAATTTATCCAGTGGCGATTTTAGTCATGAAAACACCAAACGCCTGATCCATGTGTTCGACTCACTGGGCTGGAATTTCCCAAGGAACTGGAAACTGCAGGGACAATACTTTGTGGCGACGTATCAGAACAAGAATATCTACTCCATGAACTTTGTTTACCGAACATTCAGTTATTGGTATACTTATGGACAGATCAGTTATTCTCCGCATAGTCAACTGGAAATCGACTATGGCATGAAGGGACATCGTATGCAACCGCCATCTTTTATGTTGAACCCGGCAGTCAATGCTCCCTGTGTGCATGCTTATTCATTATCAGGTTACGTTTTTCAATCTACGGCACCCATTTTCCTCGTTTATGATGACGGCACAGTGGAGATCTACAACCGACAAAAGTCCTGGGAGGAGCTTAAGACTATGGAACAGGATCAGCACATAGACATTGGCTGGGACTAATGGTCAACGTGTATGGAAGATAATCAATCTGCCAGAAAAAAAATGCTCGTTACCTGATCGCATTCAACCAAACTCCCTACTTTTCAACTATTCGCCTGAAATTCGTATTTTCACCTGAATTCAAAAGATTTTTTACCATCATTTGCGCTAAAAAATGATCGATCAACAAGGAATAAAACGACCTTCCTCCTCCTTAAATGTCCTTTGTATTCTGACACTTATTGGAAGCGTTTTCATTCTACTGAAAGGACTCATCACCTATTTTATCTTGGTCGATTCAAATGATACAAGGAGCGAAAGTGGTATTCTGTTTATAAATCTGGTTTATTTTTTAGAATTCATGTCATGCATCGGTTCGATTGTTGGCGCAATCTTAATGTTGAGTCGCAAAAAAGCAGGCTTAGTTGTCTACCTAATCTCATCCATTTTGTACATCGCATTGACAACCGTATTCGCCATTTTTTGTTTCTTTTCAATCATTGGTATCCCTGTTGGAATCCTGCAATTTTTCTATCTGGCACCCGCAATCCTATTTTTGATTCTCTATCTTAACCAGGCAAATCACCTTTCTTGAAAAAGATTAGTGATTCGGTTTACTGAATTGGTGTTTTAATAGTGTGAATTCGATAATTTTGGTAAGAATAGCCTCTAACCGAATCCATCTGAAGAGTTAAGTATGTTTTTACTAACAACTTTCTGATCTGTCCTCCCAATTGAGAAATGAGAAATGCCGAAACTTTCTGAAAAAGTTTCCGTTAAAATTCCTCAGACATTTAATTTTTGATGCGGAAGATATTTAAAAGTAAGTGGTTCAGGATCCCTTACACCATTTTATTGTATGGCTTTGCCATTTACGGTTTTTTTCTTGTTGCAACCTATGTTGCTATGCGCCTTAACTGGACCAATGATGCGGGCATGGTCGATGCCAACAACCGCTATTTCCAGGATATGCACGATAAGTACAACCAGAACTTTAAGGTGGACAGCGTTTCGATGCAGAAACACCGTTTAGAGATGATGAACCGCGTGATCCTGCTCAATGAATTCTATCCGCAGAATGCCCAACAAGTGTTGATCGCCTACAACAAAACACAGAGTGAAAAACTGGCACTGCAGATGCTCGATGCGGTGGATCTTCGACTGATGAAAAATGGAAAATACCGACGCGCTGTGCAGAAGATGCGTTCGAACATGAACAAGAAAAACAACAAGACGACCGGTCTAAGTGTCTATGAGTGGATGAACATCTATGAATGGAAGCACTTCAAGGAAGCAGTTGCCAAAGACAAGAAATGGATCGACTCAGCAGCACGGGTAACGGGAGTCGAATCGCGGTTCATAGTTGCCTGTCTGGTTGGTGAACAGGTGCGCCTCTTCAATTCGAGACGTGAGAAGTTCAAGCACTTGGTAGCACCGCTGAAAACATTGGCCTTGGAAAACAACTTATCATATGGTGTAACCGGTATCAAGGAAAATACAGCCATTCGAATTGAACAATACTTGAAGGATTCAACAAGTGTCTTTTACCTCGGGAAAGAATTTGAGCACCTCCTGGATTACGATAGTACAACGAATTATACGAACAACATCAATGACACTATGAACGTGCGTTTACAGCGTCTGGTTCAGTTCAACAATCACTATTACTCCTACTTGTATGCTGCGGTCTTCATCAAACAGATCAAAATGCAGTGGGAACGTGCAGGCTACCCGATCGATGATCGACCGGAGATTTTGGCTTCATTGTTCAACCTGGGATATTCGAAATCGAAACCAAAGAAAAATCCAGGTGTTGGTGGATCTGTATTTAAAGTGCGGGAAACAGAATACACCTTTGGTGCACTGGCGTATGAGTTCTATTACTCGGGAGAATTACAGGATATTTTCCCGTACGAAACGAAGCACTTCGACTGGCAGCCCCTTCCTCCTCCACCTGTGAAACGGGAAGAGCCTGTGCGTCAGCCTGCCGTGTTACCTGAACCGTTAGAACAATGATCCCTCTCAACTTATAGACACGCTACAATCCCGGACAACTTATGTACTAAATGGCAGGAACTTCTGAAAAACATACATTCCTTGCTCGGAACCATTCCTGAAGAAAAAGCTGACTCACAAGTTTTTGAGCATAAGATCTATATCTCCATTATCAATTGTATAGGTCCCTCCTCCTCTTCCGGGAAACCGCTGATCTGAAATCCGATCAAACGAACAGGATGTTCCAATGGCAAGAATTGCTGTTCGAGTTCTGCAGCAATTCTTTTCAATTGCGTTAACGATTCTATTATTCCCAACCCTGTTTTGGAGCGGTTGCGCACCGTAAAATCGGCATACTTCACCTTCATGGTTAGCGTGCGCCCTTTTTTATCAGCCCGTTCAATTCGCTTCCACAGCATCTCCTGTATATGCTCCGATTCCAATAAAAATCCGTTCGTATCGAAGATGTCCTGCGCAAAAGTGTTCTCTGCGGCTATGCTCTTGCGTTCACGGTAGGGTAAAACAGGTCGTTCATCAATCCCCCGACAGATCTCGTAGAGGAAATTTCCGGCTTTTCCGAAATGCTGGGTCAACTGCTCACGCGAAAAGCCTTTCAAGTCCTTGCCTTTGTAGATCTGCAATTCGTGTAGTTTTTCCGCAGTGACCTTCCCTACTCCGAAAAAGCGTTCTACCGGCAAGTTATCGATGTAAGCCTGAGCTTCCTCCGGCGTGATCACAAAAAGTCCGTTCGGTTTGTCTTGATCCGATGCCAGCTTTGCCAGGAACTTACTGTACGAAACACCCGCCGAAGCGATCAATCCAAGTTCATTCCTGATATCGGTCTTGATGGATTGCGCAATAAAGGTAGCAGAGGGTAATTGCAACTTATTTTCCGTGACATCCAGAAATGCTTCGTCCAGAGAAAGCGGTTCGATGATGTCTGTATACCGTTGAAAGATCTTATGAATGGCAGTAGAGATCTCCTTGTAGCGCTGAAAACGTGGCTTCACAAAAATGAGATCGGGACACATACGCGCCGCCATCTTTCCGCTCATGGCTGATCGCACACCAAATTTTCTGGCTTCGTAGCTTGCTGCAGAGACAACACCGCGCTCTTCACTGCCGCCAACAGCAACGGGTTTCCCGATCAACGTTGGATCATCCAATTGTTCGACGGACGCATAAAAGGCATCCATATCAATGTGGATGATCTTGCGCATGATGACTTAAACAGGTTCTTTGTCCTTGTGAAAGATAGAATACAAGATACCAAGTACAAGCGCCCCTAAGATAACTACCAAAGAAACCATTGGTGGAATGTGGACCCAATGCATGATCAGCATTTTGATCCCAACGAACATTAGGACGAATACGAGCGAATATTTCATGTACTCGAACTTATCCAGCATATTCGCAAGGAAAAAATACAAATTTCTTAATCCGAGGATCGCAAAGATATTGGAGGTAAAGACGATGAACGAATCAGTAGTAATAGAGAAGATCGCGGGAATGGAATCAACCGCGAACAGGATATCGGAGAACTCAACCACTACAAGCGTTGCCATTAGACTAGTTGCAAACCATTTCCCATCCTTCTTGATGAAATACTTTCCGTTCTGTGCATCCCAATCGATCGGATAGATGCGGGACAGGAACTTCACTCCTGCACTGTCCCTGAAATCCTCGTCCTCTTCGCCTTGCTTGATCATTTTGTAAGCGGAGAACAACAGAATTACACCAAAGATGTAGATCGTCCATTCAAAACTATTCACGAATGCTGTTCCCAGCAAGATCATGATCAAGCGGAAGAAAACGGCACCAATGATTCCCCAAAAAAGAATATTGTGCTGGTATTTCAGTTCGACTTTGAAGAATCCGAAGATCATGGCCATAACGAAGATATTGTCCAAACTGAGAGACTCTTCGATCACATAACCTGTGAAATAATCGATCATCGCCTTCGCCGGTTCAGTACCAAGCGTATTGATACCCATGAAGTTTACATCATAGATCCAGTAAATGGCCCCACCGAACAACAGGGAAATTGTAACCCATACAGCGGTCCATGCCAGTGATTCTTTCATTGAGACCTCTTTGTTTGCCTTGTGAAAAACGCCCAGATCAAGCGCTAGCAAAGCGAAAACGATCGCAAGGAAGATCACATAAACCATCATTCTTGATTACAATTTTGGAATTTAGAACAAAGATAGCTGTTTGTTTCGATCAGGGACAGCCGATCAGGTGATATTGCTTAAATTTGTGAAAACACTCCCATGGATTTTCAGCTTGTATCCGATTTTGTGCCTACCGGGGATCAACCGGAAGCGATCCGACAATTATTGGCCGGGTTAAAAGCAGAGATAGAACATCAAACACTACTGGGAGTTACGGGAAGTGGAAAAACGTTTACTGTTGCCAACGTGATCAAAGAGATCAATCGACCGACCCTGATCCTTTCACACAACAAAACGCTGGCAGCTCAGCTGTACGGTGAATTCAAGCAGTTCTTCCCGGAGAATGCCGTGGAATATTTCGTTTCCTATTACGATTACTATCAGCCCGAAGCGTATTTGCCGGTAACGGATACTTACATCGAAAAGGACCTACAGATCAACGATGAGATCGAAAAATTGCGTTTATCAGCCACCTCTTCTCTCCTGTCCGGGCGAAAGGACGTGATCGTGGTTGCATCGGTTTCGTGTATCTACGGTATCGGAAATCCGAACGAATTCACGAACAGCATCATCAATTTGAAAGTTGGGCAGACCGTTTCTAGGAACAAGTTCCTGTTCAAACTGGTAGAAAACCTCTATTCAAGGGCCAACATCGAATTCAAACGGGGCATGTTCCGCGTAAAAGGAGATACGGTCGATATTTACCTGGCTTACGCCGATTATGCGCTGCGCATCGAATTCTGGGGAGATGAGATCGAAGCCATTTCTTCCATTGACCCGATCTCAAATACCAAACTGGACACCTACAAGGAGATCAACGTTTATCCCGCGAACATCTTCGTTTCGAGTCCGGAAAACACCAAACAAGCGGTAGATCAGATCGGTGAAGACTTGGTGGTTCAAGTGGCTAATTTTCGTCGCGAAGGGAAGATCGAAGAGGCAAAGCGACTGGACGAGCGCGTCAACTATGATCTTGAAATGATCCGAGAACTGGGCTACTGCTCCGGGATCGAGAATTATTCCCGCTATTTTGATCAGCGAAAACCGGGTGAACGTCCTTTCTGCCTGATCGATTATTTCCCGGACGATTTCCTGATGGTGATCGATGAAAGTCACGTCACCGTTCCTCAGATCCGCGCAATGTATGGTGGTGACCGAGCACGTAAGATCAACCTCGTGGATTACGGGTTCCGCTTACAGGCTGCCATTGACAATCGACCGCTGAAATTCGAAGAATTCGAGTCACTACTGCACCAAACGATCTATGTTTCTGCCACACCGGCAGATTACGAAGTTGAAAAATCCGAGGGAATACTTGTTGAACAGGTGATCCGTCCAACGGGATTGCTGGATCCGATCATCGATGTGCGTCCAAGTCTGAACCAGATCGATAACCTGATCGAGGAGATCCATGTGCGCATAGGTCTTGATGAACGAACACTGGTCACTACGTTAACGAAACGCATGGCGGAGGAGCTCCAGAAATACCTCGATAAACTCGGTATTTTATGCCGTTACATTCACAGCGATATCGATACCATTGAACGTGTGGAGATCTTGCGCCAGTTGCGTTTGGGTGACTTTCACGTGCTCATCGGAGTAAACCTACTGCGTGAAGGCCTTGATCTTCCGGAAGTATCATTGGTAGCAATCCTCGATGCCGACAAGGAAGGATTCCTCCGTAATGAGCGATCGCTGGTACAGACCGTAGGCCGCGCGGCACGAAACGTGAACGGTACAGTAATTATGTACGCCGATAAAATGACCGATTCCATGCGCAAGACGATCGATGAAACCGCACGAAGACGAGCGCTGCAGATCAAATACAACGAAGAGCACGGCATGGTTCCAACGGCGTTGAACAAGTCAAAGGAAAAGATCCTGGAATCAACAAAGGTGGCAGATAGCGATATTGCAAGTCGCCATTTGAAATACGAATACACCGAAGAATTGCCATTAGCAGCTGATCCTGTAGTTGCCTATATGACGCCCGAACAACTTGACAAAGCGATCGTATACACTCGAAAGCAAATGGAGAAAGCAGCAAAGGAACTCGATTTCATTGAAGCAGCGCGTTTACGTGATGAATTGTATGCCTTAGAGGAACGAAAAAAAAGCAAGAAATAGTCACAAGGATCAGTCTGCCTTCATTTTCTTGTTCGTTTTTGAAGCATATCCGTTACAAATATCTGCCCGTAAGAAAGGAATGGAAATTGTGTAAAAGACGAACTAACTGGACTCGAAAGTGTTTATTTTTGCGGTCAGCAAATAAAAGCATATGAACATCAGAACGATCCTCGGACAATTACAACTGCTTGCGATCCTGGAAGGGATCTCCTACATTTCATTCGGATTGACAATGCCTCTAAAATACATGATGGACATAAAAGGACCGAACTATGTTGTCGGGATGGCACACGGTGTTCTGTTCATAGCATATTGCATGTGGGTAGTCCTGTTGCACAATGATAAGAAACTGCCT
>JBKCJG010000042.1:0-37198 GCA_046301895.1 Flavobacteriia bacterium
GATGGGTGAGGAGGTTGCTGAATATAACGGAGCGTACAAAGTATCGCAAGGTATGTTGGATGAATTTGGTCCTAAGCGAGTGATCGATACCCCGATTGCGGAATTGGGATTTGCAGGCATCGCTGTTGGTGCTTCCATGAATGGTTTGCGTCCGATCGTCGAGTTCATGACCTGGAACTTTGCCATTCTTGCGGCTGACCAGATCATAAATAGCGCGGCCAAAATGTTGCAGATGTCGGGAGGACAGTACTCCTGTCCTATCGTTTTCAGAGGAGGTAACGGTACTGCCGGTCAGTTGGCAGCGACACACTCTCAGTCATTCGAAGCGTTCTATGCTCACGTTCCTGGATTGAAAGTGATCACGCCTTCTAATCCATATGATGCAAAAGGATTGCTTAAGGCTGCTATCCGGGATAATGATCCTGTTGTTTTCCTGGAGTCAGAAAAGATGTACGGAGATAAGGGTGAGATCCCTGAAGGAGAATACATCATTCCGATCGGTGTTGCGGATATTAAAAGAAAGGGTACTGATGTAACGGTTGTCTCTTTTGGCAAGATCATCAAAGTTGCTCATGAAGCAGCCGAAGTGTTGGAAAGAGAGGGGATCTCTGTTGAGATCATCGATTTGAGAACGATCCGCCCGATCGATTATGCTGCAGTTGTTGAGTCAGTGAAGAAAACCAACAGATGTGTGGTGCTTGAGGAATCTTGGCCATTGGCATCTATCTCATCTGAGATCTCATACCACTTGCAGCGTTATGCGTTCGATCACCTGGATGCACCGGTGATGCGCGTGACTCAAACCGATACACCGTTTGCGTTCTCTCCGACATTGATCGACGAAGCACTTCCAAATGTAGAGCGCTTGATCAAGGCAGTGAAGAGCACTCTGTATAGAGGTTGATAGACAGATTTATGAATGGACAGGTCTGATCTTACGGTCAGACTTTTTTATGGTATCAACTCCTTGATACAATGTGGCCCACCTATCCGATAGGACAGACTTGCTGGCCAAGTATGCGGCAGAAGACAGCAACCATTTTCACTAGCAGGTTTCAGTCAGATCAAAGATGTCCACATCAAATTGTGAAAAAGTCGCATATTTTTTTAATAACTTCTTGGTTTGTAATTTAAATCTAGTATCTTTGCACCCCTCAAAGTGTATTTGGGGCAATTATATATTATTTAAAATTAAGAGTATTTTATGCCAACTATCCAACAATTAGTTCGCAAAGGAAGAACAGCGGTAGTCAAGAAAAGTAAGTCTGCTGCACTTGATTCATGTCCACAGCGTAAAGGGGTATGTGTAAGGGTTTACACCACTACTCCAAAGAAGCCGAACTCTGCTATGCGTAAAGTAGCGAGGGTGCGTTTGACGAACGGAAAAGAAGTCAATGCGTACATCGGTGGTGAAGGTCACAACTTGCAGGAGCACTCATTGGTGCTTGTGCGTGGCGGAAGGGTTAAAGATTTACCAGGGGTTCGTTATCACATCGTTCGCGGTGCTGAAGATACAGCCGGAGTAGAAGGAAGAACTCAGCGTCGTTCTAAGTACGGAACAAAAAGACCTAAAGCGAAATAATCAAAACTTTAAGAGATGAGAAGAAGAAAAGCGAAAAAGATAGCGATTCTCCCGGATCCAAAGTTTAACGATGTTGTGGTAACAAAATTCGTTAACAACTTAATGTACGACGGAAAGAAGAATTTAGCATTCAAGATATTTTATGATGCAATTGACATCATTGACAAGAAGATCGAAGATCAGGAAGGATTGGACGTTTGGAGAAAAGCATTGGAAAATGTAACTCCAAGTGTTGAGGTACGTAGCCGTCGTGTAGGTGGAGCTACTTTCCAGATCCCTACGCCGGTTCGTGAAGAAAGAAAAGCTTCCTTGGCTATGAAATGGTTGATCGGGTACTCTCGTAAGCGTAATGAAAAGACAATGGCTGGAAAGTTGGCATCTGAGATCATCGCTGCATCGAAAGAAGAAGGTGCTGCTTACAAGAAGAAAGAAGACACATTAAGAATGGCTGAGGCGAACAAAGCGTTCTCTCACTTTAGATTTTAATAGCAATGGCAAGAGATCTTAGATTTACACGTAATATTGGTATCGCTGCACACATCGATGCAGGAAAGACCACAACAACAGAGCGTATTCTTTACTACTCTGGTGTAAACCACAAAATTGGTGAAGTTCACGAAGGTGGAGCAACAATGGACTGGATGGAGCAGGAGCAGGAGCGTGGTATTACCATTACTTCGGCAGCAACAACAGTTAGCTGGAACTACCGTGGACAGAAATACCACATCAACATCATCGATACTCCGGGACACGTTGACTTTACAGTTGAGGTAAACCGTTCCCTTCGTGTATTGGATGGTTTGGTGTTCCTTTTCTCTGCTGTTGACGGGGTTGAGCCTCAGTCTGAAACAAACTGGAGATTGGCAAATAACTACAACGTACCACGTATCGGTTTCGTTAACAAGATGGACCGTCAGGGTGCTGACTTCTTGAATGTATGTAAGCAGGTGAAAGAAATGTTGGGTAGCCACGCGCTTCCTTTGCAGATCACCATCGGTGACGAGGACAACTTCAAAGGAGTTGTTGACTTGATCAACTGGAGAGGTATCGTTTGGAACGATGCTGACCAGGGGATGACATTTAATGAAGTTGAAATTCCTGCAGATATTATCGATGATGCTCGTCAGTTGAGAAGTGAATTGCTTGAAGCAGTTGCTGAATTCGATGAGACATTGATGGAGAAGTTCTTCGAAGATGAGAATTCATTGACTGAAAGAGAGATCCTTGATGCATTACGCGCTGCTACTATCTCAGGAAAAGTAGTTCCGATGATGTGTGGTTCTTCATTCAAGAACAAAGGAGTTCAGGCGATGCTTGACATGGTAATGGAAATTCTTCCTTCACCATTGGATATCGAAGGTATTACAGGTACGAACCCTAAGACTGACGAAGAAGTAACTCGCAAGCCATCTTACGATGAGCCGTTCGCAGGTTTGGCGTTCAAGATCGCTACTGACCCATTCGTAGGTCGTTTGTGCTTTACACGTGCTTACTCAGGTAAATTGCCTGCAGGTTCTTACGTGTTGAACACGCGTACAGGAAACAAAGAGCGTATTTCCCGTATCTTCCAGATGCACGCAAACAAGCAAAATCAGATCGATGAGCTTGGAGCAGGAGATATCGGTGCGTTGGTAGGATTTAAAGATATCAAGACAGGAGATACATTGTGTGCTGAAAATGCACCGATCGTATTGGAGTCTATGAACTTCCCTGATCCGGTAATTGGTATTGCAATTGAGCCTAAAACTCAGGCAGACCAGGATAAACTTGGTATTGGTTTGAACAAACTTGCTGAAGAGGATCCAACATTCCGTGTGAACACTGATGAAGAGACAGGTCAAACGATCATCTCTGGAATGGGAGAGCTTCACTTGGAAATTATTGTTGACCGTTTGAAGCGTGAGTTCAAGGTTGAGGTAAATCAGGGTGCTCCTCAGGTATCTTACCGTGAGAATATCACTTCAGAAGTGAACCACAGAGAGGTGTACAAGAAGCAGTCAGGTGGACGTGGTAAATTTGCGGACATCGTTGTCAAGATCTCTCCACAGGATAATTCGGAGAAAACCGGACTTGAGTTCATCAACAGCATCAAAGGTGGTAACATTCCGCGTGAATTCGTTCCTTCAGTTGAAAAAGGATTCAAAGAATCAATGAAGAATGGTGTGATGGCCGGTTTCCCTGTTGACGCTATGAAAGTGGAATTGTTGGATGGTTCGTTCCATGCTGTCGATTCAGATTCATTGTCTTTTGAATTGTGTGCAAAGATGGCATACAGAGCAGCTTTGAAAAATGCTCGTCCTGTCCTTCTTGAGCCGATCATGAAAATGGAAGTAGTTACTCCGGAAGAAAACATGGGTGATATCGTTGGTGACTTGAACCGTCGTCGTGGTGTGATACGCGGAATGGACGACAGAGCAGGATCGAAGGTTGTTAAGGCTGACGTTCCTCTATCTGAAATGTTCGGTTATGTTACGCAGTTGCGTACCCTTTCTTCAGGTCGTGCAAGTTCTTCAATGGAATTCTCTCACTATGCAGAGGCACCAAAGAACGTAGCAGACGATGTAGTAGCAAAAGCAAGTGGAAAAGTTACAGCTTAAAATATTGAGTTAGATGAGCCAGAAAATTAGAATCAAATTGAAGTCGTACGATCACAATCTTGTTGACAAGTCAGCAGAGAAGATTGTTAAAACAGTAAAGGCGACAGGTGCTGTAGTAAGCGGACCAATTCCACTTCCTACGCACAAGAGAATTTATACAGTGTTGAAATCACCACACGTGAACAAGAAGGCGCGTGAGCAGTTTGAGCTTGCTTCTTACAAGCGTTTGTTGGATATCTACAGTTCTTCTTCAAAGACAGTAGATGCCCTAATGCGTCTTGAGTTGCCGAGTGGGGTTGACGTAGAAATCAAAGTTTAATCTATAAATAGTTAAGTATGCCAGGAATAATTGGTAGAAAAGTCGGAATGACTAGCATCTACAGTGCCGAGGGTAAATCTATGCCATGCACAGTAATAGAAGCTGGTCCTTGTGTTGTCACTCAGTTGAAGACACAAGACAGAGATGGTTACGAGGCTACTCAATTGGGTTTCGGAGAGCGTAAAGAAAAAAACACTCCGAACGCATTGAAGGGTCACTTTAAAAAAGCTAACACAACTCCAAAGTCGAAGTTAGTGGAATTTAAAGGTTTCGAAAACGTAAATCTCGGTGATACCGTTGACGTTAACATCTTCGAGGAAGGTGAATACGTAAGCGTAGTAGGAACTTCGAAAGGAAAAGGTTTCCAGGGGGTTGTAAGACGACATGGTTTCGGTGGAGTTGGTCAGTCAACACACGGTCAGCACAACCGTCTTCGTGCTCCTGGTTCTATCGGTGCTTGTTCATACCCTGCACGTGTATTCAAAGGAATGCGCATGGCAGGACAGATGGGTAACAAGCGTGTAGTAATGGAGAACCTAGAAGTATTGAAAGTACTTACAGACAAGAATTTATTGGTAGTGAAAGGATCTATTCCGGGAGCTAAAGGTTCAACCGTAACAATTGTGAAATAATGGAAGTAAAAGTATTTGACGCGAAAGGAAAAGCGACTTCAAAGAAAGTAACGCTTTCAGATGCAGTTTTCGGGATCGAACCGAATGATCATGCTATCTACCTTGACGTGAAGCAACACTTGGCGAATCGTCGTCAGGGAACACACAAGGCGAAGGAAAGAGCAGAGATCGCTGGATCTTCAAAAAAGATCAAGAAGCAAAAAGGAACAGGTGGTGCACGTGCAGGAAATATCAAATCCGGTACACGCGTCGGTGGAGGTCGTATTTTTGGACCAAGACCACGAAACTACCACTTCAAACTGAACGTAAAGTTGAAAAGACTGGCTAGAAAGTCAGCTTTCTCTTACAAAGCACAGAACGAGGGTATCCTGGTACTTGAAGACTTGAAGTTTAATGCAGCAAAGACAAAGGATTTTACAGCTTTGTTGAATGCATTGAAGCTTGAGAACGAGAAAGTTTTGATGATCTTGGGCGAGAAGAATGACAACGTTTATTTGTCTTCTCGTAACCTTGGAAGAGTAAAAGTCGTAACGGCTGATTCGGTTAGTACATTCGATGTATTAAATGCGAAGAAGGTTGTTTTGGCAGAAAGTTCAATTGAAGTAATCGAAAAGATTCTAAACTATTTGATGATGACAACAATTATAAAGAAGCCTATTATAAAAGACAAAGCGACCGGTACAAGCGAAAAGCTGAATCGTTTCACTTTTGCTGTGGACAGAACGGCAAACAAAATAGAAATTAAGAAAGCTGTCGAGAAGATGTACGGAGTAAGTGTTACTGAAGTTCGTACAATGAATTATGGCGGTGGAAAATCCTCTGTTAAGTATACTAACAAAGGTGTCGTTGAGCAACCGAGCAAGCAATGGAAGAAAGCTGTTGTAACGGTTGCAGATGGAGAAACGATTGATTTATTTAATAATTTTTAAGCATTGACAAATGAGTCTTAAAAAATTCAAGCCTATCACTCCAGGGCAGAGACACAAGATCAATAGTGATTATTCTGAGATCACAACCAACACTCCTGAAAAGAGTTTGATTGCGCCGATGAAGAAATCCGGTGGTCGTAACAACGACGGTAGAATGACCATGCGATATATGGGTGGTGGTCACAAGCAAAAATACCGTATCGTTGACTTTAAAAGAGACAAGCATGACGTTCCTGCTACGGTAAAATCGATCGAATACGATCCAAACCGGACAGCACATATTGCCTTGTTGTATTATGCAGATGGTGAGAAGCGCTACATCATTGCTCCTAACGGATTGAAAGTTGGAGATGCTGTAGTTGCAGGAAAAACTGCTGCGCCAAACGTTGGGAATGCACTTTATCTAAGTGATGTTCCACTCGGTACTGTAATTCATAACATTGAATTAAAGCCTGGTAAAGGTGGTGCTATTGCTCGTGGAGCTGGTACTTACGCTCAATTGAACGCTCGTGATGGTCGTTACGCAATCGTAAAGATGCCTTCTGGTGAGACCAGAATGATCCTTACAACTTGTATGGCAACGATCGGATCTGTTTCGAATGCTGAACACAACCTTGTTGTATCCGGTAAAGCCGGTCGCTCACGTTGGTTGGGTCGCCGTCCACGTGTTCGTGGTGTTGTTATGAACCCAGTCGATCACCCAATGGGTGGTGGAGAAGGGCGTAACGCCGGAGGTCACCCTCGTTCACGTAACGGTATGCCAGCTAAAGGGTACAAGACACGTGATAAGAAGAAGTATTCAGATAAGTTTATCATCGAAAGAAGAAAAAAATAAGTAGGATATGAGTCGTTCGTTGAAAAAACCACCTTTTGTACATTACAAGTTGATGAAACGAGTGGATGATGCACAGGCATCAAATAGCAAAGCAGTGATCAAGACATGGTCTAGGGCTTCAACTATTACACCTGATTTCGTAGGCTTAACGTTTGCGGTACACAATGGTAATAAGTTTATTCCTGTTTTCGTAACTGAAAATATGGTCGGTCATAAGTTGGGTGAATTTTCGCCTACACGAAATTTCCGTGGCCATGGGGGGAATAAGAAAGATAAGAAAAGATAGAATTTAAATAGCCAAGTCATGGGTGCTAGAAAAAGATTAAGAGCTGAAAATTTAAAGGCGACGAAAAGTACGACTGCAATTGCACGTTTGAATGATTCGCCTATTGCTCCGAGAAAGATGAGATTGGTTGCAGATCTTGTAAGGGGAGTTGAAGTTAACAAAGCTCTGAACATATTGCAACACAACGCAAAAGATGCGTCAACAAGCCTTGAGAAATTGCTTCGTTCTGCTATTGCTAATTGGGAACAGAAGAATGAAGGGAAAAGTATTGAAGAGGAAAAACTGGTAGTGAGGTCAATTGAAGTTGGCGGTGGTGCTATGTTGAAGAGAATTCAGGCTGCTCCTCAAGGGCGCGCGCACAGAGTTAGAAAAAGATCAAACCACGTTACCATTGTTGTTGATGGTGCTAAATAAGTGAGGATAAAATGGGACAAAAAACAAATCCAATAGGAAATAGACTTGGTTTCATCCACGGATGGGAGTCTAACTGGTATGGTGGAGATAATTACAAAGATAAGATCGTTGAAGACGATCAGATCCGTAAGTATCTTAATGCTCGTTTATCAAGAGCCAGTATCGCGAAGATCATCATCGAGCGTACGCTTAAACTTGTTACAGTTACAATCAACACAGCCCGTCCTGGGGTTATTATTGGTAAAGGTGGACAAGAGGTAGACAAGCTTAAAGAAGAGTTAAAAAAATTGACGAAAAAGGAGATCCAGATCAACATTTTCGAGGTAAAACGTCCTGAATTGGATGCTCGATTGGTTGCGGATGGTATCGCTCGTCAATTGGAAGCTCGTATTTCATTCAGAAGAGCAATTAAAATGGCTATTGCGAGTACAATGCGCATGGGAGCTGAAGGGATCAAGGTTAAGATTTCCGGACGTTTGAACGGTGCAGAAATGGCTCGTACAGAGATGTACAAAGATGGACGTACTCCGTTACATACGTTCAGAGCTGACATCGATTACGCGATTTCCGAAGCACATACGACGTATGGTCGTCTTGGTATCAAGGTGTGGATATGCAAGGGCGAGGTTTATGGAAAACGCGATCTTTCTCCTAATGTTGGAATGGCGGCATCTGCTGCTAAGTCCGGGGCTCCTTCAGGTGCACCTAGAAAGCCAATGGGAGCAAAGAGAAAGAAAAAATAAACAGGACAGTAAAATTTACAAAAGATGTTACAGCCAAAAAGAACCAAATTTAGAAGAGTACAAAAAGGACGAAACAGAGGTGAGGCCCACAGAGGTAGCACAATTGCTTTCGGTTCTTTTGGACTTAAAACATTGGAGCCTGGATGGATCACATCACGCCAGATCGAAGCGTCTCGTATCGCCGTAACCCGATATATGAAACGTGAAGGGAAAGTGTGGATCCGTATCTTCCCTGACAAGCCGGTAACCTCAAAGCCAGCTGAAGTACGTATGGGTAAAGGTAAAGGAGCTCCAAGTCACTGGGTAGCGGTAGTGAAGCCAGGTCGCATCATGTTTGAAGCGGATGGTGTACCTTACGAAATTGCTAAAGAAGCAATGCGTTTGGCAGCTCAAAAGTTACCGGTGAAATGCAAGTTCGTTGTTCGCAACGACTATGTTATACCAGGAAAATAGTATTTAAAATGAAGCAGCAAGAAATCACAAAACTTTCAGTTGAAGACGTTAAGAATCGCATCGCGGACTTCTCTGAGCAACTGGCGAAAATGAAATTGACGCACAGTGTTGCGCCAATGGAGAATCCAATTCAGATTCGTAAGGTCAGAAAAACGATCGCAAGATTGCAGACTGAATTGACAAAACGTGAAGCACAGGCTTAGTTGCTTGTTAAACAATTGAAATTAGCTTGAAATGGAAAAGCGTAATTTAAGAAAAGAACGAATCGGGGTCGTTACCAGCGACAAAATGCAGAAATCCATAGTGGTTTCAGTTGAGCGTAAGGTAAAACACCCGAAGTATGGTAAGTTCGTTAAAAAAACTACTAAATTTGTCGCCCACGATGAAAATAATGACTGTAACATTGGTGATACAGTTAAGATCATGGAGACACGTCCTTTGAGTAAATCAAAGAACTGGAGACTAGTAGAAATTATTGAAAGAGCTAAATAATTTTTAGTAATGATACAAACAGAATCAAGACTTGCAGTAGCAGACAACTCAGGAGCAAAGACTGTATTGGTGATCCGCGTTTTAGGGGGTACCAAGCGTCGATATGCCTCAGTTGGCGATAAGATCGTCGTTGCTGTGAAGAGCGCAATGCCCTCTGGTGCCGTTAAAAAAGGGTCGGTAGCCAAGGCGGTAGTAGTAAGAACAAAGAAAGAAGTACGTCGTGCTGATGGTTCTTACATTCGTTTCGATGATAACGCTTGCGTTATCTTGAATCAGGCGGGTGAAATGAGAGGAACTCGTATTTTCGGACCAGTTGCTCGTGAGCTTCGTGAAAACAACTACATGAAAGTTGTTTCATTGGCTCCAGAGGTACTTTAATAATTGAAGTTATGCAACAGAAATTACATGTTAAAGTAGGAGACACCGTGAAGATTATTAGTGGTGAAGCCAAAGGTCAGGAAGGAAAGATCCTTGTGATCGACCGTAAAAAAATGCGCGCGACGGTAGAGGGTGTGAATCTTGTAAAGAAACACTCCAAGCCAAGTGCAGCAGACCCTCAGGGAGGTATCGTGGAGAAAGAAGGAAGTATCCATGTGTCCAACCTTATGATCGTTTCTAAAGGCCAGGCAACTCGCATTGGTCGTAAAGTGAACGCTAAAGGAAAATTAGTTCGTTATTCAAAAAAGTCAGGGGAGGAGATTAAGTAATGAGTTATACACCAAGACTTAAGGAAAAGTACAATGCGGAAATTATTCCGACATTGACTGAAAAGTTCGGGTACAAAACAGTTATGAGGGTACCTAAACTTGAGAAAATTGTGTTGAGCCAGGGAATGGGTGACGCAGTAGCTGATAAGAAGTTGATCGATAGTGCTGTTGCAGATCTATCAAGAATTGCCGGACAAAAAGCGGTTACGACGATTTCTAAGAAGGATATCTCGAATTTTAAGCTAAGAAAAGGAATGCCGATCGGAACGAAAGTGACGTTGAGAGGTGATAAGATGTATGACTTCTTGGATCGTCTTCTTTCTGTTTCGTTGCCACGTACTCGCGATTTCCGCGGGATCAATCCAAAAGGATTTGATGGTAGAGGTAACTTTAATCTTGGAGTGAAGGAGCACATCATCTTCCCAGAGATCGATATCGATAAAGTGAATCGTATACTTGGAATGGATATCACTTTTGTTACTTCGGCTCAGAGCGATGAAGAGGCTAAAGCGTTGTTGGACGCATTCGGATTCCCATTCATTAAAAAATAAGAAGAAATGGCAAAAGAATCAATGAAAGCGCGTGAGCGCAAAAGAGAAAGAATGACAGCGCGGTATGCTAAGAAGCGTGAAGAATTGACAAAGATACTTAAGTCAACAGATGCCTCTGAGGATGTTCAAGCTGCAAAATGGGATGCAATGATGGCAATTCAGAAGTTGCCGGCAAACTCCTCAAAGATTCGCGTTCATAACCGTTGTGGTTTGACTGGTCGTCCGAGAGGTTACATGCGTCAGTTCGGTATTTCACGTGTTACTTTCCGTGAAATGGCTTTGGCTGGTAAAATCCCGGGAGTTAAAAAAGCAAGTTGGTAAAAGTCTCCGTCAGTTGACGGATTGAAACTCTACCGAGTAATTAATAAAAGAAAAAGGACATGTATACAGATCCTATAGCAGATTTTCTAACCCGTATCCGTAACGCGAGTGCGGCAGGTTTGAAAATGGTAGAAATTCCAGGTTCGAACGTAAAACGTGCAATGACACAAATTTTGTTTGATCAAGGATATATCACAAATTACAAATTTGAAGATGATGATAAGCAAGGTGTCATCAAGATAGCATTGAAGTACAATCCTTCGACTAAAGTTCCTGCGATAACTAAATTGCAAAGAGCGTCTCGTCCGGGATTGCGTAAGTACAGCGGGGCTTCAGAAATGCCGCGTGTATTGAACGGTCTTGGTGTTGCGATCGTGTCAACCTCCAAAGGAGTGATTACGGACAAAGAAGCAAGAAAACAAAACGTAGGAGGAGAAGTTCTTTGCTACGTGTATTAATCTTAAGAATAATAAGAAATGTCAAGGATAGGTAAATCCCCAGTTAACATCCCGAGTGGAGTAGACGTAAAGTTAGACGGTAACCGTGTTACTGTTAAGGGTCCAAAAGGTACTTTGTCTCAAGAGATCGATTCTTGTGTGACGTTGAACATTGAGGATAACACAATAACTTTCAGCCGCGAATCAGATGCACCTTCTCATCGTGCAAAGCATGGCTTGTACCGTGCTTTATTGCAGAACATGGTAGTAGGTGTTTCGGAAGGGTATAAGAAGGAATTGGAAGTGATCGGAGTAGGATATCGTGCAACAGCAACTGGTCAGCAGTTGGAGCTTGCATTGGGTTTCTCTCACCCGATCGTATTCGAAATTCCTTCAGAAATTAAGGTATCTGCAGACACCCAAAAGGGTAAGGCACCCGTTGTTACGTTGGAATCGTACGACAAACAACTTTTGGGCCAGGTCGCTGCCAAAATTCGCTCTTTCCGCAAGCCGGAACCATACAAAGGAAAAGGTATTCGATTCTTGGGTGAAGAGATTAGAAGAAAAGCTGGTAAATCTGCAGGTAAAAAATAATAGTTAATAGTTATGGCATTCAGTAAATTAAACAGAAGAGCAAAAATTAAAAGAAGAATCAGAAAGAAGATCTCTGGTACTTCTAAGGTGCCTCGCCTTTCAGTATTCCGCAGTAACAAACAGATCTACGCTCAGTTGATCGATGATGTGAATGGGGTTACATTGGCATCCGCTGGTTCATACAAAAACAAAGCTGTTGAAAAGGTTAATAAAACCGAACAAGCAGCAGTTGTTGGTAAAGAAGTAGCAGAAAAAGCATTAAAGGCCGGAATCGAGACAGTTGTGTTTGATCGCAATGGGTATCTGTACCACGGTAGAGTTAAATCATTGGCTGACTCAGCTCGAGAAGGCGGACTTAAATTTTAAAAAATGGCAGCACAAGTAAATAGAGTAAAATCTGCAGATATAGAGTTAAAGGATAAACTCGTTGCTGTAAACCGTGTTACAAAAGTAACGAAGGGTGGACGTACTTTCAGCTTCTCAGCCATCGTTGTAGTTGGTGATGAGAATGGAATCGTGGGTCACGGACTTGGTAAAGCAAAAGAGGTAACTGAGGCGATCACAAAAGGGATCGACGACGCAAAGAAGAACTTGATCAAAGTTCCGATCTTGAAGGGAACAGTTCCTCATCCTCAGAAAGGAAAATTCGGTGGAGCAGAGGTTTTCTTAAAGCCAGCTACGAATGGTACAGGAGTAATCGCCGGTGGTGCAATGCGTGCGGTATTGGAAAGTGTTGGAGTACATAACGTCTTGGCTAAATCGCAAGGGTCTTCAAACCCGCACAACGTGGTAAAAGCAACGATCGATGCACTTTCTAACATGAGAGATGCAGTATCTGTTGCGAAGCAGCGAGGAATAACATTGGACAAAGTGTTTAACGGTTAATAGAGTATCAGATGGCTACAATTAAAATCAAGCAAGTAAGAAGCGCTATTAAACGACCGGCTGTTCAGAAGGCTACCATTAAAGCGCTAGGATTTAGGAAGTTAAATCAGGTTGTTGAACATGAGGCAACTCCACAAATCCTTGGAATGGTTAAGAAAGTACAACATCTATTAGAGGTTGTTGAGTAAAACTTATAAATCGAATTGAAATGAATTTACATAATTTAACTCCTGCTGAAGGTTCCGTTAAAAGAGAAAAAAGAATCGCACGTGGTCAGGGTTCTGGACATGGTGGTACTTCCACTCGAGGGCATAAAGGAGCGAAATCAAGATCTGGTTACAGCAAAAAGATCGGTTTCGAAGGAGGGCAGATGCCATTACAAAGACGCGTACCTAAGTTTGGTTTCAAGAATATCAACCGAGTTGAGTACAAGGCTATTAACCTGGATATTATCCAGTCATTGATCGAGCGCAAGAGCGTAACGGAGATCACTCCGGAAGTCCTTCGTGAGAACGGACTTGTATCAAGAAATGAGCTTGTTAAAATTTTAGGAAGAGGCGAGTTGAAGACAAAGATTAATGTAACGGCTCATAAGTTTTCGGGATCAGCAAAAGCTGTGATCGAAGCCCAGGGTGGGAATTGTTCGGAAATCTAATTAACTTTGCCAACATTTTTTTAAAATGAAGCGTTTTATACAAAATATAAAGAACATCTGGAAGGTGGAAGAATTGAGGAAAAGGATCATTTTGACCCTGACCTTGATACTTGTATACCGCGTTGGATCGTTCGTTATCCTGCCAGGTGTTAACTACACCGCGCTCATGAATGCGCAGGCAGCAGGCGGACAAAACGCGTTGGAAACACTTCTTTCACTTTTCTCGGGTGGTGGTTTCACCAATGCATCAATTATGGCATTGGGAATCATGCCTTACATAAGTGCCTCGATCATTATGCAACTTTTAGGCATGGCAGTTCCTGCTGTTCAAAAAATGCAGAACGAAGGCGAATCCGGAAGAAAACGTATCAACAACTATACGCGCGTTCTTACAATCATTATTTGTGCATTGCAAGCACCTTCGTACCTGACGCTGTATGTGCAGTCAAAAGGAGCAATGCCTGCAGATGCTGATACATTTTGGTGGGTGCAGACTATTTTGGTGTTGATCTCTGGATCGATGTTCGCAGTTTGGTTGGGTGAGCGTATTACAGACAAAGGGATTGGAAATGGAATATCGTTGTTGATAACGGTTGGAATTCTTGCTCGTCTGCCTGAAGCATTTACTGCGGAATTCGGATTTGCAGTTGGATCTGGTAACCTTATCAAAATCGTATTGGAGATTGTTGCGTTCATGCTTGTTGTGCTTGGTACCGTTTTGATCGTTCAGGGGGTTCGAAAAATCCCGCTCAATACTGCCAAGCGCGTCGTTGGAGCGAGAGCGGTGGATGAGCAAGGAGCAAGAAGTTATCTGCCGATCAAAGTAAATGCATCCGGAGTAATGCCGATCATCTTTGCTCAAGCAATCATGACTATTCCTGTTATGATCTTCTCAAGTGCAGATGCTACAGGCGGGAACTTCATTTCAAGGACCTTGGGTGACATATACGGAGTAAGTTACAATGTATTGTTGGCAGTATTGATCATCGTTTTTACGTATTTCTACACTGCTATTATGATCAACCCTCGCAAAATAGCCGATGATCTGAAGAGAAGCGGAGGATTTATCCCGGGGGTTCGTCCCGGTGAGGAAACAGCAGAGTATATAGATACATTAGTATCAAGAATTACTTTCCCAGGATCTTTATTCCTGGCGGCAATTGCAATCCTTCCTGCCATGGCAAAGATCGCAGGAGTGAATGATGCATTTGCTATGTTCTTTGGAGGGACCTCCCTTCTGATCATGGTAGGTGTTGTGCTTGACACATTGCAGCAGATCGAATCATACTTGCTGAATCGTCACATGGATGGTTTGATGGAAGGTACTCGTGTTAAAGGGAGGAGAACTGCTAACGAATTATCTGGTTTCTAAGATATGGCGAAGCAATCATCCATCGAGCAAGACGGTACGATCATCGAAGCCCTTTCGAACGCAATGTTCAGAGTGGAGCTTGAAAATGGTCATATCATCACAGCTCATATTTCAGGAAAAATGAGAATGTTTTACATTAAAATTCTTCCTGGTGACAGAGTGAAAGTGGAGATGTCTCCTTACGATTTAACGAAAGGAAGAATATCTTTCAGGTATAAATAGGAACGTTCCTTAAAAAATTAAATAAGATGAAAGTTAGAGCATCAGTAAAAAAGCGTTCTGCAGATTGCAAGATCGTTAAGAGAAAAGGAAGGGTTTATGTGATTAACAAGAAGAATCCTAAACTTAAACAAAGACAAGGGTAATATTATTAGAGTATGGCACGTATTGCAGGTATAGATTTACCAAAAAACAAAAGAGGTGTAATTGGATTGACTTACATCTACGGTATCGGAAGAAGTACTGCTCAAAAGATCCTCAAGGACAATGGGATCGATGAGAACATCAAAGTGAACGACTGGAATGATGATCAGTTGGGAGCTATTCGAAATTCAGTGAATGAGATCAAAACGGAAGGTCAGTTGCGTTCTGAGATCCAGTTGAACATCAAGCGTTTGATGGACATCGGATGTCAGCGCGGAATTCGTCACCGTGCCGGTTTACCGTTAAGAGGTCAGCGCACAAAGAACAACTCTCGCACGAGAAAAGGCAGAAGAAAAACTGTTGCAAACAAGAAAAAGGCAACTAAATAAGAAAATGCTCAGCGTTTGATTAAAATCGAGCGTTTGTGCAGCTAGTAATAATTAATAATTGATAATGGCAAAGTCTAATCAAAAAAAGAAGAAGAACGTCAAAGTAGATGCAGCGGGTGAAGCGCATATTCAAGCTACCTTCAACAATGTTATTATTTCTTTGACTAACAACGCTGGCCAGGTAATTTCATGGTCATCAGCGGGAAAAATGGGCTTCAAAGGTTCTAAAAAGAACACTCCTTATGCTGCGCAGGTTTCAGCAGAGGATGCAGCAAAAGAAGCACATGACTTCGGATTACGTAGAGTGAAGGTATTCGTAAAGGGTCCGGGAGCAGGACGAGAGTCTGCTATTCGTGCCTTGCACAATGCTGGAATTGAAGTAACTGAAATCGTAGATGTTACTCCGCTACCGCACAATGGTTGTCGTCCACCAAAAAGACGTCGCGTTTAATTTTAATTAATAGGAAGAGCATTTCGGCCATCGAAGGAAAGCCTTAATTCATGGTCGCTCTTTAAAACAAATAAAAATGGCAAGATATACAGGCCCTAAATCAAAAATCGCTCGTCGTTTCAGAGATCCAATCTTTGGACCGGACAAAGCGTTAGACAGAAGAAGCTACGGTCCAGGACAACACGGACCGTCGAAAAGAAGAGGTGGAAAGCAGTCAGAATATGCTATTCAGCTTGGTGAAAAACAGAAAGCTAAGTATACTTACGGAATTCTTGAGCGTCAGTTTTCGAACTTATTTGAGAAAGCGTCACGAATGAAAGGTATTACAGGTGAAAACCTTTTACAGTTATGTGAAGCGCGTTTGGATAATACTATTTACCGTCTCGGAGTTGCTCCAAGCCGACGTGCAGCGCGTCAGTTGGTTTCACACAAGCACATTACTGTGAACGGTGAAGTGGTAAACATTCCGTCATATACTTTGAAAATTGGTGATGTTGTTGGTGTTCGCGAAAAGTCAAAGTCTTTGGAAGCGATCTCTTCTTCATTGTCCTCTAGCAATAAGAAATATGACTGGTTGGATTGGAATAATTCTGAGATGTCTGGAAAGGTTTTGAGCGTGCCTTCACGTGAAATGATTCCTGAAAACATCAAGGAGCAGCTGATCGTCGAATTGTACTCTAAGTAATTTAAACCCTTTTGGTATTCGGCTAAAGGGTTGGATCGAAATTCTTCAGTCTTTTCAACCGCGCAACCGAAGAACAATTAAAAAGAAGAACAAATAAACATGGCAATTTTAGATTTTCAAAAACCGGATAAGGTCATCATGATCCAGTCCGATGAGCATCACGGACAGTTCGAGTTCAGACCGTTGGAACCGGGCTACGGTATCACAGTTGGGAATTCACTTCGAAGAATTCTACTTTCATCGTTGGAAGGATATGCGATATCTTCGATTCGTATCGATGGTGCAGATCATGAGTTCACTACAATCAAAGGTGTAGTGGAAGATGTTACTGAGATCATCCTTAACTTGAAGCAAGTTCGCTTTAAGCAGCAGATTGATGGAACGGATAGTGAGACAGTTGTTATTTCTGTTTCAGGTCAGGATAAACTGACTGCAGGTGATATTGGAAAGTTTACATCTGCTTTTCAGGTGTTGAATTCAGATCTTGTGATCTGTAACATGGAGCCTTCAGTTAAATTGGAAATGGAATTGACGATAGTCAAAGGACGTGGGTACGTTCCTGCAGAAGAGAATAAAGCAAATGGTGCGCCATTCGGAACGATCTTCATCGATTCAATATTTACTCCGATTAAGAACGTAAAATACGCGATAGAAAACTACCGTGTTGAGCAGAAAACGGATTATGAGAAACTGGTTCTTGACATCACGACAGATGGTTCTATCCACCCGAAAGATGCATTGAAGGAAGCCGCAAAGATTTTGATCCACCATTTCATGTTGTTCTCTGATGAGCGAATCACATTGGATAGTGAAGTAAAAGCTGAAACAGAAGAGTTCGATGAGACCTCATTGCACATGCGTCAATTGTTGAAAACAAAACTGGTTGACATGGATCTTTCTGTTCGTGCCTTGAATTGCTTGAAAGCAGCTGATGTTGAAACATTGGGAGATCTTGTTTCTTACAATAAGAACGACCTGTTGAAGTTCCGTAACTTTGGTAAGAAGTCACTTACTGAGTTGGAAGACCTTGTTGACAACAAAGGACTTTCTTTCGGGATGAATGTTTCAAAATACAAACTTGATAAAGATTAGTATCGCAATTAATTAATAATGGCGTAATAGGTGGCTGACCTTAGGCGATACCTTAGAAAAGACTCAGTTAACCGTTACTTACGAAATTTAAAATATGAGACACGGTAATAAAGTAAATAATTTAGGAAGAAAATCTGCCCACAGAAAAGCGATGCTTTCTAATATGGCATGCTCACTTATTGAGCATAAGCGCATCACTACAACAATTGCAAAAGCAAAAGCGTTGCGTGGATTTGTTGAACCATTGTTGACTAAAGCGAAAACAGATTCGACACATTCAAGAAGAACTGTATTCAGTTACCTTCAGAATAAGGATGTTGTCACTGAGCTTTTCAGAGAGGTTGCTCCTAAAATTGCTAATAGAGAGGGTGGTTACACGCGTATTATCCGTACAGGATACCGTTTGGGCGACAATGCTGAGATGTGTATGATTGAATTGGTAGATTTCAATGAGATTTACACAAATGAGAAAGCGAAGAAGAATACACGCCGTTCGAGAAGAGGTGGAGCTAAAAAAGAGACCACAGAAGGAACAGATACAGCTGCTGTCGTAGAAGCAGTTGAGGATGTTGAGGCAGCACCTCAAACTGAAACGCCTGTAGACGAAGCTCCAGTAGTGGAAGAAACAGCACCAGAAGCTACTGAAAACTCAGTGGATGAAGGTTCTGAAGAGAATGCTGAAGAAAAATAGTTGTCTGATTTACAGAAGATAAAGGGTAATGGTAACATTGCCCTTTTTTTATGAACATCTGTTACCTGTTTCAAGATGAAATCCTAACTTTGCGCAAAATTTTATACATGGAACAAAGAAAACCTGCTGTTTTGGTGTTGGCTGATGGAACAGTTTTCCACGGAGTAGCAATCGGAAAGATCGGTACTACAACCGGAGAGATCGCATTCAATACCGGAATGACCGGTTATCAGGAGGTTTTCACAGATCCATCATACTTTGGTCAAATTTTGATCATGACAACAGCTCACATCGGTAACTATGGTGTGCATGCGCTTGAGATCGAATCTGATTCCATGAAGATCGCTGGTCTGGTTACGAAAAAGTTTTCCGAAGTGTTTTCCCGAGTTTCTGCAAAGGGGTCTCTGGAGGAAATGATGTATGAAAGCGAAACTGTTGGTATCTCAGACATTGATACACGTTCACTTGTCCGGCACATACGCCACAAAGGGGCGATGAATGCAATCATTTCCTCAGAAGAACTTGATATCTCGAATTTGGTGCAAACATTAAAAAAGGCGCCCTCAATGGATGGTCTTGAGCTATCTTCGAAAGTTGCAACGACAGAAGCATATGAGGTGAAACCTGATAATGCACAATACAAGGTCTCCTTGATCGATTTTGGGGTGAAAAAGAATATTGTTCGCTGCCTTGTTGAGAGAGGCTGTCATGTTAAAGTCTTCCCTCTTCATTCAACTAAGTCAGATCTGGATAGTTTCGATCCGGATGGATACATGCTCTCGAATGGGCCCGGAGATCCCTCTGCGATGCCAGATTCAATCTCCCTAGTAAAGGAATTGGTTAATTCAGGAAAACCTATCTTCGGTATCTGTCTTGGGCATCAGATACTTGGTTTAAGTCAGGGATTGAAAACCGAAAAGATGTTCAACGGTCACCGAGGAATTAATCATCCAATTCTGAATCTGAAGACAGGAAAAGGTGAGATTACCTCCCAGAATCATGGTTTTGTTATTACAAAGGATAGTATATCCAATAATCCTGCGATGAGTGTCACCCATCGCCATTTGAATGACGATACGATCGCCGGGATCGAATTAATTGGAAAGCCTGTTTTTTCTGTACAATATCACCCTGAAGCATCTGCCGGCCCGCATGATTCGCGCTATTTGTTCGACCAGTTCATTGACAACATGAAAAAATTTAAGAAATGAGTTATATCGCAAAAGTTGTCGGAAGACAAATCCTGGATTCAAGAGGAAATCCAACAGTTGAAGTTGACGTTATTACAACAAACGGTATCATTGGTAGGGCTGCTGTTCCTTCCGGTGCATCTACAGGGATCCATGAGGCTGTCGAGTTGCGAGATGGAGATAAGTCGTTATACATGGGAAAGGGAGTGCTTCAGGCAGTTTCGAATGTCAATACGTTGATCAATGATGCACTCCAAGGGATGGATGTTTGCGATCAAAAAGCGATTGATACGGTAATGATCCGATTGGATGGAACTGATAATAAATCCACGCTTGGTGCCAACGCTATACTTGGTACATCCTTGGCTGTTGCAAGAGCAGCTGCAGATGAGTCCGGTTTGAGCTTATACAGATACATTGGTGGAGTTGGTGCCGTAACAATGCCGGTTCCGATGATGAACATCTTAAACGGAGGATCTCATGCTGATAACTTGATCGATATTCAGGAATTCATGGTTATGCCTTTCGGTGCATCTTCTTTTTCAGAAGGTTTGCGTTGGGGAACAGAAGTATTTCATCATTTAAAAAGTGTTCTCAAGGCGAAGGGAATGTCAACGAATGTTGGAGACGAGGGAGGTTTCGCACCAAACCTTGGTTCCAATGAGGAGGCGATTCAGGTAGTTATGGAAGCGATCCAGAAAGCTGGATTCATCCCGGGAGAAGATATGTATATCGCATTGGATGCGGCTTCTTCTGAATTCTACAATGCTGAAAAAGGAAAGTATATATTCCATTCTACCGGTGAAGAAATGAGTTCTTCTGAAATGGTTTCTTTCTGGAAGGACTGGTGTTCAAAGTACCCGATCGTATCCATCGAGGACGGTTTAGCAGAGGATGATTGGGCAGGATGGAAATTAGCTACAGAGCAACTAGGATCGAAAGTTCAGTTGGTTGGAGATGATCTTTTCGTAACGAATACAAAGCGTTTATCCAGGGGGATAGAGGAGGGAATCGCCAATTCTATTCTGGTAAAAGTGAATCAAATCGGATCACTAACAGAAACCATCGAAGCGGTTCAGTTGGCAACCAGAAATGGCTATACCTCTGTAATGTCTCATAGATCTGGAGAAACGGAGGATAGTACGATCGCTGATCTGGCAGTAGCGTTGAATACAGGACAAATAAAAACCGGATCCGCTTCACGAAGTGACCGTATGGCAAAATACAATCAACTACTTCGCATTGAAGAGGAGCTTGGTGATGCTGCGATCTATCCCGGAAAGAAGTTCAAATTCTTGTGATTTTCGGGATTTGTTAATTAAATAACGAATTTGGGAGAGTTTTGACTCTCCTTTTTTTGTTTCATTGATCAAGAATACTGAACTTCGGTAGAAAATAGGCAACCAATTACACTATTTTACGTTTGATGTGAACAACAGCTCAATTATGAAAATAACCATTATTAGTTTCATTGTTTTTTTCGGCTTTTCTGCATTATCGCAGTCCTCCCCCGTTAATCCTGTTGCTTTATTTGGTCAATGCATGATCGAAATAAACGCTGTAGAAGACATGAGGGCATTGGAAGCTGATATGCGATCCAATCCCTATATTAAGGTCGTCCGTTTGGATTTTAACACGCAAAGAGCATTCTTACTTACCCAAAATATTGATGAATTAACAGAGGAACAATTCACTTCCTGGTTCAATGTATATTCAGACAATGTACGATGTATTCAAATTGGGCGGCATGGTATAGATATCGTAAAACCCTATCCTTTTGAGGGTTGTGAAAAGTAGCATTATGAAGTTCCTAGTCCCGTTATTTCTTTTTTTAGGTTTTTTTGTTTCTGCACAACCCAATGATTGCCCAGAGGCTGTTCCAGGTTGCACAACTCCTTCATTTGCCATCGCACCGAATAATCCTGCATCGAATATTGTTGATTTTACATCAGGAAGTATATCAAATCCATCGATGAATCCTAATTCGACACCCGGTAATTTTGGCTGTCTTCTAAGTGGTGAGACCAGTTCGACCTTCATCACGATATCTGTCGTCACAAGTGGTACGCTGTCATGGTCAATCATTGGCCCAAGTGTAGGATGTTTTGATTGGATTATGTGGCCTTATGTGAATCCAACTGTTACTTGCGGGGGCATAACAGGGAATACACTCCCTCCGGTGGCTTGTAATTGGAATGGGGCGTGTCTTGGAAATACCGGTATGGCACCTGCAGGTAATTTACCTCCGGGTGGAGACGCGTCCGATTATGAAACACCTTTGAATGTAATTGCAGGCCAACAATATCTGCTTTGTCTTTCTAATTACAGTGGAACAAGCCAGAATGTGAACTTGAATTTTTTTGGTTCAGCAGGTGTTGCCTGTGGCGTTTCGGCCCCTGATCAAACTATTTGTCAGGGTGCCACCACGAATGTTACAATTGCTGCACCTGGATTAACTGCTCCTCAATTCACTTGGCTAGTTACATCCGGAGTTTCAAATACTACAGGTGGAAATAATGTGGCGGTTACGCCAACCTCCACAACAACCTATCAGGTTCAGGTAATTCAGCCTGCAACGGCAACAACTTCAATTTTCATTGATACGGCTGTTTTTACAATAACCGTTGTTCCACCACCAACACCAAATGCCGGAGTAGACGACACCATTTGCTTTGGCCAACCGATTCTATTGAACGGTACAGTTAGTTCCGCAACAAACACACATGTTTGGCAGCATAATACAACTGGGATTACACCAACACCAACAGTTAACTATGCGCCGAATACAGCATCTTTAACGCCATCTGTAACGGTCAATCAGATCGGTTTGTATACGTTCATTTTGAATGAGACAAATACGACATGCGGCACGGTCAGAGATACAGTAAAAGTTATAGTCTCACAGATAACCCAAACGACGAGCTTTCTACAGCCGAGCTGTTTTGGGTATTCTGATGGTGAAATTCAGGTCAACAGTCCGAATGCCGATGAATACAGCTTTGATAATGGACTTACCTGGCAGTTAGATTCTTTCATGGTCGCTTTACCAGCAGGTAACTATTCGGTATGTTCGCGAAATGCGGACGGTTGTCAAGTATGTTCCAATGTGATTATAACGAACCCTGCAGAGGTTACTATTTCAGTGAGTAATGATACGCTTATCTGTCAGAATGGAACAGCTCAGTTGTCTGCATCAGCTGCAGGTGGGACCACTTATTTATTCAATTGGGATCACACAACTGATACAAGTCCGAATCAAGCAGTAAGTCCTTTATTAAATACTACTTATACGGTTTTTGCCGAAAACGAGAATGGTTGTTTGTCAGTGCCAGCTTCAATTGATGTTGCTATCAGAAATCCTTTAACGGGAACTATCTCGCCTGACATTACGATATGCCCTGGTTATCCTACGGAACTTGTTGCAAGCGCATCAGGAGGAATCGGAGTGCCATACACCTATAACTGGAGTTCAGGTGAAGTCTCCACGGCAGCTTCAGATACGATCATTGCAAATCCTCCGGTAACCCTGAATTATACGTTAACCATAACGGATCAATGTGAATCTACCCCATTGATACTGGATGTAGAAGTGACTGTTGCACCAGTCCCCGTACCACTTATATCTGTTGATAATGATAAAGAGTGTGAACCTGCGGTGTTTGTTTTGCAAAATGAAACAGATCCGAGCATGGTTGAAAATTTGACATGGAATATATCAGATGGTCAAACTTTCGTAGATATGGAAACTGTTGTGACAGCCGACATGTATTCCGGATTTTACAATGTTCAGTTGATTGTTACTTCACCACAAGGATGCATCGATTCAACCACGTTCTTCAATTATTTAACTGCTTATCCTAAACCGATAGTTGATTTCAGGCATAGCCCTGATCCGGTGTACATGTTTAATACGGTTGTGCAATTAACCAATTACACCGTGAATGGCGATACTTATCAATGGTTTATTCAGGATGGAAATCCATCTTATTCGGAGTTGAAACATCTTCAGACCGAATTTCCTGATGGGGTTGAAGGCAAGTATGAGGTTATGCTTGTCGCCACTTCCGAATTTGGTTGTGTAGACACAGCTGTCCGTTTTGTAATCGTATTACCGGAGGTTCTGTTATACGTTCCGAATACATTTACTCCTGATAATGATGAATTCAATCAAGACTGGGGAATACATATCGAAGGGGTTGATGTCTACAATTTTGAATTACTGATCTTTAATCGTTGGGGAGAGATCATTTGGGAATCGCATGATCCGGAAGCCACCTGGGATGGCACCTATGGAGGTGACTATGTTCAAAACGGCACCTATACATGGGTTATTCGCGCCAAGGACAGGATCAATGATGACATGTATACCTGGAATGGCTTTGTGAATGTTTTGAAATAATAGAGGCCAGGTAAAGAGGGCTTTTTTATCTATCAGCTCTGGGTATTGTTTTATCTTTGTCATCAAAACAATAGCAGAATGACTACAGAGGCTTTTCATCAGGACATCTTACAAGGGATCCCTTCTCAGGTTCCGCCAAAGAAAGCGTATGAACCAACGATCAACCATGCGCCTAAAAGAAAGGATATCCTTTCCCCGGAGGAGAAAAAACTGGCTTTACGGAATGCATTACGCTATTTTCCGAGTGACCAGCATGAAGAACTAATCGGTGATTTTCTTCAAGAATTGGAGCTATATGGCCGCATATACATGTTCCGTTACAGACCGGATTATAAGATGTATGCACGTCCAATTGAAGAATACCCGGGCAAGTCTATACAAGCAAAGGCAATCATGTTGATGATCCAGAATAATCTGGATTATGCGGTTGCGCAGCATCCACATGAATTGATCACCTATGGAGGGAATGGATCAGTTTTCCAGAACTGGATCCAATACAGACTTACCTTGAAGTACCTCGCCGAAATGACAGACGAACAAACACTTGTGATGTACTCTGGTCACCCGATGGGATTGTTTCCATCTCATAAAGATGCACCGCGTGTCGTGGTTACGAATGGCATGATGATCCCGAATTATTCTAAGCCCGATGACTGGGAAAAGTTCAATGCACTGGGGGTTACACAATATGGTCAGATGACAGCTGGTTCCTACATGTATATCGGTCCTCAAGGTATTGTGCATGGAACTACGATTACCGTTTTGAATGCGGCACGTAAGATATCAAACGAGCCTAATGCGATCAAAGGGAAACTTTTTGTAACTGCAGGACTAGGAGGTATGTCAGGTGCGCAGCCGAAAGCGGGGAATATTGCAGGTTGTATCTCTGTTACAGCGGAAGTGAATTCTAAGGCGGTTCATACGCGTCATTCTCAGGGATGGGTAGATGAGGTTATCGAAGATCTTGACTGGCTGTGCGCGCGGGTTCGTCAAGCTAAAGAGAAAAAGGAAGTTGTTTCGATCGCCTATATTGGCAATATTGTAGATGTTTGGGAAAAGTTTGATCAGGAAGATATCTTTATAGAACTTGGTTCCGATCAAACCTCCCTGCACAATCCTTGGGCAGGAGGATATTATCCTGTTGGCATTTCTTTTGAAGAATCTAATAGAATGATGGCTGAGGAACCGGAGGTTTTCAAGCAGAAAGTTCAGGAAACACTTAGACGTCATGCTGCAGCGATAAATCAACATACCGCAAAAGGAACCTATTTTTTTGACTATGGAAACGCCTTCTTATTGGAAGCGTCACGGGCCGGAGCTGATGTAATGACTGAGAATGGTGTTGATTTCAGATATCCGTCCTATGTTCAGGATATCCTTGGTCCGATGTGTTTTGATTTCGGTTTTGGACCGTTCCGTTGGGTATGTGCAAGCGGTAAACCGGCTGATCTTCAACGGACGGATGAGATCGCATGTCAGGTGCTAGAGCAAATGAAGGAAAGAAGTCCACAGGAAATTCAGCAGCAGATGTCAGATAATATCCAATGGATAAAAGGGGCACAGGAAAATAAACTGGTGGTTGGATCACAAGCTCGGATCCTATATGCGGATGCGGAAGGGCGGATGCTGATAGCAGAAGCATTCAATAAAGCGATTGCTAACGGTGAGATCGGACCGGTTATACTTGGTCGGGATCATCATGATGTATCAGGAACAGATTCACCGTATCGTGAGACATCCAACATCTACGACGGATCCCGTTTCACGGCTGATATGGCGATTCATAACGTGATCGGCGACAGTTTCAGAGGTGCAACCTGGGTATCTATACACAATGGTGGAGGAGTTGGTTGGGGAGAAGTCATCAACGGTGGTTTTGGAATGTTACTTGACGGTTCAGCTGAGGCTGATCACAGATTGAAGATGATGCTCCATTGGGATGTGAATAATGGGATCGCCCGCAGAAGCTGGGCAAGGAATGAAGGTGCCGTGTTTGCTATCAAGCGGGCGATGGAATCAGAACCTCTACTGAGGGTGACCATCCCTCAGTTGGTCGATGATCAGCTGATCAATGAAGTGTTTGGAAAATAAAACGCTTAATGAATCTCCTTTAGTTCGTTGTTGACAGTATAAAGTAAATACCCTCTAACATTGGGTAATTCCATCTGTACTAATGTTTCAATGTATTCTTTCATTTGACGCTCATATTTTACTGACGGTAGCCCCGTCTTGTAATCGATCACGATCGTTTCATCCATTTTCAGGATTAATTTGTCCGGTCTGCGCGAATTTTTTTCATCCAGGATTATCGATTGTTCGCTCATTATCTCAACAGCTTCTTCGAATAGGGAGTTGAAAGATTGATCTTCAAACAGGGCTATGATCTTCTCCTTAATAGCAGTCGAGAATTGATCTTCGAGATCACCTTCACGAATCAGGTTCTTTATCGTCCCATCAATTTCTGAAGGATGGTTTATCACCGCCATAGCGAGGTGGAACTGATTACCGAAACGCTGCTCTTCCGATAATAGATCTTTTCTATTTAATTCGGGGTCATCTTGAAGCGAAATTTCAGGAAACCATAACGTGTCACTATTGCTTTGAGGAACAAAGAAACTGGAAGCAGTTTTTTTCTCAGCATGTTCTGCTCTGTCAGTGCTTCCTATTTGGACCTTTACCTCTCCTCCTTCAATGTTTGCTATAGGCAGCTTTGAAATGCATTCATGGAGAATTGATCCGAAGTTCTTTTTATCAAAAAAGTTAAAAACGTATAACCGCTCTATGGGGCGTGTGAAGCCGACATAACATTGGTTCACCTTGTCTGTTAAGATCTGTGCCTGTTCTAATTCGTTTAACGAGCGCACCTCACTTATCGGGCTGGATTTCGATAGAGTCGTGTACAAAATTTGATCATTCACCTCAATCAGGAACCGCGACCCGCTTTTAATACTCAGGTCAAAATTCATATATGGCAGGATGACCACCGGAAATTCAAGGCCCTTTGACTTGTGGATAGTCATGATCTTGATCGCGTCGTCGCTGTCAGGCATTTGTATAGCGAGCTTCGACCGCTGATCATCATAATGATCCAGAAACGATTTCAGGTCCGGTCCTTTTGCAAGTTCATATTCATGCGCGAAATCAGCAAAATGATGTAAGTAGGGGTTCTTCAGTTCATCCCATTTCATCAAATCGTAAAAGCTTTGTATCAGATCATAAAGGTTCTCGTACTTGCAAAAGAAATTAGTTGCATCACCAAAATGATCCACAATAAATTTATCATCGTTGAAGAACGTGTATTGATTTCCGTCAGGATAGGTTCTTCGTTCAAAATATGTTCTGTATTGTGTAAAAGCATCTTGCTTGTTAATCCGAAAATAGATTTCGGAAAAGCGCTTCTTTTCGCTTAAGCTGGAGGGGTTTAATCGTCTTTTTAGATACGAAATCACCAATTTCACTTTAACTTCGTTCTGTACAAGCAATGATTCTGAAGAGACCACTTTGTACCCAAGTCTGGTCAATTCCACTGCCCATGTATTAGCTCTGTAATTCACATCGCTCAGGATGCAGATGTCACCTCGTTTGAAACCATCCTTTTCACAGTTCTCTATCTTATTCACAATAAGAGGTACTAGATCGATATCAGCCATTTTTCCTTCTGAGGATACAATGTCTACGATACCAGGTAGTTTTGATTGTGCATTCTGATGTATTGAATTGTAGAAATTCTGCGAATTTATTGGTAAGCGATCTCTAATAACCGGGAAAAGGTCATTATTGAAATTGACGATAACAGGTGATGAACGCCAATTGTCCTCAAGGGAGCGCACAATTCCCATTTTATCGAAGAATTCCGAGCGCTTGGTGATGAGGGGGTCATTCTCGGGATTATAGATTCCCGGCAAGTCTACGAACTGCTCTGCAACGCCGTTTTTGAATCGATAGATCGATTGTTTTGGATCCCCAACGATCAGGTTCGTATTGACATTTGAAATGGATTCGTGCACGAGAGGCACCATGTTTAGCCATTGCAAGCGAGATGTGTCCTGAAACTCATCGAGCAGGAAGTTGTGAAATCGTGAACCCAGACGTTCGTATATGAACGGAGCATCTTCGTTTCTGACCAGGTTTGAAATAAGGGTATTGAATTCCGATATGCGGATCAACTGTTCTTCTTTTTTAACCGTGTGCAGGGATCTGGCCAGGTATTGCAACAGTGCCATGTTGTAGAAGTTCTTTAAAAATGCCTTACCGACAAAATAGATCGGAGCAATCTGATCATAGTAACGCTGCAATTCGATTAAAGCATTTCTGAGGTTTTCTGGGAATTCTCTCCCTTTCGGTGGATTCTCCGAAGCCTTGGTCATAAAACTTTCGCTGAGTAATCCAGAGGGAATAGTGTCAAGTTGACCGATTTTCTCGATTGCTTTGGTTGTGACTGATTTCCCCGGATAAAGATCAACGGGTATACTGTAGCTTTCATACAGGTCAAAAACAGCTTTGCAGCGTTCTGTGAATTGACCTACCTGATCGTTAAGTAACTGCACTAACTGTTTTCGGCGGGTGATTGAGAAATCCATTTCCATCAATCGGTTGATCACCGGTTGCTCTTTCTCTTTGGATAATACCTTGCTGAACTCAATCAACTGATCACGAAAGTTCCAACGTTCCCCTTCGTCCAGATTATCTTTGGCGTACTCGAAAACAAGTGATGTAAGATTCTCACGATCTTTTTTCCCCAATTGATTGAGCAACAAATCCACCACCTGTTCGATAACCTCGGATTCATTCAGGATCACATCGAAATCGTTTGGTAGATCTAGATCCCGACTAAACGAACGGATCAACTTCAAATTGAATTTATCGATCGTTAAAACAAAAAAGTCTTCATAACGGTGTAATATATTCTGCAACACCTTGCCTGCTCGCACATGCACAACTTCCGGGTCTATCCCCAGTTCTTTGCCGATTTCAATGGCATAGCTCTCTGAACGACTTTTGTATATTGCAGGATGGCTTAGTTCATCCAGTGCTTTTATAATCCGTGTTTTCATTTCCAACGCTGCTTTGTTGGTGAACGTCATTGCTATGATCCTTGAAAATCGGGAGAGGTCTTTGTCGTCAGAAAGTAATAGGAAGATATACTCTTTTACCAGATTATACGTCTTACCACTGCCGGCGGAGGCGTTGAGTACTTTAAGTGGCTTTGGGGTTGCTGTTGACACAGGGAAAGTTATTTTTTTAAACTCATTAAAAGTAAACATAATTTGCAGCGTTTTCTTAAATTTGTTAGTAATGGGAAGGAAGATTAAAATTGTTTTAGCTGTTATAGTATTAACGGTTGTATCTTGTAAAGATGACAAGGTGGAAGACCCTATTCCGGAAATAAAATATGTCAGATTAACCATGCAGCCGGTCTTTGGATCATCAGAGCTCTCCCTGAATGACACGATAACGACAGCTGAAGGTTACAAGGTACAGTTCACGGATCTCAAATGTTACTTCTCCAGCCTTAAAAATGGTTCGAACGAATTAACTCAGTCCGCGTTATTTGATTATGCGTCCAGGGGGATTGAAGTATTCAAAGTTCCAGGAGATCCTGCTAAATTCGCATCGCTTACAGGGTTTTTAGGTGTCGATCCAAACTATAATCATGATGACCCTTCTGCATTTCCAAATAATAGTCCTCTGAATATAATGAATGCGAATGATATGCATTGGGATTGGAATCCCGGTTACATTTTCATAAAGGTTGAAGCGAAGGTTGATACAAATCCGGATGCAATCACGGTGCTGGATCATTTTGTTAACTTTCATATAGGCACAGATCAATTTCTCCAAAATCTTTCATTTTCAGGGCTGAACTGGTCTGACAACGGATCAGGAGTTTACACTGCTCCATTGAGGCTTGATCTCGAAAAATTTTTGCAGAATGGTGCGCAGATCATCGATTTAAAAACGGAATACACCTCGCATACTATGTCGGGTCAAGAGCTACTAAGTGAGAAAGTGATCCAGAATTTTGCCACCGCAATAAGCGTTTACTAATGAAATACCTTTTTTTCATATTTGTGTCGGTGGTGATCTTTCTTTCCTGTAAGAAGGACAAGGTTGGATTTACACCAACTCCCTACGAATTGAATATCCCGTCGCATTTCCCTGACATGATCATTCCGGAAGATAATCCGATGACGGTGGAAGGTGTTGAGCTGGGAAGAAAGTTGTTCTATGAGGAACGACTTAGTAGGGATAATACGATGTCTTGTGCCAACTGTCATTCCCCTTCCGCATCATTTTCTGACCCTAGTCAATTTTCGGTTGGTATAGATGGCATTCCCGGAACGCGGAATTCAATGGCACTTATTAATCTTGGATGGCAAAACTTCTTCTTTTGGGACGGAAGAGCAAAGACACTTGAAGATCAGATTCTAGAGCCAATTCCGAATCCAATTGAAATGCATCAGGAATGGAAAGATGCAGTGGCAAAACTGAATTCAGATAAGACATACAGGAATATGTTCTTCAAGGCATTCGGACAAGAGGGAATTGATTCATTAAAGGTGTCTAAAGCAATTGCCCAGTTCCTTCGCACCATGATTTCCGGATCTTCGAAGTATGATGTGATGTACAAGTATGAGAATAGTTTGCCATTAAACAGTATTGAACAATCCGTCTATGCTTCTGTAACTGCAGAGGAATGGGCAGGCTACGACCTTTTTAAGAGTTTAAATGGGGCGGACTGTTTTCATTGCCATAATGGACCGTTGATGCAAGTGCAGAAATTTAGTAACAATGGCCTGGATGCCACGTTTATAGATCATGGAAGAAATGGAGTGACCGGAAATCCTGCTGATGATGGAAAGTTCAAGGTGCCGACATTAAGGAATATTGCCTTATCGGGGCCTTACATGCATGATGGCAGATTCAATACACTTGAGGAGGTAATCGAACATTATTCATCAGGAATTCAAATGAGTTCAACGATCGATCCAATGATAGAATTCGCTTCTCAGGGCGGAGTCCAATTGGATGCTTTTGAAAAAGATTTGCTCAAGAAGTTCTTACAGACCTTGACCGACTATGATTTTATTACCAATCCTGATTTTCAGGATCCGGATTGATGGTATAGCGTTTAAATTCGTTTATTTGCAACAAGTTTGAAGAGATGATTGACGAAAGAAGATTAACGACAGAGGAGAAGGCGCTCAAGATCAACCTGACATCCGATATTTACGGGTGTTTTGCTGAGATTGGTGCAGGGCAGGAGGTTGCAGCCAACTTTTTTAAGGCAGGAGGGAGTTCTGGAACGATAGCTTACACGCAGTCTGCATATGACATGAAAGTTTCAGATTCCATGTACGGAGAGGCTTCTCGCTATGTATGTGAGGAACGGTTGGTCACTATGTTGGAAACAGAATACGAGACATTAAAATATCGTCTTCCGAACAAATACAAGGAAGCGCGCTTTTTTGCATTCTGTAACACGGTTGAGTCGCTAAATTACCACAAAACGAATCAAGGTCAGGGTTGGGTAGGAATACGTTTCCAGTTGAATTTGGAGGCTGAACCGAATGATATTATCCTGCACATAAAGATGCACGACAATAGCCACAAAGCGCAACAGGAAGCTCTTGGTATATTAGGAGTTAATCTTATCCATGCTTGTTATTTCCATTTTAATGACCTCAATGAGTTCTTGAACAGCCTAGTTCACCGACTTCCCAGAGATCGTATGGAGATAGATATGTTACGGGTGTCGGGTCCGGATTGTGAAACTACAGATAATAGGATCATTGCGTTGAACCTTGTGAAGAGAGGGATTACGGATGCCACAATGTTTGATCTTTGCGGAAATATACTTCAGCCAGCAACAGCTTTGTATAAGAAGAACATTCTGTTGATGCGTGGTCGTTTCAGACCTGTTACAAAGGTGCATATCGATATGATCGAAGCAGGAAAAAAACAGTTTCTGAAAGAGAAAGATGTTTCTGAAGACAATCTGAACGTCGTGTTCGAATTAACGTTGAAAGACCTTACAGCAGATGGAAAGATTTCCGATAAGGATTTCGTTGATCGGGCTGAGCTACTAGGATCTCTCGGTTATACGGTGATGATATCGAATTATCTGAAGCACTATAAAATGGTGGATTATCTCGCATCGATTGCGAAAGGAAAAAGAATGGGAGTCATCGTTGGTGTTTATAATTTGCATACCATCTTTGATGAAAGATACTATGACAATCTGCCCGGTGGGCTGCTTGAAGCCTTTGGCCGAGGTTTCGGACATAATGTAAAACTATTCGTTTATCCGGCTAATAATGTGGATACCGGAGAACTTTATGGATTGCATAACCTTAAGGTTCCTGAGCACCTGAATGGCTTACTTACATACTTGAAGGATAATAACAAGATGGAGGCCATAGAAGAGTATGATCATAAATTACTTCACATCATGTCTGATGACGTCCTTTCGAAGATCAAAGCAGGCTCTTCAAGCTGGGAAGATGAGGTTCCAATGGAAGTCGTGAAAGCAATAAAATTTTTCGAATTGTTCGGATATCAGGCGAAAGTAACTGCTTAAGCATCCATGCCACACATAAAGAACGCACTCATACGGTATAGGATCATCGATCGGTGTATTCGAAACAAATACCGACCATATCCAACCAAGCAGGACCTCAGGGAGGCCTGCGAAGAGGCTCTTTATGGATCTGTTGATGGAGCGAATATTTGTGATTCGACGATAGAAAAGGACATGTTCGCAATGAAAATGGAACATGATGCCCCGATCAAATACAGCAAACGGAATGGTGGTTATTATTATCAGGACCCGGAGTTTTCAATAAACGATATTCCGCTCACAGAAGAAGACCTGAGCGCCATCAAATTCGCAGCTAATACTCTCATGCAATTCCGGGATGCCGACATGTTTCGGCAGTTTGGCAATGCGATCGACAAGATCGTTGACCGGGTATCGATCTCTTCCAATCCGAATGACAAGGATCTCAATCATTTCGTGCAGTTCGAATCGGCAGTTTCATCAGGAGGGAATGAATACTTACCGGGAATCCTCGATGCAATACGCAATAACTTGATCATAACGTTCGATTACACAAGTTTTGTTTCAGGAAAGACCAAGAAGCGAGTGGTTTTCCCACTTTTACTAAAGGAATACAGGAATCGCTGGTATTTGATCTCCTATGATCGAAGCAAGGAAGGAATTATAACCTATGCACTGGACCGTATGGCAGATCTAATCGTTACCGAAGAAAGCGGGTCACGCCCTTCTGATTTCAATGCAGATAATTATTTTAAGTACGCGGTAGGGATTACAGCAGATAATGAAAGTGAACCGGAAAGTATAATCTTTAAAGCTGACAATGTCGCAGCAAAATATATCGAGTCACAACCGTTTCACACATCGCAAAGGGTGCTTAAATCCGGAAAGAACAGAACAACATTTGAAATGAAGGTACTTGTTTCTGAAGAATTGATTCGCTCATTTTTGTCATATGGCGGAGAGATTGAGATCCTTTCCTCTTTGCCCTTGCGAGAGAACATCATAAAGCGACTAAGAGCGATGAATGACATTTATGGTCACTAGTGGTTTTTTTGTCAAATTCCATTTTTGGTGTTTATCTTCGTGAACAAAACTCAGAAGATGGAATTGATCATTACGCTTAAGAACGGTGTTTGTGAGTTGAAGCTGAACAGACCTGCGGTATTTAACTCGTTTAATCAGGCCATGGCCTTTGCGCTTCAGAAAGCCTTGGATGAGGCTGAGTTCAATGATGAGGTTCGTGCGATTGTAATTACCGGAGAAGGCAAAGCATTTTGTGCCGGTCAGGACCTTGCCGAAGCGGTTGATCCAGAGGGACCTGAATTGCAATCAATTGTCAAGGACCACTATAATCCCATTATTGAGCGTATCCGGACTATTGAAAAACCCGTGATCGCTGCAGTCAATGGAGTAGCAGCGGGAGCTGGTGCCAATATTGCACTTGCCTGTGACATTACCTTTGCTAAGAAAAGTGCAAGCTTCATTCAGGCGTTTTCTAAGATCGGTCTAATCCCTGATTCGGGTGGGACGTTCTTCTTACCACGTATCGTAGGAATGCAAAAAGCATTGGCTTTGATGTTTACAGGAGATAAAGTAACGGCTGAACAGGCAGAGCAGATGAACATGATCTACAAAGCAGTTGACGATGAATCTTTTGAAGCAGAAGTGAAGCAGTTTGCAGAAGTTCTTGCAGCAATGCCGACACGAGGATTGGGTTTAACCAAGAAAGCTGTGAACGCAAGCTTCACAAATAACCTTACACAACAATTGGCTGTTGAAGAAGAATTGCAAACGGAAGCAGGTCAAACATACGATTTTCGTGAAGGCGTGAATGCATTCCTTGAAAAACGAAAACCGGTTTTTAAAGGAGAATAATTGGCAAGAATTCCGAATACGAATTGAAAAATTTTAGAAAATGGTAGTTGGAGTATTGGGAGCAGGAACCATGGGAGCAGGTATTGCTCAGGTGGCAGCGCAGAATGGACATAAAGTAGTATTGGTCGATCTGAACGATCAGGTGATCCAAAAGGCGAAAGAAGGACACGTAAAAGTCTTGAATCGTTTAGTGGAAAAAGGATCACTCACTCAGGAAAGATCAGGTGATATCCTTTCTAACATAACATATGCAGCTTCTGTTTCAGAGATTAAAGACTGCGGACTGGTTATCGAAGCGATCATCGAGAATCTTGATGTGAAGCACAAGGTTTTTACTGAGTTGGAATCAGTCGTAGGGCCGGACTGTATCCTGGCAACTAATACGTCATCACTGTCTATTGCTTCGATCGGTTCTGCTTTGAAGAAAGCAGATAGGGTGATCGGTATACATTTCTTCAATCCGGCACCGTTGATGCCGTTGGTAGAGATCATCCCGGCTGTTCAGACTTCCGAAAAGACATTAGCAGTCTCGAAAGATCTGATCGCTTCGTGGAAAAAGATCGGTGTGATATGTAAAGACACACCCGGTTTTATAGTGAACCGCGTAGCTCGACCTTTCTATGGTGAAGCATTGAGAATATATGAAGAAGGGATAGCGGATTTTGCAACGATCGATTGGGCGATGACTGAGATCGGTGGTTTTAAAATGGGACCTTTCACGTTGATGGATTACATAGGAAATGATGTGAATTATGCTGTTACAGAGTCTGTATTTACGTCCTTTTACTATGACCCGCGCTTCAAACCCAGCCTTACACAAAAGAGACACAAAGAGGCGGGATTCTACGGTCGAAAGTCAGGTCGTGGATACTATGATTATACGGAGGGTGCGGAGATGCCAAAGCCATCTACGAATCGTGAATTGGGCGAATATATCTTCAATCGTATTCTTGTTATGTTGATAAATGAAGCCGTGGACGCGGTATTCATGAATGTAGCAAGTCCGGAAGATATTGATCTCGCAATGACGACTGGCGTAAATTACCCGAAAGGACTTTTAAAGTGGGCTGATGAGATCGGCCCGGAGGAAGTGTTACTAAAGCTAGAGGATCTTTTCCTTGAGTTTGGGGAGGATCGTTACCGTCCGAATCCATTGCTGAGGAGAATGGCAAAAGAGAACAAACGATTTTTCAATAGTTAAAAAAGGGGCCTTGATCCACGAATGGTCGGAAGAAATTCCGGCCATTTTTTATGTTTTAAAAAAGAGCTTCGGATCACCTCCACACTGAATAACAATAAGAGCAATCGTTAGATTTCTAATTTCCATTGCAAATCGTCTTTTAGCTGTTTTATATCCTATGTTGTTAGCTTTTTTATACACCAGAATAAGCATTGCAACAATCATTGTGATGTACATCATTACTTGCATACCATTTTTGTTCAAAGAGACTAAATGACTCACATTGAGTTCTTGTTTGATAAATCTAAAAAAGACTTCAATGTCCCATCTTTTTCGGTAAGTTTCTGCTATCTGTTTTGCTGTCAACTCAAAATCATTGGTTAATAGCCAGTATTCCTTTGCGTCTACTTTGCTTTTGGCAATAACTAATCTAAACTCAGTTTCGATCAATTCTTCCTTGTAATGTTTGTTTCCTCTTTTGTTTTGGATTGGTATTCCAGTGTAGATTTGAACTCGAGCGTCTTTGAGAAGTATCGATTCTCCAAGATCACAGTCTTGATTTTCTTGTATTAAATTCTCCTTTTCAAGATGTTTCCGATTCTCTTTTAACCGTGCCACGAAAGCTATGTTTGCCTTATCAAAATCTCTCATCGTTCTAGCCGATTGAAGCCCACGATCAATAATGTAAATGTTGTTATGATCGGTTTCTTTTTTTACATGACTCAAAATCGCCTCAGGTAAAGCAATGTCCTCACTCGAATAGGTAGAATCCGTAAAAACCTCTAAGCCGCATGGTAATATTCCGTCAAAAGAAAAACTGTATTTGGTCGTCTTCTTTCCACTTTTATTATCAAGACCATCTATAATTTTGCCAGTCGTATCAGCAACCATTGTGCTATCAACCCGAATCAGATTGTATTTTTCTTGATCTTTTGAAGAATAGTAGCTCGAAAACTGGTCATAGATACAATCATAGATTTGTTTGAAATAATCAGGATCTATTTTAGATAAGCGCTCTGATATTGAACTTCTACGAACTCTTTCATCTTCGTTTAAATGAAAGAGTTGCTTAAAAAATGGATCATTGAAAGTATCTTCTAAGCTTCGTTGACTCAATCGATCATTTTCTAGAACCCCATACATTAACAAATAGAACAGCTTTTGTCCATGAAGAACTTTGGCATAGTGGTCAACTTTTGTTGTGGAAGATAAGTTTACCAAAAGGCTTTCTGGAATGACTTGGAGCAACTCATTTACTCCTAATTTATGATCTTTAAAAACTGACATAACATATTGATTATCAGTGATAAAGATACAAATTGCAACCAATAAAAACAAGCTATTTGTCTGATTATCAGATAATTATATCAACAAATAAAAGTGTATAAAAACAAAAAAGTCGGAAGAAAAAATCTTCCGACCATTCGTGGGATAATTCCCGCCTTTTCTTAAAGATCCTTTACGATCATTTTATCAGTTTCTTTGTCCGTACTTTGCCATTCTCCTCAACGGATAATAC
>JBKCJG010000043.1:0-2305 GCA_046301895.1 Flavobacteriia bacterium
AGTAATTAGTATTCAGTAATCTGTAATCTGCAATCCGTAATCTGCAATCCGTAATCTGTAATCTGTAATCTGTAATTTGTAATCTGCAATCTTCAAATCAAAAATCCCAAATCACCATGATCACGGCCACTTGTGCACCCAGATCCCGTCCACTATAAACTTGTATTTCTGCTGTGCATCGATCGCTTCCTGCAACGTTGCGTAATCCTTCAAACGAACCAGGAAATACCCGTTGAACACCCCAATGATCACCGCCTCATTGAATCCTTGCGCTTTAAGTTTCGCAACGAAACGTTCAGCATTCTCGCGGTATACAAATCCGCCGACAACAAGATGGAAGTGGCGTGAAAGATCGATAGTTCCCTCAACCGGCTGAGGATTCGTTCCATTCAGGCGCTTGGCCTCTTCCTCGTTCTTGAGCTGGCGCAGTGCCTCTGCCAATACCTTGCGGTTATCTTCCGTGATCTCACCCTTCAGCAAGGCTCGGATAATAGCATCCAAACGGTCAATGCGCTCATCAAGCTCACGGTAGAGTTCATCTGCATTTACATTGGTTCCGCCACCGTTGTTGTCGCCTTTGCGCTCTTCATTGAAAATATTGTATTCAGTGTTGTTGTTGTGAATCACCGTGGAGTCTTCGTAATTGTTGATCGTTGTATTGTTGGTATTGCGATCGGCGCCACCATCCACTTCTTCCACCATGATGAGTTCTCCTTTCTCGTTGAACTTTTTCTTCTTTACGGTGCGACGTTTCTCAATAATAAAGAACGACTGATAGAACCCGTCCATTCCGTCATAAAGATCCATCGGAATGTGGTTCTGGGCAATGTAGAAACGATCTCCGATCACCTCCTCGTCCATGGAGAGAATATACGCCCCATAAGGCACATAGAAGCTGAAGTTCCCGTTAAAATCCGTCATTGTGGCCATGCTATTCCCCAAGGTATCGGTCGTAAAGATCTTGATACCGGAAAGATCAAGTGTCGCGAGAACATCCTTGGTGAACTTCTCACGATCGAGGACCACACTACCCGAAACTTTCACTCCGCGCGTAAACGGCACATAATACTGTTCACCAACAATATCAATGCTATCCATGGTGTAAGTGAACCAGCCGTCCAGATCAACAAGCGGAATGATCTTGTGCTCATAGGTACCACAAGGAATATTGACAAACTTGCCCTTCCCATCCTTGTCTGTAAGTACCTCATGACCGTTCACCTTGATTACAATATTCTCCAGCGGAACCTCCTCATTATCCATGATCTTGTTCCCATTGAAATCGAGGAAGGCAACGAAATTGGCATTGACATACTGCACCTTTCGGAACTTTTTCGGGATTGGAATACCGAATTGCTTGCGCAAACCTACAGATAAATTAAAATTACTTGTATAACTCATCCTTTCTTCCGGATCAGGTACATTTTGATAACCTTGATACTGATAAAACTCCACAGCTCGCTCATTGTTTCGAGTATTCAATCCATAAGAAACTAATACGTTAAATCTCCAACCATTTTTTGTAAAAAAATACATATTCGGAGCTACGAAGATATTATTGGCCCAAGTTTGATTATTCCAACTGTGATTCAATGATATTTCACCTACAAAACGGGTCTGTTTGAATACATATTGATAATTGACACTGTTAAAAATATATTGAGGATAACGGCTGTCATATTTGAGAAAACTACGAATACCAGCAAGTCCCATAGGCCCATACATGTATCGAATACTGACTGACAAGGTTCTCCAACCGATCATTGCAAATGCATTTGCATTGAATAACGGTTTGTACTGCACAGAGTCGGTGTAAAAATTGTACCCACCCATAAAATTAGCGGAGGCACGAACATTTTTTTCATAATCATAATGCGAAAAACCAATGTTAACGCCTCCGTTATTTAATTTTCCTAAGCCATCATCGGTAAAGACATAATAAAAACTTGGTAAAGAAAAGAACTTACTCCCTCTGGGTATTGAAAACTGCAGATTGACGGGAATTGTTGTAAGATTATTAACTGCTGTGTTGGTAATAATTTCGTTCTGTAAATAGGACCCACTTAATGTTATTCCATAGCCTGCTTTAGATTGTATGCTAGAGGAACTTGAGATAAATGAAGAGGTGTTCAACTGATTATTAAATGGTGAGATAGTTGTGTTGCGTCCAAAGGAAATGGATTGATTCAAACGGTTTTTAAAGTAACTTCCGCTATATTGAAAGAACCAGTTAGTAGCATTTACAGTTGTTGGTTGAGGTAGAGAATTGAATTGTGCTATGGTTTGACCAATTCTAAAACTTAGG
>JBKCJG010000044.1:0-3386 GCA_046301895.1 Flavobacteriia bacterium
ATCGGTATTCAGCTCTAAGGATCGTGAAGAATTTTTCAACTTCTCCTATGAATAGACGCTTTTCATCTTTGTTGATTGCGACTACAGTGGTTGCTTCTCTTGGGATAGCGTTCCTCAAACTACCACCGTCAAATGAAACCATCTGAATATCTGTAACTGAATGTAGATGGTAAAGCAAGCGCGTCAACATCTTATTGGCATTGCCTCTGCCCTTGTCAATATCCATTCCTGAGTGTCCGCCCAATAATCCTCTAAGTTCGATCTTGAAAGCTGTAAAGCCCTCATTGATAGAGACCTGACTATATTTATATGAAGTGTTTGTATCAATTCCTCCTGCACATCCAATGGATAATTCATCATCGTCTTCGGTATCAAGATTCAATAGGATCTTACCCTTAAAATTTGTACCGTCAAGCTCTTTTGCACCTGTCATTCCTGTTTCTTCATCGATCGTAAACATTGCTTCCAATGCAGGATGAGGAATGTCTGTTGACGACAACAGAGCCATAATTGCCGCAACGCCAATTCCGTTATCTGCTCCCAATGTTGTCCCCTTGGCTCTTACCCAGTCTTCATCAACGATCATCTCAATCCCCTGATTATCAAAATCGAAAATGGTATCTGCATTCTTTTGATGTACCATGTCCAGATGAGACTGTAGGATCAAGGTTGTTCTGCCTTCCATTCCGGCCGTTGCAGGTTTTTTTATAATTACATTGTTGATCTTGTCGGTAAACGTTTCCAATTCAAGGGATTTACCGAAGTCCAGCATAAACTGAATGACACGCTCTTCCTTCTTTGACGGTCTTGGTACAGCATTAAGATCTGCGAAATGATTCCACAAAGCTGCTGGTTCTATATTTCTGATGCTCATAATATTAGTATTCTGATCGGTTATAGATCATTTTTTAAATTCAACAATTCGTTCCAGGTACAATTTTTCAACTTTAGCACGTGCCCAGGAAGTTCTTCGCAGAAATTTTAAGCTGCTTTTTACGCTTGGATCATTTTTAAAACAATTGATCGGAACCAAATAAGCCATGTGCTCCCAGCCGAGCTCTTCCACAAGTTCGTTAAGCATTTTTTCTAATGTGATTCCATGCAACGGGTCCATCCTGCCAATCCTGATCGTTTATTGAATAGATTATTTTACCAATTTTCTGTATTTGATCCGCTTCGGACCTGTATCACCATGGCGTTTTTTCTTATTCTATTCATATTAAGAGTATGAACCTTCAAACCAGTACACCTGAGAATCTCCCTCGAATGCCAGAATATGCGTGCAAATCCTGTCCAGGAACCAGCGGTCGTGCGAAATAACCACGGCACATCCTGCAAAATTCTGTATGCCTTCTTCCAGTGCACGTAATGTATTTACATCGATGTCGTTCGTTGGCTCATCAAGCAGTAAAACGTTTGCTTCGGTCATCAGTGTCATGGCAAGATGTAATCTGTTGCGTTCCCCTCCTGAAAGCACTCCGACTTTTTTATTCTGATCAGCTCCGTTGAAATTGAACTTCGATAGGTATGCGCGAGAATTAATCTTTTGGTTTCCTATCTCAATAAAATCGAGTCCGTTCGAAACAACATCATAAACGGTCTTATCAGGATGGATATCCTTGTGGGTCTGATCGACGTATCCGATCTGAACAGTATCTCCAACAGTGAATTCTCCGGAGTCAGGTTTTAATTCACCCATAATCATTTTAAAGATGGTTGTCTTGCCCGCGCCGTTTGGTCCGATGATCCCGACGATTCCCGCCGGTGGAAGTTTGAAGTTCAGATCATCGTATAATAGTTTATCTCCAAATGATTTTGCTACATGGATCGCATCGATCACATTGTTTCCCAAACGAGGTCCGTTGGGGATGGGCATTTCCAGTAATGCTTCTTTGTCCTTAACGTCTTCAGCAAGCATTTTATCATAATTTTCGAGACGCGCCTTATTTTTTGCATGACGTCCTTTAGGGTTCATTCTCACCCATTCCAACTCTCGTGCAAGCATTTTTTGACGCTTGGATTCTGTCTTTTCTTCTTCTTTCAGACGGTTTCCTTTTTGTTCCAACCAGGAGGAGTAATTCCCTTTCCACGGAATCCCCTCGCCTCTATCAAGTTCAAGGATCCATCCTGCAACATTGTCAAGGAAGTAGCGGTCGTGTGTGACTGCGATCACTGTTCCTTTATATTGCTGTAAATGCTGTTCCAACCAGTCGATCGATTCTGCATCAAGGTGGTTGGTAGGCTCATCAAGTAGAAGTATGTCCGGGCTTTGAAGAAGTAGACGGCATAAGGCCACGCGTCTCTTTTCCCCCCCTGACAATGTAGCGATCAATTGATCATCCGGCGGGCAGCGCAAAGCATCCATCGCACGTTCCAGTTTGTTATCGAGTTCCCATGCATCCAGCGCATCGATCTTGTCCTGAACCACCCCCTGACGAGCGATTAATTTATCCATTTTATCCGGGTCGTTCAGGACTTCCTCATCCATGAAAGAGTTGTTGATATCCTCATATTCTTTAAGAACATCGACGGTCTCCTGTGCGCCTTCCATGACAACATCCTTTACGGTCTTGTTCAGGTCCAGTTCAGGTTCCTGCGGAAGATAACCAACTGTATATCCCGGAGAAAAAACAACATCCCCCTGATAGGATTTGTCTAATCCGGCAATAATCTTCATGACGGTCGATTTCCCCGAGCCGTTTAACCCTATAATCCCGATCTTCGCGCCGTAAAAGAAGGACAGGTAAATATCTTTAATGATCGGTTTCCCTTGCGGTGTCGTTTTAGACACACCAACCATTGAGAAAATTATTTTCTTATCGTCTGACATATAAATGAATGTTTTTTCAAAATTAGTAAAGGCAAGATTATAAGGATAATTTGGTTTCTGAAAATCTCAATAAAACATGGCAAATTGAGATCTTCACAAGTGAATAAAATTGCACAGTAAAATATAACTATAACAATTTGACTCTATGATATTAGAAAATCTTAATTTAATATTTAATCAATGCAAAGTATGCTTTGTCAAGGTCGAGGTTTGATTAAAAAGGATACGGCGAGTATCAAAACTTGCCCCGTTACTAGAAGAATCCATATAAAAAGTGGAACGTTGAATTTCAAGTTAGAAGCAATAAAATAGGACATACACACTTCCAATATTCCAATAAAGAAAAACAGCACAAGCGAAGAGATCCGAATTGCATCATGTGAGCTTGATTTTGCAATATACAAAGCAAGACCACCGGAAATAAAAATAGAAATCTCTGAAAATAATAATTTCATGACATGATCCGCCATGTTAAAAAACAAGATGAAGAAGGTGAAGTTTAGAAGAGCAATTAACCCTATTGATACAATAATAAAATTACGCATATTAAATTTTT
>JBKCJG010000045.1:0-4067 GCA_046301895.1 Flavobacteriia bacterium
AAAAAGAACCTGATTATTCTATTAATTGCACAATGTTTTATTCTTAATTCATTTTCACAAAAAACCGTTTACTACTTAAGTGAAATGATGAGTGTGGGGTGTAATGGTGCAAACCCACTAACCGATTTAACAAAGAAAATTACAATTAGCTTTAATGCACCCAATGCTATCTTAAGCTTTGGTAGTCTTAATTGCAAGTTTGAAGAGGAATGTTCCAATTTTGGATCTTTGAATTCTGCGACGGGTGGTATCCTGTATATGAATGGTGACCTGGATATCGGTTTTATTTCAGAAAAGAATGAGAAAATCCTCCTCATTCGCAAGGATGACGGTGCTTACAAAATCGCAGGTGTCGCAACCATCAACAAAGCTGCATCCGGCAGTGTTTCAGAAGAAACCGCAAATTATCAAAATGAACTGAAAAATTTTGAGGACCTTTTAAACAGCCAACTTCAAGCTCAGAAAACCCGAGAGTTGAATGCACTGACTGCCGCGGACAGCACAAATACCTTTCTGGATAAACAGCAAATCCTGAAAGATTCAAGAGGAATGAGCGGAATTTACTATTCTACCTTTCCAATCAAACTGTCCTTACCAAATACTTATGCAAAAAAATTCTTGGTCAATTATGATGAAAGCGGTAAGAATCCTGTGCTTTATATCAATTCTCAATATGCTTATGAAACCACCGACCAGTCGAAGTTTGTTAAACGCGCTTCTTTTTGGTTAGATGGTTATTGGAGGAATGTTTTGTCTAAAACCGCTGTTTTTGCTACGAGTGAGGCAGATAACGTCGATAATGACAAATATGAATTTTTCACGCACAGTGAAACAAAAGACTTACAAGGAAATTCTATTTTCGGAGACGACTGGTTAACAAACTTTGATGGAAATATCTACGAAGCAGAACCGGGAATTTTATTCATTGTTGGAAGTTTTCAGGACACGAAATCATTCTCCGAGGATCTTGCGCGTGCTAAAAAATATGGTGTAATTGCAATTCTTTACAAGGCTGAAAAAGCTGCTGCTGTTAAGAAATACACCAATGACGTGGCATGGGATAAAGTAAATGAGATGGATATAAAAATTGAGAGCGCAGGGAATGCCACTACTGAAAATTTACCTGCAGAAACATTCAAGGACCCGAAAATAAATGCCGAGGCCTTGACGTTTGCCAAAGATTACGCGGCTAAGAACCATCCGAAAGAACAAGTACAATACACCTACATCGCAGGGAATGATTGGAATATTGTCAGAGATAAAAATTCCGGGGAAATAATCAAAAGAACGCTGCGTATCATTGTGGTTGTTAAAATTGGAACGCAGTGCGCCTTTGAAAACGGATCGATTTCTCAAAACTACGATGGAGCGAATTATGGTCGTTCTACTTATGGAGGTAGTGGGGCACCCGTTTATTTTGATTGTAAGAATTTAAACCAATACAAATAAGCGAATTCACCCGCTAATGGTGTAATTTGCCACCAGAAGCACAAAGTATCGAAACCAATAAGTCCCCCTTCAAGAGCAAGCTCTTTTGGAGGGGGATTTTTGCAGTTCACAAACTCAAACCTACCGTTCACAAATTCTGATAGCATTGAAACGGGCAATTTTGCACTTTTGTGTCATTAGTTTAGCAGAGTTTAGTTTGAGATAGATATTATCCCAACCACTAATTACAGTAAATTGTTAGGTAACAAAAATGGCACCATTTGCAGGTGCCATTTTTTGTTTTGTTTAATGAGCATCAATCTGCCAACGCTACAGTCAGCTGATCATCGGTTTTTGTTACTTTCAATATTCCTTGCTTGGTCAGTGACTTCATGCTCACATCCCATTGTTTTCCGCTTAAACCTGCTTTTAACTTGAGTGTTCCCAGGTCTATTGAACCTTCGTTCTGAACCATTTCAAAGATCATCTTCTCGTTATCGTTCAATTCCAGCTTGTGGGATTTGACCTCCGGACGCATTTGTGGGAAGAACAAGACTTCTTGAATGGACGGGTTGTTTGTCAGGTACATGATCAGGCGATCCATTCCAACACCCAAACCACTCGTTGGCGGCATGCCGTATTCCAATGCGCGAAGAAAATCCTGGTCGATAAACATCGCTTCGTCATCTCCACGCTCAGATAGTTTTAACTGCTCTTCAAAACGCTCGCGCTGATCGATCGGATCGTTCAACTCCGAATAGGCATTGGCAATCTCTTTTCCACATACCATCAATTCAAAACGCTCGGTCAGTTCCGGATCGTTGCGATGTGTCTTGCACAATGGGGACATTTCTTTCGGATAATCTGTGATGAAGGTCGGTTGGATATAGTTGCCTTCGCACTTGGCTCCAAAAATTTCGTCGATCAGCTTACCTTTACCCATTGTGTTATCAACATCCAGACCCATGCCTTTCGCAGCTTCAAACAATTCTCCCTCTGTTTTACCCGAAATGTCAAATCCTGTAAATTCCAGGATCGCATCGCGCATCGTAATTCGTTTGTACGGTGCCTTGAAATCGATCTCGTGTGCTCCGAAGGTAGTTTTGGTCGTGCCATTCACGGCAAGTGCACAATTTTCGAGCAAACGCTCTGTGAAATCCATCATCCAGTTGTAATCCTTGTAGGCCACATAGATCTCCATCGCGGTGAACTCCGGATTGTGTGTGCGGTCCATCCCTTCGTTGCGGAAATTCTTCGAGAATTCATAAACCCCATCAAAACCGCCAACAATCAGTCGCTTCAGGTATAGTTCGTTTGCAATACGCATATACAACGGAATGTCCAGTGCATTATGATGTGTAATGAACGGTCGCGCCGATGCTCCACCCGGGATCGGCTGAAGCACAGGCGTCTCCACTTCCATGTAGCCAGCCTCGTTAAAAAAGGAGCGCATTGCATTGAACAATTTCGTGCGCTTTACGAAAACATCCTTCACATGAGGGTTCACTGCAAGGTCCGCATACCGCTGTCGATACCGCTGTTCAGGATCTGTAAAAGCATCGTGTACCTTCCCTTCGGCATCTGTCTTTGGCAATGGAAGCGGCTTCAGTGATTTGCTCAACAAGGTGAATTCTTTCACATTCACAGAGATCTCACCAACTTGCGTCTTGAACACCTCCCCTTTGATTCCGATGAAATCACCAAGATCCAAAAAACGCTTGAACACATCGTTGTACAAGGATTTATCCTCACCCGGACAGATCTCGTCGCGGTTGAAATACACCTGTAAACGTCCGGTCGAATCCTGTAATTCGGCAAATGAGGCTTTACCCATCACGCGCTGGCTCATCATTCTACCCGCAAGACACACCTGTTTACCTTCGATAAAACTGGCCTTAATGTCAGCCGTAAAATCGGTAACCGGATAAAGCGCTGCAGGGTAGGGATCGATCCCATATTCACGGATCTTCTGAAGTGTCTCGCGACGTTGAAGTTCCTGTTCGGACAATTCAAATACACTCATTTTATACGAATTAAGGCTGCAAAGATACAGAACAATTTGGAATTTTTCGGAGGATCTGCAGGTAACACCTGCCGCAACAAACACCCGACTTTTCATAAAATTAAAGTCCTTGCTCCTTGTTCATGGTTCTTTGTTCTATTTTTACCCTATGGAATTCGAATCCTATCAAACGATCAAGGCGCTGCACATCATTTTCATGGTGTCATGGTTTGCCGGTTTGTTCTACATCGTTCGTCTGTTCATTTATCACATGGAAGCACAGCAACGGCCTGAACCGGAGCGAACCATCCTCACGGATCAATTTGTCATCATGGAGAAGAAGCTGTGGTGGATCATCACAACGCCGGCCATGATCCTAACAATCTTTTTCGGAACCTGGATGCTCGTTGCGAACCCTGCATTTTTGAAGATGCCCTGGATGCATATCAAGCTCTCGTTCGTAGTTCTGTTATTGGTCTATCATTTTGTGTGTCAGAAGATCCTTTCGGATATGAAGACAGGTCGTTTCAAGTGGTCATCCAACGGGCTCAGGATCTGGAACGAGGTAGCGACACTCGCATTGGTTGCCATTGTTTTTTTGGTAGAGATGCAGGGAACCATGAACTGGATAAACGGA
>JBKCJG010000046.1:0-16144 GCA_046301895.1 Flavobacteriia bacterium
GTTACATAGTATATCACTGTACCCAATGACTCTAGAGGTGCAATACCAGAACCCGTCCCATGAACTGAATTCAATGATGCATCAGTATACCAGGTATATGTTCCACCGGTTCCTGAAACTGTCATGTTTTCCAACACCCAACTTGAACAGTAGGTTGCATCCGTACCTGCAATTGGAGCCCCGGGAAGGGCATTTATGACCACAACCACAGGTGCAATATTCGTACAACCCGCATTTGTCGCCTGAATGTAGTAGGTATTCGAAAACCCGATCGCTGATGGAGTTGCCAAGGACGAGGTTGCCGCAGCATCATTCCAATAGGTCAAATTAGTTGCATTCGTACTTCCTGAAGTCACAGCCGCTGCAGTAATGTCAACTGTGTTTGGGGTACAAACTGCCGGTGGATTGTTAATCACAATTACAGGCGTTGCATTCACCGTTACAACTACCGCCTCTATGTCCGTACAACCTGCGTTGTTTGCCTGAACGTAATAAGTGCCTGATGTTGCAACTACCGAAGGGCTTGTAACTGGAGTCGTTGCAGCTGCAGTTGTCCAGTAGCTTAATGCCCCTGCACCAGTACTTCCAGCTGTCACTGTGGCAGCTGTGATATCGACTGTTGAGGGAGAACACACTGCAGCTGGATCGGTGATCGCTAAAACCGGAGTTGTATTGACAGTAACAATTACAGGTGCAATACTCGTACAACCGTTACTGGTTGCCTGAATATAATAGGTGTTTGACGTTGAAATGGCGGCTGGTGCAGCCAACGATGATGTTGCTGCAGCGTCGTTCCAATAAGTCAGTGTTCCTGTATTTGTGCTACCTGCTGTCACCGCAACTGCCGTAATGTCAACGGTGTTTGGGGTACAAACCGCAGCGGGCGAGGCGATTGTTAAAACCGGAGTTGGATTGATGGTTACTAAAACAGCCTCCAGGTCCGTACAACCCGCATTTGTCGCCTGAATATAATAGGTGTTTGAAACTAACACTGCAGAGGGGGCAGACAATACGGAGGATGCAGTGGCATCATTCCAATAACTTAAAGAACCAACGTTTGTACTTCCGGCTGTCACGGCAGCCGCTGTAATATCGACAGATCCCGGCGAACAAACAGCCGGTGGCGCCGTGATCGTCAAAATCGGAGTTGCATTAATTGTAACTAACACAGGCTCAACATCTGAACATCCGGCATTGCTGAGTTGAATGTAGTAAGTGTTCCCTACAGCAATAGTTGATGGACTCGCCAAAGGAATCGTACAAGCGGAATTTGTCCAATAGGAAAGCGTCCCTGCTGTGCTTCCAGATGTAATCGCTGCAAGAGTGATGTCAACTGTTGAAGGTGAACATACTGGTGCAGGATTGGTTATCGTCAGTGTAGGTGCGCCGGGTTCAACCAAAGATATGATTGTCGGACTGGTTCCAGTGCATCCGGAAGAATTAATCGTCACACTAAATCCATTGTAATTTCCGGCATTCAACCCAGTCAAGTTGATTGTACCCGTTGCTGAGGAAATATAATTCGCCGGTCCAACTGTTGTCCCTCCATCGATGTAAGTAACTGCATAAGAAGTGTTATTCAATAAGCCGGAAAGGAGGATACTCCCGTTCGTGCCTCCGCACGATGTAGGATTTGTCCCTGCAACTATGAAGGTGGGAGCAGGGCCTGCACCAACGGTGGTATTTAGAACGATAGACGTGCCGCAGACGGCGTTTGAGATCGTTACGGAGTAGTTACCCGGAGCTAATCCCGAGATACTTGGCGTTGTGGCACCTGTACTCCACAAATAAGTATACACCCCATTTCCGCCGGTTATCGAGGTCACCGAAGCTGTACCATTTGCAACGGATGGGCATGACGCGTTGGTACTTGCGATCGTACCTGCCAAAGGTCCATACAACTGGACAAACTGTGATGCTGTCACAGGACATGCACCAGGAATAGTAGCTGTAATGGCATATGTTCCGGGTGTTGAATAAGTTTGTGCTGGTGGGGTGGTGCCTGTATAGGTGTTTCCATTCCCAAAATCCCATTCAGGGACACCTACCGAAGTGTTGTTGATTGTAACATTCACGGAGGGACCGCACGTAATCGTATTAGGGTTTATAGTAAACGAAGCAGTAGGCGCAATCTGTGCTGTTCCTAGCCATGTAAAATTAAAACCACAATCGTTTGATGTGCTGTAATTATCAATTTGAATAGCAAAAACCTGACCCGCAGCTACATTCGCAATTGGATCGCAAGACTCCCCATTACATGCTCCGGGGCCGGCAACCATTCCAAATGTACCTGAATTATTACTCGCATAGTTGTAGTTACATGCTAACTCAGCACCCGGACAACCACTTGTCACATTCCAAAGTGACCAATCAAATTCAGCATTACACAAGGGGGTGACTTGCCATGAAAATGAACCGGGTGCTAAAATTGTAAATTCAAGCCAAATATCTTGTTGCGGTGCACTTAAGAAACAGCTGGGATATTGACCGGAGGCCGTAAAAGGAGCCATTGTTGGAACTGAAAAAGTATTGCTACAAAGCGGAATTGCTCCTATGCATGTGTTCCCACCTCCCGGACTTGGACTAGACGAATTTATACAAAGCTGGAAATTACCTTCAACACCTCCATTACTGGCGATCCCAATCCAAACCTGTGAACCCGGTGCAATACCCCAACTCTGATTAAGAACGGCTCCCCCTACCACTGTATTACAGATTTCAAACGAAGAATTGGAACAACCGTCAACATCTATAACGATCTCGGCATTCGTTAATCCTAAAGAGGTTATCGTAAAATCATTTTGAGAACCTGTCGCAACGTATGTGTACCACACCTCATTAACCGAACCAGTATTACATGAACCGTAAAAGGTATTATTTGAAGTCGCACCGATTGTGGTACCATTGACGCATGCCGAACCATTCGTTAGCGTCACAAGGGTAGGAGTAGCACAGTTATCTGACTGAGCGGACAAGGAAAAACAAAAAACTGATCCAAAGAATAATTTTATTAGAGTTCTCATAGTAGTTCAGGATAGATTATAGATAAATTATTTCCTTGATCGAGCGCTCTGCAGCGTCCAATTCCCGAATCTGATCTTCAGAAAAAATCTTCAGAAAGATGTTCGAATCCAACTGAATAGTTGAAAGATCGGATTTTTTTCGGCTCGATCTGATAATTTGACAAAGATCAGCCGACACTGAGATTTGTTTTCTGGAGTTATGCACTTCTATCTGGTAAGTGTATTTAAGATCGTCACAAAACCAGTGTCCTTGATCAGAGCCTGTAAATGAAGTGATCATTAAACACAGTGCTATTCCGGAAAAAATTCTGAAAAATGTTTTTAGAATCCGTCTTCTCATAAGTTAATAATTAGGTTGCACAAATTTAACCTAATACTTATGAAAATCAATTAATTGGTTCGCATTTTAACAAACTCGTTCTCAGTCTGAACTTTTAAACCTTCTGAGCGAAGATTAAGCATAAAACGGGGAAATAAATAAGTAAACCAACACACCTGTTATTGCCACATAAAGCCAGATTGGAAAAGCAAAGCGCGTAAACTTTTTATGTTTTTGAAAATCCCCTTCTAAGGCAAACAGGTAACTGAACAATACAAGAGGAATAACTGCAATACTCAAAAGAATATGGGTTATAAGAAGAAAGTAGTAGACATATGCCATCATACCCATGGATGATCGTTCAAGTATATCCAATTCACCATTATGATTACTATCTCCATAAACCGTCGATTCTGAAGTCATATGATAGGCTAGATATAGAACAAGAAACAACATAGACAATGTAAGCGCAAAACGCACTAAAGACCTATGGAGATTCACTTTCTTCTTTTTAATAGCTATCAATGCCGCAATCAATACAAGGGCAGTCACCCCATTAATAACCGCATAAATTGAAGGTAAGAACCGCAGGTCAATTCCGTCAATCTTGACCCCGAAAAGGGAGGCTACCAGCACAGGTATGATGATCGATAAAGCAACGATCAATTTACGAAGCACTTTCGAACTATTCATTTCATTTAATCCCGTACTCATATTCCAATAATTTACGAAGATCTTTTTCCAGTTGATCAACTTGTTTAGGATCGGTTCCCAAGTAAACACCTCTTACATATCCCTCGCGATCTACAATCGTAAAAGCACCCGAGTGAGCAAATCCGCCATCTGCCTCATCGTCTCTGCCTGCGAAGATCTGAAAATTTTCAATCCCAAGCCTATGTGTTTCCTCCTCGTTTCCTGTCAGGAACTTCCAGTTCTTAGCAAGAATCCCATGATGATGTATGTATTTTCTAAGCATAGCCGGACCATCATGATCAGGATTTATGGTAAACGAAATAAATTGGATTTGATCCTGAAGATCTTTCATTGATGCATTGAGACGTTTCATGTTCGTCGTCATGATCGGGCAGATAGTCTGACAAGTCGTGAAAAAAAAGTCTGCGACCCATACCTTTCCTTTCATGTCAGAAGACCTGACTAGAGCTGAATCCTGGTCTCTGAAATAAAAAAAGGGAACTGTTGGATAGACAGTGTCAGCGACCTCTGCTCCATCCACCAATTTATACTCAATATCAAAGTTGCCTATAAACGGAAGAACCCGTTTTTTCTTTTCGTCACTATGCTTGCAAGAAAAAACAATAAACACCAGAACTAGTCCCCAAAGTAATCTCATCCTTGTACTATTTAGCTTTCTTTTTTTCTGAGGCTGCTTTATCATATTGCTTTTGCAACAATGCAATGTGCTCTTTCATTCTGCGAACCATGCCTTCTGTTTTACCGGAAAGCACCATCCTCAAATGATTCTTTTTATCTAGAAGAAGAAGTAATTCCTGAAATCCCTGTCCGCCATAATATTGGTTTCCTTGCTGAAGAAGTGATGCTCCGTTGTGTTTAAAATCGTAGATCTCTCTGACATCTCCTGTTGCTATCAACCATAGATCCGGGTCATATCCTTCCACCTGATCCTCCAGCGCCTGTTTAAAGATGGTAAGATCTTTGACGGGCTGACCTTTACCATCCGTGGCAAAAGAAATCAGCTTCACTTGCTTCATTTTTTTTCGTTTGTTCTTCCGAATATGCTGATAAATGGATTGGTCTATGTGCCATAAGGAGATAGCACAACTATCCGGACAAGTTTCCTGGAGGGTGGTAACTACGACAATATCCCCTTCAAAATCTTTCGAAGTAAAAGCCTTGCCCCGCGCATCGATGAAGGAATAATTCGCTGCGGCGCCGTAGTCATCCAAATTTTTGAATTTGTGCTCACACCCTCTTGTTGCGAAGAACACCAATAATAAAGCCGGACCAAACAAAAGTAAAAATGCGAATAGTACTTTCATTCGTCCGGCAGTATTTTTACTAGCCATATTTGCTAATGATTAACTTCCGTAGGTTGCCCAAGCATCTCCAATTGCCAGTGCCTCCATCAAACAGATATATATCAGGTAGACAACAAACAAGATGTACGGAACGAGAATGACGTAACGAAGACTTTTTCTCTCGTCCCCCAGGTGCATGAAAACCAACACAATATAACCTGCCTTTAGCAATGTCATCGCAACAAAAGACCATTTAACAAAAGTCCAGGCAGAGGAACCTTGTTTGATATACGCACCCATTAATACTTCCGCCACTGTTATCACCGTCAAAAGAACAGTGACAAACCAAATCTTTTTGCGGATCGCTTTTCCTGCTTCCTCGCTATGGTGAGCGTCTAATGAGTACTCAATAATATCGTCTCTTTCCATGATCGATAAGTTTTATTTTTATTATATAAGATAGAAGAAAGTAAATACAAAGACCCAAACAAGATCAACGAAGTGCCAGTACAATCCTGTCTTCTCAACCATTTCGTAGTGCCCGCGCTTGTGATAGGTTCCGGCAACTACCCCTAAACAAATAATAATATTGATGACTACACCTGAAAATACGTGGAAACCATGGAAACCAGTAATAAAGAAGAAGAACTGGGCATATTGCTGAGGGCCATATTCATTCTGTTGCAGGTTCGCTCCGTAAATAACTTTGTTTGCTTGTCCGCTATTGATTGCTTCGTAGTACATGTCGCATGCCTTCTGACCCTCGATCCTGTCTCCTACCTTGTTTGTTTTTCCGTCTTTTTTAATGATCAGTTCAACATGTTGATCAGCGTCCTTGTTCACTTTCGCTTTCGAACCGTCATGCAGAGTGATTATACCATTTTTGATGTGACCAAGCTCAACTGCGTGCTGAAATTCATGCAAAAGGTCCTCTTTGATCACATCGCCTTTTTTGTGATGCTTTCCTGCCTCAAGAACTGTAAAGCTCTCCAGTTCTCCAAAATGACCCTTAACAATTGCCTGTGATCCGTCCGCAAGTTCTACCTTACCGAACTCAGACCCGTGAATGAAGTGGTACCACTCCCATGCCTGAGAACCTACGAAGAAGAAACCTCCAATGATTGTAGCGATCATCCATTTGATAACACCTCTCTTGTCCATTCTGTGTCCTGCTTCCACAGCTAAAACCATTGTGACGGAAGAAACAATGAGAATAAACGTCATTAATGCCACATACAGCAGAGGGTATCCGTGACCCAGGAATGGCATTGAGTTAAAGGTTTCTTCACCGATCGGCCATGCATCCTGCGCATCATGGCGCGTAAATCCGTAAGCAACCAAGAGACCTCCGAAAGTCAATGCATCCGACACAAGGAAGAACCACATCATCAGCTTTCCGTAGCTAGTACTGAAAGGAGAAATTTTACCTCCCCACAGCGCACTGGCTTCAATTTGTTTTGTAGCGTGTCCAGCCATTACAAAAATTTTTTATGCAAGTTTAATGAATAAAAAGTAAAAAAAGCAACAAATAAATCCACAATAGACCTAAAAAATGCCAGAAAATTGCACCAAGACGCAGACTTAAATTTTCCTCCGCATTGAATTTACCTGAAAATGAGGAGATTGTAAGTCTGGACATGTATAGCAACGTTACTGCAATATGCATCAAGTGGATAAAAGTGATGATATACAAATAACTTGTTGCCGTATCAGCCGTTTCCATTGCCTTTATCTGCAAATATTTTGAAAGCCTTCTTCCTTCATAGTGCAACTCACGGTTTTTGTAATCCAGTTCTTTGCCTTTGAAGTAAATTTGAAAATCTTTACCTATATTTCCCTTTACAAAAAAGTCTCCCCTTCCATCTCTTACGTTTACTGCGAGATCATGCAACCTCATTTGATCGACATATTGAATCTCCTTTCCATCAGGAGTTGACAATTTTCCATCGATCAGTCCAAGTGGTTGACTCTTCAAATACAGAACGAATTTTCGGCCATAGTTCTCAACAACGAAAGATTTTTTTGGATTGAGGTCAAGGAACTGAGCGGTGAACTTTTGAAGCTCCGTCATCTGTATTTCTGTTAACTTTTTTCCATTTAGCAGATAATCATTTCCATTGATTTCCAGGAAGGAGCCATTCATTTTTATCTCATAATAATCCCCATAGCGGCCTTCCGTGACAATGATGTGATTGTTCACAGCGTGTGCTCCAAAAGCGGTTAGTTGTTTATATCCCTTCACCTGAAAATAAACGAATCCCAAACCACTCAATAGCGTGAGGGATACAAATATTTTCAACATGGTCTGATTCCCTTTCTTAACTGCACGGATGCCTAGTTCCAGAAAAAGACTACTAAGAACAATAACCAGCGTACTAACCCAAAAAGCCTTTGGCATGGGATACTTCAACCAAAACGAATCTCCCATTGAAACTATGTAAGCGGATGTGAACCCGGCAAACATCATAATTATACTAAAGATCCCTACGTAAACCAGGTTCTTTTTAGCCTTTTCTCTTATTTCAGGGCTCAACTCATTACTGAAATCTCTTTTCATACTCATTACATTAAATATCTAACCCATTGCTTTGTCAAGAACATACAGGAACTGTATTACTGGTAAATAAACAAACGAGGCAAACATAAGTTTTCTGGCATCGGTATGTTCCAGCGTTCCATACAATCGAAATGCATACAGGAAAAAGATCGCTCCGGACACAGATGCGACAAAAAGTGTCAAATTACCAATTGCACTGAACTCAGGCATGAAGTTCAACACCCATGGTAAAAGACTGAAAGGAATCATTGCAAGAGAATATGCCAGGATCTGAAAAGCAGAATTTTTTGACCTTCCTGATGTTGACGGTAAAAGTGAGAATCCTCCTGATTTGTAGTCATCATGAAGGACCCATGCTATTGCCCAGAAATGAGGGAATTGCCACATGAACTGAACAAAGAATAGTACCCCTGGTAACAGACCAAAATCGTTCGTTGCAGCAATAGCTCCGAGCATTGGAGGAATTGCACCGGGAAAAGCACCCACGAGGACAGCCCACGGTGAAACACGTTTCATTGGGGTATACATAAAAACGTAAGAGATAAAAGCTATCAGGCCAAGCAGTGCGGAATAAAGATTGATAAGGTAAAGCATGTAAGTTCCAACAACCAAGCACACGATGACCACAACATATGCTTCATTCACAGTCATCGACCCTTTTGGAATCGGCCTGCGCTCAGTGCGCTTCATCAGTTTATCGAGATCTCTTTCCCAAATCTGGTTCGACCCGTTGGATGCGGCGGTTACCAACAAGCCTCCTATCATTAACAACGCAATTTCCTTTCCACTGGAACCATCCGCAAAAAGATAGCCCGAAAGTGCTGAAAGGATCACCAGGGATGCCAGTCTGAATTTGGTAAATACGATGTAAGCCTTTATTTTCTCTCCGATCGTCATGCCCGTTGTGAGTCCTAATTGTGATCTGTGCAACAAAAATAATCAAATAAATATGCTAAATAACCAAAACTCAAGATCTAAAACAGGAAACATCATTCGCTTTTGACTGACTCACATTTGCACAACCGAACATCGCGATCTTTTCCTAAATTTGCACTATAAATTATACTATGGCGATCAGTAAATTATCCATATTAATACCGGCGTACAATGAAGAGAACACCATTCAGGTTATTCTTGATAAAGTAGATCAAGTTGAGCTTCCGGCTGGAGTTAAAAAGGAGATTGTGATCGTAAATGATTGTTCAAAAGACAAAACTGTTGAACGTATAAACGAATATATTGCCGGTCACTCAGACATGGATATAAGATTCTTTTCACAACCCGTAAACATGGGGAAAGGGGCAGCAATCAACAGAGCAATCCAAGAATGTACAGGTGATTACCTGATAATCCAGGATGCAGATCTGGAGTACGACCCACAGGAATACAACCTACTATTAAAACCAGTTTACATGGACAATGCAGATGTTGTTTATGGTTCCCGATTCATGGGGCATCATCCGCATCGTATTCTATTCTATTGGCATTCCATCGGAAATAAATTCCTGACCAATATCTCTAACATGATGACGAATCTTAATCTTTCGGATATGGAAACGTGCTATAAGTTGATACGGGTTTCGATCGCAAAACAGATCACAATCAAAGAAAAACGTTTCGGAATTGAACCGGAAATCACGGCAAAACTTTCTAAAGTCCCGAAAATAAGGATCTATGAGGTTGGGATTTCCTACTATGGCAGAACCTATGAAGAAGGTAAGAAGATAGGCTGGAAAGATGGTTTCAGAGCGATATACTGCATCTTCAAATATAAATTTACCAATTAATCTATTCAATAAATAAACAAGGGCTGCCTTTTCAGACAACCCTTGTTCCATAATGTTCTCCTGTTAAAGGATCAGCATTGCGTCACCGTAAGAATAGAATCTGTATTTATTTTCTACAGCCTGCTTATACGCTTCCATCATTAGATCGTGGCCACAAAAAGCGGAGATCATCATCAATAATGTAGAAAGCGGCGTATGAAAGTTAGTGACCATAGAATCAGCAATACTGAATTCGTATGGTGGGAAAATGAACTTATTGGTCCAACCATCAAAAGGTTTTAACATGCCATCTGTTGAAACGGCAGATTCTATTGAGCGCATTGAAGTTGTGCCGATTGCACACACTCTTTTTTTGTTCTTCTTCGCATCATTCACAACATCCACACACTTTTGAGAAATGATCACCTGTTCGGAATCCATCTTATGTTTTGTAAGGTCTTCCACCTCGACCGGCCGGAAAGTGCCAAGTCCAACGTGAAGCGTTACCTCCGCAAAATTGACTCCCTTCAACTCCAAACGCTTTAATAATTCTCGCGAAAAATGAAGCCCTGCAGTCGGCGCGGCCACTGCTCCTTCCTCCTTCGCAAAAATAGTTTGGTACCTCTCTTCATCTGACGGTTCAACATCACGCTTAATGTATTTTGGAAGCGGTGTCTCGCCTAATTCTGTTATCTTCTGCTTGAACTCCTCATAAGGGCCATCAAAGAGGAAACGCAATGTTCTTCCTCTGGATGTTGTATTATCGATCACTTCAGCAACGAGTGAATCATCGTCCCCAAAATACAGTTTATTCCCGATACGAATCTTTCTTGCAGGATCAACCAGCACATCCCACAATAAACTCTCACGATTCAATTCTCTCAAAAGGAATACCTCTATCTTGGCTCCGGTCTTCTCCTTATTTCCATACATTCGAGCAGGAAAGACACGTGTATTATTCATGATCATCACATCTCCGTCTACAAAGTAGTTGATGATATCCTTAAAATTTTTATGTTCGATAACCCCGGTGGAGCGATGGATCACCATCAGTCGGGCTTCATCGCGGTTTTCGCTTGGGTACTCCGCAATCAGTTCGTCAGGCAGATCAAAACTGAAATCGGAAAGTTTCATTTTACTCATACAATACTTTTTAGTCCTTTTTTAGAAAAGGAGCACAAAGATACAAAATAATGGAGGCCTTGTCAAGGGGTCTGTTCATCAATGTTCCTGATAATGCTGATCCAGTCGTCGACCGTACGTGCGTTTTCGACTGTAAGCCCTCCCGATGCGGTGCGTCTTAATGCAATCAGAGTGCCTCCTGATGATACTGCTTTTCCAAAGTCATTTGCAACAGATCGAATATAAGTTCCTTTTGAGCAAGTGATTGTGAAATCTATCTCCGGGAAGCGTTCATTACTTATGCTGAACTCCGATATTTCGACCGTATTTGCCTTGAGGACAATCTCTTTCCCAGCTCGAGCCAGATCGTATGCTCTTTTCCCATCGATCTGTTTTGCGGAAAATATTGGTGGTACCTGTTCAATGACACCAATAAATTTCTGCCGGGCTTTATCAAGTTGTTCAGAAGTTATGTGTTCCGTAGGGTACTCTTCATTGAACGCTGTTTCAAGATCAAAGGAGGGAGTAGTCTTTCCAAGCAGGATCGTACCGGTATAAGTCTTGGTCCCTACCATAAGTTCATCGATCCTTTTGGTATGTTTTCCGACACATATAATGAGAAGACCTGACGCAAGCGGGTCTAAGGTGCCGGCATGACCGACTTTTATATTCTTAACCTTAAGTACTTGTTTTAGATTCCAGCGGATCTTGTTCACAACATCGAATGATGTCCAACCTAATGGCTTGTCTACAAGAATAGTAACACCTTCCTGAAAATTCATCTTAGATTAAAAAATAAGCAATGAGCACGAATCCTGCGACGATGCGATACCACCCCCAAATTCGAAAACCGAACTTTTCGATAAGTCCGATGAATAATTTTATCGCAAGTATTGCAATCACAAAAGCTATCACATTTCCGACAAAGAAACTGGTCATGTTTTCTCCCGATGACATAATCATTTCATATCCTTTCTGTTCTAAACCCTTGTATTTCCAATTTTTCAAGAAAAGTGAGTACCCCGTTACGGCAAGCATAGTTGGTACCGCCAGGAAAAAACTGAACTCCGCAGCCATCCTACGTGTCAATCCCTGCTGCATACCCCCGATAATAGAAGCTGCCGACCGACTCGTTCCCGGCATCATTGCAAGACATTGCCAGAATCCTATAATGAGCGCTTTTGATATGCTGATACGTTCTTCTTTATCGATCTTCGTATTCTTAAACATGCGATCTACGAACAATAGCACAATCCCCCCCAGGATAAGTACAACCGCAATTGGTATCGGCTTCTCCAATACTGCTTCGATCTTTTCATCGAAAAGTTTACCCAGTATCAATGCAGGGAGAACGGCAATAGCTAGTTTAAGGTAAAACGATGGTGATCTGAAATCGAGGAATTTCTTCCAGTACAAAACAACTACCGCAAGGATTGCTCCGAACTGAATGGACACCTGGAACATCTTCACAAATTCATCTTTCTGTGTATCAAAGATTGAGCTCGTAAAGATCATGTGAGCAGTTGAAGATACAGGCAAAAACTCCGTCAGGCCTTCAACGATGGCCAATATAATTGCTTGAATAAGATCCATGATTACTGGTCTTTGCTTACTTTCTTACGTTTCATGATCGCAACAATGATCACGATATAACCGGCCACGATCAACATCGGAGCGATGGTGATCCTGCGTTCACTGAACAGTTCTGATGCATTGAAGGAGTTCGGATCCTCTGCTGCTCCACCGATCATTAAAAGGAAACCAAGAATATTGATCGCTAATCCGATCAACAACAGCTTATAGTTCTCAGGTTGAAACCCAAATTGTGACTTTTTATCCTCCATGAGCCAAATTTAATATAAATCGTCCAATTTCATCCGCAAATATTTGTTCAGTGCGAACCATGTTGAAACAAGGGTGATCACAATTCCGATAACCAATAACGAAACTGACAAAAGCAGGAATCCCTGCAGCGAGTAGCTAATTTCGATGGAATCAAGTGTGTTATTCAATGCATAGAAAAGAGTCATCAACAATGCCAACCCTATGAGAGCAGAAACCGCACCCTGAAAAATAGACTGGGCAAGAAACGGGCGTCTTATGTAACCTGGGGTTGCGCCTACCAACTGCATGGTCTTAATGGTAAATCTTTTTGAGTACAAAGACAGGCGGATCGTATTGTTTATCATAGCAACGGCAACAATGATCAGCAAGGCTGCAACCGCAAGGAAAAGAAAGACAAATTGCTTAAAACCAAGATTCACCGAATCAACACTCGACTTGTCATAATTAACCTCATCGATCTGATCGGGATATGCCCTCAAGAGTGCTTTTTTGATACTCTCCATCCCTTCTTTTGTGGCATGTTCAGCCTTTGGTTTAAACCCTACAGTTGGCGGTAGCGGGTTATCTCCTTCGAAAATAGAAAGGATCTGATCTGCGTTCTGATCGGTTCCACTGAACTCTTCAATTGCCCGTTCCGGGGAAATGTAAAATACCTCACTGAATTGTGCCCATGTTTTAAGTTCCTGCTCGATCTGTTTAATATCGGCTTCATTCATTTCCGGTTTAAAGAAAAGATCACCCTGTAAAGATTCCTTTGCCTGACGTTGAACGTTATCCAGACCCAGAATACCTCCCAAAACCAAACCTATCATGAACAGAACCAATGAGATTCCGATCACTGTAGAAACATAACTGGTGCGAACACCTTGCTTACTGTATTTTTCTGCATTTGAGCTCATCGCTACGAAGTTATAAATAAATCCACGGCCATAAAATCCAACTAATTGAAAATTAAAAAATATACATTGTTAATAACCTTCTGAGCCTGAATGGTTGTGAGAAACGATAAGGGTAGTGTTCCTAAAAAACGTTAAAAACCAATAAATCCTGTAATCTTTTCATGCATTGATCGTTTAGTAATTATAACGACAAACAAAGAGAACAAAAAACAAAGTTGGCACGCAATTTGAAAATCTGTTCTTTGAAGTAAAGTTAGTTTTCATAAGTAGTAGTAGTTTAGGTTTTGAGAGGAGGGGGCGTCGGTTCCCTCCTTTCTTTTTAGATCTCCCAAAAGCCCGCCGAACTGGTTTTAATCTTGTCTAACAAAGCTGAAATATTGGATTTTTTAATCTATTTTTGCTCTCCTTTCGAATTTAGAGGAAACCCTTTTATTTACAGGTATTTATGAAAAACATCCGAAACTTTTGTATCATCGCTCACATCGATCATGGGAAGAGTACACTTGCAGATCGTCTTCTGCAGACCACCGGTACGATCTCTGACCGTGAGATGCAGGCCCAGGCACTGGATGATATGGACCTCGAGCGTGAGCGCGGTATCACGATAAAGAGTCACGCCATACAGATGAACTACAAATTCGAAGGTCAGGATTACGTTCTTAACCTGATTGATACTCCGGGGCACGTCGATTTCTCCTATGAAGTTTCCCGTTCCATTGCTGCATGTGAAGGAGCTTTATTGATCGTTGATGCCTCACAGGGGATCGAAGCTCAAACCATATCCAACCTTTACCTGGCACTTGAACATGATCTTGAGATCATTCCGATCCTTAACAAAATGGATCTGCCGGGAGCTATGCCTGAGGAAGTTTCCGACCAGATCGTTGATCTTATCGGTTGTGATCCGGACGACATTATTCCTGCTTCCGGCAAAACCGGTTTGGGAGTCGATAGGATCCTGGAAGCAGTTATCAATCGGATTCCTGCGCCAAAAGGGGATGAAAATGCTCCATTACAAGCAATGATCTTTGATTCTGTCTTCAACTCATTCCGGGGTATCATAGCATATTACCGGGTCAAAAATGGGGTTATCCGAAAGGGAGATCGTGTGAAGTTCTTCAATACTGGACGGGAATATAACGCAGACGAAATCGGGATTCTTAAAATGGACCTTTATCCAAAATCTGAGGTACGGGCCGGTGATGTTGGATACATTATTTCCGGGATCAAACAGGCAAATGAAGTAAAGGTGGGTGATACGATCACCCTGGCAGCGAATCCATGTGATTCTGCGATAAAAGGATTTGAGGATGTAAAACCAATGGTTTTTGCCGGGATTTATCCTGTTGAAACAGATGAATACGAAGAATTGCGTTACTCCATGGAGAAGCTTCAGCTCAATGACTCATCACTTGTATTTGAGCCGGAATCTTCAGCTGCACTTGGTTTTGGATTCAGATGCGGATTTCTAGGGATGCTTCACATGGAAATAATACAGGAACGTTTAGAACGAGAGTTCAATATGACTGTTATTACAACTGTTCCGAACGTGTCGTACTTCTGCTACATGAGAAAGGACCCGGATAAGTCAACTATCGTGAATAACCCCTCAGAATTACCGGACCCGGCGGGTATCGATCGCATCGAAGAACCTTATATCAAAGCACAGGTCATTACAAAATCAGAATACATCGGTCAAATCATGAACTTATGTATTGAAAAGAGAGGTGAGCTGAAAAATCAGATTTATCTGACCCAGGACCGTGTGGAACTGACCTTCGAGATGCCATTGGCCGAGATCGTATTTGATTTTTATGATCGCCTTAAGTCGGTTTCAAGGGGATACGCATCATTTGATTATCATCCGATCGGTTACAAACCTTCCGATCTTATCCGTATGGATATGCTTCTGAATGGTGAACAACTTGATGCGTTGTCGGCTTTGGTGCACAGAAGTAATGCATACGACCTTGGGAAGAAGATCTGCGTTAAACTAAAAGAGCTTATTCCTCGTCAGCAATTCGAAATTCCGATCCAGGCTGCAATTGGTGCTAAAGTGATCGCCCGTGAAACAATCAAAGCATTAAGGAAAGATGTAACTGCAAAGTGTTATGGGGGGGACATTACCCGAAAGCGTAAACTTCTGGAAAAACAGAAAGAAGGTAAGAAACGTATGCGTCAGATAGGTCGCGTTGAAGTGCCTCAAGAGGCTTTTATGGCAGTGTTAAAACTGAATGACTAATCGCTTAACCGCAGATATTAAATTAAAAAGGCTCCAAAATTGGAGCCTTTTTAATTTAATCTTCATCTTCATCTTCGTCATCAACATCCGGCTGATCGTATTCGTCTTCGTCCTCATCATTGTCCGAATCTGAATCCATATCATCATCTTTAATATCATCCACCTTGTCGAAATCGTCACCGAAATCTTCGTCTTCATCTTCGACTACTGCAGGTTTTGGAATGATTTTGTTGATCTTGACGAGATAGATAACCTCCTCTGTTTCCCAGATCAGCGCGTCCAACATTTCACCAGTTGGCGTCTTGATCATAGTCAAGTGATTGATGTATCCATCCGGAAAATCTTTAAGTATCTGTTTTTTCTGATCGATAGTT
>JBKCJG010000047.1:0-67719 GCA_046301895.1 Flavobacteriia bacterium
ATATTACTTCTTCTTTTTGTTTCCGTGTCGATTACAAAGGGTGCTGCCCAGGTGTTGAACCGTGAGAATTTAATTGTTTATAAAGATTCAACCTATCGAGAGAAATTTACCGGAATTTTCAAAATCTTCGATGGAGAGACACTTTTGTTATCTGCAAATGTATTGAATGGTCTAAAGCACGGTTTGGTGATGATCTATTACCCGAGTGGAAAATTGAATTGTTGGTTCCATTACAAGAATAACCTCACAGAAGGTCCTCAGAGAATCTATACTGAGAGTGGGAAGATCAAATTTCAAGGCAATGCGAAAACAGGTGAACTGAATGGCAAATGCACATGGTATTTTGAAAATGGCACTCCAAAAGTGCAAGCACATTTCTTGAACGGTAACCGTGAAGGCGAATGGTATTTTTATTTCGAGAACGGTACATTACAGCAACATGGTTTCTACAAGAATAACCAACCGGTAGGTAGTTGGTTTATAAATCAAGACGAACTGCTGGAATCTTATAAGTACAATTACTATGATTTCGGCGCATCGGTTGCTTACAGGTAATTAATGGAATTGGCTAATGTTCATATTTTGTCGGGAATTTTCGGGGAAAGGATTTCCTAAAAAAAATCTTTCCATTTTGTTCTGAAAAAGTCAACTGATAATTTTTGGAAACAATCTTTCTTAAAAGTCACGAATTGAGACCATGATCAATCGGAGTAGTATCTCATCAATTTTAAGGGTGTGATCTTGTCAATTTCGAACATTATTGGACACTCTTTTGATCGAAATCGACGATAGAAGTCAGGAAGGAAATTTTCAGAAAAAAACAAAAAAAATCACATTTTGATGACCTCTGTTAGGGTAAAAATATGTACGTTTATGAAAATTATCAACAAAGATAATTTCCTCTTTGGAGACATAAGTGAGTACTTTAAATGAGTGCTCGCAAGATGTTTTAAATCAGATGTATAATATAGTGGTTTTACCCCCTCCGAAACTACTGGTGATATAGATTTTCGTTAGCTATTGGATGTCTTCGAATTGGGCTCAACAATTTAATTGTTGGAGCAAGTTACAGCTTGGTTTAAACAAAAATGCTTGCACCTATGTAGGCGCAAGCAAAACAATATTCTCAAGGAGAAGTGCAAGAGGTCTTTCTTGTCTGGCTCCACTTGAAATTACAGCAATTCCGTTTTTGTACCAGCTTGGGAAGAACTTGTGCGAGTACCTGTTCCAAGATTGAATACAATTTCCCAGCGGGTTTCTACCCCGTTTGCTTGGCGAATAGTGACGATTCCGCGGTCGAAAATTCCGGTAGCGTTTGATCCAAATGCATAACCAGCCCATCGCGCACCAGTTGATGGGTTCATTGGAATGTTAACGTCTAATTCATCAATGTTTGAAAGTGGCGCATAGAAGGTAATATCCATGGATGTGATATCGTAATTGTCCATGGATGTGATTTGGTAATCCTCGAGGACAGTCATGTGTCCTCCTAGTCGACCTGGTCCAGCAACGCGAACATTTAGGCTAATTTGGTTGCCGTCGATTGTGCGCTCTACGAAAACATTTTGAATGTCTTTTTGGGCAAAGGTTGAAACTGCAACCAAAGTAAAAGTTAAAAGGGCTAGAAACTTTTTCATTTTTTTAGATTTTAGGGTTTTTAAAAGTATTTTGACAAAGTTGGTGGGTTTAGTCGAATGTTGGTAGCTATTCGCAAACTCAAACCTACCATTCACAAATTTTGAAACTGAAAAAGTTATAAACGTGATGTGGATTCTTCCCTTTTGTTCTGCGGCTTGGTTAAAACAAAAATGCTTGCGCCTATGTGGGCGCAAGCAATACAATATTCTAAAGGAGCAGTGCAAGAGGTTTTTCTTGCTTGGCTCCACTTGAAATTACAGCAATGTGGCTCTTGTACCAGCTTGGGTAGAACTTGTGCGGGTACCTGTTCCAAGATTGAATACAATTTCCCAGCGGGTTTCTTCCCCGTTTACTTGGCGAATGGTGACGATTCCGCGGTCGAAAATTCCGGTAGCGTTTGATGCTGATGCATAACCACCCCATCGCGCACCCGTTGATGGGCTCATTGGAATGTTAACGTCTAATTCATCAATGTTTGAAAGTGGCGCATAGAAGGTAATATCTATGGATGTGATATCGTAATTGTCCACGGATGTGATTAGGTATTCGTTTTTCCAGGTATCCTCATGCTCCAATCCGCCCCCAGGTCCAGCAACGCGAACATTGAGACTAACTTGGTTACCGTCGATTGTACGCTCTACGAAAACATTTTGAATTTCTTTTTGGGCAAAGGTTGAAACAGCAACCAAAGTAAAAGTTAAAAGGGCTAGAAACTTTTTCATTTTTTTAGATTTTAGGGTTTTTAAAAGTATTTTGACAAAGTTAGGTGGGTTTGGTCTAATGTTGGTAGCTATTCGCAAACTCAAACCTACCATTCACAAATTTTGAAACTGAAAAAGTCACAAAAGTGATGTGGATTCTTCCCTTTTGTTGCTGAAGTTTGGCTTGTCAAGGTTTTTCGTTTCACCTCTTTGAGCATTGTTTTGAAGGATTGGGGTTTAGTCCTCAAAAACGCATATACCGGATTTATCTGACTATTGCAGCAGATCTTACTCCTCCAAAAATTGACTAGTCCCGAAATCTGTTATTCGATTCCGAGATTAGTCAGTATTTGGTATTTCTTGAATGCTGTAGCTGTTAATCTTCCAGAATCCGTGTGACTTCCCAATGGATGTGAATACAGACCTTGTGGAAAAGATCTGGAAAAGAGTCTTTCAATAGCTTTTCAAATTCCGCTGGTTTCGGGGTGGAGCTTGAAAAGATTTCAGCAGGCCACTCTTGTTCTATTAGATTTTTTACCGGATCCACTTCGATCAAGCCAAGTGTTACTAGTTGAATTGTTTCCAATTTGTCCGATACGGATTTGTTATATATGTATGACACGGAGCTTATATTGTCTTCTGGAGTAACCGTATTCAAATGGGAACAATTATGAATTTTCTGACCAATCACTTGCTTGAAGTCCTTCATTGTATTTCCTAATACAATTGCCATAACGAATCCACCACAAACGATGATCTCTTCGGGCTTGAATCGCATGTAGTTAAAATGGATCGGATGAGTATTTCTGTAAAGAGTTGAAAATGCCAGATTTTCACTTTTACCAATCGTCCTCATGGCATCATGAAGTATGAGTTCCCTTGAATCATAGGAAGCAGCAGATGTTCGTCCCGAGTTGAAAAGACCAGCAGTATTAGATATTTCCCATGCTTCATTTTTGGTGTGGATTAGCTTGCTAAGGCCTGATGAATCCGGTGAGTGTTGAGCACTTGTTTGAATTCTCGGAAAGAGTGTTTTCCGTTGGAAAGATAGTACCCTTTCCCCTCCTTGGTTAACCAGAACATGTTGACTTGAAACGACACAACGTTTTCCATCACTGGTGTTTCGCACGTCTTCGATCAGAATATAACAATTGAAGGTATCACCCGGGTAGGCGGGGGCTTCATATCTCACATCCTCCATTCCCAAATGTAGAAGGCACGTTTCTGAGAAAGGTTCGACAGCCATACAAAGCGTCAGATTCAGAATCGATGAAAATGGAATTATCCTGTCTTTCAGTCCGGCAGATTGCGCAAAGGTCCGACTTGTTTCTATATAATTTCCACTTGGAATAAGGCTGTGCCAGGAGGTGATCCATGAGTCATCAATGGTTAATTCATAAGGGCATGTTATGATCATCCCTGTATTTACATTTTCTAGGTCAAGCCCGTACTTTATTGTCTTTGGTGTCAAACTGCTATGATGTTTTCTTGGTTTCAATTGTTCTTTTTTCATTTCGGTCTTTATACGTTTTATAACTGGTGGTCCGATAAACTTTCCATTTTGAATTGCACAGCCACCCTCGTATTTTTCAATGGTTTCCTTCATTTCACGATATTCTTTATGGGTTATAGAGAATTGCCTGTTTAATATTGAAACATGGTCGGGATGTATTAATAGTGATCCATCCATTCCTAAAGCTAGACTGTTCTTGCAATGTCGGAAGAATCCGGCATAATCATGAACATCAATGAATGGTGTGTCAATTGCGAGAAGATTATAAGCTTTAGCCGTGTTAACCAATTTTTGTTTTACGCTGAACAGTTTATCTGCCGTATGATCTGCATTCCAAGCCGCAAATAGGTCATAGGAACCAAGGCAAAGGGAAACCAACCGAGGGCTGAAGGATGCGATCTGTTCGATATTTGCAAGTCCGGAAGGAGTTTCAATCAGCACGTGGATCTCCATTTCAGGCAATCCTGAACAAGCTTCATCGATCTCTTTGATTGTCAAGTCCAGGTCACCTGCAGATTGGATCATGGGAAGCATTACTCCTTGAAAAGCACCTTGAGAGAGGATGGCCAGGTCTTTATTGAACTCATCCCATTCACTAACATGATTGATTCGCAGTAATTTTTTGGATGGTAGTTCGGTGAGCGTATCAAAGTTTTCGGTGAGATTCTGTCTTCCTATTGCCTTAAGATGCAGGGGGCAGCTATCCTCGAGGTCAAATATTAAGACATCGGGAAGATCCCATTCATGTACTCTAATGAATGCGTTTTTGAGATGTGATGGCACAAATAGAAAACTTCTGGAATAGTTTGCGCTGATTTTAACATCATTTTTGCTTTTTTCAGCTGTTTGCTGGATTAGTGGTTTCATTTATATACTGTTATTAATTCTTTACATCGAATATTTGAAGACTTCGTTATTGCAGATTTTTTTTCATTTCAGCAATAAGTCTACTTTTTTGTATCTGTAAGGGAAATATCCGGTACAAATTTTTAACCCTTTTTCGAAAAGGAAGGGCATTTAGTTTTTTCTATTTCATCATAAATACGCTTAATTTTCCCTTGGTCACAATTAATCATCAAAACTTATCGATAGGTCACTGCAAGTAGGTTGTGCCTGACAAGTTAAAATGTATCCTTGTTCCACTTCCTCTGCTGTTAAGGCATAATTTGCTTTCATTGACACTGTTCCATTTTTAATTTTGGCTCTACATGACCCGCAAATGCCTGTTTTACATGAGAAAGGTGCCTCCAAACCTGCTTTTCTTGCTGCTTCCAACAGAACGGATCCGTCAGCTGAAACGTCAAATTGAAACTTATCGCCCTCTAGTTTTACCTGAACCTTACAATTTCCCGAAAAGGATGGCAACGTGGCTTGGTCAGAGCTCTTATTTTCTACCGGTGCACTGAAATATTCGAAATGTATCAAATCATCGGAAACTCCGAATGATTGAAGTGTTTCACACACATCAGCTATCATTGACGCCGGCCCACAGATGTAAAAGGCATCGGCATCTATAAGAGAACGATCATTTATTATCAATTCGGAAATATTCTCCCTGTTCACGCGTCCGTAGCCAAATCCTTCTTTTTTTTCAACGCTTAAAAAATGGTAGACTCGATCAGCTAGTTGATCTATTTCATCTCGGAACATGATCGACCTTAGTTCCTTGTTGCCATAAATCAATGTTGAGTTTATGGAAGTTTGATTACATGTCTTCATCATGGACAGTAGGGGAGTGATTCCGCTCCCCGCTCCAAAGAACGCAATGTTCTTGGCTGCTGTATTCAATACAAAGGATCCCCTTGGCTGCGAAACCAGTATTTCATCTCCCACAGAAATTGCGCTGTTCAGAAAAGAAGAAACTTTACCGCTTTTCAACGCCTTTACGCCAATTGACAATGGTTCATTTGCGCCACTGCAGATAGAATATGTTCGACGAAGTTCTTCATTCCCTTCATACAATAACAATTCAACGTGTTGGCCGGGTTTGAAACTGTATAAAGATCTAATTTCTGTCGGTATTTCGAAACGTATCATTACAGAATCACTAGTGACATGTGTGATTGAAATGACGTTCAAAGAATGAAATCCATTAATCTCCTTCCCGGAGGAATTATTTTTCAGAGTGATATTCAACTTGTGACTATTGATTTATAACATCCTAATTCAACATTGATGTGTCTTTTGTTCTTTCCGTATCAAAATTGATCCATGCGCGAACCATAGTCCTGTTATTCGACGAGGAATCATTTTCAAATGCGGTTCTGTTGTGACATAGCACCCTGTTATTAAGGAAAAGGATATCGCCTCTTTTCATTGAGAATTCAACATTGTTTTCAGGAACTGAAAAGAAGTGATCCGTTGCATCCAGACCTTTCAATAATTCCATTGGCATCTTTTCTTCAGTTTTCAGAAATGCTGTTTCGATCCAATAACGCATGTAGCGGAAAGTAAAGCCTTCTTTAGGAAAGGAAAATATAGGAAATGCGTTAGAGGTAATCGCTTCAATCGAGTTAACCGTCCCCGGTGTTATTACATCTCTTTTGATCGGTTTTTCCATTTCTGCAGCTGCAGCGGGTTCCTCTTTAAGCAGGAATGAATAAAGATCTGCTGCATTAGTGAGTAATGAATCGCCACCAACCTCTGCCGGGTGAAGGCACAGCAAACCAACAATATCCGGAAGATACTCTTTGGCTGTACTGTCTGTGTGATATCCGGTTGAAGCCTTCGTTTTGGAAACGGGAATGGCTTCTTTTGTATAATCCAATCCCTGATCAACTACATCAAAAAAATATCCATAACGATCATTTATGGAGCCAATAGCCTTGCTATATAATGCATATATACACCTAAGTGTTTCATCCGGTAGCGAAGAATCACACCTGATTAATGTGAAACAGGGAAATGATCTGAGCTTGGATTCGAGGGTATTGGTGATGGAAAAAGGAATGTCTATTACGTATTCATTTGGATTATCCAGCAGATCTTGTATCTCATTAACGGTAAAACTTTCTGCAATAGCACAAAGTTCTTCATCCGGAAACAAAACATAATCGGAAGGATAGGGTTTTAATAACCAATTCAATTCGGAGAGAGATTCCTCTTTTCTCATCTTTTAACGGATCACTTTAAATGCAATATGCAATGGGAGATCTTTTAACGGACCAAAAAAAGTTGGGTCCATATCAATGTGTTCCTGGCCTATTTTTAACTCATATACTTCCGGCATGGATGTAAATCCCGCATTTTTGAGACCGGTAAAATAGTCTTCAAACGTTTTGTGGACGCATTGCACACCAACTGAAACACCGTCTCTTCTCCAGATCTCACCGGGGAATAAAATGTTTCTTCCTGAAAAGTAACCGCCGCTTGGTGTGAAATAGAAAGGATATTTATCCTTTTTTAAGAAGGCCAGAAAAGGATGTGGTACCGAAAAAACGAAATGTCCTCCGGGTTTGATCAGTTCATAGGCTTTTTTCATGACCTCATGTGTTTCTTCAACATTAAGATAATTGAAAAGAAACATTCCGATGAAAAGGTCATACGGTTTCTCACTGCTGAAATCAACTGTGCGGATGTCACCTGCCAGGTATGAAAGATTACTGAGTCCTGAGCTGATCTTAGCATTTTCAGCTTCTCGGATCATTTTTTCAGAAATGTCGATTCCGTGAACATGGAGCGCACCTCCTTCTGCAAATTGTCTGCCTACGTATCCTTCGCCGCAACCCGCATCCAGGATTCTTAGTCCGTTAAACGGTTTGCACAAATCTATAACAAATGGTCGTGCCGAGTAGTCAGAAAGGAGCACAGGCTCATTTCTGGACCACTCGCGCGCCTGAGAGTCATAAAGTTCTTTTGTATTCATGTTTTGATTTCACAGATTTTAAACAGCCTTCATTCTGGCGGTTTTCATATAATTTCCTACAAAAGATTTACCTGTAAGACCAAAATCAGCTACAGCTAGGAATACCAGTTCCTCCGTTCCTGTGTTAACCGATTGATGGTTGCACCATCTTGGAATGAACGCAAAATCACCGGGGTTAACTTCATTTTCGAAGTCATCAACCAGAACTTTCCCTTTTCCTTTAAGAAAAATGAAAACAGTTTCATGAGCATGTCGATGCATTTCATTCGCTTTGCCGGGCTGAACAGTTACTATTCTAGGGTCCAGAACCTCCATGTCGAAAGGAAGCAAAGAGACCGAAAAATCAATATTTAAGGCATCGACTTTATTGTTGTACAATCCTTTAAGTGCATTGTCATTGAGTCTTGAAACCAATTCACCGGCATCATTCACATCGGTAAGTGAACGTTGAAGACTTATACGGTCAAGCATTTCACCGATGCGGCCAAGTTGAAGTTCACCAAAAAATCCACTAACAATTTTGTTCAGTCTTTCCGAACCGTTGTAATCGTCTTCTGGATTTCGATACCAGCTTATGAATTCGAGTACCTCTTTTGTTTGATCTTCTGACCCAAGAGAATACACGTACAATGAATTGACAGATGGTAATAACTCAAGTGCGTTTGGAACAAGTTTGTTTTTGATAGAATGTTCCAATGCATCCAGAGATCTTCCGATAGATTCATGTTCTTCAGGTGCAATCCTGTTGGCTTTGACCGTTTTTATGAATAATGGATTCATGCCATTACGTTTTGCTTACTGATCACTTTTGCTCTTTCATACATGTCATCCCAGTATGCTGCTCTTAAATTCAGTGCCTTCAGCATTCCTTTTCTTAGTTCTCTTTCATCTTCAGCACTTTGTGATGCCATCTTTTCTGCGATATCCAACAAAATAAGACCGTGCTCGTCATCTACCTCCGTATGAAGCGGGAAAAAGACATACTCTTCCAAACTAAGTGATGTATGTTCTTCGATTGCCTTAATAATATCCTTGTAGATGTATTTAACAATTGATTCAGTTCCAAGTCCGATCGCTCCAACTGCTGAAACAGGACTTCCACCCTGGATCAAAGAAAGGAAAGAATCTCTCCAGATCTCCACTTCAATTCCAGGAAGTGCATCTGCATCAACTCCCATAGCATGCTGGAATCGCTTGAATAGCTGAGGATGCGGAACACCCTGTACCCACTCGTCCTTGATACCAAGTTCTCGAACAGCAATCATATCCTCTTCGTGTAAATGGCCACTTTCTTCCGATAAATTATCAAGTAGATGGTTTCTGAATTCAGGATTCTCCAATTTTGATATTACACCAGTAAGGTAGCGCGGGAACCATGCGCTGTAGAAGCCATATTGGGATGCAAAGTCTTTCAGAACTGCTTCCATGTTTTCAAATTCTCCGTTTGCAAGGGCCTTAAGATAAGGGTGATTAACAGCACGGTGGTTTAGTGCCTCGTTTACTAAGATTTCCATTTTGATAGATTTTTCGTGAATAATTCTCCGGTACAAAACTAGCTTATAAAAACGTATCTACCAATATTTTAATTGCTACATGGGGGAAATTATAACACAAGAGTAAACTACATTTAATACAGAGGGCTACTATGTTTTTGATTTAACTTACTTTACAAGATCATTTTTTAGTATCGAATAAATGAGTGTGTCCCGTCTTGTCCCGTCTGCCCGGAACATGTGGCTGCGTAACTGACCTTCTTTTAAAGCGCCTATGGCCTCGAGCGCGCGCGCGCTTCTTTCGTTTTCGGAGTCTAATCTGAATTCAACCCGTTCGAACCCCAGTTCCTTGAGTGAATAGCTGATCATGAGAGCTTTCATTGAGCGGTTCAAACCTGTACGATGGAATTCAGTACCTATCCAAGTATAGCCTATTGCCAAACACCTCTGTATGGTGTCTATGAGATAAAAACGGGTAGTACCTGCAATTTTACCGCTTATTTTATCGATTACTACAAAAGGATATTCTAATTTTTTCTGCTGTTGTAAAAGCGCAGAAGAGATATATTCTTTAAGATCACCTTCTGTATTCATCGGGGTTAGGGCAAATCGGAACAGCTCCGGATCATCATGAACATAACTAGTAAGAGCCTCTAGGTCATCTGTTTTCAGGGGCCGCAAGCGAACATGGTCGTCTTCCAAAATGATGGTTTCATAGAACGGAAATTCACACGCCTGCATCCTGATTGTCTTTTTAGCCAAGGGAAAGTTACTGATTAATTGGTTCTCGAAATGATTTTGCAGCTTGAATCTTTTGAATTTCCGACACAATTGAATTCATCCTACAATGGAAAACTGTTTTTGATATTTGATCGTTATTATCACAGTGAAGTCATAATTAATGACTACCTTGTAAATTATGACAAGATAAAAATTGTCAATTCAAAAATGTAAATCATGAGTGACCTTAGAATAGCCGTGCTGATTGATGCAGACAACGTTCCATATTCAAACATCAGCGAAATGCTCGAAGAAGTCTCAAAATCAGGGAATCCGACAATAAAAAGGATCTATGCCGACTGGACCAAGCCAAATGCCTCCGGTTGGAAAAATGTTTTATTGGAACATGCTATAACTCCCATTCAACAATACAGTTATACCAGTGGAAAGAACTCCAGTGACAGTGCGCTGATCATAGATGCAATGGACATTCTGTATTCACACAAGGTTGACGGATTTTGCATTGTTTCCTCAGATAGTGATTTCACTCGTCTTGCAACCCGATTAAGAGAAGCAGGTATGAAAGTGATCGGAATAGGAGAGAAAAAGACTCCATTGCCTTTCATTACGGCGTGTGACAAATTCGTATACATCGAGATTCTGAAATCCAAGGCTCAGCCAGCAAAAGATTCCTCGAAGAAACAAACAACCAAAAAGGAGAAAGAAAGTGCTCCTTTGAACAAGGTTGATGAACAGTTGATAAAGTTGCTTAGAAACAGCGTTGCGGATCTTGCAGATGACACTGGTTGGACATTCCTCGGTGAACTTGGGAGCTTTATTTTAAAGAATAAACCTGACTTTGACCCACGCAATTACGGTTTCCAGAAACTGCTGCCGCTGATTAAAAGTACGGATGCCTTCGAGATCGATATTCGCGAGACAGCCAATAAGAATACCAAGCATATTTATATCCGACTCAAGAAATAGAGCCGGATTTTCTGATTTTAATTTGCAGGCTTCACTTGGACAGCGTTCCATCCTTTTGGACCGCGTATCTTTTCGAAAGTAACCATGACGTTTTCATCGATCGTACCAAGTACTCCATTAATGTGAACGAAAATATTCTCTTGTGTTTCCAAATCTTTGATAAAACCATAACCTTTGGATGAATTCCAATAGGATACTTTGCCTTTTCGAACGCTATCCTCAGGTTCTTCCGTTCGTTTTGGAATACTTATATCTATTGATTCTGCGTCGATTGACTTTCGGTTTTTCGGATCTAACGGAGTATCACTGATATTTCCGTTCTCATCGACATATGCCATCATATTATCAAGACCACCACCTTTAGAATTTGCTTTGCGCTCTTCTTTTTTGATCAATTTCTCCTGACGCTTCTTTATTTTGTTCTTTTCTTTGTCTTTTTTACTGAAAGTTTCTTGTGATCTTCCCATTTACTCTAATTGAATTAATAATGATGGAACCCTTGGGTGCCTTAAATGGGTGATGAACAAGATCGAATGATTTTCCGTATGGAATATTATTGAAACCGAGTTGCTAATGCAACCATTTTACGCAAAGATAAGGATAATAAATAATAGTTTAGGATAGCTTTTATATTAAAAAAAATAGGAGTGTTGTAATTCAACAGCTACAGACTCTCTACGTATCTCGCGAAGTTGTTCAGAATAGCCTGCCAGCCTTGTTGCTGAAGTTCTACAGGGTTGAGAGTCTCTGCATCAAAGGATTCGGTTATTCTTGTAGAATTACCCTCTGATTCGAATAATACGGTGATCTTTCGTTCATCTTCAAAGATGTGTTCAATTCTCTGAAATTGTATGATCGAAGTGTATGTTCCAATTAAATTGAACCCCATACTGCCATCCTTCGCTTCCATGCGGTAGTTGTATGTGCCACCTACGCGGAGATCATTTGTGGCATGAGGAGTATACCATTCATCGGATGCTGCATTCCAGTTGCAAATATGATCAGGATTTGTCCAGACATTCCATACCTTTTGGATCGGAGCATTTATAATTGCTGAAACTGTAATCTTCATGGGTGCTAATTTACAACTTCCTCTTTAATCTGAATTACAGTCCCCATTTCCTAAGTTCATCTTTCAGGACTTATTAAACTGCTGTTTTTCATTCAATGTTATTTTCATATACTAAGTAGCGTCCATATTTGAGCGATCAGAAAGTTTAACTTGAATTCAATGAGGTTTTCGAATCCGAATAATATGTCACTTTTTTTTCTGTTCGAGATAAATTAAAGAGTAGCTTGTCATAAGAATTCACGGAATACTAAATTAGAATTAGAATCAAATTAGTTGGATGATAGCTCATAAACAGATAAACGAATTCCTAATTCATTGTAAAACTCATAGATCTCAGGGTAGGCGTAAGGAGGTGTTCTACAGATTTGAATTACTCCATTTTCAAAGCTCTGAATACGATCTTTTTCGGAGACTTCCAGAATCGTTTTTTTGGTGGTAAGGTTGTATAAAAATCCGTTCCGCTTTTCATCTGTATAGATGCATAAAAGGCTAGGACTTATCATTTGAACCGACCTGTAATCTTTTTTTAAGAGTGGTTCGCCATTCAGGTTCAATAGTTGCTGCTGCCCATTTTCGGTGTAGGCTATGATATATGGTCGAAAAGCTTCATTTTGCTCAAGATCCTGGACAAAATAGCCAGCAATATAGTTCTTGAGATTACAAATAGTGTCTCTTTTTTTCGTGATAAGCAAAGCACTTTTTTGTGAATTAGTCTCGCGGATCAACATGCGGTCGTGTATGAACCAATCTTCCTGACTTCCAAACCCATCTATATGGTACTTACACGGTAGAAATTCTTTCCCCTCTGAATCTATTATTCCATATCCAGAACCATTCTTGAAAGCTTTTGCATAACCCGATTTGAATCCATAGATCTCGCAATAAGTCTGATCATTTATATATTTCCCAAGTGTATCAATCAATCTCCAACGCATGTTGAATTCAGCTCCTCGAACAGAAACAGGTGCAATTCCATTGTAAAATCCTAATGCTTGCTCATACTGGTAATCAATTACCAACTCACCATGATTGTTGATGTATCCCCACTTTTCGTTTTTTAAAACTGCAGCTCTTCCATCCTGAAATTCAAGCCCCCATTCGGCCTTTAGCTGTATTATTTCATCTCCCTGAAGGCCGATGTATGCGATATGCTCTTCATCTTTCTGCACGCAGACTAAGTTTTCTGAGTACCTGGAAATGTGTTGGAAATTTGATTGATATATGAATGTTCCGTTAACATCAATAATTCCGTGCTTTTGTTCGAGTATGACTTCATATCGATCGGCTCCAATGTATCTGAGTTCATTAAATCGACAACTAATCAAGACATTGCCCAGTGAGTCCATCACTCCTTTTTTTGCTTGCGTGTCGGTAACAACTGCATGTCCTCGCTCGTTGCGAGGGCTGATATCCACTAAATTTACGTGTCCTTTTCGATTTCCTTTACCATCTGTTAAGCCATAAATGCGTTGCTTGTTTACCAGAATACTCGACAAATAAAGCGTATCGGAGAGTTTTTGGTGCGAGGCATACTGAAAGGGTAATTCGTGTCCGTGTTGATCCAGTAAAAAATAGTGTCTTTGCTCGTCATTAACAAGAAACTCTGCAGTCTCCGGCTTTTTTGTTTGTTGAATTAGCGAATTGTGGCTGGTGTATATATCCTCTCCATAAAGAAATTGATTCAGTACGTCATAATATTTCGGAGAGATTAACCCATTAGTGTCTTTAAATCGAAAATGAACGGGAAACATCTCATGACTGTTCGCATAATGATAGTGTTCAACTATTTTTAATCGTTGAATTCCATTTGATTTCGGAAAAACGATCGTATCGTAAACCTGGTCGCGATTCAATTGTGTACAGCAGATACATCCGACCTGACAACATATATGACCATGTGCACAATTGCTTTCAAAGAAATAATCGCCTATGTCAATAGATATTTCAGATGCTCTCAAGGTATCTTGACCATTCAGATTAAGGTTGAAAAAGAACCCGGAACATAGTATAAATAGTTTGAAAAGCTGACTCATGCGGTTTGTATACAAGCTAATCCATGAGAAGTTCAACGACACGTAGGATCAACTCTATATCTTCTAAGGTCTCTAATAATTTGAATTCAAGGCGATGGTATTTCGCTGTTAACGTATCTCTTATAAGCTTAACATTTTTAGCCGATAAAATATCTTTGAATTTTACATGGTACAGTTTTTGAAAGTAATACCAGGAACAAATTATAAATTATGAAAATACTAATACTTGCTGTTTTTTTATTCGTTGGATCTCTGGCGCATACTCAGAGTTCAGCCGGTGTTTACAAGGTTAGGTGGACTATAGACAGTCGGATAACAAATAGCTTTACAATCAACAATACGGGCACGAACCGATTAGATATTCCTGCGAATTTATACGATTCTGTAACAAATCAGATCCTTGCTATTGTGAAAGAGGAGTTGCATACTGATGCAAAACTGTTCTATCCGCTAAACAGCAATGGTAAAGAAATGCGCTTCAACGCGTCATCACAACAGGTAGGGGGATTACCTCGTGGAAACAAAAGGAAGGCTACTGCTACGGAATACCTCGAATATTACGTAAAGTTTAAGATCAGAGTAGGGGTGAACAAAACATTTTCAGTTGGAACAGAACTGGCAAGTTATAATCGGTTAAGACCATTTGTGAAGGTGAAGATGAAGGCATATGGTGTCGATAAACGATGCAAGTTCAGAAAACGTTCGAAAAAGACGGGATTCAAAAGCTTACACAGTTTCGAATACAACCTTGGCGGAACAACAATGACCAATACAAATGCTCTTCCGATCAATGAAGTCGTGGATATGGTATTTCAGGGATTGGAGAAATTTCGAAGTAAGGTGCGCTGATAAGTTGAATTGAAAGACCAGTCCCAAAAATCTTTTAATCTTTTCTGGGACTGGTCAGATTATCTTCTATTCTTCTTTATTCTTTGAAGTTTTGGCATTGATCTGATTACCCTTTTGGGTTTTCTTTTTTGGTGACTTCTTCCTTACTGAAACGCGCTCGTTTGTTTGAGTCTCAGGTTCGGTATTTTGCACTTCTATCTGATTGTTACTCTCTTTTTTTACGCTAATGCGCTCGTTTTTTGGCGTCTCTTCCTGAGAAAATCCGACTAGCGGAAGGAAAACCAGAAATGAAAATGTAATAAGCGATCTCATAATTATTCCATAATTATAATTGATCTGTGTGACCAATCTTTGTTACTGTTCGCATTACATAAAGTACTATTGCTCGTCAAACCGCCAATTTCCCATTGCACATCAATCGTTGTTGCAACTCCGGGAGTTACCGTGACAGGAGTGATTATCTGAGCATTCCATGAAGTTACACTTCCTGCACCGGCATCGTCTGTTGTTACGGAAGTTGAACCAGCAATTACGGTAGTGTTTCTTCTCAATCTGAAATCGACATATTGTTGCGGTGAGCCAGTTGGCGTCACGTGTCCTGCAGCTGAGAACATTACATAAACCACAGATTTTGTTGGCGTAAATGTAACTGTCATCTGAGGCATGGGGACAAATGTTAGTGACGTAGTGCTTGCATCGGTTGTACCCGTTGCCGAATAGAAAGTAGCAACACCAGGAATTCCCTGCACTCCTTGTGGTCCAGCTGGTCCCTGAGCGCCGGCAGAACCTGCGGGCCCTTGAGGTCCAGCTAATCCCGGAGCACCATCATTTCCTGCTGGCCCCTGTGGTCCTTGAGGTCCTGCTAAACCCGGAGCACCGTCATTTCCAGCTGGTCCTTGTGGTCCGGTCAAACCGATAGATCCTTGAGGTCCTGCTGGTCCTTGAGGTCCAGCTAATCCCGGAGCACCATCATTTCCTGCTGGCCCCTGTGGTCCTTGCGGTCCTGCTAAACCCGGAGCACCGTCATTTCCTGCTGGCCCTTGTGGTCCGGTCAAACCGATAGGTCCTTGCGGTCCTGCTGGTCCTTGGGGACCAACGATTCCGTCGCAAAGGTTCATCCAGCCAGTGGACAGTTTGAAATAGAAGAAGCATTCGAAATCCGTATCGTAGACCATTAATGCTTCCGAAGGTGATGCAATTGTTGTTCTTTGCAGGGTGGTCATTCTTGGCACGAGCACACCTTTGTCTGTTGCTGTCATGTCAAGGAGTGCGCTAGGATCGGGATTATTGGTTCCGATACCCATATTGTTTTGGGCAAAAATTCCTGAAGAAAACGTCCAAAGTAAAAAAGTCAATAATAGGTGTTTGTTTTTCATTTTTTCTAAGCTATAGGTTTATTATTAGTTTTCTTTTTCTTTCACGATTGTCACGATCCCAGTCGCAGCGTTTTTCTCATCATCATTAAAGTCGATAATAAAGTAATAAGAGGCTACAGGAAGGTTGTTTCCTTCATAGGTACCATCCCATTCGTGATTTTCATACGGACCGTTGGCTTTTGAATCGTGTTCAAAGAGTAAATTACCCCAGCGATTATAGATCCGTACAACATTATCTGGATATTGTTGATCTAGGAATGGAATTGACCAAGTGTCGTGTACAGCATCTTGATCAGGAGTAAATGCGGTTGGAATAATCAAAAGATCGGCAGGATTCGTAAGAACATAAGGATTCTGATTCGAAAAATTCCAAGAATTCTTAGTTATTACCTTATAATTTCCTTGTGATGACGCAACTGGTTGTTCCAGGACTTTCCACAATGCTTCGGCACTGTTCCAATTGGCAAGACCTTTCCAATCTCCATCTACTGTGGGATCGAAGTATGCCGAAATGGAAGCATCTGACGACCCTGAAGTTCGCTCGATGGAATGATAATAAAAGCTATTCGCATTTTCGATAATGGACTCTTTCTGAGCAAGTGGATAACTGTCTAAATCCGCAATGTAGTTATTGAGTCTCACAGCAAACTGATGATCGGATGTACCCAAAGGTTGAATAGTCACAGGTCTATATCTCAAAGTACCAATACTTGAACCAACAGGAAACAGATAGTCTGATGATGCAGCTGTTTCCCTAAACAAATACCCATTATTCAGACTTGATACAAATCCTTCAGAACCGTAGGTTGTGGAATTCAAGATGCAACCTGCAGCAGTATTTCGAACATAGAAGTTGTTTGCGGCAGTGCTTAACTCCCTGTCTGTGAGATTCAAGATTCCAATTTGCCCTACTTCAGCATCGACATTCAACAAACTTTTCTTGCGGTCATTGTTCGTTCCAGTTCCAGTTAGTGTCAGATTGTTGAAAATGGTAACTGTACCATTATTACTGGTTATAATCTGTTCCGTGTTCCCGTATAAAAAAACGTTGCTTCCATCTGCCGCAAATATTCCATCATTGATCCAATCTTGTTCAACACGATAGTTACCGCTACCGGAAGCTGACGATCCAGCACCCATATTGTAGTTGCCTCGCTCCGGCAGTGTCGAAAGCTTTGTAACCGTAAGATTACCTTCGTTGGTAAAAAAAGTGTTGCCAGTCAATTGAAATCCACCGTTGCAATGTACGATTGATCCACCGGTCATTGAAATAGTAGCGCCGTTGGAATATACTATCTGAGAAATAGAGTAAGGTGTATAAAACAAGAAGACCGCAATAGACAGACTTTTGAATTGTAACATAGTAGTAGTCAATAAAATGTATGTCCAAATTAGAAAAAAAAAGCACTAAATCAAATTAATATGAAAAAATATCAAAGACTCTCCATCAAGGGGCCTTTTAAGTAGATGCGTTATTGTCAAAGAATTGATGGATAGAAAGTAGAATTGGATTTTGATATGTTCGGACCTCAAGAGAATTCTACTTTGAAATTTAATCGCAATGTACAACCAACAAATGGATAACGGCGGCATACTTTTGTTAATAGCGCCATTTATGTTTACTGAAAGAATGGGTTATTTGAGTGGTTGATCGGCCTGCCGAAATTTATCCCTGATCTCCTTGATTGGATCTTCCATGCCATTCAGTTCACGCACGACGGTTGAATAGTTTGCGCGCATGAACTCTTTGAATATAATTTGATAGTATTCTTCTTTGTTTTGCAAGAAGCTATTTAATTCAAAATCATTGTCATCCCGATTCAGTATGATGAGGTTGATGAAGTCTTCAGCAACTGCTAAACGCATGGAATGGAGCAATATATCGTTGTACTTTACAAGGAGTTCTTGAACTTTCTGTTGCTGGTCTATGGTCATCATTTAAAATCGGTAAAAAACAAAGTTAGGATGAACCTTTGATTCTATGAAAAAAAGATTTTAACAGGTTAAACTATACTGCCTGTGCTGATCAATGAGTATTGTGTTTCCATCCGGATCTTTCAGTATAATAAATGCAGGACCAGAAGTTGTGTTGGAAGTTTCCATGATGAGCGGTATGTTTTTAGATTTGAGTTGTTTTTGGATTAAACGAACATCGTCCCATTTTTTTAAGTTTTTAGTATTCGCATCCCACCCTGGATTGAATGTCAGCAGATTACCTTCGAAAAATCCCTTAAAACTCCGGGTCAAAGTAGTATTATTCTTCAATATCAGGTAATTTGATTCTTCAGCTCCACCTATTTTTGTGAAGCCTAGATTTTCGAAGAGCTCATTTGATACGACGAGGTATTTGACATTAAGACACGTTCAAAAAGCACCGAGTCGAATGGGGGGGATTTTTTTGCAGAAGAGGTTTTACGGATTTGAATGAAAGACCGGGTTGATGCACCGTGTAAGAAGGTGAGTATGAAGGAAGTCAAGAATTCTAAAGTTTTTTTCATGTTTTTTCAATTTCAATCAAAACAAACAATTATTTCTACCTTATAAAGTAGAATTTGATACATCTCTTTATTGTGCAATGTGCGATTTCAATTTTATTTAGTGCAATCCATCGGTTGTCCGGAAGCCAAAAAAAAATCTTTTGAAGGAAAAACTGACTGATCAGTCAGTGGTGATTTCGTATTGATTTAAGTCTTGAAATCAGTCTGTAAATACTTCAACTGTAAAAGTGTTGCGAGTAAGGATAGTAATTCTCAGAAAGTTCTATTTTGTCGAGAAATCAAGCTCAACTTCCTTTGAATCAATATGATCAAGTATTATTCTTAAATAGATTCATTCAAATCTGTATTTGTCCGACGAATTGAATTGTTGCGATTTAATTTCCTGGTTAAATTGGATGTTGTCGCCATAAGAATACAGAGGGATTCACGAATGGAATAAGTATAATTTATATTAAAATAAAGCTTTAATTAATAATTTTTAATATGTACAAAATCAATTATTTATTATTTAAAAAAAACAATTTTAAAGCATCATCTGTCAATTGTACAGAATTTGTTCCGATCAATAATTTTTTTCCTTCTTTAAATGTGATCTGAATACCTTGATTGCCTGAAACATTGAATGCCATATTTGATGGCCATCCCTTTATTCCCCAGCCACCAAATTCGCTTATTGGGCTATATTGTCGCAGATAACATTCTGACATATCTACCCACTTGTATGTTCTGAATTTCATATGAAAAGGAAAGAAGCGTATGTGTATTCCTTCTTTATCGATGTGTGTTTCCAATTTGAAGATGAAAAATATTACGTTAAGTAAGAGAATTATTACTGAGCTTATAATCAGTCCCGAATCACTCATGGGATTATCGCCGACCGGTTGCTCATAGGTGATCTGATAGATCATAGCGGATATAATTACCGCACTCAGGCCGATTAGTAATAACCAGAGCCACCATTGTGTGAAGCGCTGTGTTTCTGTGAAGCGAATGGTTGTGTTCATATTTTTCAAATAAGATACATTTAAATAAACAAGACAGTCAATTTGCACACAAAATTAGTTGCTTATTACATTGTGACTTTCTTAAGAAATAAAGAAGGTAAAATAACTTGGGGGTCATTAAATAGAGCCTTGATCCAAAAATGATCTAATAAAAGTGAAATACTATGTCTCTACTTAAACTTGGATACATGAAAAAGGCACTTCGAAAGAAGTGCCATATTAAGTGAAGGTGGTATGATATCAGCGTTGAATAGGACGAATATCATTGATCGGTTTTTTACTTTTCATCACATTGAAGCCAACACTCATACCTGCCATTCCTCCACCTTTGCGTGAAGAATAGAAAATATTGACAGGTATGTTTAATGCACCGGCGCGGAAAGTTCTTCCAACGGCAACAACAAACATGGTTGAAATGCTTGTATTCCCGCGAGTGTCAGCGTATTTCTTTGAAAAATTATAGTCTTCGTGTATATCTGAAACACTTGGTGGAATAAAATAACCTTGAGTATTGTATTGGGGATCATCTATTAATTCACTGTTCACATATGCGTTCCAATCATTTTCGTTCCAATATTTACCGGAATCATCAAGTAATCCATGATTGTCAAAGAATCCATAGGTTGTTTTCTTTAAACCGAAACCTGGTCCAAAAGCAAATTCCCAACCTGCTTTCCCGAAACGGAAACCGTTCATTAAGGAGATGGAAGGTATGAACTGACCTTGTTCTAGTCCGTTAATGTTTACAATCCCTTCGATCAAAGCTGAGAAATTCTCGGTCCCAACGTATTGTCCTTCAAACTGATAACCGATCATACTTATTGCGGGAAAAATATCAAGTCCGCCGCGAGCCTCTTCGCGAGTTGCAAACTCAGCCAGGCTGCCGGTCATTAGTGCATATCCAATGCGAGGTCCTGAGTTATTGATCTTGCCAACGTTATTAGACGTGATCACTTCGTTCTTGAACTGCAGTCGTTCAATCAATTCTTTGTTATTAGAGAGACCATGCATTTCTTTTATTGCGATCTCTGTCATGCGCTGCAGCTCTACTTCTTGATTATCATATTCTTTGACAATTGTTTTGTAAAGAGTCCCATTTTTAACATCTATCATCTTTAATGAGATTACGATCTTGTTTCCAAGAGCATCATAGCTTCCGGAGACAATATAATCGACTTGAAGTAGTTCTCCCATTTGCTGGAGACAATTTTTACTAATACAATTGTTCTTGAATTCAGGATTTGATTTGTAGATCTCATCCATGTCGAATTCGTCATAAACTGAATATTGATCCAGCTTAATCAATTCTAGCCTAATAAGTTTCGCAGTGATTACCGGTGTTGCATATAGTCCGTTTACGGATGGATTAGAAACTGCGATAGTCTGTTTTGATTGCGCATTGAGTGTTGTTAAGCTAACTAATGAAAGAACGAAAGAAATGATTGACTTTTTCATATTGTTTGATTTATGTTAAAAATATATTCGTGATCAATTGATTATTAAAACCCAAAAAAATGTACTGGATGCTATTCCGAGTAAAGTTCCCATGCCTGTGTTCATTGCCTTTTTTTTCCATATACCTTTCTTTATGTTTTTGATTTCAGCCGCTTTGGCTGATTTGTTGTTCATGATGTAGTTTGTTACAAAACGGTCTTTGCCATAGCTTGGAAAAGCCAGTGAGATAAGATTAATGGGAATACTAAAAATGTTCAGTACTGCAGAGCTAATAAATGAACCAATAAATGCTCCCGGAGCCTTATGTTGTGCCATAGCATAACTATCTAAATTTTCGAGTGTTTTTGTATGTTTCCGGTCTAGTATTAAAATTTTACCGTCATCCGCTGAGAGAAAGATGGTATCAGTTATTTCGGTGCTGCTGTATGCGTAGAAATTTGTTTTGGAAACTTTGTAGAAATAACTTTTGTATTTAGCGATATAAATCATGTCCATTTCGCGGTCTACCTGAATCACTTCAGCTTCTTTAACAGGAAGTGCAGGAGTTTGAGCTTTTAGGGAGTCTGAATTGAGAAGAACTATTGTGGAATCAGAAATGTAAAGCTTCTTTTCTTGTTTATTTTCTTCCGTTGTGCCCCATGGATTATTTCCCTTTCTTGCTGCCCATGGGTTTTCCTGTGCAATGGTATATGATTTTGAGACCATAATGAACAAAAAGAATGCAAGAAGACTTCTTGTGTCATGTATTAAAAGATCTATTAAGGGGGTCGTGGACATATTATCTTCGATTGGTTAAACCAAAGGAACATGTAAAAAAACCTTTATACTAATTGAATATCGCAGAAGGAGAAATGTAATTTGCGTAATACGCAAATAAAAAGTTTGGAGATCACATGCTGTTAGTCGAAAGATCCAGTTCGATCTTTTTACGGAATCCACTGATCATGTCTGAAACTTTGTGGAAATAGGAGTTTCGTTCCTTTTCGTTAACAATACTGATCATACTTGAATTGGCAAGCTGTTTTTTTAAAATTCCTAAACTATCTGCGATATAAATTGGGTCTGTAGTGTGCAATGAGTTCATCAGATTATGAGCAAAATGGATTCCTTCATACTCATCGTTCCTGTAATAGATCGTAGTAGCTGCATTAAAGGTTTCATTGTGATACATTTCGAATGCATTGCCGGATGCAGGAGCCTGTGTTCCGTAAATGAATTTTTTTCCTCTTGCGGCCTGGTCTTTCAAATGTTCAAGGAATTTTTCAAGTGTATTCAGTAAAATGATCGCATAAGAAGGGTCTTCGAATTGATGAGCATTGTAATAATAGTAGATTTCCCGAGCGAAACCTCTCAATAATTCGGGGTCATAAAGCTCCTTCGAAGGAATGGTATTGTAATGAAAGAGGATGTCTTTTCCAATGTTGAATGTGCTGTCTGAGATCTTCTCATACTTGAATAATACGTTCTGAAATTCTTTTACTTGTAAATGGGTTTTGGCCCAAAAGAAAAGTTTAAAGCGAATCAAATGTGGAAAATTCAAAAGCTGGAACAAGGGGGTGTTATTCACCGTAATAATCATTTCCGGGTTCTTGTGCGCTTTGATCGTTTTCAAACCAACAACATACCGCTCGAGGTAACTGTCCATCGAAAAGTCGATCTCACTGAGTGGTTGAAAATCGAACAAAACCTTGCTCTTATTCTTTCCAAACAAAGAATCTAAAGAAATATCGAAATGTTTGGATAATTTCTCCAGTTCATATATTGTTAGCTGTGTTTCACCGCGATATCTGCGGTATGCCGCATCCTGACTGATGGAAAGAATATCTCCTACGAGATTACCTATTGATTCATTACCCTTTAATTTTCGTTTTATGATCTCAAAGATCTCGGATTGGTAATCCTTTAACATAATTGAATTTTGTTCTAATGGGTAAATTTATAAATAGTTGAGAGTCGGATCGATCTCAGATATTATCGCTCAAGATGAAAGAATCCTTGGATTTCTTTGTTGATGTCCGGAACCTTGAGAAGGAAGAAATAGATTCCTTCAGAAAGATCAGCACCATCCCAGTCATTCTTGTAACTCTCTGCAGAGAACACAGTATTACCCCATCTGTTTAGTATCGAAAGTTCGTTGGATGGATAGAATTCGAGGTATTTGAAAACCAAAAGATCATTTATCCCATCTCCATTTGCCGTAATTATATTAGGGATCTCGACGTCTGCAGGTACAACTGTAAGGATTGAACAAAGCGAATCAATACAATTATTGTCATCGGTTACTTTAAGGCAAACCTCATATTCTCCAGGATTGGAGTATAGGTGTGAAAGAGACTGATCTGACGAAGTATTCCCATCTCCGAGATTCCAGTCCCAGACGATGTTGGTAGCCTGTGAATTGGTGCTTGCATCTGTCAGTTCTAAAGGTACGTTTGCAATGATAGGAATTGGGTTGACCGTATAGGAAGCTACCGGGTTAGGTTGAATATTCAATGGAAGTATTGTTGTGTCTGAATAGCAGCCATTGGCGGAGGCGAACGCTTCAAAGTTTGTTGAGAGCATGTTCGTTGTTGTATTTTCTATGGTAACCGTAATATTTCCTGAACCGCCTGATCCATTCCAGTTTATTGTAGATCCCGGAACACAAGAGATTAATTCGATGGTATTCTCAGTTCCTGAGCAAACGGTTGTATCATAAATTGCTGAAACTTGTGGAGCAGGCTTGATAGGTACGATCTTGTTTGGCATGTCTGATACGATATTCCCACAAGCATCGGTAACGACAGGCGGAGGAACGATGAGTTCTGTGGTGTTGAGATCACAATAGGTCGGGCAATTTGGTATATTCAACGTGAACTGCTGCGCTTCCGCACCGGAACCACACCCATTTCCCGAACCATCAACAAACACATCAGTGGTCCATGGATGAGTAAAGGTATATGGAGGAACACCATAATTGACATAGGCGGTTCCATTGATAGTGCAGGAATTACTACAGATAGGAGTCTGGGAAACCAACCATTTTCCACCAAATGATTCCGCTGTTTTTCCAACTACAACTGCTTGAAATGGCCATAGGGTAGTTAGGGCATCATACCGAATAAATGATGTATTACATCCAGTTCCCGGACCTGTGCGTCCCAAATGCATTCTTAACCAAAAAGTACTTGTATTACATGATTCAGGGAAGCAACATGTCAACGGATTGAAGAGATTAAAGGAGTCCAGGTATGCTGTTCCCGGTGATGTCCCTGTTGCACCTGTTATCGTGAAATTTTGTGATGTTGCACAGGTAGTACTGAATGCCATGGATCCCTGCGACATGATTGCAGTGGTAAAAGGATCTGCATAGAAACTGGCAGTAACGAAGAGTCCAGTAATCGTAACTCCGCCAGGTATGGTGACTTGAATACTATCCTTGTTGACAGTCGGTAATATACAGGATGGCATATTGCCTGATGACCAGGTAGATGTCGGTCCCGTTACGATAGGATCGACGATTACCGGGAAAACTCTTTCTGTTGAGGCCAGCCATTCTTTAGGTACAACAATATCCAAATATGTATGATCACCTGATTTTCTTATCCTATATGAAGCCAATACCCACGCATTGTTTGCATCAACGCAGATAGGTGCCTGAATGAACGAACAATGTTCGCCACGATCATTCAAAACATTCAATTCTCCAATCCAACCATTTTTTGTCTCTTTTCCAAGATCTTTGTTATAGACGAGAGAAAAACCATTCGGCAATTCAATTTCCTCTGTGAAAATGAGTTCATCCGAATAGGCATTTTGGTAAGAGTGAAGAACATAATTGTACTTTACGGAATTCTCAAGAAAGAGCAATTGTTTGTCGACGTCAGTAAAAATTTCTTTCAGCGTTACCAGATTACCATTTTTATGAATATCTGGTGAGGCGTCAAAACCATTTAGTTTACATTTACTGCCCATTTTCAATAATTTACCATCATTCAAGGTTAAAGCGAAACTTCCGTCTTTGAACAGGTAAGTGGGGTAGGGCTGTTCTGAAGCAGTCCAGCCATTTGATGAAGATTGCAGATCCTTTTTTATTGGGACCAGGTCTCCATTGTGGTTGTAATAATTTAATGGACGCTGGGATGAAATCGTTTTTATCTGTCCGTCATTGCTGGTATATGTTGAAGTATGCGTGGTTCGTAATGCGATATCCTCTGACCAAATTGAATTTTTCCCGTCCTCCAACTGTTTTTGCTGAGGATTAAGGCAGGCTGACGGACCATAGTAGAAAGGTGTCTGACCTATTGATGAATTACATCCGATAACCATAAAAACCAATGTGAGAAGAATTGACGAAAATCGCATAGTACAGTATTTATATTGTAACAGAATGAACTTGAGGCATTCTAAACTACTAAATTTTATTCATACAAGAAGAACAACTCTAAATTCAGAGCCTAGGCTAGTGTATTACAAGCTTAGTGTTCCAAATATGATTATCAGATTCCAGATTCATCCAGTAAACTCCGCTTTTTAAATTTAACGGTACCCTCAAAGTCGAACTTTTTTCTCTACTCTGATAAGCAACCTTACCCTGGGCATCCAGAATCCTTATCGTATGGACCTCTTCCGGAGTTTCTAAATAAATGTTTTCACCTGCACAGACCGGATTCGGATAGATATTGAGCGGCTGTTTAGTCTCTTGTTCAATTCCAAGATCATTCTCAATATTTATGTTATCCACGTAGATCACATTTCCGTAATATCCATGATTTCTGAATGCGACGACAACTTGTTGTTCCCCCGTGAATGGACTTAGATCAATAGTCTCTGTGCGCCATTCATTTGAAGCAGGGATATAGTAGTCGGTGAAATTGGCTGCGGTTGCCAGCGTATTTCCGCCTTTTTGAAAAACCGTGGTAAAGGTACTTCCGCAATCAGTTGAGACTAAAACTTCTAATGTGTCTGAATACTGTCCTCCATAAGGGGCGTATGCTACATCAAATGACAGTGTTAACTGGTTGATAAAGAAAGTGTTAATTGGAATGTTTAGGTCGTCAATTGATCCCTGGGAATCATTGTAAAAGTTATCGAAAATTGTACTTTGGGTACTTGTCCCATAGCCACCGGCGGAGGTTGAAAGATTCCATGCCCCCCCATTATCCTCGTTGGTTTGAAACCAACCATCGGGAAGAAAAGTTCCCTGAAAATCCTCGTTAACAAATTGTGGAGCTATTAAATTGGATACCGTGACATACAAAGAATCCTGATCGATATTGCCATATTGATCAGTGATGGTCAAAACAGCTAAGTGACTTCCTGCATTTGCGAATAAAACAGATGGATTTCGCAGTGTTGATGATGAGGGAGTACCGGTAGGAAATTGCCATTCCCAACTTGCATTCGTGCGGTTTAGGAAGGAATAGTCCTCGAAATAAAATGAATCCAATTCGCAGAATACTGTTTGCTCAAGTTTATCCACTGTTATTCTGCATAACGGAAATGCTGGTTGTTCATTCAAGTTACTTTCCCAGATGCCTTTCCCATAACTTGCAGTACGAATTTTACCATCCCGGTAAAATGGTTTCAGGATATTTGTATTGGTGAAGGTCGGTAATCCACTGTTATCCAATGTCCATCCGGAAGCATTGTTGTAATAGTAGATGGCTCGAGCGGTACCCGCATAAATTCCGCTTCCTGTTCCAGCGATGTAGACAAGTGATTGAATACTTTCATTATTAAGTATCGGTGAGGTTATATTGGTCCATGTACCTCCTCCGTTGAGTGTGTGGAACACTTTGTTTCCGTTGGATCCGCTTGGGTATGCCATCCACAGTTCGTTTTCATTCATTGGATTTATAGTGATCAGAATTCGGCGGCTATTCCCACTTGGAATTGTTACCGGTGACCAAAAAATTCCTGCGTTTGTCGTTCTCCACAGTGTTCCGGAATTGCCAGATGCCGGGCGCTGAGTGACGTACATAGTGTTTGGATTTGAAGAGGCAATTTCGATATAATTCAGGACATCGTTAACATTCGTCCCGAATGTTTTTACTACAGAATAGGAACCTCCACCGTCCTCTGTCTTCCAAAGTTTATTTTCCTTTCCGATAAAGGCAATATTGTAGCAATTGGGATGGAATTCCATTTCACTTGATTCTGCCGCCCAATAGCTTTCGTTTGGACTTAAACTTCCACTGAACCAATTGATTGGATCGTTCAAATTTAGAGGAATGAATGCTCCTCCAATATCCGAAAAATAGGTTTTTCGATTATTACCCGGATTCACGTATCCAGTTGGCGCTTCCCCGCCACCAAGTGCAAGAAAGTTGCCCGGTCCATAATTCTCGTAATATGCAAGATTTCCATTATGATAAAGTCCTCCGACCAACACGTCTTCATTCCATCCGCTGCCAAACCCCCAATAATCTGAACCATGTACTCCATCCATTTTAAAAAGATACTCTGTGTTAAAGAAATCTGTTGAAAGGTATGCGCCTCCGTCCGTAGTGATCCATGTATTTCCATTGATCTGTCTGAAATCCTGGTTATCGACATGCAAGTTCAAAGGACCTCCCACGTATCCGGATACGGCCTGAAATGTCGTTCCCGCATCATTAGAACGATACAGATTGAGTCCCCCAACCAGGATGTCATCCGGATCAAGAGCTGAGGCGACGATCGCACAATTGTAGAATCCCTGATGGTAGGTCCACGAAGGCTCTCCATATGCAAGATTTAAATGCGCCGTGGTATACGGACCGCCTGCTGGACTATTTGGAAGTGTCCAGCTACTGCCGCCGTCAATGCTTTTGTAAACCCCTATGTATCCGTAGTCATTGGCTTTTGATTCACCGATCAGGTATGCGTATACTCTGTTTGGATCAGCTGGGGTGACAGCCAAACGACCACCGCCATCAAGTCGGGCAGGATCGGAAGAACTGTACCAGCCATTTGATTGAATGGACCATGTTGCTCCGAAGTCAGTTGAAGAATAGAACTCGCAGATAATCAGACTCGGATTATTTTTTAAAAGATATACAATCGAACTATTTGCTGTATTTGCTTTTACATCATATGTAGCTTGTGTGAATAGCTGTATCCAGTTGGTTCCACCATCCGTTGAACGATAAAGACCTTTGTCTGTTGCCGCCAGAACGATCTGATCATTCCCGGGATTGATCAGAATCTCATTTACACCGAAATTGGTATTCGGAAGAACATTTATCCAGGTTGATCCACCGTCTATGCTTCGGAATACACCGGCATTTCCACCTGCGAAAACAATGTTTCCATTGCTAGGGTGTACTTCAACTGCTGTAACTCCGCTTCCAAAGTTCTCATTCATGGAGGTATTGGTCCAGTTATTTCCTCCATCCATACTTTTGTATACTTCGCCAGGCTCGGTTCCCAGGTACATGAAATTAGGTTGTCCAGCGCATTGGTCGATCGAATAGACATTTGCCTGCTCACGCCCTTGTTCTCCAAATTCCTGTTGCGTGTGTTCAGGTCCGATCAGCGACCAGTTTGAGGCCTTCAAAGTATGTTGATTGCTTAGATATTGGTTTTGGATATCTTCCATTTCTTGTGCTGTCGGAAGATTTATCTCTCCATCCACACTAACCCAGTTCAGAATAGACCTTCTCCACCGCTTGTAGTATTGCGTATGATAGGATTTTACGAACAGATGATGACGGTAGTAATTTGCATAAAGGGAATCTATCTCAAATAGATTCGGTTCTGAGCTGTACATTTTCTGGGCCCATAATGGTAGAGAGTCAATCTCCGTTTGAGAAGGCTTATGCATTAGCTGAGCATCTAAAGAGAAAGATGCGCAAAGTATCATTCCGACAAAAAGTAATCTTAACTGATTCATGTTCCTTGGTTTATGCAATCCAAATCTATGAAATTCAGATCAACAATTGAAGATAAAACAGACGAAACTTGGGAGTTTGAATGATGTTTGTAAGGAATAATTGGTAATTTTTCATCATGAAATGTCTATTAGCGTTTTTAAGCATTTTGTTTACTGGTTATGCATTGAAGGCACAGGTTAATTCTGCACGCATCGATGTTATCGACTATGAGATAGAAATCAATCTTTCTGACAGTACCAATAGGATAAAGGTGGTCGAGCGTATACATTGTAATGTGCAAGAGCGATCGGGGGGGCTCAATTTCGATCTGGTTGCACAAGATGATACTGGTAGAGGAATGAAGGTTGATTATGTATTGATTGGGGCAGATACGATTCCTTTTAAACATATAAATGATCAACTGCAGATAGATCAATCATTCATTCCGGAAAATGGGGTTGTGTTCATGGAACTTCGATTTTCTGGAATTCCTGTAGATGGTTTGATCATCAGTCAAAACAAGTTTGGAGACCGTACTTTTTTCGGAGATAACTGGCCCGATCGGGCTCACAACTGGTTTGCATGCGTCGATCATCCTTCAGATAAGGCTACTGTTAGTTATGAAGTTCAAGCCCCAAAAAAATACGATGTAGTTGCTGTTGGTGAATTGTTAAAGGTTTATGAAATTGGAAATGATCGTATGTGTTTTTTCAAGTCTAATGTGCCACTTCCAACAAAAGTAATGGTGGTTGGAATCGCTGATTTCTCTTTCGATAATCTATTTTCAGGTTCAGGGGTCCCTATTTCGAATGCCATTTATTCGAAGGAATCACCCAAGGTCCATGAAGACATGAAAGTTGCTTCGGATGTTTTAGATTTTTTAGAATCCTTTATTTCGCGTTATGAATTCCACGAACTCGAAAATGTGCAATCAACCACCCGATATGGAGGAATGGAAAATGCAGGCTGCATTTTTTATGACGAGAATGCATTCAATGGTCGATCGAATGGAGAGAGTCTAATCGCACATGAGATCAGTCATCAATGGTTTGGAAATTCGGCGACAGAGTCAGATTGGCAGCACATATGGTTGAGCGAAGGTTTTGCTACTTATTTTGCCAATTTATATATGCGTAGTAAACACGGTGAAACAGCTTTTGACGAGCAGCTCGCAAAGGATCGGAGAAAAGTTATTCAGTTTTCTAAGAATTATGATCATCCTATTGTCGATACGAACTATTCTGAATTAGAATCTTTGTTAAATGCAAACTCATACGAGAAAGGATCCTGGGTGTTGCACATGCTTCATAACGAATTGGGAGATTCACTTTTCAAGGATTGCATGAAAGAATATTACAAACGGTTCAGGCTTTCAAATGCATCAACGGTCGATCTTCAGAATGTTATTGAACAGGTTACAGGTAGAAATTTAAGTGTGTTTTTTAATCAATGGTTGTATAGTTCGGGCCACCCTGTCTTAAAAATTGAACCAAAAATGAACAGGGAGAAAACAGTCCTGAGGATCGAACAAGTACAAGCACAAGATCATTTTGTTTTTCCCTTAAAGATTCTACTCGAATTGAAGAATGGTGAGTTATCAGAGTACGTTTTAAATATCTCTGAAAGAAAAGAAGAGTTTGTGCTTCAAACAGGTAGTAAGGTTGTCGGTTTTAAAGTAGATCCGGAAACTGACTTGTTATTTGAGCTTGTGAAATAATAGGAAAAGTAGAAAAATTTAGTAGCTTTAAATCACTAAATTTTGGCTTATGAAAAAACTACTACTGTTTACTCTCCTTTTAGGAACTTCACTTTTCATCTCAGCTCAGTGCAATATTATTTATGTGACACCGGCAGGGACTTCTGTTGGATCGGGTACACAATCTGCACCTTTGGATATTTATACCGCTTTTTCAGTTGCTGGAGACGGCGATGTTGTTAGGCTTTCTTCTGGAGTTTATAATCTGAATACACCTTTAACTATCCCTGCAAACAATGTTGTGGTCGAAGGAGGATTTATTGAAACTGAAAATTGGAAAAAGACAAGTTTACAGGGAGCAACAACCCTAGTGCGAACTGCTACAAATCCTGAAGGGTCAGTGAATTCACAGCGTCTTGTGGCTATGTATGCAGATGGTTTGATACGATTTGAATTGCACGATCTTACCATTACCACTCAAAACAGCACCCTTCCGGGTTGTAGTAGTTATGGTTTACACTTAAATAACTGTACAGACTATAAGATAGTACGCTGTAAAATCGCTGCCGGAAACGGTGCTGCGGGGTCTGTAGGTAGCTCTGGTGTTGCAGGTTCTGCTGGGTCTAACGGTTCTCAGGGGCAATCTGGATCTTGCGATGGAGGAGATTGTACTTTCAATACGGATGATGCTGGTGGTGCCGGTGGGAATGGTGGCTCAGGAGGAGGTGGTACAAGTGGTGGCAATGGCGGTCCGGCTGTAAATGACCAGACCAATCCGGGGCTGAATGGTACTGCAGGATCAGGTCGCAATGGCGGTGCTGGAGGTGGTGGCGGTGCAGGTGGAGACGAATGCACCAGTAATTCTGGGTCTGGCGGAGCAGGAGGGTCATCGGCTTGTGTCAACGGTTCTAATGGTGGTTCTGGCGGTAATGGAGGGGACCCTGGTATTGATGGAACAAATGGATCGAATGGTATTTCAGGAATTTCAGGAACCAGCGGTGTACCCGGCGCTCCAGGAACTATATCAGGTTTGTTCTGGATACCAGGTGCCACAGGCGGAAATGGTATTGACGGTTGTGGCGGTTCCGGAGGTTCAGGCGGTGGCGGAGGTGGCCGTCAAACATGCACATTTTGCGATAATGGTCCAGGAAATGGAGGCTCTGGCGGTGGCGGTGGCGGCCAGGGAGGTACCGGTGGCCAGGGAGGAAAAGGCGGCGGTGCATCAATAGGTCTGTTTTTGATTAATAACGGAGTAAATGCTGAAATCATTCAATCGCAGATCATCTCTGGAAATCAAGGAAATGGTGGACTTGGAGGTCCCGGTGGATCGGGTGGTGCCGGCGGTTCAGGTGGAGCAAGGAATACGACATGCACATCAGAAATAGGCGAAGGTGGAGCCGGTGGATCGGGTGGCGCCGGTGGTGCTGGTGGTGCAGGAGGTAATGGTTCTTCAGGTGCTTCAGTTGCCGTTTATTTTGTGTCAGGTTCAGCACTCGTCACCAGTGAAACAGGTTTTGATCTCCAATCTCAACCGGTGATTAAGGTAGATTATGAAACGTGCACCAATAGTAATATTTCATTTGAGGCCGTTGGCTTGGCTCAAGGTGCCGCAACAGCCGACTGGAATTTTGGTTCAAATGCATTAACCACAACATCAACTGCTAACCCGGCTGTATCGTCTTTTGCAACAGTAGGATGGAATGCTGTTCAGCAAGGTTCTGAACTATATTCAGATTTCATTTACATTTCCTGTGAAGGTTATAGTCAGACCTCATCTCCTATTGTGTGCTCAGGTGGATCAGTGACTGTTGGGGCTAACATCTACAACGTTTCCGGAACTTATACAGATGTCTTTACATCGGTATTGACTGGTTGTGACTCAACGGTAACAACCATTTTGACCGTGATGCAGCCATTGGAGTCGCTTATCACAGAAACAGCATGTTTCTCATATGTATTGAACGGTCAGACCTATACCAGTTCCGGTACGTATATCCAGAATCTGATTGGCACCAATAATTGTGACAGTACGATCACTCTGAATCTTACTATTAATAATGTTGATGTTGCCGCAAGTATCGCAGGGGCTACATTAACAGCCAATGCAACAGCTGCGCAATATCAGTGGATAGATTGTGACAATGGAAATACACCTATTCCGGGTGCACAAGCCCAAACGTATATTGCAACATCAAACGGAAACTACGCCGTTGTGGTCACCCAAAATAATTGTTCAGATACTTCTGATTGCTTGAATGTCTATCAGGTTGGTCTTGATGAAATGGATGATGGAATTTCAATAGCTGTTTATCCGAATCCTACTAACGGTGATCTAACAGTGATTATGCCTGATATTAAATCTCGTGTTTTACTTGAGGTAACCGACCCTGCAGGCAAAGTAATCTACAAGCGTTCTAACATTAAAGACACAAAATTTAACTTCACGTTGAAGGCTACTGCCGGTGTTTACTTTGTTAAAGTGACTACAGATGAGAAGGTGTTTGTAGAGCGTATTGTAAAAGAATAATTAGGATGTGATTTAAATAAAAAAGCCTCCATAAGGGGGCTTTTTTATTTAAATGTAATTGTGAATGTAGTTCCGGTTGTACTAGTTTCGATGTTGATATTTGCATCAATTTGCTCAATTAGACCATCCATGAGATCAAATCCGGTCCCTCGGGAAGCGTAATTTTTAGGCAAGCCAGCACCATTGTCAGATATACAGATAAAATAAGTCTTGTCCTGAAGTTCTTTTAACTGAAGGAGGAGTTTATTCTCCCTACCTTCGGTGAAGGCATATTTATAGCAATTCGTAAGAATCTCATTTATGATAAGAGAACAAGGGATTGCTTTAGATATATTAATGTTCACTTCTTCAAGATCCAGCGTGATTTGTACATTTTTTCGGTAGCCATAAGTATCATTGATATTTCCAAGAAGTAATCTGATAAACTCGCTGAAATTTGCCTGATTATAGTCCTTTGACTGATACATCGCGCTTTGTAATGTTGAAAGCGAAAAAGATTTTGATAGAATATTTTTGAATAGTTCTCGATGATATTCATCTTTAACTCGATTTGATTCTGCTCGGATGAGAGCGGTGATTACTGCCAAATTGTTTTTAACACGATGATTTATCTCCGCTATCAGAACGGATTTCTCCTTGACCAGTTTCTCCAGCTCATCCCTATAAATGTTCTTTTGTTTGGTCTCAAGCGTTAAGGATAGCAGCTGTGTCAACGCTAGTGCGAAATGTTGCTCATCATTGTTCCAATTCCTTATTTCATTGGTGTTCTCAAAGCACAAGATGCCTTTTATTTCTCCTGACAGAAGAATAGGAACTTCCATCATAGAGTAGATGTTATTAGGAATCAAATAGTTGTCAAGCAATTCACTATTGAATGATTCTTCACGGGCTTCAAAACTGATGATGATGTCGTTTTTTCGAATATGCTTGAAATATACCGGTAGGTCTGATGCATTTAGGATCCCTTCAGAATAGAAGTCATCTTTATTTTTATCGTAAGCAATTAAACAGCTCAATTCTTTTTCATCCTCACTCATAATCCAGGCATTAGCCCTTGGAATCTTTAAGAAATGTGAAGCACTGTAAAGAATCTCCTTGGCCATTTCAAGATCATTTCCTTCACTTATGTGAATACTTTTCGATAAGTTCTCAATAACTTCAAGGAAAATTGAAGATCTGTTCAGGGGCATTTGGATAGTGATTTAATTCAGCCAAAATACAAAACAAATCTCTAGCTTTCATTTTCATTTAAAATTCGGGAGTTTTCAAAGTTCCGTTTCATAAGTGAAAAGGAAAAGTATAGTCTATAGTTACACAAGAGATAATTCGAATAATTATCTTTTGCATTATGATCGAATTGATGGTTAAATGTTATTCCGCATCCTGTTAAAAGGCGCTCCGAACTTCGTCATTATCCTATTTTGAGTGCACAATTCTGTTTGTTATCTGATTTTACCTGTCTCAGCCTTCACTTAAAAGATAAAAAAGGTTAGAAATTTTTGAAGGAATAAATAAGATTATTTCATTTTGGAAAAAATAACATCAACGCGTCTGTTCGCTTGGCGATCATTATCATTTGTCTCTGGGGATATCGCAGGAATTGTGTTGCTGAATCCCTCATATTTCAGACGTTTGGGAGAAATTCCTCTATCAATAAGCATCGAATATACAACATATGCACGCGCAGTGGAAAGGGCAGGGTCGTGGGAGCAGCAGACGTGACCGCGTATGAATACTGATATATCTTCATGGTCACGAAGAAATGCGAAAAGATTCATGATCTCGCTGTAAGAGTTGTCTATCAGTATATCCTGACCCGGAGCGAATTGAATTTTCAGAACGATTGGTTTTGAGGACAAAACGGCTGAATCAAGTGAGATCGATTTAAATTGATCCGGGGAAGAATTTTCTTTTTCTTCCGTGCTTCTTGTAGGAATGGAATACCGGATGTCAACCCTTCTGAATTGTGGATATAGATTCATGGAGATTCCTTTCAAACCATTTTCTCCAATACTGATCTGCTGCTTTACTGAAAAACCTTTTGAATCTAAATATTCGATTACGGCGTTGTTTCGGAGTTGCGCAAGATCGAGGTTGGATGTTTCCGAACCGATAGGATCGCAATAAGCGGTGATTTCATCAATGGAGACAGCTGCAGTGCTCAATAGATTATCTATCTTGAGTTTTTCGGGAGTTTTTAGGAAATCCGAATTAAAGTCAAAATAAACGCTTTCAACCATGATTTTTTGCGCAAAGGAATTGAAAGTGACTATGTAAAGGAAAATTGAAAAGTAACGCATAAAGAAATAATCGAAAATGGATGGAATAGTTACAGTTCTATCACTTTGAATTTTACATCAACACGTCTGTTACGCTGTCTGTCTGCGTTGCTTTTTTCAGGGGATACCAATGGCTCTGTGTTCGACATACCCGAATACTTCATCCTTTTTCGGTCGATCCCTTGTTTGATCAATTCATGATAAACTGCTCTTGCGCGAGCCTTCGATATCCGCATATTATTTCCGCAACAAACATGTCCTCTAATCAGTATTGAAAGATTGGGATATTCTTTTAAGAACAGGGCGAATTTCTTTATTTCCGCTTCACTTTTTAAATCCATTTTAGCGGTGCCTTCAAAAAATTCAATGTTCAGTATGTAAGATATGTTTTCGCTTGTATAACGATCCATTGAATCTTTTGGAACCGATGGTTTACTCAATTCTGTCGGAGTCTGTTCCTCTATGAGTGAGCGCTCTTTTGATACCTCCTTTATATTAAAGAGTTTTAGCGAATCTGCCGTCTTGGATTCAACGTCTTGATTGTTTGTTCTTGCAGCATAGTAAACATCTACCCGACGCCAGCTTTTGTAATCTTTTACATCAGGAATTCGGTAAAATCCCTGAGGTATAAGTTGCACTGTTTTTGAATTTGTGACTCCCAGGAAATCTGTGACGTAATCGAGGCGTTTTTGTGCGAGTACGAGATTGTAATCGGCAGTTCCGATTGAGTCCGTGTAGGAATATATTTTCAGTATCGAGATTTCCTCCTTTAGGAAAGAATCTTTAAGGATTTCTAACTGACTTTGTGAATAGGGCGTAGGAATGCTCTCATCGTTTTCGAAATAGTAAGAACTTATGTTCGTCTGCGCAGCTGCGACGAAGGACAGAAAGCTAATTAATATGTATGTAACCCAAATTCTCACGTATCTTTAATACGTTTCGATAATAGGTAGGTTACAAAAAAAGCGCTCCTGTTAAAGAACGCTTTTCATTTATCTGAATGGAGATCTTATTTGTACGTGCTTATATCCACTTTTCCGTTAACAGTGATCGAAGTTACTTTTCCGGCAAATGCAGCCTCTCCCATAGAAATATTGATATCATGTGGAAACAACAATCCGCTAATCTCTTTGTAATCTGAATACGTAGCTGAAGTCTCAACGGTTTCATCACCTTCCTTACGGATGGATACTGATTTGATCTTCATGAAAGTCTTAGCATCGTAATAATCAAATGACTCTGTTTCTCCATCGTTGAGTTTCAAAACGTATGCATCTGTATTATTGATTACTTCAATTCCTATGATCTCATACGTTATTCCGGAAATTGAGTAATTCATTTCAGGAAAAAGTCCAAATGACTTCTTTTTTGCATCAATCTCTTGAGCAGTCATATCTTTTTTACCCGTTTGCATGGATGTAGAAGCTCCGTTTGTTCCATCGAAATATGACTTTTGGAATACCATTCCTTGTCCTTCAAGCTTTTGTCCTTCGATGTTCGGTGCGATCCATACTTCTGTATTCTTTAAAGGGAACGGAATCTGTGCCAAAGTAAGGTCCATTTTCTTTTCAACCGATTTGATCTTCTTCATCTTCTTTATTGCAGCCTTCATAGAAGTAGTTTTCGTAACGGCATAGATGTATTTATTGATCAATTCATCTTTCGAGATGTCAGCTTTCTTCATCTCCTTTACTTCATTTCCGAATGCATCCAGCAATTCTATTTTGCCATCAGTATCGAATTGTTTCAATCGATCCAAGATCTCTTCATTACCAACCACCACGATATTACAATTCTTGGCAGTGAAATATGTTTGAGCCATTGTTAGGATATCCTCCTTGTTCACCGCTTCGAGACGCTTAAGGTACGTTTGATAGTAATCCTTGTTCAGATTGTTCTTGATGATGTTCAACGCAAAACGAGCGATCGTCTGAGGACGTTCTAACGAGCGCGCAAATCCGCCCGCCATTGAAGATTTTGTAAGGTTCAATTCTTCATCTGAAACATATCCATTCGTTATCTTATCCAATTCAAATAATATCTGTGTGATCGCTGAATCTGTGATTTCATTTCGGAAGTTACCGCCAATTGTGAGCCATGAACCATCTTCAGTAATGTTTAGACTGGAATAACAGCCGTAGGTGTAGGCCTTGTCCTCCCGCAGATTTTGCATTAAACGAGTTCCGAAACCACCACCACCAAGTATACCGTTCAATACCGACAATGGTAATTGATTATTATCACCAGTCCTCATTTTTACTGGGAATGAAACCTGAATAACTGATTGTACAGCACCGGGCTTCTTTACAAAGATCACGCGATTGCCTTTATTGAACTGCCCGTCTCCTGTTTCGGCCTTGAACTGTTCAGGTCCGTTCCACTTTGAGAAATACTGATCAACAATTTTGGTTGCTTGTTCTTTCGTGATATCACCGACGATCACTAGATAGCTACCTTTCGGAGTGAATGTCGATTTGAAATAATTCACGACATCTTCTCTTGTAATGTTGTTTAGCGTCGCCTCCGTCATCACATCTCCGTAAGGGTGATTCGGGAAGTTAATTCTCTTCTCTGCATTGTCAGCCATTGTTCCAGGGTCTGATTTCGCGGCCATCAAACCTGATTCGTTCTGTTTTTTTATGCGATCGAACTCTGACTGCGGGAAGTTAGCATTCATGATCACGTCCTGCATGAGGGTTAGTCCTTTATCCATATGCTTGGTTAAGCAGGATAATGTAATCGATGATTCACTTGCGTCCAGAGAGGCACCAATATAGTCCTTTTCGGCATCCAACTGGTCTTTCGACCGGTTTGTTGTGCCTGACAATATAAGAGATGCTGCCATGTCAGAAAGTCCTGCCTTGGAACCTTCAACACGAGGATCTGACCCCATCACGAAATCAAATGAAACACGCGGTAATTTATGGTTCTCCGAAAGGATCACGGTGATTCCATTCGCGGTATTAAAGACTTCAGAGTCTTTAATGTTAATTGAAGGTGCTTTTGCAGGTGCAGGTTTTACAGATCGGTCTAATTGACCGAAAAGTACTGCAGGCAATAAAAGTCCGGTTAAAATGATATACTTCTTCATAGTGGTCAATTTTAATTCTCTTTAGGTAAATAATGAAGTATCACTCGTGCATCCTGCGTCAGGTACTTCTGAGCAACACGCTGAATATCTTCACGTGTAACCTTCATGTAATTCTCAAGCTGGTTGTTAACACGGTTAGCATTTCCGTAATAAACGTGATTATCCGCAAGGTTTTCAGCAACACCCGCGATCGAAGAGTTTGATGACACAAAGTTATTCTCGAACTGGTTGCGCACTTTATCGAACTCTTCCTGAGAGATCAGTGCAGTTTTCATGAGGTCGATCTGAGCGTCGAACTCTAACTGGATCGAATCAAGATTGATTCCATTTGCTGCGATTGCAGCGAAGATACCAACTCCTGCATCTTCCAATCCATAATTGAAGGAGAAAGCAAATGTAGCCATCTCTTTCTTTTCAACGATCGTTTTGTTTATGCGGGAACTGCTTCCACCTGAAAGTACTTCGTTCATCATTTCCAGTGCATATGCATCAGAATCTGTCTGTTTCGGGAATTTGTATCCCATAAAGATAGCTGGAAGCTGGATGTTGTCGTAAACAATGTCTTTGATTACTCCGTTAAGTTTCTCCGCATCTTTTAAAGGGCGAGGGATATCGATCGGTTTTGCAGAGTAGCTTGCAATCACTTTTTTCGCATCAGGATTCTTCGAGTTCATAAAGTCCTTGGCATCGAATTTCGATTTTGTGATGCCGTATCGCTTCTCGAAATCAGCATCGTTCAAATTTTCAAAATCTCTTAAGAGGTTGATCGCTTGTCCTTTCGGAATTGAAGCAAAATACTTATCGATCCACTTCTTCGTTTGCTCAACATTCAGATCTCCAGCGATCGACAATGTAGCGTTACTCGGAACGTAGAATGTTTTGTAAAAATTCACATAGTCCTCTTCTTGAGCAGCATCAAGATGCTCCATACTTCCGATCGGAACCCAATTGTATGGGTGAACGGTAAACATGCGTTTAAACATTTCTGTAATGAAAGAAGCATAAGGTTGATTGTCAACTCGCTGACGTTTTTCCTCTTTTACAACGCTGCGCTGGGTTTCAATACCTGTATTGTCAACTTTGGCGTGCAATAAACGCTCACTTTCCAGCCAAAGTCCTAACTCCAATTGATTGGAGGGAAGGATTTCGTAATAATAGGTTCTGTCTTGAGAAGTATTAGCGTTCAACGTTCCACCATTCTTTTCCACAAGTTCACTGTATTCTCCGCGACCAATGTTTGCGGATCCCTCAAACAATAAATGCTCGAAAAAGTGGGCGAAACCAGTTCTTTCTGGAGTTTCGTTCTTAGAACCCACATGGTAAAGGATTGAAACGGCCACGATCGGCGTAGTATGTTCTTCGTGAAGGATCACGTGAATCCCGTTTGGAAGATCGTACTCAACGTACTTGATCTTCTCTTGAGCATGGATTGAAAAGGCAAATAGTGCCAATAACCCGGAAATGACAATTTTCTTCATTAATTCATGTAGTTTTTCAGATTACAAAGAAAATCAGTTTTTTTGATTTCTGTTATTTAACTTGACAGTCGGAAGTTTTTTGAGTCCAATGGTAAAATAATAACGTCAAAGTTAATTCTGTTGATCTGTTGAACGATGCTTTTGGCTTGAATATTGCTTAATTTTAAATCAATGAAAAAACTGATCTTTCCAATTGTTTTGTTTTGTTGCCAGGTTGTCATGGCCCAGCGGGTGGTTCCATTTGTCGACTTTAACAATTATTTCAGATCTTTCGAGAATGATAATTTTAGACAGCTTGAATTCCAGCCAATCAAGGAATACAAGGCTGGCGATGATCTTGTGGCCTATATTGACACCAGGGGTAATTTACGTGTATATGATGGGAAAGAACGTAAGGATATTTCAAACATGAATGTCCAGTACCAGGTTTCAGATCATTTGATGGCGTACAATATCGGTCCCACTTTGAATATGTGGGATGAAGGAAAGCTACAAACTCTGACCTATTTTTCACGGAATTATTTAGTCAAGGATAGTATAATCGTTTATGAAGATACCCGATTCAATACCGTCAATGTATACTGGAATAAACAAACCTACATACTCTCGACAACAACAGGTGATCTTTTTATGCCGGAAGGAACAGGTGATAATATTGTTGCTTTCAAGGATAATGGAAATTTCTATAAGGTCTTTTGGAGAGGAGAGATTTACGATCTTGGCGTTTGGAATAATAATATTGAATTTCAGGCTGGTTGTGATATTCTATGTTTCAATGATCCGACAACCCGAACTTTTGCGGTATTCGAAAATGGACAATTCCTTGATGTGGAGCAATTCTATGTGAAGAAATACAAAGCTGGAAGAGGATTTATTGTCTACGAGGATCTGAACGGTGATCTTCAAATGTATAAGAAAGGTGAGAAGATCGAGCTGTCCAATTTCAGTGCAACCTTCTGGAATGTTACGGATGATCTTGTTGTTTGGGGAGAAAACACCTTTACCTATGCTTATCAGAACAATACCAAGATCCAGACCTCCAACTTTACGCCAAAAGATTACCTGGTAAAGAACAATGTTTTTGTCTTCAGGAATATCATGGGTGGTGTCAGTGCTCTGATAGATGGAAAGATCCATGAGATAACTAATCAGCCTGATGCTGAATATGAGATCTTTGGTAATCTGGTATTAGTGAAACTTTTCAATCGCACGTTCATTGTTTTCAAGGACGGAAGAAAGTTTCAAACCTGAGTTATTGTCAATTTTCAGTTGTGAATAGTCAATTGATATTTCGTAGATTTGTTCTCCACATTTTACAAACAACAACATGAATAACTGGTTTACAGTAAAGGTAAAATACACTAAACAATTGGATAACGGAACGTTTAAGCGCGTTTCTGAGCCATATCTTCTTGCGGCGATGACATTTACAGATGCAGAAGCAAGGATCTACGAGGAATTAGGAAGTATCATCCGCGGGGAATTTAATGTGGTTGGCATTGCTCGAACTGAGATTCATGATATTTTCGCTTATGATGATGCCGATGTGTGGTACAAGGTGAAAATAGCATACGAAAGTGAAGCCGGCGAAGAAGAAAAAAAGAAAAAGGTTTCACAGAACTTTTTGGTTTCGGCTCACTCAGTTAAAGATGCTTACGAGCGTATCAAGGAAAGCTTGTCTACATTGTTGGTTGATTTCCAAATTCCTTCCATTATTGTTTCTCCGATTGTAGAGATCTTTCCTTATGCGGAAAATCTTGATCGTGAAATCGAAAGAAAACCATTGGCCACCAATTTTGAAGTAGAAGAGGCGCCTGCTCCGAAAGGGAAGGTTTTCTCTGCTCCGGGTTCGGACACGGATGATGAAGAGGTCATCGAGGATGAAGACAGTGAATTGGAAGACGAATACACTGACGAAGAATAATGAACGATTTTCTGGATCTGTTAAGGAATGATCACCATCAGTTCGATCAGGGAAAGCTGGAGGATCACCTCGGTACAGAACCTTTTCAAACCATCGCGGAATGGTTGAGAGATGCAGTCGAGCGATCGGTACATGAGCCGAATGCGATCACAGTTTCTACCATTGATGATGACGGATTTCCGCATTCACGAATCGTTTATATACGGGAACTCCTCGCAGAAGGGATCGTGTTTTACACGAATTATCACAGCGACAAAGGAAGAGCGATCGAGCGAAATCCAAAAGTGAACGTCTTGATCTTCTGGCCAGAACTAGAGCGTCAGATCAGTATTTCAGGTTATGTTGAAAAGGTATCGGAAGAGATGAGTGATGCTTATTTTGCTTCAAGACCAAGGGGTAGTAAGATCGGTGCTTGGGCTTCACGTCAGAGTGAACGCTTGGGTTCTCGTCAGGAACTGGAAGATCGTGTACATCATTATGCTGAACTCTATCCGGATGATGTGCCGCGCCCGCCGCATTGGGGTGGTTATTTGGTTAAACCGATCAAAGTAGAGTTTTGGCAGGGGAGAAGGTCGCGTTTACACGACAGGATCGTTTACCAATTGGTGAACGATGGTTGGGAAATTTACAGAAAGAATCCATAATATAGATGTACGAGATCCAACCGGTACTTTTTACCCTTTCCAATGGCATTCGTGTTGTATACTTGCATGCCCCTGCTCAGGTTGCCCACCTTGGGGTGACCGTTCTCGGAGGATCGCGTTTCGAAAAAGAAGAGGAGGATGGTTTGGCTCACTTCCTGGAACATTGCATATTTAAAGGCACATCCAAACGAAAAGCCTTTCACATTCTTTCGAGACTTGATTCTGTAGGAGGAGAATTGAACGCTTATACAGCAAAAGAAGAGATCTGTGTTTATGCTTCATTTACCAAGGAACACATTCGCAGAGCGTCAGATCTGCTCGCAGACATTACCTTAAATTCCAATTTCCCGTTAAGGGAAATCCACAAAGAGAAGGATATCATTATTGATGAGATCAATTCTTATCTTGATAGTCCCGGAGATAAAATTTTTGATGATTTTGAAGCGCATTTGTTCAAAGGTCACGCACTGGGGAATAATATTCTCGGTACCAAGGAACGTATTCAGGGATTCACACGCGATAATCTATTGGATTACATGAAGCGCTTCTTTACGGCGGATAATATGGTTATCTCGTTTGTTGGTGATATCTCAAGAAAGAAACTGGAAAAGATCTTGGAAGAAGATTTTAAGCATTGTCCGATAGGTCAGCACAAAGGATTGATCAAGGGATTCAAGCCGCACAAGGTTTTTCATGTTCGCTCGAAAGAAGCCAATTATCAGGTACATGCGGTTGTGGGTGGTATTGCCCCGAATTACAAGGATGAAGCAAGGAGAGGAATGACTCTTCTAACAAACATTCTCGGTGGACCAGCTCTTAATTCACGGTTGACCTTATCGATACGTGAGAAATATGGATATTCTTATAATATAGAAGCGAATTATACACCATATGTCGATACAGGTTTCTGGAGTATATACCTTGGAACGGATGCGAAATACATTGACCGTTCCATTGCGCTGATCCATAAAGAACTAAGGTTGATTTGTACCAAAAAATTAGGGGTGTTACAGTTGAATCAGGCCAAGGAACAACTTAAAGGACACATGGCGCTCGGATTGGATAGTAACTCAGGTTTGATGCTGGGATTGGGGAAAAGTTTGCTTTTGTTCAATCAGATCGATACGATCCAGGAGATCTATGCCGGGATCGATAAATTGACAGCAGAAGAATTGCTCGAGATCGCCAATAGTTATTTTGATCCTGAGAATTGTTCAGAACTTATTTTCGACCTTCAGGTATCCTGATCAGGGTTCTCCGGTCATTGTTGATCATGACCCATTTGTAATCAGTGAACCATTCTTCATTATCTTTTTTAAAGGTATAGGTTAAACCGAAACAGCAATAGCATGCACAATTTCCACCATAACCGATGTAGGAAAGATTGATGATGGAATCGCTTTCCAAGGAAGCGTCGCCCAGGAATTTGTGACAACAGTTCGATGTGATCTGAGTTGAAAAGATCCAGGAAGAATCGCTGATCCAGATAGATTCTATTTTATCGATCCCCATTTTATCCTCGTCGTGTCCATTGCAATCCGATCCTTTAACTGATGTTAACCACAAGCCGGAATAGCTCCACAAAGCCGTTTGGGAGGATGTAAGTGGTAGGGCCATTGTTCCGAATAAAATATGACCGTCCATTGAGCCATTTATAAAAATGGTGTCATTTGTTTGTGGTTCCGTAGGGTATATAATGAGTATCGTGTCTTGCTGCGCGATCAATCGGATTGGAATGAGCGTTGTAAAGAATAAAAGGCTTCGCATAATTCTGGTTGCGATTAAAGAGTCTTGTTTGGTAAACATAGTAAAATCGTAAAATAAGAGTGCATGTCTGTTTCTAAATTATTAAAAAATTAAAGAGGGAACGGAAAAAAAACAGGGGGATGTTAACAAAAAAGTATAAAAATATCACGTTACCCCCTTGGAAATGGACTACATTTGCAAAAAAAAATAATTTTTTCAGTATGGCAACCAAAAGACAGCAAGCGTACCAGGATGTGTTGAAGAGAGAACCGAAACACATCGATTACAATGGAAAGATTTCCGAATTGTTCGGGCAGAGTGTTTTTCACACAGAAGTGATGAGAGAATACCTTCCGTCTGAAGCATTCAAGTCAATGATGGAATCCATTCAGACCGGTGCGCGTCTGGATCGTAAAATGGCAGATCAGGTTGCTTCAGCAATGAAGGATTGGGCACTTACGAAAGGTGCAACACATTATACACACTGGTTTCAGCCTTTGACAGGTTCAACAGCTGAGAAGCACGATGCCTTCTTTAAACCGGTTGGTCCAGGTAAGGCCATTGAATCATTCAACGGTGAGTTGTTGGTTCAACAAGAACCGGATGCATCTTCGTTCCCGAACGGAGGTATACGAAATACCTTTGAGGCAAGAGGGTATACAGCATGGGACCCGTCTTCTCCTGCTTTCGTGATCGGTAAGACCTTATGTATCCCAACGATCTTTATTTCCTACACGGGAGAATCTTTGGATTATAAAATGCCACTATTGAAAGCATTGAATGCTGTTGATCAAGCTGCGATAGAGGTGTGTCAGTATTTTGATAAGAATGTAACAAAGGTAAACGCAACACTCGGTTGGGAGCAGGAATATTTCTTGATCGATCAGGCACTTTTCAATGCGCGTCCTGACCTTATGATGACTGGTCGTGCGTTGTTTGGTCACGCTGCTGCAAAAGGTCAGCAGTTGGAAGATCATTACTTTGGCTCTATTCCGGAGCGCGTAACTGCTTTCATGCGTGAGTTCGAAACAGAAGCCTTGAAATTAGGTATTCCGGTTACAACAAGACACAACGAGGTGGCTCCAAACCAGTTCGAATGCGCTCCTATTTTTGAAGAGTGTAATTTGGCAAACGATCATAACTTGTTGCTCATGGATCTGATGGAAAAGATTGCGCGAAAGCACGACTTCCGCGTATTGTTCCATGAAAAACCGTTTGCAGGTGTGAATGGTTCAGGTAAGCATAACAACTGGTCATTGAGCACAAACACAGGCGTTAACCTTCTTGCTCCGGGTAAGAATCCGAAGTCAAATCTTCAGTTTCTTACATTCTTTGTGAACACGATCAAAGCGATCCATGATCATGCGGATATTTTAAGAGCATGTATCGCATCAGCAGGAAACGACCACCGTCTTGGGGCGAACGAAGCCCCTCCTGCGATCATCTCTACATTTATTGGATCTCAGTTATCAGGTTTATTGGATGATATCGAGAAAAACGTAAAGGCCGGAAAAATGACACCGGAAGATAAGACCGAGTTGAAACTGAATATTGGTAAGATCCCTCAGATCTTGTTGGATAACACAGATCGTAACAGAACATCTCCGTTCGCATTTACAGGAAATAAGTTTGAGTTCCGCGCTGTTGGATCATCAGCGAACTGTGCTTCTGCAATGATCGTATTGAACACCATCATGGCGAAGCAGCTGACAGATTTCAAGAAGTCTGTTGATGCACGCATCGATAAAGGAGAAAGCAAGGATGAAGCTATCCTGAAGGAACTTCAGAAGTTGATCAAGGAGTCCAAAAAGATCCGTTTTGAAGGGAATGGTTATGGAGAAGAGTGGAGAAAAGACGCTGAAAAGAGAGGATTGAGTAATTTGAGAGATACACCACGTGCGCTTCAGGTATGGGGGGAGAAGAAGGTAGTTAAATTATTCGATGAGATGGGCGTTCTTGCACCACGCGAATTGGAGGCAAGAAAAGAGATCGAATTCGAATTATACATCTTGAAGATCCAGATTGAGGCCCGCATAATGGGTGATGTCGTTCAGTCAATGATCATTCCGGCTGTTGTTGAATATCAGAACAAATTGATCAAGAATGTTCAGGGTTTGATCGATGTGTTGGGAGACAAGGCAGGTAAGGAAGCTGCAAAATCTCAAATCGAAATGATTCAGCGAATTTCTATTCATCTAAACCATATGAAGACTTCGGCTGATACTATGTTAATGGCTCGAAAAGCAGCGAACAAGATAGAACATGCCGAAGAAAAGGCCTTCGCATATTGTGACAAGGTTCGAATCCATTTTGATGATATTCGCTACCATGCAGACAAACTTGAGTTATTCGTAGATGATGAAGTTTGGCCATTGCCTAAATTCCGCGAAATGTTGTTCACACGATAATTTATTAGATCAGTTGAAGCCCCGAAATTTTCGGGGCTTTTTCGATCTGATTTTTCAAAGAATCCTTCTGACTTTTTTGGAAATGAATTAAACAGCTTGTGTTGATAAAGTTTCGATTGAATTTCGTACAGTCTTTGGCCTATACTTATTACCTTTGTTTAAAATAATTCTAAATAAGATGCATGTCATTTTAGCAGATAGCAATGATCTTGTTCGTGTAGGGGTTCGAACCATCCTTAATTCTCACGGAGGATTTCATATTGTCGGTGAAGCTAAAGACAAGGAAGAATTACTGGAACAGGTCAAAAATTTCGGTGCTTCAGTAATATTGATCGATTATACCTCACCAGGTTTTGATATCGATATTATTCCGCGCATTCTCTCCCATCACAAGGAGGTTAAATTTTTGGCCATAACGCCAGAACAATCCGCACAAACGTTAGTGGATGCATTGCGATCCGGTGTCAAAAGCTATGTGAAAAAGGATTGTGATTTGGGAGAGATCATCAACGCAGTTGAAGAGACCTGGAGAGGTAACAAATTCTTTTGCGGCCAGATACTTGAAACGATACAACGTGCGTCTATTAATGTCGATGATATTGATTTTGAATCATTTTCTTGTGAGCCTGTGGTTCTTTCAGAACGTGAAAATGAAATTATTACACTCATCGCCGAGGGTCTTACCAATGCTCAGATCGCCGAGCAACTTTTCCTCAGTAACCATACAATCAATACTCATAGAAAGAATATCATGGCAAAATTAGGTGTAAAGAATACTGCTGGGATTGTGATGTATGCGGTCAAGACTAACTTAGTTTCTCCAAACAAGTTCCTTTTCGCTGCAGATCAACTGAACTGATGCGCACATAATTTAACCGAAAAAAAGTCGTTTTCATTTTGAACCGTTGTACATTTGAGTTGTACGAGGATTAAAATTTTTTTCAATGCGGCATATTCTCATTCTCTTGTTTTTCTTTTGTGCAGGCAGTTTGCTAGGGCAGAATACCAATGAATTGGAAAAGAACAACTCTCAATCCATAAATAATACAATTTCTACAGGTGAAGCTTATACGGATAGCACAATTCTCAACGACATTCAGATCATACAAGTTCCTCAACCCACTGAAAAGAAAACGAAGGCTACAAAAAAGGATGTGAAGACCAAAAGCGAATTGCCTTCAAATGAGGAGTCTTTAACGGTATCAGAAAGTACGCGATCTATCTCATCTATGTCAGGTTCATTCAATGGTACAAAAGTACAGTCTTCCACTCAGCGGACTCAACGCACTCCGACATACGCTCAGCAGCAGCAAATGAATGTTGTGGTTGATGCTTTGGAAGAATCCGCACCAGAATCTTTCGAATACCATTACTATAAATACCTAGCGGGTAATTATAATATCGCGTTGATCGACCACCTAAAGAAAGCAGAAGGATTAAAACCAAATAATTCGGATGTTCACCTTCTGATGGTGGCGTATTACCTGATAATGAATGATACAAAGAATGCGAACCTCTATTTGGAGAAACTGTCAACATCATCCCGATTAAGCAAAGAAGCCATTGACTATTCAGAGGATATTCTAAGAAGTGTTCGTCCTGGAGGAACATTGATTACTCACGGTACAGATGATACATACGGAACGGCATTTATTCAGATTAGTAAAAAGATCAGACCTGATGTAAGAATTATTTCATTGGATCTGCTTCAGAGCGACAAGTACCGTGAAAACCTGAAATCGAACGGATATTCCATTCCTGATTCAAGAATAGTAGATGTTCAGTTTCTTCAGCAATTCTGTATCAAGAACAGTTCTATGAACATCTGTGTCTCGATGACAACACCGAAAGAATACCTCGTTGGCATCCAGCAAAATCTGTTTACAGTCGGATTGAATTTTGAATACCATACTGATCTGTCTTTCAGTAACTTTAAAAGAAACGAAGAGTTGTGGTATAAGGATCTAGTGAAGACCGTCTCTGACAATGCGACGAACGAAAAGAGTAAGCAGCTTTCAGCAAATTATCTGCCAATGCTATTGGTTTTGAGAAAAGTATACGAACAAAAGAACGAATCGGAAAAGCTGAACGATATTGATCGATCCATTGATAAGATCGCAGCCCAATGCAATAAATATGAACAGGTGCAAAAATTGAAGAAAAGCTATTGATGCGTTTATTCAAACCTTCATACAATTCAATGTCTGACGAAGATCTTATGGTTGCCCTTTCGAATGGCGATAAGCGCGCGTTCGATGAACTGTATGAACGATATGCCAAACCACTCCTGGGATATTTCATGCGCATGTTGTGGCGTGACCGCGAAAAATCAGAGGATTGTGTTCATGACCTCTTCGCGAAAATTGTCAACAAACCTGAATTGTTTGATACCTCACGCAACTTCAAAACATGGGTGTATTCAGTAGCGAACAACATGTGCAAGAACGAATACAAAAAAGCGGAAGTACGCAAAGGAATGTCGAACGGTCTTGATAATCACTACACGCTTTACGATACGAATGTGAATGTAATGAATGAGGTGCAGGACAGTTTTTTCCAAGACGCGTTCGTAAAAAGTCTTGCTGACCTTGATGAAAAGCATCAGGAAGCATTCACCTTGCGACACATGGAAGGTTTGTCGATCAAGGAGATTGCAGAGGTTCTGGATCTTAACGAAGGAACGGTGAAATCCCGGTTGTTCTATGCTACCAAATACCTCGCAGAAAGTTTAAAAGATTTTAATCCTATAGAAAATCGATAGATGGAAAAAGAATTAGTTAAGTTGTTACTGGAAAAGGATTATACTGAACTGTCGCCATCAGAGCGCGTTGCATTGCGTGAATGGTGTTCAGGAGAAGAGGAATTCGAACATCTGAAGAGTGTCATTCAAGGTGTTGATCAGATCCGGATGGTCAGACAGTTCGCACCTAGACCTGAGGTTAAAAGTTCCCTGGATGCCTTGTTCGAACAGAGACATGCTAAGCAAGCTCCAATGTTGTGGTACAATTCGATTATGTTGGCGCTTTACCCGAAGGATAAGCCGCTGACTCATAGACCATTATTGCAATTGGCTGCGGTCACTTTGTTATTGATCATAGTGTATCCCTTCCTGTTCAATAGCGAAATTGTAGAGAAAAAACAGCAAGTAGCGCAGGTAGAAGAGCAAAAAGAATCGATACAAACGGATAAGGAACTAACGACCGAACATACCGATAAAGATTATTCTGCACCATCCGTGGAAAGCGAGGTTGTTGAAGATTTCGTGGTAGAATCTGACGAGGTTTCGGTTGATCAAATAGTCGCGATGAATTCATCGGAAGGTATAATTTCATTGGATGAGCCAACTGCAGGAGTGACATTTTCCTGGAGAACTGCTCCGGGGGAAGTTTCAACGCATCCTGATGGGATTTATCTCGGTGAGTCAGCTGTTTCTTATTCTCAGTCTGCCGCAACACAACCTGCGGTATTTGATCTGCTGACGGTTACCTTCTAAAGTTTAAGTGTAAAGTGTTCCTTTCGTTGCTGCTTCCTGGGAACAACTATTCCCATCCTGAAGAGGTCGATAGTAACGTGAAAGTCTGAAGATGAAATGATCCTATTCCACGCATCCAACATTGAGTCGCTCCAGCGAATGTCATCCAGCACAAAGATGGTGTCATTGTGTGTAAATGACTTTAGTTCGAATAAATAATGAAGAAGAGCACTACCTTCATGGTGGCCGTCAACAAATACAAGATCAAAAGACTCACCTTCGTATGATTGCAGAAATTCATCAAAGCTGCAATTGACTAATGAAAGGCCTTCTGACTTCATGAATTTAAAGGTTTTTAAGGCTTTACTGTATGTTTCAGGACATCCTTCAACAGACGTTATATCAGCTGTGGTGCTACCGTATTGAAGATGGATTGTTCCAATGCCAATTGAAGTGCCAAGCTCTAAAATTCTAAGAGGTTTGTAATGAGCGGCAAGCTTATATAGCAGCTCGCCATATTTGCCTTTGGAAGAACTGTTGCGGAACAGCTGCTGAATGGATCGTTCATTATTCATTTTTCTGGATCCGGCACCGTGATCTTTGACATGAATGACCGTTTTGTCAGCAGATAATTGCTGGAATAACTTATTTCTTTGATCACGAAAGGACACATTTAAGGTGATTGCGAAGCACTTATCCACTAAATCATAAATGAATGGCGAGTGTGTTCCGTGCCTCCCTTTGGCATTCCAACGATATTTTATATATTCGAGAACGATATTCACGATGCAAATTAAAGAAAACTTTGTCCAATCTTATGACTTTTCAACCGCTCGATACAGAAATTGAACACCAACGAAAGAAGGTGTTTTCTGATAATCCTTCAATCGAATTGGTTGCCCCATGTAAAGTTGGTGAAGGTATCCTGAAATTAAATGAAGAGGAAGAGGCCAACTTGATAGACTTATACAATGACAAGCATGTCCCGATTAGCTTCTTCATACCGGCATCTGGTTCAGGCTCCCGCATGTTCCAGTTTCTCTATGATTTCCTTGATAAACCGAATGAGGAGAATAGTGCATTGGTGGAACGATTTCTAAACTCAGCAATAGAATTTGCTTTTTTTAGCCAATTACCAAATGAGTTGAAAAAAGGAATGCTTGAAAGGAATGCCGATCTGGAAGAGGTGGTTTCTTTTTTATTGAATGACCACGGACTTGGTTTTGGACAGTTGCCAAAGGGATTGTTTCCTTTTCATAAGCATCAACAGTTTATTTTAAATCCCTTTCAGGAGCATATTCTTCAGGGCGAACAGTTGTCCGATCTGGAATCGTCATTTCACTTTACTATTCAACCTGAATTCCAAGCCAAGATCAGGGAAGGTATAGAAAATATTGAGGGTATGACAGGTGTCTCTTACAATGTTCAATTCTCAGAGCAACGACTTGAAACAAATACTATTGCTTTCCTTGAGGATGGGGAAGTACTTAGAAGGGAAGACGGAATGATTCTAACGCGTCCCTCAGGACATGGTGCTTTATTGGATAATCTGAACTCATTGAATGAGGAACTCATTTTTATTAAGAATATTGACAATGTTCAACATCTTAACAGATCGGCAGGATCCGCGAAAACATGGAAGATTCTGGGAGGACTTTTGCTTGAATTCAAAACTTCAGCTTCCAAGGTGTATGATAATCCATCAAGTGAGGCATTGAAACAATTGAATGAGCGCTTTCAGGCATATTCTGAATCAGAGATAGAAAGTTGCATTACAAAAGAGGATATTCGACTCCTTCTTGACAGACCCACACGTGTATGCGGAATGGTGAAGAATCATGGTCAACCGGGAGGGGGGCCATTTTGGGTGAAGAAGGATAAATTGATCTCAAAACAGATCGTGGAAAAGACACAAGTGTCGAATAGTTCTGAGCAATACAGGATTTTGGTACAAAGTACCCATTTCAATCCGGTAATGATCGTTGCATCTCCGCTTTCATTTTCGGGTAAAAAGTTCGATCTCACCAAATTCCGCGACCAGTCCGAATATTTTATCGTTCATAAAAAACAGAATGCTCAAAAGATTCGCTACATGGAGCAACCAGGATTATGGAATGGGAGTATGGCCTTTTGGAATACAATTTTTGTCGAGATACCGACATCAACTTTCAGTCCCGTGAAGACAGTGCTTGATTTGCTTGACGAGGCACACAAGTCATAATTTTAACGAAAGGTCAAAATAGTTTTTGACGCTTCAGCATGTACTGCAATAAAATCTGATCGTACCCTTTCGAAAGATCTGTTGGCATGAAGTCGATCCTGTAGTTTACACAGCGCAGCTTTAGCTCGTTTAAATAGGTTTGGATAGAATTGACGTAAAACTCTCTGATCTCGGCCGGTTGTAGCTTCATTTGTTCACCTGTTTCCATATCAACAAGATTGTATGGCCTGTTATCCAGATCAAAATCCACCTCCATTTTCTGATCGATCACATGGAAAAGGATCACCTCATGCTTGTTGTGTTTCATGTGCTGTAATGCACGGAACAGTTCGTCTAGGCGTTCCGGATCATCCAGAAGATCCGAGAAAATTATGATCAAACTCCTTTGGTGAGATAACTCGGCTATATCATGCAACGCCTCTACGGCATTGGTGTTCTTTTTTGTAGTATCTGCATAATTCACCATTCGTTTCTCTAGCTCGCTGTACAAATAACGGTGGTGAGCCATGGAAGATTTCGTTGCCGTATGCAATTCCAACTTATCGGAAAAGAAGGAAACACCAACCGCATCACGCTGTCTTTTAAGTAATTCGATCAAAGAGGCTGCAGCATAGACCGAAAAGTCAAATTTGGTCAATTCGGCATCTTTAGGAAAGAACATTGAACTGGAACAATCAATCACGATCTGACAACGCAAGTTCGTTTCTTCTTCGTATTTTTTGGTGAACAGTTTTTCACTGCGCCCATAAAGCTTCCAGTCAATGTGACGTGTCGATTCGCCTTTGTTGTAAAGTCGGTGTTCAGCGAACTCTACAGAAAAGCCGTGAAAAGGACTCTTGTGCATACCTGTAATAAAACCTTCTACCACCTGTTTTGCAAGTAATTCAAGATTCCCGAACTGTGCGAGCTTTAGACGGTTGATCTGTTTGTTCACGTCTTAAAAATAGTGATAATTATCTTCGTTTTAGTAAAGCATTGACTATAACACCGATCAAGATCAATGCAATCCCCGCATAAACGACCCAAGAAAGCTTCTCGAAGAATACAAAATAGCCTAGCAGTGAGGCATAGATCGCGCCTAGATACTGAAAAGGTGTAATAACCGATGCTTTGTCTTCATGAAGTGCTTTGGTGAGCATAACTTGAGCGATCTGCGTAAAGATCCCAATGATCAGGAGCAGAAACCATTCAATTCCCGTGGGCATCTGAAATTCGAAGAAGCACCAGATACTCATGACGGGAATCGACAGCATCGGAAAATAGATGACAATGTTGATCGGTGTATCAGTTGCCTTCAGTTTAACGATGGCTGTGTAGGCAATCCCTGAAAAAGCGGCAGAGAGAATACCCATGCCCAGCCAAAAGTAATCGATCTTGATGGTTCCGAAAGAACCGGACAGATAATTATTGAAACTGATCATTCCAACCCCGGTGAAGGCAACAGCAATAAAGAACCACTGCAGTTTTTTAATCTCCTCTTTTAAAAGGATCATCGCAAAGATGACTGTGAAAACTGGCGCGAGATACTGAACGGTCGATGCGATGGCAAGGGGTAAATAGTGAATAGTGTAAAAGAAGATCGTCAGAGCGGTCATTCCTGCGACACCACGGATCATGAGCCATTTTTTATTGTTGCCTAGCAGATTCAAACCCTTACTTCGGATCACCAGATAACTGAGTAAAAAACTGATAATGGATCTAGCCAGCACAAGTTCGTGTGCAGGGAATTTCTGCATCCCTGGAAATAACTGTTGTTCAGGTCCTGTTCCCATGACCTTTACAAAGAAATTTACCACTACAAAGGAGAGTCCTGAAAGGATGATGTAAAGAATACCCTTGTTCACCTGACAAAGGTACGATTCTGCCGTTGAACGATTGGCAAGGAATGATTAAGTTTGTACACATGTCACAGGATCTGTCTAAAATAACGACGTTCTATACAGAAAGGATTAAGTCTTGTTCTACATTGTATGACCGTGCCAATAAACGATATCACCTGATTGGCACCTTGCGATTATTGAGTTTTGTGGCGGCAGCTGCCTTGGGTTATTTTGGTTGGGGATCGATGCTAGCTGTTCCGGGAGTGGTGATCGTTCTGATCGCTTTCCTTTACTTGGTTAGGAGTTCTGCGGATGCCAAATACGAGCGGGATAAGTTACGTTCCTTGATCGTGATCAATGAAGATGAGCTGAAAGTACTGGATGGTAACTGGCAGCATTTTAGGGAAGGAAACACCTTTCGCGATGTGGGTCATGCCTATGCATACGACATGGATCTTTTCGGTAAGAAGAGTGTTTTTCAACTCATTAGCCGAACGGTCACTGGAAAAGGTGCTCAATTGCTGGGAGATCAGTTGATGTATGGATATCCTGACGTTCAACTAGCTAATCAAGCGATTACAGTTCTTTCAGATAACACTGAATGGTGTCAAGAGTACCTTGCAGAAGGTAAAGTATTGAGGGAAGGAGAGACAGAGAGGGAACTTGCCTCGTTGATTAATGCTAAATGGCAGGAGAATACCTTTCAAAAAATAATTCGGACCGTTGTTCCATTCACATCAATTGGCATGACTGTAGCATTTTCACAGGAATGGATTGATGGTACTTTTTTTGGGATTTATGCTGTAACTATTCTTTCACTAATTGGACGAAGTTTTAAGCAGGTGAATAAATTGACAGGGAAGGTTACTTTGTACAATGGTCAGGTAAAGATGTTCCTGCGTCAACTCAGGCATTACGACGGCTTGCCCATTAGTTTGGCGCGCTTTGAGCAATTCAGGAAGCAGCTCTCTCAAGACGAGCAGGGATTTAAGGAAGCACTAAACGAGCTTCATAAGATCCAGGATCGGATGGATCACCGAATGAACATTCTTGTAGGTGTACTTTTGAATTTTTTTCTTGCGTGGGATTTGCATGTATGCGCTCAATGGGAAAAGTGGCTGAGAAGAAATACGGATAAATTAAAAGGTTGGGAATCGCAACTGACACAGCTTGAGGTATGGATCTCTGGGGCCACGTTTCGAAATAATTTCCCGAAGAATTGCTTTGCATCTTTCAATGATAAGGGAAGTGTTGAGATTCGTTCGATTGCGCATCCTTTTGTTTCTGCAAATAAACAAGTGATGAATGATGTGCTAATCTCATCCGAAGAACATTTTCTGATAATTACTGGTCCAAATATGGCAGGAAAAAGCACTTATCTTCGCAGTCTTGGATTAACCTTTATACTTGCAAATGCGGGTTTCCCGGTGATAGCAGAATCATGTTCGATCCCAAAGTTTGCACTTTATTCGAGTATGCGGACAAGTGATGATCTAACTGTAGAGAGTTCCTATTTTCATGCCGAACTGACAAGGTTGCGTTTTATTATGGATGCCATGGATCGTGGAGAACATGTTTTCATCATTCTTGACGAAATCCTTAAAGGAACCAATTCAAAGGACAAGGAGATCGGTTCGGCGAAGTTCCTTCAAAAACTGGTAAAGATGAATGCGAAAGGAGTAATTGCAACGCATGATCTCTCGTTGTGTGAACTTGTAACAGACAATTCTGCTTTCCGAAACATGTATTTTGATTCGACAATACAGAATGATGAACTTTCCTTCGATTATAGAATCAGAGAAGGTATCTGCAAGAACATGAATGCATCATTTTTACTGAAGAAAATGCAACTTGTGGACTGATATCGAAAAGTTAATCTATACAAGGAAATTTTTAGTTAAATTCACAATTGTAACTGCATGAAGCGTTTGCTGACCCTGATATTCTTAAGTCTGGTACTAACCGGAACTACTGCTCAAACGATTGAGCCGAAACACACGTTTAATCTCGAACTTGGTTTGCCGAATGGGATGACCAACGAACCTTTCAAGGATATTATGCAAGGCCTTGTAAGTGTAGCTCCTTATTATCAATATGCTTTTAAGAATCATATAATTGTAGGTGCGGGAGTCCGTTACTCTTATTTTGCGATCAATGAGTTCAAAGTACCTGTACCTGTATACGGAGGAATGCATACAGGTGGAGCCTTTATTAAAGCCGGATGGGAAAAGTTCCATAATGATCATTTTGCTACGGATCTTTCAATGAAGGTAGGATATACTCAAAATTATTTCGATACAGACCGGAATGACACCTTGGGTGTCAATCCAGTTGTGAACAACAGTTTCTATTTTGAACCGAGTATCGGACTGATCCTGACCGCTGACGAACAGAATTCATTCCGCTTCATTGTAGCATATGGCATTCAAGGATTTGGCTACAAACCTGAGATGATCGGTCTGGAAACTTTCGGAGGATATGATCCCGTAGATTTCAGTAAACCGTCGAGTATGCTTATCGTTGGGTTTGGGTTCACCCATTATTTCAAAAAGAAAAGCTGATAGGATGGAAATTATCTACCGTCCTGTCCAGGAAAGTGATAATGCAGCGATCGCAGAAGTGATCCGCGGGGCGCTCGAAGAGTACAACGTTGCAAGACCTGGAACAGTTTACACGGATCCTACAACAGATGCTCTGTATCAGCTTTTCCAAACAGACGGAAGTGCTTACTGGATCGCACAAGCAGAAGGCAGGATCGTCGGTGGATGCGGTATCTTTCCTACGGTTGGGTTACCAGAAGACTGCGCTGAACTTGTCAAACTGTATATATCAAATGAGTTCCGGGGAAAAGGGATCGGTTTTGAACTGATGGAACTTTCATCAAAATCAGCTAAAGAGATGGGATATAAACTGCTGTATCTTGAAACACTTCCTGAATTGTCAAAAGCAGTAAGTCTTTATGAAAGAGCTGGTTATCACCTATTGGACAAACCGTTGGGAGAGTCTGGACATTTCGCTTGTGATATCTGGATGCTGAAAGATCTTTAGATCCTTATAATTTTGTAAAAAAATCAGTTGTGTTTGTTCAGACCAATTCCGTAAAAGCTGTAAAAGCATATTTCAAAGACCGTTTGAAGGATCAGTTTACGGAAAGTGAATTGAAAAGCATGATCCGTGAGGCGGTGATCAATCGATTAAATTTATCTTCAGCTGATTACCTCTTGTCAGATGATCGTTTACTTTCAGAATCGGACCTTTTGTATTTTAGAAGCATCGTAAAACGATTGCAATCCAATGAACCTTTTCAGTACATCTTTGGACACACAGATTTCTTTGGGTTGAAATTGAAAACGGATAAGCGAGCTCTTATCCCTCGTCCGGAAACGGAAGAACTAGTTCAATGGGTTACCGAAATGTACGCTCAGTCAGGTTCATACTCTATGATGGACTTGTGCACAGGTTCCGGATGCATAGCCCTTGCTTTAAAAAGTCACTTTAAGAATGCGGAGATCGTCGGAGCAGATCTTTCATCAGTTGCGCTGGAGTTGGCAAAGCAGAACGCATCCGACCTTGAGATGTTTGTTGAATGGAAACAGTTAAATATGCTTGAACAGAATGATTATACTGTATTTGCGGAAAGCTCATTCGATTGCTGGATTTCTAATCCTCCATACATACCCCAAAAGGACAAGCATGAAATGATGCCGAACGTACTCGACCACGAACCACACATGGCTCTTTTCGTTGAAAATGAGGATGCTTTGCTGTTTTACCGAGAAATCGGAAACGCAGGTTTGAATTATTTAAAACCGGGCGGTAAGCTGTTCTTCGAGATACACGAAGCACTTGGAACAGAAACCTTAAAAATGCTCAAAGAACTTGGTTACAAGCAAATACAATTGCGCAAGGATCTTCAGGGGAAAGACCGTATGGTCATGGCAGAATATTGAACTCGTTTAAAGTACAACGAGAAACTCCAATTCCGGGTTGATCAGAAAGTACTAATCTTCCTTCCTGCAGCTTAACCCCTGAGAAAGGATCATTCGTAATGAGAAATGGTCCGTCCAGATCAACCCAATCAGCAAGAGGTGCAAGATTGGCCATGGCTGTCACGGCACACGATGATTCTGCCATACATCCGGTAACAACTTTCATTTTCAATTCACGAGCTTTCAGGATTATCTTGTAGGCTTCATGAAGTCCCGTCGTTTTCATAAGTTTCACGTTGATTCCATGGAAACAGTCTTTGATGTGTTCCAGATCTTTTAGGCGTTTGACACTTTCATCAGCAATAATTGGAAGAGGACTTCTTTCTGTTAACCACGACGCTGCGGCTAGGTCGTCTTTCTTGAATGGCTGTTCAATAAAGCTGGCTCCATGCTCCTGAAGTTCAACGACGAAATCCAATGTACGCTCCTTGTCTGACCATCCCTGATTGGCATCAATTGAAAAAGGCCCTTCCCAAACCTTCATGATCTCTTTCATGATGAGTGAATCCTGATCTGAACCAAGTTTAATCTTGAGGATTTTGAAATCCTTTTCGATCGCTTCCTCCACCTTTTTAACCATTTTTTCCGGGTTGTCTATACCTATCGTAAAAGACGAAAGTGGAGTGTTGCGTTCTATCTTATAATAGGAGGAAACCGTAATCCCTTTCAACTTACAGATTAGATCATGTAAAGCAATGTCGAATCCTGCTTTAGCTGCATTGTTGTCCTCTCTAAGACTATCGACATAGTGTAAAATAGCATCTGCTTCAAAAGGTGAAGAAAATCGGGATAGATCGATCTTCTGTATAAAGGATAAAACACTTTCCTTCGTTTCACCCAGATACGGAGGCATTGTTGCCTCGCCGAATCCGGTTATTCCATCGAATTCCAGTCGGATTAGTACGATTGGAGTGTGTGTGCGACTGAATCCGGAAACACTGAATGGATGTTTGAATATTAGATCATAGGGTAAAGCGGTTAAACGGAAACTCATAACAGGTGTTTTGCGGATCTCTTATTTTACGGAATTATAAGGGAAATGTTGCTTGATACAAGTATCTAAGAAAAATCAACTTGATTTAATTATGTTCACCTGTCATTCAAACCCTTACCGGCATAGATCAAGTCCTTGCATTTTTGAATCCGAGAAGTACGTGTTATTGTCTGCTTTGGCTGTATAAAATGAAGTAGGAATCCGCGTTGTCTTCCAGGAGTAAGAGATTTGAACGCTTTCTCAAAACTCGGATCCTTGTCGAATTGTTCCTGAAGTTCTATTGGTATTTCGTAGTCTTCGGCTTTTTTTAATTCAACTTTGAGACCCTTCTTTTCGATCTCGAGCGCCTCCTGAATGAAAGTGTTTATCTCCATTTCCAGACTGATCACCTGATTATGCGAAGTGAACCGGATAATCCGCGCTACCTGTGAGTTTTCACCGGGTTTCTCGAGAATACCTTTCGGATCTATCATTAATGCCCCCTTCAAAAAACTGATCACGCAATTGTCCTTGAAGGCACCCAACATCACAACATTGTGTTTTCCGAACGTATAACACGGTACTCCCCATTTGAGTTCTTCCGTTAATCCGCTCTCCAAAATGATCTCTCTAAGATACTGTAATGGTTCCGTCCATGAATGAACTTTACAAGCAGATGTATTGTATAGAGAACATCTACCGCAACCTGCGAGGAAGAAATGATCCACTTTTGGGTTGTATTTTAACATTTCATCCAAGTCTTTTTATTGGAATAAAATTATCGAATAATTCCATTGGTTCATTAATTGATCCTGACAAACAGAAGAACCTCTTGAATATCCTATGGTTCATTTTGTTTTCATGCCCTTCTTGATCACGAAGTAACATAAACAGACAGAAGAAGGTAATTGTATAAACTACGATGCAAAATATCCACTTAGATTAAAAACAAATAACCAGATAAATACGAGTGAAAAGGTAATGAATAGTGTGTTCATGGCATATTCACCAACTTTGAAAATGACCTTTTTAGGTATGTCATACATCGGATAATAGGAAAATTGGGTAATGACCTTTCCAGTCCAATAGGCTGCGATCAATCCTGTAATGGCACAAGCAAGTCCTGATTGATCCTTGATCTCCTCAACAAGTAGTATCGATATCAGACCAAATGAAAAGTTTAGTCCCTGAATGTATCTGCCATAGGTTTTCGCTATCTCTTGATTGAGTGGTTTAAGTTTCTTTATATCGTTATACCAGTCAAAGACAGTATGCCTGATATACGGATAGATCAAAGCGGTGAACATCTGACCAATCGCCCCGACGATGATCAGCCAATTTGGGACTTCATATTTCATTCACTGAAATTACGAAATGTTTCTGCACTTCACTCATGTTTGAGCCAGTAAAGTCTGAAGCCGTTTTCTGAAGGGTAGGAGTGCAAGTCAAACTGATACGAACAGCAAGTTCTCTTACTCGATTTTGTTCCACATTTTTTCAACGGTTTTTCAACTTTCACGCCGAAGATAGCGGCATATGGTGTTTCGAGAGGAACTTCAGCACTGCTAAAAACGATTAGCTCCAGATTCCCTGTGTTTGTCGAGGAATCCATATTTAATGGTCCAAGATCCCGATCAGCGAAATAGAGTGAGTCAATCTTAAAACCAGTCTTGTTGAAAATTTCGATGGATACTTTTTGACAGTAGGAGAACTCATTGCAAAAGAGTGTAAAGAAAATCAAGATCGTTTTGTAAAGATTCTTCATGCACCTCTATGTTGATGCTTAAATCTACAAATTATTTACAATGATTAGTAATAAATCGAGTGGAGGATTTCACTCTTCTATCCGGAAATGTAGTAGAAGTCTATAATCACTTCTTGAACAACGAATCATTGAGTCCCTGATTTATACTGTAGTCAGAAAGAGTTACAGTGATGGTTCCTTTCTTCCTGGTATCTTTCTTTGCCTTTGGTTCTCGGTTATTGATGTCTGCTGCTACACTTTTGGGCATTTTAAACTTTTTCACATCGATCTCAAAGACCATTTTGCTCGGTAATCCAAAGGAAACTTTGTCGCCATATGTGTAGGTGGTTGTAACGGTTCCGTTTGTCTTTGTGGTGATCTGTGATTTCATTACAACGAAACGATTATAATCGATCCATAATTTCGCCAGAATGATCTCGCTTCCGTCTCCATTTGGGATGATCGTTGCGAGCACTGTTCTTGTTGAATTAACAACGCTTGTATCACCGATAAGTGATTGATAGTTCTTTGGGTTGCTAATGAATGAATTGACATCCGTAAAGCCTTGTTTTGGAAGTATAACAATCCCTTTCGAAACGACCTTAAACTTATCTTTCTGTTTAAAATAAACGGTAGCTTTGGACGGCAGGATTTTGATCATAGGGATATCAGCAGTGATGCTTGCCGTTGCTGAGTAATCCTTTACAGTGTTTAATTTTGCAACAACCTTTCCTAGCAGATCAGAGGCTGTCTGTGCCTTACCGGAGAAAAACACAAAAATAAAAAGGAAGCAAATAACTTTTTTCATGATGTGATATCTTTTCGGTTAAACGCAACAATTGAAACAACTACAAATACGACATTGTGTACAATCAATATTACGATCGACTCCCGAATGTATACGAATGGCACCGGTTCTTCAAAAAAGCTTCTCCAAGCTGCCATATGAGTGGTAAAAAGATATGGTTTTATCGAATCAAAAACAGTAACATCCAGAGTACCTATGATTGTAAACAAGATGATTATAGCCATAGTCGCTACGATTGGTCCGATGGAATTTTCAGCGAAAACCGAAAGGCAAATGGATAAACTTGAAACAGTTAATAGGGATAAAAAAGCGACGGCAAATCCTGCACCATAGCGCCATAGTACATCGGCATCCTGAAGGATCACAAGACCGTCACTGTTTAAAACCATCAGATCACCTGAGCCAAAGATCAGTCTTGACAATCCTAAGGCTAGTATTCCGAGCCAAAAGGTCAGGAAAAGAGTATACAGCGCGCCTGCAATAAATTTTGAAAGGACTATCTGAGCTCTTGAGATCGGCTTGGTAGCCAGCATTCGAACTGTGCCCATTGCCGCCTCTCCGGATACAAGGTCGCCAGTCACCAAAGCAACGAGCAATGGCACATGGACAATCAGCATCTGTAAAATGATGAAGGCAATCAAATTGCCATTCAAGACATTCCCGTTGAATGTAAGCGTTTGTTCAAAGCTTGATGTAACAAAAGAAATGATCGATTTCCCATCGACTTTCATTGCAAAAATAATGATGCTGATCAACAAGGTCAATGCACCAATACCCAAGTAGCTTCTCGGCTTGGAAAGAATCTTGATGAATTCGTTATATGTGTTTTTCAGAAGCATATTCAAGACCGGATCGTTTTTAAAAAGTAATCTTCTAATTTTCGTTTGGGTTCGATTGCATTGACATTTATACCGTGTTCTACTAAAAGTTTATTCACTATTGCGATTTGTTTTTCTTCCAGAGTAATCTCTAATTCCTTTGAAGAAATAGCGCAAATCTGCGCAGTAGGGTAGGCACGATGAATCAAGTCTTTTGCTTCTGGCAGACGGTCTACGTCAAAGCTAACGACGAGTTCTTTTGTATTCAGTAATTCATCCACCCTTCCTTCAACAATTGTTTTTCCCTGATTGATAATGACCATCCGATTGGAGATCAATTCTATTTCTGCCAGCTGGTGAGAGGACAGTATGATTGTTTTGTTTTGTTCGTGCTTAAGACGGAGGATAAGATTTCTGACTTCGACGATGCCTTGTGGATCCAATCCCGTAGTTGGTTCATCCAGAATAATGAGGTCAGGCTTGTGCAATAATGTCTGAGCGATTCCTAACCGTTGTTTCATTCCGTGTGAGAATCCTTTTACTTTGTCTTTTCCTCTTTCACCCAATCCAACAAAATCCAGCATTTCAGCGATCTCTCTTTTTGAAACATCTGCCCCAGAGATACGGGCGAAAATTTCGAGGTTCTTTTCCGCTGACAGATAGCGATAAAAATCAGGTTTTTCGATGATACTGCCGATATTGGAAAGTATTTCCCGCCGGTTCGTGCTAAATGTTTTTCCGAATAGATTAATGTTTCCCTGATCTGGTTTTATTAATGAAAGCAAACAACGTATTGTAGTACTCTTTCCGGCGCCATTTGGTCCTAGAAAACCAAAAACATCTCCGCGATTGACTGAAAACGAAACGTCTTTAACTGCTTCAAAGGTTCCGAACTTTTTGGAAAGTCCCTGAACGGATACGATTACATTATTGCCCACTTATTTTAAAACAAATTAACTTCCTTAATGTTTCAATAGCCTGCCTATTTATCGTGGTAAAATTAGATTAAAACTTGTGATTTATTTTAAAGTAAATAGTTGGATTCTTTCAGAACATGGACTTTTGCTCAAGGACTTTTCTAATGATAAAAATTCGAAGTAACGCGCTTGGAATTACTGTTACAACTTTGCCCTTCTGCTCTCATTTCAAATCGGTAATTGGTTGTGATGTCTTTCTAATAGTGCAGGAAGCAGTTTTTTTTCAGCAATGAACGGAATGCCAAATGTCCGTTCGGAATACGTTCCTTTTATAGTATCAATAACTTGAGTTTCCGCACTTGCACGACTTTTTAGTAAAGGATCTGAAATTCCTGCAAGCATTGATAGACTTTGGTTTATTAACCAGGCATATGGTTTAATCCCAGCTCTTTTCAAATCATTTTGTAAGTCACCTGCTTCGCGCATAGGGGTTGTTTCAGGTAAGGAAACTAAAATTATTTTTGATAATGTCTGGTCTTGCAAAGCCATATAAGGAGTTCTGAGTCGCCCTGAATTCATATTGTTTCTCATAATGTCACGGTGATAACTTCCAGCTGTATCCAATAACAAAAGTGTATGACCTGTGGGTGCTGTGTCCATTACTACAAATTTTCTTTTAGCCATACTGATTGCTTTGGAGAATGCGTGAAAAACAGCAACTTCTTCTGTACAGGGAGACTTTAAATCTTCGAGAATTAGCTTTTTATCTTCATCGGATTTCCCTTTCCCTTTATGTTCTAAAATTTTTTCTATATACCGCTGTGTTTCCACTTTGGGATCTATGCGTTCTACTGTCAAGGTAGAGGGAAGTTCACCTAATTGTTCTATGAAATCCTGAATATGTGCAGCGGGGTCGGTAGTTGTTAAAAGCACCTCAAAGCCTTTTTCAGCAAGTAAAACCGCAATGGCAGTAGCAGCAATAGTTTTACCAACGCCTCCTTTGCCCATTGTCATGATAAGTCCGTTTTGTTGATTTGCGCAGAGCTCATCAGCGAGTTTTTCTATGCCCATTAATAATTGAGCAGGCAGTTCCGATTTTGGTAAATTGTTTTCTGAAATAGATTTTTGAAGGTCAATGTTAAACAATGAACGAAGTTTTTCAATTCCCAAGACATTGTATGGTAAGAGGGGAAAAGTCGTTAACGGCAAGGCTTTCAAATTGTCCGGAATAGAATTGAGTTGCTCATTGCCCATCGCTTCTATTTTTTGAGCAAGCAAGTCTTTTTTGTCTATTGCTTTGAAAACACCATTGATGTACAATAATTGATTGCTCATTCCCAGTTCTTTCAATTCTTTGCTCGTTCTCGAAGCTTCTTTTAATGAAGCTTTATCTGCCCTTGCTACGATATAAAAACTAGTCAATGCAGGATCTCTTAGCCTGTTTACCACGGTGTGATATCTTTCTTTACCACTTTTGAGAGCGGAAGTAGGTCCAAGGCAGGAAGCGCCATCAGGATTCTCATCTGTAAAACTTGACCAGGCAGCAGGTAGTTCAAGAAGTCGCAAGGTGTGTCCTGTTGGTGCCGTGTCGAAAATGATTACATCAAATTTTGACCCTTCCGTTTCTCCTGATACAAAACGGGAAAACTCATCAAACGATGCGATTTCAGTTGTACATGCCCCTGAAAGGTCTTCTCGTATTTTCTTTATTTCTTCTTTTGAAGAAATTCCCTCTAAAGAGCTAGTTACTCTATTACGATATTCTTCGGCTGAATTTTCAGGATCAATATTGATGGCAAAAAGATTGTTAATTCTCTGTATTGGGATGATATTTTCATCTACTTGACTTTCTAATACATCCTTCAGGTTAGATGCGGGGTCAGTACTAACCAACAACACAACTTTGCCTGAGTCTGCCATTTCAACCGCGGTTGCACAAGCAAGTGAAGTTTTTCCTACTCCCCCTTTACCGGTAAAGAATAAATATTTTGTTTTTGTAAAAGTCATATTTTCTATTCAGAAGTATTTTCGCGTTTCAATTTTTCCTGTCATAGTTTGAGATTTAACGTTCCGCATACACTCACACGGCCCACTTTTGACAAGATCGTTTTACCGAAGATAAAACTAAAGCCTGTTAGCACCAGTATTTCTTTCGTCCGTTAGCATCCCATTGGTGTTTCAATAATTATAAATTTCGTCACGGTTTGCCCATTGTCCTTTCGTTGTCCTGTCACTTTTAAATAATAACGACTGATACCAACTCCACTTGGATATTCTGTTGGCGTTTTTACCTTTTCTACAAGTTTTAGCCATTCATCTCCGCATTGGTCTTTTACTTTTTGTTTTAAGTCGTCAATTGATATTTTCGGGAATTTTTCATACTCTTTTTCAGAATATTTGTCACAGATAAATTGTCCAGAATTATTTGCTTTCAATCGTTTCCAGTCTGAATAAAAATGTTTCCAGTCGGTTAAGTCACAATGTGGACCTTCATTCATAATTGTCACACTCGTTTCGCAGCGTTGCTCAACTGTCAAGCCAGTGAGTTGGTCGCTTGAAATAGAAATAAGTTGACCTTCTATTGTCTCTCCAAGTTCAGCATAGATTTCAACTGTATCTTTTTGAATTTGGTCAATTTTCTTGTCCTCGTCATAAATGATTAAACGATTAATAGAAACTGAAAGCTCATCAAATTTTATGGTTGTTATTGTGTCAACTTCTTCTTCGTCATTTGTAAATGTCGCTTCGTTACTTGTTTGATTAGGGATATTTACTGTGTCACTTACAATACTGTCGTTTTGAGTTGCCACAGTTTTGTTTGTCGATGCGTTGTTGCACGAACAAAGTGTCGTAAATGTCAAGATGCTGATTATGTATTGTAGTTTCGTCATAATATTGGTGCTACCTGTTTGCGCGTAGGCGCTGTTGCCTTGTGTTGCGCCTGCGGCAAGGCACTATTGCTTACACGCTGTTAAAGGCTGTTTAATTTTATTGCAAATGGGAAATTCAAGTTTTCATCTTTATCATTTGTCGCTACAATTTTTGGATTCTGATCAAGATTTGATTTGAATTTCAAATACTGATGAGCCAAATCATTAGCACCATTTATAGATAATGCGCTTTCATTATTTTGGTTCTCATACCATTCCAAAGATGTTTTTAGCAATGAATAAGTATAGTCGCCTCCTAATTCTGTATCATTACTTATTTCTCCAACAGAGCAAGCATAAGCTATAGAAATACCATTTGTACTTTCAGAAAGTATTTGCATGTATTTTTCTCTAGAATTTGATTGATTTAAAGTTGATTTAAAGGATAAATATTCAGGACCTGAGAAACTTGAGTATTCTTTAACTAAGAATTTTCTGCAAGTATCAATAATTATAAGCGCTTGGGGTGCATTGATCAAGGAAATTAGTTGAGAAATAGAAATTGATTCGGAGTCGTTTATTGCAATATTCGTTTCTGTGAAGTCTTGATGTCCATGGCCGGAAAAATATACAAGTAAGAAATCGACATATAAGCTATGGAATAGTTCAATCAAATTTTCAGATGGACATTTAAACAGTCCTGCAATTTCATTATCCTCCCAAGAACCACCAATAGGTGATTTTAAAAAACTTACAAAGTGATGTAAGTCGGCATCAACACCCTTCAAATAATTAACAGAATTCTTCGGCCCTGGGGAACCTATCATTATTGCTTTTCTAGTCATGTTTAAATTGCCGTTAACGGTTTGTGCCTGGGCGCTCGGCCGACTCTGTAAATAAATCGTTGTTCCGAAGTTAAAGTTTTTCTTTCAAATTTATCTTTGTTTCGAAGTATGATTGGAAGGTTGGCGCCAGACGGCTGTTACCACACGTTTTTATTTCTTTTTTCATCCATAAATCATTAATGAGGGTTCTCCCAATGAAACGTCAAAAATAGGTTTGTACCAATCAACGTTTGTTTCTGTCGAAATTTTTTTGTCGTTCAGTTCATAGTCAAGGTAATACTGATTCTCTTTTGCTTGAGTTTTTCCATAATAAAACCAAGTCAATTTAATCCTGTCGGAATTAACTATTTTTAAAAAAGTCGAAGCTTCGAAAATGTGTTTTGGATTATAAATTTCAAGTTTCTCACCTT